>CAWKIF010000086.1:0-18363 GCA_963849485.1 candidate division FCPU426 bacterium | reverse complement strand
TGTTCCACTTTTCCACGTCTCGCCCCTTTTCTTACTTCTTCTCCTGGCTGTTTATATCCCTTGTGTTCGCTTGTGTCGTGTTTTTTTGTGGAGGGGACCTGCACATGGCCCTCGCAAAAAGGATCGTGTGCAACTTTGGCACCTTGGACATCCGGTTGGTAACGGCGCCCAACAGCGAAGGTGCGGCATTTGTGGCGGCCATTGAGATTGTCGGGGAACAGGTCGGTTTGAACCCCGCGCCCCCCTATCTTTTCCCGCCCGCGCCCACTTCCACCCCGACCGTGACGTCGACGCCCACCGTGACACCCACCTTTAACCCTTACGCGAATACGCCGACCTGGACCCCCTCAACCACCCCAACCCTCACACTGACATCGACTTTGGTTCCGACGGGTACTCAACCCTCGGCGACCTTTACGTCTACCCCTACTTCAACACTTACCTCCACCCCGACTCTTGTTCCTGGCGCGTTGGATATCCCGTTAAACGCGGGGGGTGATCTTTATCTCAGCCCTTCCACGGGGGTTTCCTGGCTGGCCGACCAGCCCTACCAAGTCGGAAGTTTTGGTTATATCGATACGTCGAACCAGACCATCACTGATTACGAACTACCCTCCGATTATCCCATTTTCGGCACTCAGGACTCGACGGTCTATCAGACCTTCATGGAAGGCCCGGTTGTGGAATACGACTTCGATGTTTACCCGGGAATTACCAAGTGACCTTGAAATGGGCGGAATATGAGTATGACCAGCCGGGACAGAGGGTATTCGACGTCCTGACACAGGGCCAGACCATGATCCAGGGACTGGACTTGAACGTAGTGTCATCCCTTGAAACGGCTTATGACCGGACATTATTCAATATTCCCGTCACCCTCGTGCCTGGTTCCCCCAGCGCGGCGCTGGGTCTTGGAACTTTGGATGTGGTACTCCAGGCAGAGCCCCAATCGCTGGATGTGCCTTTCTTAGCGGGTATTGAGGTGACTGGGGAACAGGCGATCCCGACGGCTACCTTCACGCCGACGATAACCCTTACCCCAACCCTCAGCCCCACCCCCAGCTATACCCCAACGCCCCAGGGCACCTGGTACACCTCGACCTCGACTAGTACTCCCACCGCCACTTCCACGGTAACTTCTACAGCTACGCCGCCGCCGCCCTACCCCTGGATTCCGAAATAGATTACCTCCAGGAGTTCTCCAGCCCCAACAACCTCGTTCCCGCGGAAGTTGTGGCCGACGGCGCTCAAGTGACGAACCCGGTCACTATTATCGGCACGGCCAACGGGAATTTCTTCCCCGCTCCGCCTAATTCGGGATACCAGAGCGGTTGGTTCTTGGTCCTCGCCCCGGCGGAGAATCCCAACGCCGCCACGACTATTAATTCCGGCACCAACGAGGTGACTAATGGGGTTTTAGGCACTTTGGACCCGACCCTGATGATCAACGGCCTTTATACCCTGACGCTTTACGTTGTCGAGCAGGGCGGAGATTACCTGCCCTTTAACGCGAACATATCGGTGACCGGTAACGAGAAGGTGGGGAACTTCACGCTTTCCTTCACCGACTTGAACGTCCCGGTATCCGGCATACCCATGCAGGTGATCCGTACCTACGATTCAAGAAACAAGACCCAAGGTGATTTCGGTATTGGGTGGACTCTCGACGTTTCTAACATCCAGGTGGAAACGACCGGAGATTTCGGCGGATCAGGGTGGGAAGAGGCTCAAGGTGGAGACATCATTACAACTTACACTTTGGTCCCTACCCAATCCCATATAGTAGTGATCACTTTCCCGAATGGAAAGGTCTATCGGTTCCAGCCGATTTCCAACTCACCTCCGGTTGCTGATCCAATTACCACCGACTTCTTTACATTCCAGCCGCTTTACGGGACCGCGCCAACTTGCAAATTACAGACAACCGATCCGGGATTCCTTAAGGAAGGTGGAGAGGAAATGACGATTTTTTACAACTCAGATACTGGTGAAACCGATGTCAGCAGTTGGGACCCACAGGAATTCATACTGACCGATGAGACTGGAAAGAAATATAAATTAAAAGTTGGAGTTGGTCTTGAAAGTATGACGGATCTGAACGGGAACGTGCTTTCCGTCGGTTCCGGCGGCATCCAATGGGCCGGTGCCAAGGCGGGGCAGGAGAATATCACCTTCAACCGGGATTCCCAGGGTCGTATCTACAGGATCACGGACCCCTCAGGCAATGTATACAACTATACAAACGACGGCGCTGGGAATCTGAGTACTTACCAAGACCCAGCCGCCGCAGCGAAGAATGAAAAGACTTCTTACACCTACAACAACACCCACGGCCTAACGAACATCAAAGACCCCTTGGGGGACACCCCCATCCGCAACGATTACGATGCCAATGGCCGGCTGATAGACACCATCGACGCCTACGGCAACAAAATCACCTACAACTACAACCTGGCCGCCAACAGCCAAAGCGTGACCAACCGCCTCAGCCAACCTACCAGCTACCTTTACGACAACAACGGGAACATTCTCGTTGAAACGCAGTATCTAAACGGCGCTCCAGTGGTCACTTCCTATACCTACTCGCAAGATGGGTACAACAACAAGCTCACGGAAACCGACCCCCTCCACCACACCACGACTTACGAGTATAAAGACACGAACACCCCGCCCAACCCCTCGTTGATGACCAAGGTAACCGACCCCTTGGGCCATTCCACCAGCTATACCTACGACCTTCAGGGCCATGTTGTGACGACCACCGACGCCAACGGAAATGTGACCACCAATGCCTACACCACAGATGGCAAGGGTAACCTTGCCTCAACCCTGGACGCTTTGGGAACCATGACGACCTATACCTATGATGCGAACGGCAACATGACGGGCGAAACCCAGGCGGTGGGCATGGCGGAGCAGACTATTACCACCTACACTTATGACGGCGCGGGCAATATGACCAACCAGACCACGGCTTCCGGGTCGGGCGCGGCCCTTTCCACCGATTACACTTACGATGGTAATGGGAACCGTAAAAGCCAGACAGTTCACAACTCGAACAACCAGAACCAGACTACTCTCTACCAATATGACGGTTCCAACCGTCTGGTGGAGACGGATTACCCCGATGGGACAAAATCTCTGACGACTTATGACGCCCTAGGTCATGTGGTGGGTACGCAGGATCAGAAGGGCCGTAACACAAGTTATTTCTTCGATTCCATGGGACGGCAGAATAAAGTGCAATATCCAGACCTGACCACGCAACTATATGGATATGACGCCAATGGGAACCGGACCAGTTCGACCGACCGGGGAGGCAGAACCACCACTACTGGTTATGATGACCTGGGCCGGGCCGCTGGCGTAACCTTGCAGGATGGCACCTATACCTTCACAAACTACGACGCCGGGGGCCGGGTGATCTCCACGGTGGATGAGAACCACCACGCCACGAGCTATCAATATGACGATGCCGGAAGACGCACTCAGATGACGGATGCCTTGAGCTATTCCACTGGTTATGGGTACGACAACAACGGCAACCAGACGAGCGTCCAGGACGCGAACCTCAACACCACCACCTTTACCTATGACGCCCTGAACCGGCAGACGAAAGTAACCTACCCGGATACCACCTACACCCAAACCGGTTATGACAGCCTGGGAAGAAAGACTTCCTATGCCGACCAGGCGAAAAAGACCACCCAGTACCAATATGACGCCGCCGGGCATTTGACGCAGGTGCTCGACGCCTTGAGCCAACCGACTCTCTTTGGGTATGACGCGGTGGGCAACGAGACATCCCAGATGGACGCCAACCACCACACGACGACCTATGCCTACAACAATATGAACCAACGGGTGAGCCGCACATTGCCGGGCGGCCAGCAAGAAACCTACAGTTATGACGCCACGGGCAACGTGTCGAACAAAGTAGATTTCAACAGCCATACCCTGACTTACGGGTACGACCTAAACGACCGATTGAACAGTGAGATAGGCTCAAGCTACGCGGCGACCCTGGTGTATGACACGGCGGGCCGAAGAGCCAGTGAGACGGTGAACAACCACACCATTAGCTACAACTACGACGTGCGGGACCGACTATCGACCAAGACGGACAGCACCTACACCTTGAACTATGGGTACGACCACCACGAGAACCTGACTAGCATCAATTCCAGCAACGGCGGGCAGTTAGTCAACTCTTTTGACTCCGCCAACCGATTGGTGAACGTGATGGATACGGAGAACCAGAACACGGTATTGGGCTATGACCAGGTGGGCAACCTTACGAGTCGTGCCGACTCGAACGCCGTAACGAACAACTACACCTACGATACCCTCAATCGATTGACTACTTTGACGGTGGGAAGCCTGAACAGCTATACCTATACCTTGGGGCCGACCGGCAACCGGACGAAGGTAGTGGAGGCGGAAGGAAGAACGGGCATCTTTGTGCAGGATGACCTCTATCGATTACAACAAGACAACTACACCCAAGATCCGAACGTGCCGGACGCGGGTGTGACTTATTCGTATGACCCGGTGGGCAACCGGCTACAGAAAAACGCCAATTCTTTCAACTTTGATACCAACGACCGTATCTCAACGACCGGCTACAATTTCGATTTGAATGGAAACATGCTCTCCGATCCGGCCACGGGTAACAGTTATCAATACGACATCAACAACCGGTTGATCAGCGTGACCAAGCAAAATGGTGACAACATTACCTATACCTACGACTTTGACGGCAACCGAATATCCAAAACGCTGATTAGTGGTGGCAACACCACCACGACGGTCTATGTGGTGGATGGTAACAACCTGACTGGCTACTCGCAAGTCTTCGAAGAGATGCAGGGCGGTCAAGTGACTGTCCGTTATGCTTACGGCACGCAGATGCTTTCTCAAAACCGATTCGGCACCACAAACACCAAGAGCTATTTCGAGCAGGATGGGCAAGGGTCGGTTCGCATTGTCACTGATGGCACGGGAACACCTACCGACACCCTAGGCTATACCGCATTTGGAGAAAGTGCCTACAGGACAGGGCCAAACCAGATAAGCATCCGATACGACGGGGAATATGCCGACGGCGATACGGGGCTGGTTTATCTGAGGGCGAGGTGGATGAATCCGGGTATTGGAAGGTTTATGGGGATGGATACGGATGAAGGAGAAGCAGATGATCCGCTGAGTTTGCATAAATACGTTTTCGCTTCTAACAATCCGGCAAATGAAATAGATCCAAGTGGCAATGATAGTTCTGATGCAATTATTGGACCGACTGGAGCAAGGATTAGTCAATTGTTGCAAGGCACCCTCACTGTTGATGGAAGATTATCACCAAGTCTTTTAATGTTCAGTGGTAAAGGGAAAACATTTTTAAAGAGTTGGGAGGGATTGAAACAATTAAGAGGAGGTCGGGTATGCATGTATTACGACAAGGTTGGGGACGGTATAACAATTGGTTGGGGACATTGGGTTCATGATGGTTATTGGAAACCAAGTTCTAATGATGAACAGATGTGGATGGGAGGAATTACCCCAGAAGCGGCAGATGGTTTGTTTGATTTAGATGTATCGAAAATAGAAAACATGATTATTCGTCATGTGCAGGTACCATTAAAACAGCAAGAGTTTGACGCTTTAGTAAGCCTAGGCTTCAATTTGAAGCCATCGACATTTTTGAATTCTAATGTGATATATGATGTTAATAATGGTAGATATGATTTAGCAGTTAACCAGTTTATTGGGATTGGAAAAATGGATGTTGGCCTTTTAGCAAGAAGAACAGATGAATCATTTATCTTTGGTTATGGCGTTTATATTAATCACAAGTAAGAGGTGAATGATGAGGAGTAATTATTTTTTCTTAATTACTTTTTTATTAGTATCGCTTTTACCTAACGGTGGTTTTTGTAATCAAAAATATCTAGAGGTTAAGAATTTTCTCGGTGAATGGGAAATTTACAAAATAGTTAACCCAAATGATCGTGTTAATGGGCATACGATGAAGTTGCTAAAGGATTTGATAGGTAAAAAAATAGTATTAAGTGAAAATTCCGTTATATGTGAAGAAGGAACATTTCACAAAGGTGGAACCTTTAAAGCTAATTCCTATCAAATAGTTACAAATAATTTGTTTTTGATTAATGGGGAGATGGAAGATTTAAGCAAAAAAGACGATAGAGGTACATTGTATTGGTACGATTTGCCGGGTGCCTTTAAAGATAAAATCATTAAATTGGTAATCAAAATAAATTCCGAAGAATACAGGCTTGAAATCACGAATAAGGGTGACTTGGTTAGTAATAGTGGTGATACCTTTATTTATTATAAAAAAATCCGAACCCAATCAAACCATAAGAAATTACTATGAAAATATATTTATTATTTATTTTTTTACTAATACGTATTTCCGCTTTTAGTGCTGGTATGCCCACACCCACAGCCCGTAGGGTAAAAATATTCAAACTGCGATTTTCTCTTGATTGGATAAGGTTTTTTCAGGGTTTGGGAGGCGGAAATAAAAATTTAACAAATTTCCTAGCCTGGATTTCTTAGTTATTCGGCCTTCCAGGGTGTTGACATGATGCTCCGGCAGTGGAAAGGGAATGACGTTGCCGATTCCTTGGTGGCATCTTTCGTGGTGGTAAAAAGCCAGGAATTCTCGAAGGGTTTTCCGCAGCTGGGTTTCGCTGGTGATGATAAGCCGGGAGAGGCATTGTTCCTTGACTGTTCGGACGAATCTTTCTGCATAAGCATTAAGGTTGGGGCTTTCCGGGGGAAGTTTACGGGTTTCGACGCCCGATTCGTTCAAAATTCGGGTGAAATTGGCGGTGTACTTGGTATCCCGGTCGTGCAAAAGCACCATGCCGGGCTTCAAAAAGCCGTCTTCAGGGTCGGTGAGGTTCCTGGCGGTTTGCCTCATCCAGTCCCCATTGGGATGGGGGGTGACACCTGCTATATGGACTTGACGGTCCTTGAGACGGATGAAGAAGAGGATGTAATAGGTAATTAAGCCAAAAGGGGTAAAGACTTCCCAGGTGAGGAAGTCGGTGGCGACCATGGAATCCCAATTCGTTTCAAGGAATTGCTTCCAGGTAAGTTGCCCCTGACGGTTTCTGCCGGGTGGGATGCCGTTTCGATTGAGGACGTTTTGAATGGTTTCGGCATTGGCCTGAAACCCAAGAGTTTGCAGTCTTCCGAGAAGGGAGTCGTAACCGTCCTGGGGGTTTTCCAGGGCTAGCTTGAGGATTAAAGCTTCCAGATCAGGGGAAATCCTGGGCCTGCCCGATTTTTTCTTGAGATGGGAATAGTCCCATTTCTTTTGGACCAATTCCCTGTACCAGCGGTCAAGGGTAGCGGGAGTGAAGAGATTGAAGGTTTTTTCCAGGTAAAGGGGGTTCACGGCTTTAGCGGCCCGGGCGAGGGCGGTTTTATCTCCTTGGGTAGGTTTGGGCCGCCGGGCTAAGTGGCTTAGGAGGAACTTGATCTCCTGAGTCAAATATTGAATGACGGCTTCTTGAGAAGAATGAAACACCTGCTTTAGGGCGCTGATAAACTTACGGCGGGTCATAAGGGCTCCTTTGGACGATGTAATAAAGCTGTTAGTTTAGAAGAAACGAGGAGGGAACATGAAACGTTCAACTTTAATCTTGGTTTTTATCGCGGCTCAATGTGTGGCCTTTGGCGCGAGTATGCCAACGCCCACCGTGCCCAAAGTTCTCCCCAATACCCCCATGAATCGCCTGACGATCCGGCTCCGCCAGCAGAACATCCAAATCCAGAGAGAAGTAAAGGCGGGAAAACTGACCAAGGCCCAGGGCAAGACCTTGAAGGGCCAGGTGGACGCGATCCGTAAACAGGAATCAGCCGACCTTAAAACCAATAACTCCAAGACACTCACCGATGCTCAAATAGCCCAATTGAATGAGCAGTTAAACACCCTTTCCAAGTCGATCCCGATCAAATAGGAGGTTATATGAAAAAGCTTTCATTAGTTCTAGTTACCGCCATTGGCCTTGTGTTTGCCCTTACCCCTGCTTTTTCTCAAACAACAATGGACCCCAAGACCAAGGAACAGGTACTCCGAGATATCCGGTACATGATTTACGACGAAATCCACATTCTTGCCCATCGTTATTTGAATACTGACCAAGCGGGAGCGGCCAACTCCATGAAGATCGGCCAACAAAAGATTGAAGAACTTCAGGGCCAGATCAAAAGCCTTTGCGGGGGTAATGACGCCCCTAATTCTTACTACCAACAGGCCGCTTCTAAGGCGAAATCAATGGAAAGCGTAGAAGTGAGCAAAATGTTTTTTAACGATCAGCAGGTGGAAGTTAAGAAGATCTATAAAATCTGACAGTGATTAAAATCAGTAAGTTCCCTTGGCTTCCTGACCTATTATCGTGCTTTATTTTTCAAGGAATTGGTAATGCTCGATCCAGACACGTTAAGCGAAAGAAGAATCCATCCCCGCGCTTCAGTCAAGCTCCCCATTAAGTACCGGGTGTTTGACGATGAACCGGATTTAACGACTGTTCCGGAACGCCAAAAAAAGACTCATACCAGCTACACGCAAAACGTGAGTTTGGGAGGCCTTTACCTAGTCACCGATCAGGACCTCAATCTGGAAACTTTTCTCCGATTGGATATTTCCCTCCCGGATTATCACCAGGATATTTCAGCCTTCGCGGATGTGGTCTGGTCCAACAATAAAGGCGCGGGCCTCCATTTCGCGGCCATAAAAGATGAAGACGTTGAGACTTTAAAGAACTACCTTTCGCTGGTACCCTGCTGAAAACAAGATTATGACCAAAAGGGGAGCTTCACGTGGCCACTAGGATGGCCACGCGAATTAATCATTTATTGATCAAGGAGAACCCCTTGAAAAACATGCCCGGTTTTAATTCGAGGAGTATTTGGTTTGATTTCCCATTGGATAACGCGGAAGAAAAAAAGAAAAGAATTGACGCGTTTATTTCGTTAAATGGCCTATGTCCAATCCACAGGCAGAAACCCCTGGAACAGCCGACTGTCATCTCTTTGGAAAAAGAGTCCGGAAAGAGTCGCTTTACCTACAAATGCTGCTGTGAGTCACACACGGAAAATATGAAGAATTTTTTCATAGATCTTTTTTCCCAAAATCTATTTTAAAAATTAGGATATTCAAATCCCGGGTCCCCATCCCTAAGTAACAACTCTCCCAGTTACGTCAGACCCCCACTAACCCTCTAAATCTGTTAAGATGTTTACCATTCTTACCTTGGAAGGAGGTTCCCCATGCCGACTAAAAAAGCCAAGAAAAAAACCGCGAAGAAGAAATAGTTTCTCAACATTTGAGACCTCTGAAAAACTCCTATAAGACGAGAATCAGAGGTCTCGACCCCAAAGATTTCCGTTCCCAAAGGGTACTTTACCGCCCTCCGAATTTGACTCATTGAGGGGCGGCACACTGGAAATAGTGGGGTTACCTATAAGGTTTACTGAAAAGGCGGCGAAAGCCGATTTTTTCAGAACTTATCAATACGGCTTCACCAGGCCCACTTCTTTCATGGATTGGGCCTTTTTATTTCCATTCCCCAACCTGAATTTGTAAAATCCTCCGTCGAATTCCAACACCCTTTTGAAAGAGCCCAAAATGGAACGAGTCTGTGTTTTTATTGACGGAAGCAACCTTTATTTCTCCCTTAAGCGCAACAACCGGTCCACCCGGGTCGATTACCACGAATTATCCAAGGCCTTGGCTGGTTCGGATCGGGAACTCGTCCGCACCTTCTACTACAATTCCGCTTACGACTCGGTTACAGCCCCCGAACAAAGCAAGGCCCAGCAACCCTTTTTGGAATCCTTATACAAAACGGCATATCTGGAAGCGAGGCTAGGGAAAGTCCGTAACTTTAAAGATGTCGGCTTTACGGAGAAGGGCACCGATGTTCTCCTGGCCGTGGACTTGGTTTATTACGCCGCAAGGAACATTTTCGATACAGCCATTGTCTACACCGACGATAAGGACTTTTCTTACGTTTTCAATGAGGTGAAGGAGCTGGGCAAACAAATTGAAATCTGTTTTTTCGCCGATTCCCAGCAAAAAGAATTGATCCGGGGATCCGATTCATTCATTTTCTTAGACAAAGTTTTGGATACCTACGCCTCTAAAATCTTCCCCAACCCTGAAGAAGAACCCACGGAAAACAAACCAACTGATGAGCCGGTTAAAAAGAAAAGAGGCCGGCCTAAAAAGATAGGCTTGGTTGAAGGCTTGAAGAAAATAGTGAATGGGTAATTGGAGCTACTTTGGATAAGTTAGAACCCGGCGATATAGTGAAACATGTCATCACCGGCGAAGAGGGAACCTATATAAAACCCATGCCCTGGACCGTTGGGAGTAACCACGGGGAAGGGCTTTTGGTTGAGGTATCCGGGAAAGAAAGACTATGGCTTTCCGAAGAAACAGCGTTTTTGGAGCGTCCCACTCCTAAACCAACCCCTAGCTTGCCGCCCGAAACCTCAAGTTGAGGGCGAGGAACGAATTGAATTATAAAAATGAAGAATTAGCCGCCATGAAGAAAGCCGCAAGGTCGAGGATTGAGTTGATGCGGATGGATTTTGATAGAAAAATCGGGGAAGTGATCCGGGATCTTCGTCTTAAAAAAGGTCTGACCCTGGATCAGGCCGCTGATCAGTATGGTTGCCCGGTCGACCAGTGGGTAAAATTCGAAAATGGAAAAATCAGGTCAATTCGAGTATTTTTGGAGATCGCTTTTTCTATCGATTATTCTTTGATTCACATGGTGGGACTCCTTAAAAAAAAATTTCCCCATTATCCGCCTCCCCCTGAAAAAAGACGCGAAAACATCCGTTTTGAGCGGGATATGAACCTTCAAGAAATTGAATTTTATCTTCAAAAAGAAGACCGGCCCTGGGTAAAGGAGAAATTACAGGCACTTGCTTGGTTTGCGGAAGGAAGAAAAAACATAGAAATCAGAAAACGGCTTGGCCGGAGTGGGGGTCTCATCCAACACTGGCTTTGGCGGTATTACAAGTCTGGTATCGGCTGGGTGTTGAAATCTGCTAAAGTCGCTCCACCGCCAGTACCTTCCGAGGTTTGGAAGAGATGAAGTTGAATCTGACAAAGTAAAATTTTTGGAAAGTAGAGGGATCAAAACATGGCACAGGGAACAGCAAAGTGGTTCTACTGGGTGCTGGCGAAGCCGTGCTGATTTTAGACCAAAGTGTTTTCCACCCTGTCCAACAGCCACGGGTTAGTAGCGAATCGGTTTTAATCCCTTATTTCAAGGGATGATTCGCGACGCAAACACGAATCCCCGATTAGGGGATTCAACATCCTGTTAAGAACGAAAAGGGATTTGGTTTTATCACTCAGGATGGAGGCCCGGACCTATTCGAGCACTTTACCGAAATCCAAGGTGACGGATTCAAGAGCCTGAATGAAGGCGACCGCGTGGAGTTTGAAGTTGCCCAAGGCGATAAAGGCCCTAAGGCGGTAAAAGTCCGAAAGATATAACCCTAAAATTCGGCAACCCCCGGCTACCAGCGGCCCGGACGGCCGACAAAGGGAACCGAGGTTTTTTTAGGGAATAGATTGCGCGTTAGTCTGGATTTGCTGGTTTATCTGGTTTGTCTGATCGGAAGTCAGGTCATGGTTTGAGTTGCCTTTGTAGAAACTCGAGACTTGCTTGCGGGTAGCCTTTAAATTTTCCCTTAAAGTTTTAGCTTGAGCGGCGGTAAGCTTTCCATCCCTTTGGTCGGTTGTTATCTTTAGCCATTGTGCTTTTAGATTTTTGTTTACCAGTAGTAACTGTGGTTTAGGGTTTGATGGTTTAAAGGTGTTGTTGGAAACTGGGGTAGGAAGGTTTGCTGCCCAAATCACAGCAGCCGAACAAAAGATAAATGCCGCGAGAACTGAACGAAGTGGGTATTTCATACTTTCCTCCTGAAAATGACTTCTGTATATCGATCGAAACATGCTATGGATATCACTTGGGTGGGAACTCCACAAGCAAAAAGTAAGTTACAGTTATTCAGGTGAATAAAAACTGACTAATTTATTGTTAATTTTTGGTTTCGACTGCTTAAAGGATGACGAATATCATAGAGGTGGTTTGTGCCTAATGGGGTATGGTGTGGAAGATTTAAAGGCTCCATTCGCCACCAGCAATTTTTATGAATGGAATTATTTTCTTAACCCCAGTACGGTTCAATGCCCAAGGCAGTGATTCCGATTATTCGAGAGGGGCGTCATGAAGAATGAGTCTAGGCAAAGGTTAATATCTAAGGTTATCTTTTCATTTTTGGTCTCATTCTCACTTTTAAACATTTATTTTTCCTTAGATCCCCTTTTCGCCCAATCCGATTCCCCGGTTAGCTTCACCAAAAAAGAAATCGCGTTCTTCAAATGGGGTGATGGCTCTAATGAATTTGGTCAGGGCTATATAACCGAAAAGGATGTTCGAAAAGACATTGAAAGCAATACAGCGACAGATAAGAAAATTGGGGTAGTTGTACCCGGTAAAAGTGATTTGAAAGTAGGTCCAGTAAGATCTCTGATTACAATGCTCATTGACGGTGAAAATAATATTTATTTAGCTGATTCTATTCACAAGCGAATCATAGTTGTTGCGCCAGACGGTAACGTTACCAAATCAATAGATAAAATGCGAAAAGGTTCGGAATTTGATGTGGATGAATTTGGTAATGTTTTTTTTGACTATATAGACGAAAAAGAGAAAATGCCAAATTTAGTTTGGGTCAAACCGGACGGAACGCGGACTGAATTTAAAGATAATGGTTTGAGCTGGGTTGTACATGGTGTTGCTTATAACCCGTACGACAGAAAAAAGTCGGTAACGATCATGAGCATTGATGATACTAAACCGGAGAAACTTCCTCCTCGCCTTTTCGGTGGATCAAAAGACCCCGATGTAGGTGGGGGAAGTCGAGGTATGGATTTATTCGTTTCTTATAAAAACATTAATCGACACCTGAAAAAAATAAATCGTCAAATTGATGTTGATCACGTTCGTATAAAGATTGAACAGAAAGATAAATTAACCTCATGGGCAACCGTCTTGGGTGTCGATGATAACGGTAATGTTTATACATTGTGCGCTTACAAAAACGGACCAAATTTAAATACTTATTATAAGGTAGTAGAAGCTTACATCGACGTTTACTCCCCCATGGGCGAAAGATTGACTCGGATACCGGATTCATCTTGTTTGGGCGGTTATGCACAAACAGTTAGTAACTTCGCAATCGACATTAAAGGGGACATTTTTCATATTTTGGAATCTGAAGACGGAGTACATATCATTGAATGGGTAAAAAACTAAAGACGTATCTATCTATACTTTTTTTCTTTTCTTACGGGTCTATTGCATTTTCGCAAATAGCTACACCAACAAGCGCCCCCATAACTGTCCACATTCAGATTGATACTGCCGAAAACATACCAAGCAATCAATCATTTGACCCAGAAAATTTCAATATTCTTGTTAGCACAACTATGTCAGATACGAGATCAAGACCAATAGTAGATTTAATTAATAATGTGTATGGCACAAGCCCCGGCGTTACTCTTCTTTATCCAACTTCTGTTGCGCTTATTAATGATGCAACCTCAGACATAATTATCGTTATACCCTTTGAAACATATATCAAGGGTGTCGTCTTGTCTGAAAACGGATACCCGCTTGAAGTGGCTAAAACACAAGCGGTTGTGGCACGATGTTATGCTGAAGGATACGCGGAACAAAATAGTTATCCAAACTTTATTGCGGGCGGAAATAGCTATTCTTTTAACATTTTTGGTTCCACAAAGAATCAGACCTATTTAGCCTATGTGCCTTCCATGCCTGATTGGGATAATCCTGCTTCAGATAGTGATGGCGATTCTGGTCAAGGAACGACATTAACAACAAGTCAAGAAATCTACAGTTTTTGCCGAAATGATAGTGGCCAAACCGTGCCGAATGGCCCAACAACAGGTTCGGATGTAGTTATTTTTGGGATGTATGGGCAGAATTTCGGTGGTTACTCAGATGACGAAATATTTGATAACGTTAATGAAAATATTTGGGCCTTCCCACCTTACCTAAAAAGTCGAAGTGATTACACCACTGGGCAAACTCCTGAAGGTAATCAAGTAGGCCTTGATCTAGCGGGGGCTGTTTCTTTCGCTATAGCATCTAAGTGGGATTACCAAGGCATCCTCAACTACTACTACGCCGTGACTCCGCCTATCGTTCGGGCCATTGACATCTACAGTGAACCGGACGACACATGGGTTTACAGTACCGAATGGAACGATAATTGTTCCTCCGGCCCAAGCACGACTATAGATGGAATGAATATTTGTTCTCATCCGGATAGTAGAACTCCTTATACAGTCCAAGACTATCCCTTTACTGGAGGCGCTCCAGCTAGCATATTTGTCACAACCAGCGAATCCATTGACACAAGAGCTAATTTGCAGGTCGTTTTAGGGTCTGGATCTAACGCGGTCACTGCGACGGGAAATTGGCTGCCATTTAGCCAAAATAATTTCCCAGAATGGGGAGGGGGATTTAATTTTCCTTATTGCGCCGACTCTGTCCCAATTTCCATTTCAGGCCAGGGGGTGAATATCTCTATATCTCAATCCCCTTCAAGCCAACCCACTCCAGCTGTGAACGCTGGAGTGTCCCTCCAATCTAATCCTGCTATTCCGGTTGGCCTTTCAATTACTCAAGGCCCTAGCACCTGGTTTGGTTATTCTCCCGGAACAGACGGGAATTACTCGGTTACGGTTTCGGGAGTAACTTTTCTTCCAAATCAGACATTGATCTGCAGCGGTGACGGGTACGACAGCCCCGGCCTAGTCGTTTGTCAAGCTCCTCCAAATTGGGCGCAACCATCTTGCCCAAGCTCGTGGATTTCTACATGCCCAGCCGCGACTATTTCATGTGGGGGAACAACCATTGCGGGAGTCGCCAAATTCAAGGATATCCGGTACATGATCTTGCCAAGTGACATTCCGACATCCCAAATGCAGTTTAATGCTCAATTTGCTTCAGATGATGCGGTAACAATTCTAGTAAATAGTCAATTTGCCGCGGGTTGTGGAAAAGGGGTTAATTGCTTGGGCTTTTTGGACGTGAAGACGTTGAATAATTCTCTTTTCCAAAAAGGACAAAACACTATTGAAATCGATGTAGGGGACATTTACGGAGCCTATTATGGTGTTGATTTCCTTATCAGGGCCAACATATCTCCTCCTACGGCTACATTTACAAATACCCCAACTTTAACAAAAACTCCAACCCCGGCGGCAACGCCAACCTTTACCCCGAATATGAACCCGACCCCATTGAAGACCGCGCAGGCCACGGTGGGTCCCAATGGTGTCACCCTATCCCTGCCCGATCCGGCTGAATTAATCGTTCCGCCCGGGGTATTGAACCAAGGGGTCACGGTGACGGTTGACGGTTATCCCACCTACTCGATCCCGGCTCCAAGCGGTTACCAAGCGGTAGGGAATATCATTTATTCCTTCCAGGCGGTGGGTCCCAACGGGCCCATTTCTAATTTCGGAAACTTAAGTGTGACGCTGGCGTTTCCCCTTCCAGTAACGGTGAGTTATGCCCAGGCCGCTTATTTCGACGGAGCCCAATGGGATATGGTTTCTTCCTCAATAGGCCCGGACCCAACCAATCCTTCGGTTAGCGCGTTAGTAGTTCCCACAAATCACTTTTCTTTTTGGGGCATATTCGCTCCGGTTTCCACTCCAACCAACACGCCAACACCGACGGCAGTCTTGAACGCATGTCCTTCTTTCCAAACCTTTTCAGCGGGCACTCCAAATGGGGTGGCACTGGACGGACAGGGCAACCTTTACGTTTCCGACGCATCCGTGGGTGCAGTGGACGTATTTAACCAAGCGGGTTCTATGACGGGGCAGGTGGGGTTGGGGGATCTGGTTATGCCTGAGGGCGTAGCGTTGGATTCATCCAATAACCTTTACGTCGCGGATTGGTCCCAAGGATATGTGTATATCTATAACTCCCAGGGAGTTAATACCAAAATATGGCAAGTGGAATTCTTCATGCCATACGGGGTGGCTGTGGATAACCAAAACGGATACGTTTATGTAACGGACCAAGGCAGGACCAACGTGACCGTTATGACGGAAAATGAAAATTACCTTAATTCATGGAATATGAACATGCCATACGGTGTGGCGGTTGACAGTTCAGGTAATGTCTATGTAGCTGACAATGGAACGGGACAGGTTGATATTTATAATTCAAGCTGGAACGGAACGGGACAAGTCAATGTGACTAAGTCACCATCACCATTAGCCGGGGTGAATTATATCGAAGCGGGACAAGATGGTCTCCTATACGTCTCTGATGGCAATGGAATGGTTGGATCTTTTAATCTTTCCACTGCGGACTTTTTAGGTAATTTTCAGGGCACTCAAAATCAATATTTCAACGGAACCCGGGAATTGCTTTAGGCCCAATTCCTTCAGGCCAGCTAAATCCGACTTTATATGTGGCTGACCAGGGGAACAGTCGAGTTGTTGAGATTTTGCAATGCCTCAACCTGACTAGCCCGACACCCACGTTTACAGCAACGGCCACTTACTACCCCACACTCACCACAACGCCGAGCGGTGATGGTTTTTCATCGTGGAATTCTACCGCTTCCGCACCGGCGAGCGTTTCAGATGGGGCGGTCCTGTTCTTCAAGAACCAGTATTGGTTTCTCGGTGGGTTGATTCAAAATAATCCTTCGAACTCTGTATGGTCCTCCAGGGACGGCGAGAATTGGTATCAGGCGGCGGTAACCACCCAATTTTCATCTCGCAATGATTTCGGGGCGGTGGTTTTTAATTACCCAGCAGCAGGTTCCGCACTCCAACAGGCTTCCGGAGTCCAGGGAACGGATGCACTTTGGATTTTTGGTGGACAACAATACAGTTGGCCTTTTTTTACAAATGACATTTGGTTCTCTCCTGACGGTACGAACTGGTATCAAAATCCCTCATCGGCGGCGTGGTCGGACCGGACGGCTTTTGGCTGTGTGACTTTTCAGGGCCAAATTTGGGTTATCGGAGGTGAGGATACCGAACATGACGCCCTAAATGATGTTTGGAACTCACCGGACGGGGTAACCTGGAAACAGGTGTCGGTAAATCAGCCTTTTCCGGAACGTTATTTCCACCAAACCTTGGTTTATAACGGACAGTTATGGGTGATGGGTGGCCAGGATTTTTATGGGAACCCCCTGAATGACGTTTGGAGTTCGCCGGATGGTATGAATTGGACGCAAGCCACGCCGGGGGTGGTTTGGAGCCCTCGTTATGGCGCTTTTGGGGGAGTAGAAAATAATGAGATGGTCGTAGCGGGTGGCCAAGGTTACGACCTGAATGGAAACACCGTTTATTACAACGATGTATACCACTCACCCGACGGAGAGAACTGGATCGCGTCCACCTATGACGCCGCTTTCCCGACCATGGCTGACACCGCCGCCGTATCGGCCAGGGGCAACCTGTGGTTCTTTGGGGGTAAAACTTCTTCGGGTCCGGTTAGTGCCGGATGGGTCTCCAATTTTGCGTTCGTTCCCACCTCTACCCCCACATTTACACCCGGCATCAATCCGAATTGGGTCTGGATCCAAGCCGTAACCGGAGCGGGTTTCTCTCCCCGGTCTGGGGCAGGGGTGGCGGAATTCAATGCGTCCACCGGCCCTTGGCAAGGGGACCGGTTATGGATGGTGGGCGGCTACAACCCAAGCTTTGGACCCTTGGGGGATATTTGGAGTTCCTCCGACGGAGTCAGTTGGAGCTTGGTTACTAACAGCACACCCTGGGCTGAGCAGGACGACGTTTTTTGCACGGCTTACCAAAATAAACTTTGGGCCTTCAATATCAAGGAAGAATATGACGACGGAACGAGTAACTGGGAAATATATAACAGCGCGGATGGAATAAATTGGAACCTGGTCACAAATTCACCACCTTTCTATCCTTATTATTCGGGTGCCCAAATGAGCGGTGCCGTTTCATTCGATGGGCAATTAGTGGTACTGACACAGAGTGGTTCTTATATAACGGTTTATACCTCTTCGGACGGTGTTAATTGGAATTCAATAAACCCTTGGGGGGCTCCAATACCGGGAGACATGACTTTTCCAATAGAAATGTCCCCGCTCAATGGAACTTTATGGATTTACGCCGGTTACGGTGGCCTTAACGAATTGAAATCTACTGACGGGATCAATTGGTCGCAGGTTCAATACAACCCTACGAGCTATCCTTCCGGGGGTTATGAATCG
>CAWKIF010000085.1:0-9889 GCA_963849485.1 candidate division FCPU426 bacterium | reverse complement strand
GTTATGTGCATCTTACTTGGTTCCGTTGCCTTGCTGCACGCTGGCCTCGTCGCTCTTGCTCATCTTGCCGCCGGTCAGGCCCAAGACCTTGGGGGCTTCACTCAAGACTCCTTCAGGCAGTTTGAACACATTCTTGCCAAAAGTGTTGTTGAAATATCCCGCCATATCCCGGGTCATCTCGATGTGCTGAACCTGGTCCTGTCCCACAGGAACCTTGTCGCTTTGGTAAATGAGGATATCGGCGGCCATGAGAACCGGATAGAAGAACAAACCCGCGGAGGGCGGAATACCCCGGGCGATCTTGTCTTTATAGGAATGGGCCCGTTCGAGCAAACCCATACCTGTCACCGTGGAAAGGATCCAGGAAAGTTCGGTCACCTCAGGCACGTCGCTTTGCCGGAAGATGAGGGCTTTGGCAGGGTCCAAACCCAAAGCCAGGTAATCCGCGGCGACCATGAAGGTATAGCGTTCCAATTCTTTGCTGTTTTGCACCGTTGTAAACGAATGGTAATTGGCGATGAAGTAGTAGCAATCCCCCTGGTCCTGAAGGCGGATATGGTTCTGGATGGCCCCGAAATAGTTGCCCAGGTGCAATCGCCCGCTGGGTTGGACGCCCGAAAGATATCGGACAGGTTGGGGAGTTAAAGACTGGGAGGACAAGTTCACCTCTTGAATTCTAAAAGCCGGTGTATTTTAGCTGAGATATTGGGCGATGTGGCCCAAACCGAACAGATGAAGCCCAAAAAATAAGCACGCGACTACCGGATCGAAAATGTAACCAAGGATATTCCGGAAGAAAATCAAGGTTCCAAATAAAAGCATGGCCCCATAACGATCAAATTTAGACAAGGAATAAGCCATTGGCCCGGGCAAGAGGGCTTTTAAAATCCATGATCCATCTAGGGGAAAGATGGGAATCAGGTTGAAAACAGCTAAAGCGAAATTGATCCAGAAGAAGGTGTTAAAAAATTGGTGGAAACTGAACTCCCCGGGAGAACCCTGGGGGAAAAAGCCGGTCAGGTCTAAAATCGCGAAAGCTGTCATCGCGATCAGGCAAAGGCCCATATTGGCCATCGGGCCCGCAAAAGCCACGAAGGCCCCATCCTTGCGGGGATTCTTGAAATTCTCGGGGGTAATGGGCACCGGTTTGGCCCAACCGAAAAGAAAGGTGACTTGAGTAAACATGGCAATCAGGGGAAAAAGAACGGTGCCAATCAAATCGGCATGGGCTTTTGGGTTAATGGTCAGACGGCCCATCATGCGGGGGGTGGGGTCTCCCAAGTGGTCCGCCATGGCCGCGTGGCCGAACTCATGCAGGCACAGGGAAAACAAAAGGATGCTGTAATTCATCAAAACGGAAATAATTCGCTGCTCGTCCAAGGCCATTCCCCTTAAAAATAATTCGTGGTCTTCAAAAATGAGGGGATAACTTTACTTGAAGCGGGCCCAGGGTGCAACCCGCTAAAAAACCATCCATTTGTCTTTCTTTGTGGATTTGAGGCTTCGTGTTGGCTGTTTGGTTTGCCTGGCTTGAACTATTACAAAAACTTATTTTGCGAAGGTTTCCTTGACCCATTTCAAGGTCTGGCCACGGCTCTTGAACTTGCCGTCCAATTGGCCGTTCAGGGCCTCCAAGAGAATGAAGGAATAGCGGAACCCCGGCTCAATCCCCAAGGCTTGCAGATCCTTCCCCCGAACCCAGGGTTTGGAGGTTTGGATCTTCTTGAAATATTCCAGGAGTTTTTTGTGTAAGACACCCGTGGAAGCGGCCAAGAGGAAGCATTGGACCTCAGGGCGCAGGGGGCAGAGCATTTTATAAAACTGGCTCATCGCCAATGGGGTGTTGGCCATCTTGTGTAAGAGGGCCGGGTAAGCCTCGGCCGATTGATGGACGATTTTTTGCTCGGAGCGTGAAAGCATCAGGCGTTTGGACAGTGCCTGGGCCTCCGCTTCGTTCGGCTTCGCCAATAGGGCTTGAAACCAAACCATGGTCTCCTCATCCAGCCCGATTTTAAGCTTATGGAAATATTCTATCGCCGAGGGGATACGGCTTAAAAAGGCTGAGGTCGCGGGCAGGACATCCAAGGCGGGATGGATATGGCGCAGGGCTCCCAGTTCTTTCAACCTCTTGACGGCGCCTTCCGGGTGGGGTTCCCTGAAAATCAAGCGCAGTTCGTTCCGCAGCCTTTCACCTGAGACTTTCTGGATGAATTCACCTTTCACCGATTTCATCAGCCAGCGCTGGGTCTGCTTCTCGATGCGCTTCTGGAATCTTTGCTCGAATCGGATGGCCCGGAAGATACGGGTGGGGTCGTCCTCGAAGCTTTTCGTGTGCAGGGCCCGGATCCGGCCTTTCTTGAGGTCCTCTAATCCGCCGAAGGGGTCCAAAAGCTGGAGGAAAGACCCGGACGAGAGGCTCATGGCCATGGCGTTGAGGGTGAAGTCACGGCGGTAAAGATCCTGGACGATGCCGCTTTTTTCGACCTTCGGCAGGGCCCCCGGATGTTCGTAGGATTCCCGGCGGGCGGTCGCCACATCCACCTTCCCGAAACCCGGCACCACCACGATGGAAGTTCCAAACTGGGTGAAGGCCTCCACCTCCGAACCCGACGAATGGGCCAATTTTTCCGCGAAGGTGATCCCATCACCCTCGATGGTAATGTCGATATCCACGCTATTCTTTTTCAAAAGAAGGTCCCGAACGAATCCGCCCACCGCGAAAGCCAATTCACCCCTTTGTTCGGCCAACTGGCCAATCTTCTTTAAGAGGGACAAGGTTTTCGTAGGAATTTGTTCTTTGATATTTTTCATGATTGAACCTCAGGCGAAACAATGATGGGACTAAATTCTAAAAGTTAGGCAGAGTATAAAGAAAACTCGAGGCTAATAAAAATCCAAAAGTCTTATTCGTTTGGCTTCGTTTAACGCTGGGGAAACGGATTGTTTATATAGATGATTTAGACGTTAAACCCTTCTTCGGAGACAAAGGCATTGGAGAGGTGTTGAATTCGGGGCAAGCCCAGCAGGTTGCGATTGGACGAGATGGCGACCACGTCAAACCTGACATTGAGGGCCTCCCCCGGATGCCGCGCGATATAGACCGCGGCCGCCGCCGAGAGCCGATTGATTTTTTGGGGTGTCACGGCTTCCAAAGGGGAGCCTTTGGATTGGTTTTTCCTTCTTTTAACTTCGACAAAAATGATCGTATCGCCTTTACGGCAGACAAGATCGATTTCCCCCTGGGGAACCCGGTAATTGCGCTCAAGGACCCGATAGCCCTTCAAGCGGAGGAAAACGGCGGCCAGATCCTCTCCCCGCTTTCCTTCCCCATAGGTGCTCATGAACCAGCGTCTTTCAGCCGGCGGGCTTGTTGGGAATAGACCTCCCTCAAGGATTCCAGTTCCTGATCCGTCAAACTCCCGCCCACCAGCCGTTTCAGGCTTAATCCGGCCTGCCTTAAGGAGGCCGGGCTTTTGGTTTTCTCGAGTTTGGCCTTCCAAAAGCCTAACGTTCCCCTCGGGTCCCGGGCGGCTTGGGTTTGGGCGACCGGCGCGAATGTCAGCCGATGCTCGGGACATAGTCCCTTTTCCCGGATCGCCGCTAGGTGTTCGGGCGTTCCGTACCCTTTGTGGGAGGCGAAACCATAGCCCGGGTAACGTTGTTCCAAATCCACCATCATTTTGTCCCTCGCGACCTTGGCCAGGATGGAAGCGGAAGCGATGCTTAAGGATAGGCTGTCCCCATGGGTCAGGGCCTTTTGGGGAAGGTGGGAATAACGGGGCATCGGCATGGCGTCGGTGAGGAGCCCGTCGGGGGCAAGGGGCAAGGCGTTGAGGGCCCGCTCCATGGCGAGCCGGGCGGCCTGGTAGATGTTGATTTCGTCGATTTCTTTGGCGCTGGCTTCGCCCACCCCCCAGGCCAGGGCCTTCTCGCGGATGATGAGATTAAGGCTTTCCCGTTTTTCATGGGTCAGCTTTTTCGAGTCGTCCACGCCCTCCATCAGTAACCCCGGGGGAAGAATGACCGCGGCTGCCACCACCGGCCCCACCAGGGGACCCCGGCCAGCTTCATCCAATCCGGCAATCAGCTTACAGCCTTTTTCCGCCAATTCCTTTTCGGGAGCCAGGAGGGACGTTAATCTCTTTTTTTCGAGGGATTCTTTAAGGTGGCGCTTCTCGTACTTTTGCACAAGTTTGGCGGCGGAGGAACGTGGATCGTCCCGCAATTCATTCTTTAAATATTCGAGGGCTTCCAGCGTCGAAGCCTTGAGGGAAGCCTCCCGCTCAAGGCTCTTCAGTGGGGCTGGGCTGGGCATTTGCAGTGGGAGTTGGATTGGACTGCGCTTTCGTGACGGGGGTAGAGCTAGTGGCATTCGCGGTGGGAGTCGACCGGGGCTGTGCATTCGCGATTGAAGTGGGTTTGGGATGGATCGTCGTTACGGGATTAGGGCTGGCCTGCGCCGTTAAGGTGTTTCCCTCATCTTCCACGGGGGCCTTGGGAGGCTTGGTCAAAAGTGTCAGGGGAGCGGACTCGCTCAAGACCCGGTCGTTGGCCTTCAAGAGTGCCTTCAACACGACGGGGTAATCCGGCTTCTCGTCCTTCTTCATGCGGATCATAACGTTCACGGCTTTGAGTTCGGAAGAGGAAATGGTGCCAATCTCCATGTCCATGGCGTTATCCTTCATTTTCCATTCCCCGGCGACGGCGGCGGGCTTTTTCACTACGGGAGCCGCGGCTAAGGAACTACCCGCCGAGAGGGAGGCGGCCCCCGAAAGGGAAGATTGGGGCGCCAAGGGGGTGGAGGTCGGGAGCGGCGTAAAGGTGGGCCTTGTACTAACATTGTTCTCCGATCCTTGCCCTGACGGGTTGTTTTGGCTGGGTTGGGCCGTCGGAGTGGCCAGAGGAACCATCTCAAACCCCTGGGGCAGGGGCAGTTCGAAGGTCGTCAGGGGCGAGGTCTTGGGGCTTTGGTTTTGGAAGGTATAGCTCAAGGTGTAATAAGGTTTGGCCTTCGTGGGTTTTTGGTCCACCTCACCCTTGAAAAGGAAGTCGAATTTGGCCATTTCCCCGTTGGGTTGGAACTTCAGGATGGTGCCGTTCGCTCCCACGATGAAGCCCAAATCCCCCGAGAAAGCCACGGCGTTGAGGGAGGGCTTGCCGGTCGGCTTGACGTGGGAGATCCATCGGGTGCCGTCGTAGAAAATGAGCGTGCCGTCTTGGCCCGTGGCCCAGCCGTTGTTTTCATCCTTCATCCAGATGTTATAAAGGTCGAAACCCGAGAAGGCCGAACCCATCTTGTTCCAAGTGGTGCCGTTGAAATTAATGATGGTTCCGAAGGCGCCGACCGCCCATGCCTGCACATCATTGATCACCGAGACGCTGTTCAACCGTTCCGTGGTGGGACTGGCCGAAAAGACGGTCCAGGTCTGCCCGTCGAACTTGAGGATGGTGCCCAGGTTGCCCACCGCCCAGCCGGTGTTATCGTCGAGCAGGGCCAGGCTGTAGAGGTCGTTCTTGAGTGTGACCGAACTCGCGCCCGTGGTGGTCACCGGCAGGGAGCCCCAAGAGATTCCATTGAACCTTAAGCACGTCCCGTTGGACCCCACCACCCAGACGACGTGGGCTTTGGTGGCCACCACGCTATAAAGGGTTTCCGACGTGCCCGAATCGGGCTGGCTCCACTGGCCGTTGTTGTAATAAAGAACTGTTCCGTGGGTGCCCACAAACCAGCCCTCCGTCTCGCTGACGAAGGCGACGGCCATAAGGTTCTCGGTCTTGGCGTAACCGCTGTCCACCCGGTCCCAGGTTGTTCCATCCCACCTCAGGATGGTTCCGTTGTTGCCGCAGGCCCAACCCAGCTTCTTATTAATCATATAAACGCCGTTGAGGGGGTCCGTGACGGTGATGGTCACCGGAAAGTTGAACCAGTAGATCACGTCCGAATCGGCGGAGGAACCTGCGTCGGTCTGGTTGGCCTTGGCGGGGCTCAAGGGGCTCACCGCGCCACTGCCCGAGCAACCCACGATCAAGGCTCCGACCAGAGCCAGGGCGGGTAGGAGGGTTAGTAATAAGACTTGATAGGTGGTTTTCATAAGGGAGCTATCCTACCTTTGACGCGGGAAGCGCGCAAGCCGGGTTGAGGGGGCAAAAAAAAACCGCCCCGCTGATTGCGCGGGGCGGTTTGAGACTGAAAAGCTTTTATTAGGCCTTGGGAGTCGTCTCGGCAGGAGCGGCCGCTGTGGGGGCTTCCACGGGAGAAGGCGCCGGAGCCGTGGTTTCCACGGTTTGGGTCGCGGCGGTTTCGGCCGTTTCCTCCCCCGGAACCTTGATCGCCCTCTTGCTCTCCTGGATGCGGGCGCCCTTCTTCGTGAGCTTCTCGCGCAGGTAGAACAGCTTGCCCCGGCGGACCCTGCCCGACCGGGTGACTTTGATTTCTTTAATCATGGGCGATTGGTAGTAGAAGGTCTTTTCCACCCCCACGCCGTAGGACAGTTTGCGCACCGTAAAACGCATGCGGGGCCCACGGCCCTGAAGGGCGATCACCACGCCCTCATAGGCCTGGATCCTTTCCTTCTCCCCTTCCTTGATACGCAGGGAAATCTTGACCGAATCCCCCACCTTGAAGGCGATGACCTTTCGGATCACCTGGGTACTTTCGAATTGCTTGATAATAGCGTTCATCTTTTCCTCCCGCGCCCTGCCTTGTCGGAACCGGGGTTTTCCCGGTTTTTCATCTCATCCCTCGCTTCCTGTAGCAGCCGCCGGTCCTCATCGGACAGGGGGGCCGCCTCCAGGAGGTCGGGCCTTTTGATCCAAGTATTCTTCAGGGACTGTTTTTTTCTCCAAAGCTCGATCCGGGCGTGATTGCCCGAAAGCAGAACCTCCGGCACTTCCATCCCTTTGAAAAGGCGGGGACGAGTATAGTGTGGATAGTCCAATAATCCATTAAAAAAGCTGTCTTTCTCGACCGACTCACGGTCACCCACGACCCCCGGTAGAAACCTCACCAGGCTGTCCACCAGGGCCGCCGCCGCGGGTTCCCCCCCGGTCAGGACGAAATCGCCCAGGCTGACTTCCTCATCAATGAGGGTCATCACCCTCTCATCCAGGCCCTCATAATGGCCGCAGACTAAGATCAAGGATGGCTTTTGGGAAAGCTCTAATACTTTCCCATGGTCCAGTTTCTTGCCCTGCGGGGAGAGGAGGACCGTCCTCACGCCCTTGCGCCGCCCCTTCAAGGAATTCAAAGCCTTGAACAGCGGCTCGGGTTTCATCACCATTCCGGCGCCGCCCCCGAAGGAAACGTCGTCGGCCTTGTGGTGCTTATCCGTCGCCCACCGCCTCAGATCGTGGAGCCTTAAGTCGACGGCCCCCTTTTCCTGCGCCCGCTTTACCATCGAAACCGTGAAAGGCCCCAGAAAGTAATCGGGGAAAAGGGTCAGGATATCAATCCGTGTTTTCCGCATCGATCTCTTCCATGGGATCGGCGATCAAGACCCGTTTTTCCAGGTCCACGCGCTTCACCACCGACTTAAGCACGGGCAGGAGGATCTCTTTCCCCTCGGCCCGGACCACCAACACCGCGTTGGCGAGTTCATCCATGACTGCCTCAACCACCCCCAGGGATATTCCTGAGGAGGTTTCCACCTTCATACCCACTAGGTCGTTGACGTAGTAGACGCCTTCTTTCAGGGGAGCCTTCTCGGACTCCGGGACCGCGAGGAACGCGCCCCGAAGGCTTTCCGCCTCCTCGACCCCTTCCACTTCCTTCAACCTGACCACCGCGTCCCCGTCGTTGTGGAGAAAGGACCTGCCGATGGTAACTTTCTTTAATGCGATTCCCTCTTTAACTAACGTCAAGGAGGGGCAGTTTTTCAAACGGTCCAGGCCGGAACAGGAGAGCGAAACCTTCACCTCGCCCTTGAGCCCGTGGGACCGGACAATGGTCCCCAGGACGATCCAATCATTGTCTTGGGATTCGGGGGGAGGGTTCCCTAAGTTACTCAACGACTTCCAGTGAGAATTTAAGGCCTTGCTTGGCGCAAGAGGCCGAAACCAGCGTGCGCAGGGCCTTGATGGTGCGGCCCTGTTTCCCGATGATCTTGCCGTAATCTTCCTTGGACACCCGCAGTTCCAAAACCGTGGTGTCGCCCTCCATGCGTTCTTGGAGAGCCACCGCCTCGGGCTTGTCCACGAGGCCCTTCGCCACGAATTCGATTAGTTCTTTCATAAACTTCCTTCCATTGAAAGCCCGCGGGCGGCCCTTGTTCGTCTTGGGAACCAGCCTGCGATTTTCAGCTTGGGCTTTAAACCTTTACGGCGGACTTTTTCAAAAGTCCCGCCACGGTGGGTGTCATCACAGCGCCCTTCTTCACCCAGGCTTCCAGGGCTTCCTTCTTGAAATTAACGATGCTGTTGGCAACGTTCTTGGGGTTGTAGGTTCCCAAATCCTCGACCCGGCGGCCTTTGCCGGACATGCGCTCATCCACCACGATCACGCGGTAATAGGGTTTCTTGCTGCTCCCCATCCGTTTCAAACGAATCTTGAGGGACACAATGCCTCCTGAAAACATAAAGAATCACCGGCCGATCAACGTTCGGCCCCGTTTCCATCCAATAAACCATGGGTTTTAGGGAAGGGAGAAGGATTCTAAAAACCGGGCCCCTCTTTGTCAAGGAAATAGGCCGTTTTCAGGATTTAGCGCGTGATTTGTCCGGCAAAGGAGCTGAAAAATGGAGCTGGGGACCGGGTACGATCCGGCGACCTGCTGTTTACGAACAGCCATCTCAAAAAATAAAATGCGCTGTCAGTGTCTCCAAAACCATTTACTACCAACAACTTCCGCAGGGTGCCAAAACTTCCGAAGAAGCTATTGGCTCACACTTGTCATATGGTTGTCATTCAACTTTAACGACTTGTCATTCAGCCTTAACCGTTCCAAAGCCTTATGACGATCAAACCTATCCACCGCATCATAACGCCTGAACATAGAGGTCGTCTTATGGCCGCTGATGCTCATGATCACGTTGTCTGGAACCCCAGCCTTCCTCATGTTCGTGACGGCGCAATGCCTGAGATCATGGAAATGAAACCCCTTGATCCCAGCCCGCCTACACGCCGAGTTGAAGTTCGTCTTTATGTCCAAGATGCGTTTACCCTTGAAGGTAAACACATATGGGCACCCCAGGGTTATAGGAATCTGCCGAAGCATTTCCGCCAACTCTTCGTCCAGAGGCACTTCCCTTTTCTCCAAGGTCTTCGTATTAGGCGCTTCCAGGACAATTACTTTGTGCTGAAAGTCCACCTGATCCAGACGAAGCCCCATGATTTCCCCTTTACGCATGGCGGTCACATAGGCTAATTGCACGAAAATCCTTGTACGTCCCGAGCAATTTTCCAGTAAACGCTTGTACTCGTCAGGGGTCAGCGTCCTATTTCGCGGTGTTTCCTTAAAAAACTTAAAGAACGAAATCGGGTTTTTCTCAAGCTGGCCGTTTCTTATCGCTCGATTGATAATCGCCTTCAAACTAGCGATCTCACCGTTTAGGCTTGAGCCCATTAGGGTTGGCCTTTGTTTTCTCCTGAACGTGAGGTATCCCTCTACCAGGTCCAACGTCAGGCTTTCCAATTGCCGGTTATCGAAGAATTTTCCAAGAGTGGCTATCATCTCGCCATCCCTCCTGAAAGTTTTCTTCCTCGACCTTGAGTAAGCAAGGAACCCTTCGAAAAGCTTCGTTAAAAGTAATCTTTGGCTTATCAACATCCAAAAATTTATGTTCAACGATGGCCTGCATGTGTTGGGCCAAAATCTTCTTGGCCTTTTCCAAGGGTATTTCTCCCAGCCTTACCCTATTTCGCTTCCTTATCCCTCCTTCCTGGATGAAGTAA
>CAWKIF010000084.1:0-12228 GCA_963849485.1 candidate division FCPU426 bacterium | reverse complement strand
TTGAACTCCCGGACCCGCTCCAACGCCAATTTTCGGTCTTCCCTATCCATCTTGTCATATCGCCGAAATACCGCGTTAGTTTTGTGTCCGCTAACACTCATTATGACCGAATCCGGCACACCCGCTTTGCGCATATTCGTTATCGCACAATGACGAAGGTCGTGGAAATGGAAATTTCCCAATCCGGCCTTTTCACAAGCGCTTTTAAAACCGGTCCTGCAAGCCGTTAGCCTTTTTCCTTTGTAAGTGAAAACTAACTGGCTTCCTAAGGTCTTGGGAATCTTCTTGATGATTTGCTTCAATTTCTCATCAATTGGTATTTCCCGCTTTTCTTGAGTCTTCGTATCCTCCGCCTCAAGAAAAATAACCCCTTTTTGAAAATCCACCTGCTCCCATCTTAGCCCCAGGATTTCACCCTTTCTCATGGCCGTGTAATAAGCCAACTCGACCATTGACTTAAGGTGGGGCGGGCAGCATTCCAAGAGTTGCTTAAACTCTTCCGGGGTTAATGTCCTATCCCTGGGGATTTCCTTAAACAACTTGATCCCCTCGATTGGATTCCTGTCAATCTGCCTGTTTAACTTCGCCCTATTCACGATGGTTTTTAAGCAAGCAATATCCCGGTTGAGCGTGGCCGCCTTCATCTCCTCCCCTTTGGGTTTTCCGGTTTTCCTTCTCCAGGTCAGATATTTTTCCGCAAGGTCAAGATTCAGGCTGTCCAAAGGCTTGTCACCGAAAAACGCCTTTAGGTTTGCCACGTAATACTTATCCCTATGAAAACTTTTCTTCCTGGACACCGAATAAGCCATAAAGGAATCGGCGGCTTCGTTGAAAGTGATCTTCGGCTTATCCTGCTCCAAATAACTGTTTTCAACGATCTCCTGCATGTGTTGGGCCAAGACCTTCTTTGCCTTATGCAAAGGTATCTGTCCCAAACGCACCCTTTTACGTTTTTTAACCCCTTCTTCCTGGACAAAATAATCCAGGAAATATCCCCCTTCATCTCTTCGAAGATGTTGGGGCAATCCATGAACATTAGGCTTGCTCATACTGCCTCCTAATGTCCCTTGCCGTTTGGTATTTTACCAAACTTAGGGGACAATTCCCAAGGTCCGCTTGGATCAGGTTGATGGAAAACTTTTTGGAAGGCCGAAAGCCAAATCCTCGGATGACGCCCAACCTTTACATAAGGGATGGTCCCAGCCAGACGCCAATATTTAACGGTGTGTTTGGAAACCCCTGCCATATCGGCTATTTGACTATCTGCATCAGGTAATCCTGGGCCTTTCTTCTTCGGTCCCATCTTCTCCTGTCTTCCATTCTTCTCTCCAAAACCCCTGGATTATTCCTTGGCTGGGGCGGTTTCCTTGGCCTTGGATTTCTTTTTAAACTCCGCGACAGCCGCCTTTTCGATCTCTTCCTTGGCTTTCTTGTTGGCGTTGCAGAAGTGGAAATACTCCCCATCCTTTTTGCCCGGCCTGGATGGGAAACCCACAAATAACCCATCGCCATCCTTCTTCTTCACCAAAGTCAGGTCATTGAAGAAGAACTCGTAACTCGATATTGCGACCTTAACGTCGAAAAACGCCTGGGTATTCTCCCCTTCATAGGGGTACATCCTCGTGACATTGATCTTTAAAGCCATTTGTTGCCTCCGTTGATTTTTATTCCGCCCGTCACCTTTTCACTTTTCTCCGTTCTACCCTCACTCCTTGGTTATCCTCTATGGGCACCTGTGCGCTTTCCTTGATTTTCTTCTCGTACTCGGCGATTGCGACTTTCTCAATATCTTTTCGCGTGTTCGGGTCCATGTAACAAATATCGTGATACTCCCCCTCCTGCCTTCCAGGCCTAGAAGGAAGGCCCAGGAACAAACCATTCCCTTCTTTCTTTTTAACGAGCGTCAATTCGTTGTAACCAAAAACACGACCGGATATCTGGACTTTGGCTCCTACAAAAGCCTTCGTGTGTTCCCCGTCATAGGGAAACATCCTGGTAATCCTGACTTTTAAACCCATGTTCTTTCTCCTTTTGAAATTAATGACCAATGCGAAACTATTTTTTCTTTAGCGCCTCCATGTCGGCCAATGTGTTCCTGGCATATTCCAAAGCATCGTTTTTCGCCTTCTCATCGACAGTCTCCAAATAGGCCCACCAGTTTGAGGACCCTTTCTTGACGCTAAACTTGTGAAGGATTCCAAGCATCTCGGGGGTGTACTTGACCGGCTTGAGCCCGACGCACCTGGGGGTTCCCCGGAAAACAACCGTGTTCCTTCCGCCTTCCTTAGCCGCGTAAAGGCCGTGATCCGCCGCCGTTAGGATTCCTTCCAGATTTGTCCCGTCTTCCCCCCATTCCACAACGGCCTGGCTGATCGTCACCGGGTAATGGATAAGGAACGGGTCGTCCTTCTTATGGTCCAACCCGTCCGTAAAGTGCCGGATGTCCTCCTTTTGGTTGATCTCATTCGCTTCCCCCACGACTTTTTCCTCGCATTGCTTCCTGAACTGTTCGGCTTTTTCGACGACTTCGGCTTCTGACCCGTCCAGAACCCAGACGATTTCCTCACCGCCGTAACGCCAAATTTTGTTTTTGGTGAAGATTTGTTGTCCCGCCTTTGCCAAGGCTTTCAAGACCGAATTTCCGACCTGGTGGTTGTAATGGACGTCGTTAAAGGATTTGAAAAAGTCGATATCAGCCATGGCAACGTAAAAGTGGTTCTTTCTCCTGGCGGCAAGGGCTGGGATTTGCAGCATCGCCGCCCTATCGTTCAAAAGGCCGGTCCTGTGGTCCACTAAGGTTTCCTGAACAAGATCCTCCTGGGTGGTCTGGCTTTCCGATTCGGCCCTCATTTCCTTTTCCAGGAATGGATCGAAGAGTTGGGCAAACAGCCATTTGAGTGGTTTTACTTTCTTCAGCTTTCCCAAGGCCTCGTGCCGTCTTTTTGTTTTCGCCATTTCATAAAGCCGGGTGATTTTGGGGTCTGAAACCCCTGCTTGCATGAGGGTGGTACAAAGGGTGATGGTCCGGTGGAATTTGCCGCTGGCAAAATGGGAAACGGCCAGGAAAGTCAAATAGTTGTAATTCTTGGGATACCGGAGGCTTAAGGACTCGAACTTCTCGACGGCGCTTTCATATTTCGCCGTCCTAATGCACAATTCCCCCTCCAAAGCCACTGCCTCAGGAAAATCCCTCTGTATGGTAAAAATCTCCCTTAGACTTTCCCGACAATCGGAATAGAGGCTCATCTGAAGTTGGGCGCGGGCAAGAAGAACGAGGCTTTCCGGAGTCTTCTGGGGAAAAATTATGAAGACGGTTAATCACTTTGAGGATGGAATTGGGCTGTTTATATATGGCGTATATCTTCGCGGATTCCAGGTGAGCTTCCACGTTCTGAGGCTGGTGTTTTCCGATAATCTCGTCAAAAAGCTTCAAGGCTTCCTTGAACCGGTTTGTTTCCATGCACAAATGGGCGGACTGAAGGCACCGCCTGGCTAATTCCGGGTTGATTTGAAGTACATTCTCTTCCATGGCTAAAACCTCTGGAAATCCGTCACAATAAGTTTTCCGTTGTCCTTCTTGACCACTACGACTAAATGGAAAGGCAATTCAATCTGTGACCCTTGGCCCCTGGCATCCGAGTTGTAAAGGTTCTTCCCGATAACCTTCACCCAGTAATGGGTCCCGTCCGTGTTCTCCACGCTCGACCGGTCGATCTGCTGGTAGGAGACATAAGCTTTGTTATCCGATAGAAAGGCGACCCACTTGGGGTCCAAAAAAGCTTCCTGGTAATAGGACATCATGTTGTCACTCATAAGACCCGCCACCTTGTCCACCTGATGGTTGATGTCCGTATAACTAATGTTGAAAGCCATAATGCTGAACTTCTCCGCGAAGTCGGTTACGTCCCCGTATTGGGGGTCTTTCCCCACCGTTTGGGAACTACCCACAGAAACATCCTTCTTTGAATCAACAACTTGGGCGGTTTTTCCCCAAAAGAGGGTGGACCCCAAACCAACCACGGCCACAATGAGTCCAATGATGATTTTCCCGGTGTATCCCTTTTTCTTTGGTTCCTGCTCAATGAGGTCAAGAATGGAATGCTCATCCTCCTTTTTCGGTTCAGTCATTTCATTAATACCTTGGTATGTCCTGATATTCTTAAAACTTTTTTTGTATTCATCAGGGCATTAATACCTCGTCTGGTTTTTTCGAACTCGTTTGGCCGGTTTTATCCTTTTGGGTGGGTTTTAAAACCGTTTTGTTTTCCTTGTCCTCTATCCACTTGGCGATGGCTCCCAAAGTCGCTACCGGGTCCTCATCCGGCGCGTAAGTGTCCAGATAGAGGTCACGGATTGCCGCTTCAGGCCCGTAAGTGGTGGCGATGTGGTAGGCCAATTCGTCGGGGTAGATGTTCACGATTCCCTGCCGGAGGGTCTGGTGGATGAGGGCTTGGGAATAGACGCCTTTTACCAAATGGAGATTCATGACCTTTTCCACTTGGGTCGGATTCAATTGGAGCAGGCCTTTGGCGTGCTCAATGTCGTCCCCTACCAGCTTCAGGAGGATTTTGGTTGATGTGTTCTTCAGGATCGCCTCAACACCCTTCACCCCGAAAAACTCCCCAATTTCCTGGGTGGCGAAAATAGGTTGAAGCCTCAAATGCCTTGCGGTCTTGGCGATTCTAAGAAGGAAAGCTAAACCAGCCGGGTATTGGGCCAAATACCAGCACTCGTCCATGGCGAGTTGGGAGAGCCGGTTCAATTCCTTGTTCTGTTTTGCCTTTTGAAGACAGTAATTGGAAATGACGAATACGGCCAAACCCACGGCCTTCTTGTCGTTGTCACTGATACCTGACGTATCGAATACGATGAAAGAATTGTCCGCTTTGATGGTGGATTCCCTGTCCGTCAGGTTGGCGTACATCCCCTTTCCAGTGAAAAGTTTCAAGACCTCTGCTTGTTTGCGGCAGAGATATTGGAACTCGGCGGGAACTTTCTTGTCCTCCGCTTTCTTCAAGAGTGTTTCCTTGAGGTCGGTTAAAAGAGGCACCCGGTTCTCAGTGAGGGTGTTCAGGTAGGTTTGCTTGACGGCCTCCTGAATCAGTGCCTTGTCCAATTCCTCCGTTTCCTCGATACGGTTTTCCTTGATGTTGGCGAGCACCACCCCCAAATACATGATGATGCTGGAAATATGCTCCGGGTCGATCTCCCCTTCCTTGTCCTTTATCTCATCCAAGGGATAATCGAAAATATTCAGGTGGTGTTTGCTGTCCAGGTCATAGTTGAGATACCGGCCACCCGCCAAGCGGCAAAGGGTCTTATACGATTGGGATTTGTCGATAATCATGATGTAAGGGTTCATGGGAAGGTTCTTGATGAGAAGCTGGTTAATGCTGAAGGACTTGCCCGTGCCCGATGACCCCACGACAAGCACGTTCCAGTTTTCCGTTTCCCTTCCCCAAAGGTTCAGATGAACCATTTCCCCCGAAAGGGTTTTCCCTATTGGCACCCCATCTGTATCGGCCAGCGGCTCGTATAAACAAGGAATGGCGTTTGCCATGACCGCCGTTGCCTGTAGATGGTCATGGCCCGCCAAGTCGGTGGCCTGGGGGATCGTCGAGAGGAAAAGCCTTTTTTGCTCCGCGTACCCGGAGAGGGGATGGACGTTCTTGAACATCCGGGAAAGGCTCTCATAGCTTGAAGAAAGTTCTTTTTGGCTTTTGGAAAACAAAGTGATGTAGAGGGAAAACTTGGCAAGTGATGTTTTCCTTTCCGAAACGAGTGAAAGAACGCTTTGGCGGTAATCCAACGCCGCTTGGGCCTCGAAGTTCATCACATTCTTTCGTTTCCACAAGGCCCCCTGGTCGCTTTGGATCTGCTTTTCCACGATGGATTGGGCGTGAAACAAATCCACCCCTTTGATAAAGAAGGAAACCTTGAAATCGTCGGTACGTTCGTAAAGTTCTTGGAAAAACAGGTTCTGCTCATGGAAGGAAGGAAATTCCGTCACATAGAGGGTTTTTCCAAAGTTTTCCCCCACTTTGAAAACTTTCGGATCACTAAAATCCCAGGGGATGGGAGAGAGCATTTCCCGTAAGGTTTGAATCCCGTATTCCCCCCCCGAATAACCCGAGCCTTTAAGAAGCCTGTCAGGATTCCCACGGAATCTTTCCAGTGATAACTCTTCATATAAGAGGGTGATAATTTCCTCTTCGGTGGCCTCCTGGGGCTCCAAACCCACGATATTGAGTTGCGAAACCCAGGATTTACCGCGCCGAAGGACTTCCTCAATGGGTGTAGTGTTCGCTTCCTTTTGTTTTTTTGAACCCTGTGGCGGGGGAACGGTAAAAAGGACATAAGAGCGGTAATGACAAATCTTTTCATCGGAATAAAACCGCCTGAGCCAGTTCCTTAGAAACTCGGGGTATTGGTTCCTGAAAACCTCCGGTGCATTCTCATGAATCCTTTCTTGAAAACGTCGGATAACGTCTTCAACGTCGGCCAATACCCTCTTAGTCAAGAATTGGACTTCCTCCCCGCTCCTCAAGTCCGCCAAAACCGAATCCAACCTTCTTACCTTTTCCGCTAAAACTTCGGGGTCTTCCATCCAGGGGTCCAACCCTCCGGCTAATTTGAAAAGGCAGGCGTATTGTTCCGGGTTCCTCAAGACGAGGTAACCCGGCCCCACCGACCGAATCCTTAATAACCCGGCGACAGGGTTGTTCTTAGGCTTGGAAGTGAAAAATCTTTTCATGTTTCCAACTCACTTGGTTCCCCTCCGGGGAAGTAGTTCTTCGGTTCGTTGTTGTACCGGATGATGTTTTCCAGGTGCTTTTCAGGCCAAAAACTCCTCATGACGAAATAAAGGGTGGAGAGGGTGAGGATTCCGAAAAAGATTACAAGGGACCCTTCCAGGCCCCAGAAGATCATGAAGCCGACGAAAGCAAAGGCGTCCCCGATGAAAACGAACATCAGCTTGGTGAAATCGGATGAATAAAAGAGGCCCCACATTTTGGATTCCTTCTCAAGGGGTATCGCCATTTAAGCCGTCCCCTTTTCCTGTTGTCCTTGTCCCGGCTTTTTATAGTCTTTCCCTTGTTGGAGCTTCTTTGCGTAATCGGAAACGAGCTTTCGTTTTTCCCTCTCATTAGTGGATAGGCTCCCTTCGTTTTGGGAATCCCTTTTCAGGCTTCCCGCGATGGAGTCTCCTGAAAACTTCTTGAGGAAATTTGAAACCGGGTTGTCCTGGCCTTCCGGCTTGGGTCTGCCGCCGATCCCACCCAATTTCGCCATGACGTTCAAACCCTTCATGGTCCTTTGCGCGGCCAAGGCACCACTGGCTGTCCCAACTCCAGGAATCATGGAACCAATGGCCGCCCCAGAGGCGGTAGCCATGGCTTGGCTGGTTTCACCTGTCATCTTTTTCATTGCCCCAAAAGTCCCAAGCCTTGCCTGATTTGCCCCTACGGCAGCCCCCTTGGTGTCACGGGTGAACTGTTTGTAGCCCTCCCCGCTCAAATTCCCTCCCTTGAAGGCCGTGAAAAGGGACGCGAATTCATGGGCGTTGGCGATCAGTTGAAGGCCGGCAAGAACCGCCACCGCCGTCAGAAGGCTGTTGACCCCGATGGTTTCCACCCCCCAATTGATGTTTGGGATCAGGTAAAGTCCGACCAAGGTGATGGCCCAAATCACCGAATAGAGAAGAAGCTTCACGAAGTAACGGGCCGCTCCCCAAAAGATGGGTGCCGTCGAAGGGTGCCCCAAACAGCCGATGAAGATGGGGCCAAGGATGAACAACACCCACAGGTTCAACACCTGGAAGAACTTCGCGAAAATGACCGAGAAACAGACGATGAGCCCCCAGATGGCGACCCCACATTTCAAAAGTCCCGCCGAGAATTGGGCCAACCGGCTTGTCGGTGGAGATGCCGCCGTATTACTTGCTGACCCAATATTGGGAGAAGCCTGTCCCGATTGCTGGGGGAATTGAATCCCGTTATCCTGGATTAACCCTTGGAGCGAAAAGTTGCTTTGGGTCTGGCTAGGGATAACCGGCTGGCTTCCGATGGTATCTGCGCCCTTTGAAATGAGAACGTGGACAAGGGTGGGCATTCCAAGGATAAGAATGATCCCGGCCATGGCCTGGAAAAACCGATGGTTCCCTTTTTCGGACTCCCCCGCCGAAACCGCCGAATAGCAGTTGTAAAAGCCGATCACCACCAACCCTAAGGCAACCAGATAAATAAAATTAAAGGTGATCCCCTGGACCGTGATGAAATTTCCCCGGAAGTCATATTGCGACAACTGGAAGGCGTTGGTCCCACCGCCCGAGTTCAGGTCGATATTCTGGAAACCCTGCAAAACCCCCGATGTCCTCAATGTGTTCTGGTTGTAGATGTAGTAACCCATGGCCGTCATGCCGGTCGTCATGTAGGAAAGAATGGTCGGCCAGCCGAAAAGGCATAGAAACGCCCCCACGAATCCGATCACGATGTTCGGGTCCACAAACCTGTTCCAAAGGCCGGACGACCTCTGCCCCGTGTCGATCACGAAACCCACGATGAGGATGAAAAGCCCCGTCCCACTGGTAATCTTCAGGAGATTTAATACCACCTGGACGGCGTTTGCCCCCGCATTGCTTGAAAGGGCCGTGTAGGTATTGGGTGAGGCCAAATTCGGAATGTATATAAGGAAGGTGCCGATATATTTGTCGTAAATCCCGAACAAGGTCTGCAAGGCCCAATTCCCAATCTTATCCATCCCCTGGGCAACCCAATCCCCCGCGTGTTTCGCCATGGAATCAAATATCCCAGCCGAGACCCCTTCCTCGATTGTCTGGGACGTCGGTCCACTATCTGTGGACAAAACCGATAGGGCATAAGTCTTTGTGGCTCCCAATAGGAAAATGAAGATAAGAGGTGGAAACCACTTAAACATTCAATTTCCTGACAAGACGGAACTGACTGGCCTTGCTCCGAATTCACCCGCCTTGAGGATGACGACATTTAAAACAACTCCCGCCATGAGGATTCCCACGATGGCAAGGACGCTTCCCCAAACCCTATCCTTGGCGGTCATATCCCCCTTGCTGGATTCGGCTAGGTGGTCCAGCACGTTCTTGACGCACTGCAAAATCTTCCAAAGACCGTAAGCGTCCAATAAAAAAAGTATGATCGTCTTGACCGGTGACAATTCCGGCATACTGGTCAAAGCTTGGGGACTTGCCTCCCCCGCACAAATAAATAGCCAAGCCGTGATCCCGACCGTCTTAATCCAAACAAACCATTTTCTTTTTCCCATTTTGAACTCCTTAAAGTTATTGGGCTGGCGGTGCCCCACCCGCGTTAGCGGAACCCTGGTTTTGAAGTGACTTTACGGTGACTGCTCCCAATTGCTGTAGGCCAGCGCTTCCCCCGGCTAGGTTCGTGTTGGTTCCCGAATTTGTTAAGGCAGGTCCGGTGATTTGTCCGGCTCCTGCTGATGACCCAATTCCTTGTCCCGACCCTCCCAAGAGTGAGCTTAAATTCGGTATTCCAAGGGCTTGTAATATTTGGGCCACGGCCATGGTCCCCAGTATTCCGCTCAAGCTGGCTATGACCGTCCCGACGATCTGGTTGAAGGATTGCGCCAATGAGCTTTCGCTTTGTGTGGGCTGGTATCCGGGCGCGACATAGGGCTGTGGAACGGCGGCGACCTGGTTGGCCGCTTGGTCGGCCCCTTGGACGTTGCCCGTTTGCAAGGCCTGGGCTTCCTGGCTGTAAAGGGCCCCGACCTGTTGGAACTGGGGATCGTTACTTTGCTTCAATTGGGTTGAATATTGTTGGAGCTGGGACGCGCTTTGTGGCGCAAAAGCCGTCCCAGCCGTATTGGCAAGCTGTTGGCTCAAGGTCGAAAGGCCCTGCATAACCTGTGATTTGACCCAATCCGATTTCGAAGCTTGGTTGTATTGGCTGGCGGTAAAGCATTGTTTTTTTCGGGGACTATAAGCGTAATTCCTGGAAACCAAGGACGAACGGGCCACCTCAACCTTTGGGAATTGGGAAAGTTGTTTCATCAACCAATCCCTAAAATCAACCACATTTGCCTTCAGTGCCTCCTCCGTTTTGAGGTCATCAGGATCGTTGGAGGCGATCACAGGTGGGTGGGCGACAAACAAAATGAGGAAGATTATAAAAATTCGATTCATGCCAACCTTCCATAAAATGGACAAGGTTGTTGGTATTGTCCCGATTTCCTCATTCATTCTTTTCATTGAATATCGGGACATTCCGTTCCCTTTTCCTTCCTGGCGAATAACAATTCCGCCACCTCCTGGTGCCTTTCCACGCCGCTTAGGACGATTCCAAAAGGATCTACACCTGGGATTTCAATAAAGAGGTCCCCGATGTTGAAAAGCTTTTGGACGAGGTTTTGTTTGCAGGTGATATCGATGATCTTGTCGAAAGGAATGGCCGTGGAGCGCTTGACCAGGATTCCGGTCTTAATTTCGATCCAATCCGGTCGAATGATGTATTTCGTGGTCGCTAGGAAAATCCAAAGGCAAAGAAGCAGGAATATTTCCAGAATCCAGAATGCCGGAATGACATAGGCAACCTTGACCCCCTGGGGAACCAGGAGAAACAAGGCCAAGGGAACGACGAAAATGGAAAGGTATTGGAAGAAGGAAGGATGGAAAACTTTTATGTCTTCCGTATTTTGTTTTTGGCTTTCCATAACTCACCTTTAATTAATAAAGCTGCACGAATGCGGGATCGCTGTCTTGGGTGACATAGACCGTCAAACCAAAATCCTTGATATAGGACCGGTCCACCCTGATCCGGCACTTGTAGGGGTTGTCCATTGGGCGCTCCCCCTTTCAGGAAAACTTCCCCTCCGGATTGCCTTTTCAAAAGCCAGCCCTGGATGGTCTGGTCGCATGAAATATCGATGATGAAATTGGGGCCTAAATTAGTAACCAAGGCGCTGACCTTGGCTTCGTCGGTTTCGGTTTGGAAATTGTAGGTTTGGGTCTGGAAAGGGGTCGCGGTGGGGGGCGTCAAAGGTTCGGTCTTTTTCCCCCGGTGGGTGCTGGAAATTCCCCCACTTGGGTTTCCGGCCCAATAGTCGCCCGGAGCCTTATGTTCCATGACCTGTTCAATGGCCCATTGGTCCCTTTCCCGGATTGACACAAAAGGGTTCTCCTCCGCAAATGCGGAAGAAAAGATTAAAAAGAACAAGGGAATCAATTTCCTCAAAACTGGACCCCCGCATCCACGCTAAAGACGTAGGTGTTGTAACCGGGCGAGCGGAGCGGGATTTCAAGCCCGTCCGTCTCGTTCCCGCCACCCACCGGCATAGGTAAGGGCGTATTGATGTTGTTTTGGTTCAACCGCGCGAAGGTGAAATCACCCATGGAATCGGTGATGTTGAAGTCGATGAAAATGGAGCGGATTCGAATCCGGGCCTTCCCGTACAAAGCGTTCTGAGGCAACCCCCCGGTCGGCGGGTTAATTCCATTCCCACCCGTAAAGGGATTATTGGGATTGCTGGCAATCGGAACCTGCATTTCCAGGATGATCCGGTCCAGGGACAGGAAATCAAATGTGAAAAGGTGCTCGGCCCTTGCCCCAAAGGTGAAGGCGTTCGTGTCGCCGGAATGCGCGGAATCCTGAACGCCGTACTCGAAGTAAAGGGTGTAATCCCTTGAGAAATTGGCTTCCCCACAAATGGAATAGGCAGGGTTTCCGCTTACCGAGGAATACTGGAAATCATCCGACGCGCTGCCCCCCAAATTGAAAAGCAGGACCGTCCGGAGATCCCCAAAATTGAGCTTCATTCGGGCCTGCCCCATGAAATACCCTTGGGAACCGTCCAGGACGGCGTCCTGGGCCGAAAGAAGCGTAGGAAAATAGAAGAAACTCAACGAAGTCGGCGGGCTGGAAACGCTCTTGTAATCCTCCACCCCAAAGAAAAACTTGAATGGGATATAAACTTTGATCCCATCCAGCCGCCGTAAACCCATCAGTGGATACCTGCCGAAAAAATGGGTCGTACTAGCGATGTCGGACAAATCCATCCGGCCAACCCTCACCTCAATCCACGGTTCCGAGAGGGAGAAATTCGCTTCCCTGATTTGGATTTCCCCGACGTCATCCGAGCTTGAAAAATCCTTCATGAAACGGACCGTCCCAAGGGCCGAAACGTCGTTCTCGTCGAGTTTCCGGACGGCGGACAGGTCAAATAAGGAAT
>CAWKIF010000083.1:0-9015 GCA_963849485.1 candidate division FCPU426 bacterium | reverse complement strand
CAAACCCGGTTCAAGAGCCTTCGCCGAAGGTCGCCTCCGGGCGTCAATGCCCCCTCTTTCCTGACCAACTTCCCCAAAACCGGCCTCCCCCGAAAATCTGTCAAGAGTGATTTGCAAAAACCACGGTTTCCCAAACGTTCAAAATTTCAAGCGCCGGAAGGTACGTTAAATGTATATTAGGTTCAAACACTTCCCGGAGCAACCGAAATCATTGGCGAAAACACCCCGTACCATATAGGCAACACTAATCCCCAGGAGAATTCCTTGCCCCGTCCACCCAAGGCCATGCCTAATAATCCCCATGAGTTCGGGACTCTCTTGGCCCACCTTCGGGCACAGGCTGGGTATCCCCAAAAGACCTTCGCCCAGGAAATAGGAATCTCCCAGCGAATGGTGGCCTACTTCGAAAACGAAAACGGAAATCCGCCCCTGCCCATCCTGCGGAAATTCGTCAAGGCTCTGGGGGTTTCAGCCGATCAGTTGTTGGGATTGGAGAAGGTGACAGCGAGGAAAAAACCGAGGGACACGCGCCTTCAACAGCGCTTCGCCCAGGTGGAAAAACTGCCGGAAGCCGACAAGAAGGACGTCGCCCGCTACCTTGATAAGGTCATCCGGCTCGCCAAACTGGAACAATCAAAACCATAAGCGATAAAACCCCAAATAAAAAAAGACCGGGGGATTCCCCGGCCTCGGTGACAGCTTGGCCTCTCGGCCTGGTCGTTGCCCGTTTTTTTAAATGGATTTTTCGACGGCTTCCATTTGGGTCACCAACCCGCTTTCCTGATCAGCCGTTAGGGTCTTGGTGCCGTTGGCCTTCACGTCGGCTAACTCCTGTTTACGGATCGCCTTCAACTGGTTTCGATATTCCGTCGCCTGTGTCTGGGTTAACTTGCCCGATTTCACGTCCTTTTGAATTTGGATCATATCCTCACGGAACTTCAACCCCAATTGGTGCAGGGGCGTGTTCGCGCTTGGGCTCGTGGGAGTTGGGGAGGTATTCGCGGCCCAGGATATGCCCGACATGCCAACCGAAAGCGCCACAACGGATACAGCGAGTATTTTCTTCATATACTTTTCTCCTTTGCCTCTTGAACCTTTTTCAACTCATCATTTTTTAGGCACGACCCTTTTTACGCCGCCAATTAACGGACCAGCTGTTTAGTTTTTAAAATCAAAGAATAAGTAGGAATGTCTAATTTAATAATAAATACCAGCTTTTCAGTCGCGTAAATAAACAGTAACGCCCCTGCGACCACACAACCAATCCTCAAAAACTTTTTCCATTTAATTTCGAAATTATTCTTCAAAAAGAAATACCACGACGCATAATAAAAGAAAACGCACGAAAACGTGTCGCGCCCCAACATAAACAGTTCATCGTAATAAGAATTTAAATTCGCCCTGATCAAATCAAAAACACACGAAAAAATTACACCGAAAATAAAAACACCCCCAAAAACGAAATCCCTTTTTTCAAGTTTTGGTTTCTTCAAAAAGAAATAAACCGAAAATGAAAAAACCAGAAGAAGGCAAAAAATATTTAAGAGCATAACTCTGACTTACCTTTCAATTCCCCGGAGTTCCCGAAAGATTCGGCGGGGGCGGGAGTATAAAAAGATCACCAAATTGGCATCTGCAACCTTTCGAATAATAACTATTAGAAATAGTTACCATGTCTCTTAAAGCATCGGCTGCAATATCGTAGAGTTGATTACTCTTAGCTGTTTCATAAACATCATGCGCATCTTTATATTTAGTTTTCAGATCAATACACAAGTGCGAATTATCAGCCATGATGTAAAGAAGTGTCGAAATTAGAGAAATCGCCAAAGTTGACTGCCAACTCTCCCCATCTGGGTCAACGAAATAGGTTGGTCTATTGCCTACATAACCATAAAGGTTAAGTCCCACAGATTCACCAAGCGGGTCACGGCTCAACCACCGCGCCTTCTCCGGATCGTAGGCCCTGTACCACGTCAAATCGAGGCTGGCCGCTCGCTCCATGTAAAAACCCGTGTAGCCAAAATCAGCCTGCAATGTTCCTGATAACTGTATTTGCCTGCCAAAGGGATCGTAATCATATCTCGCCTGGACTGTTCCATTAGAATCAGTCATCTCCCTCACGCTTCCCATGTGGTCGCGGGTGTAATAATAATTCGTCCCGTTGATTTGTTCACCTCTGGAAAAAAACTGTTCCATAACCGTATGCCCTGTAACGTCTCGTTCTTGGCGCAACACCCCATCGCACCATACAAAGGTCTTGCTGGTTAGCACCGTTGAGCCGTGGCTTTCGATAATCCCGACCCGGTGGCCGTTTCCGTCATAGGTCATCTGGATGGTATCCGCCACCGTGGAAGGCGTGGAATTGAGTGAGGAAATGCCTACAAGTCTGTTAGCCGCGTCCCATGAATACGACCGGATACCATCGTTCACACAATTCCCATTGGCATCGAATTTTAGCGGAACGGTATTTAGGACATGATTCTTTGTCGTTGCCACAGTCCCGTCACTCGCCACGGATAGCACCGTCAATGGAGTCGAGTTTCCGGCAACGGGCTGGATGTTCGTCGAGAATTGGTTGCTGGTGTTTTCCGGCACCGGTGTGGCATTCACCAACACACTCGCCGGACGGTTCGTGGAACCCACGACCGAGATTGGGTTGGCCGTCTCACCCGTCAACTGGTTCAGGTTGTTCGTGCCAAAGGTATGTAGGAAGTTCGGCGTCTGCTCGGTTGTGCGATTCCCCGCCGCGTCATATCCATAGGTCACCGATTGGTTGGCTGTCAGTCCGTCAAACCCACTCATCCCGCTGGTCAGCGTGACCGCTTGCAGTTCGCTGTCTGGGTCATAGCCAATGCCATAAACGTTGGTATTGTTTCCCAGTTGTTGCGTCCAGGTTGATATGTCTCCTGCCGGGTTGTAGGCATAGCTGAACTTCGATAGGGTCTGTCCGCTGGTCGTTCCCCCGCCCAGGTTGGTCAGGTCTTTCAGGCTTCCAGATGCCCCCAATGGGTTGGATGGTAAGAAATAATCGAGGTTGGTTTGCTGGCCATTGGGATAGCTCACCTGGGTCAACCTTGCTGAGCCTGGGTCATAGGTGAAACCAAAGTTCCCCAGCGGGTTGCTCAGTTGGGTCAATTCGTCGTTGGTATAGCCATACGACTCTTGGACACCATCGATAGACCTGGAAGCGTATCTGCTGTCCGCATCATAAGTGTAAGTGATGTTTGCCGTGGTATTGCCTACAGGTGCTACTATGCTTTGGAGTTTCCCCCCTCCTAGTTGCGCGCCACCTATGGGTAATAAGCATAACTGGTCGTCCCCGTCCCATCTGACATGCTTGCCAGCCGCCCTAAGACCGAGTCGTAACTGTAAGCCACCGGTGGTGTCGAGTTTTGAGCGACGGAATAATTCACCCCGATCAACTTCCCATCCACATCATACGAATATTGGGTCTGTTGTTGTTTAGCGTCCGTCAACTGAGCCAACTGGTTGATCGCGGGATCGTACAGAAATTGCCAATTGGAGGAATCCATGTAGGTCTTTGTGACAACCCGCCCTTCCAGGTCATAGGTCCAGCTCGTCTTGTTTCCCTTCGGGTCCATCAGGCTCGTCATGCTCCCGCAGGCGCACCAGCCGTATTGCGTTGTTTGAGTCTTCGGATCGGTCATGGTGATCTTGCGCCGGTCCCCGTCATAGGTATATCTAGTCATCCGCGACTGCCGGTCCCTTGTGCTTTGAACGTCCAATTTATTGTAAACCGTGGTCTCCGAGGTTCCATCTGGGTAAGCCACATTGGTCACCCGGTCCATATTGTCATGAAACGTACGAGACTCCGGCTCACGGAAGATATAAAAACACGGCGGGGCCTTGCGTTGGGAAGGCTTCGGAATGTTGGAAGGCGTTCGGTTTTGAAGGCACTTTTTCAAATGTCATACCTTTACTTGATACGTACGACCGGCCCGATCTGAAAAAATCCATAGAGGCATTTTGAAAAACAGGAGTATTTTACACCCCGCCAAACGGCCACGACACACCCGATTTTCACCCTGTAAACAGCCGGTTAATTTCTCTCTTCGGGGGAGCCCCAGAAGGGGGCGGACGGGGCGGCAAATCCGCTGGAGTGGCTCTTGGTCTTCCACGTAAGCGGCTTTGACGCTGGGAGTGCCGAAGGCACCGGGCGGGGGAAGAGACGGCAGGGGCCTTGCGCCTTTGAAGTCAAGCCGCAAGGCCCGTGACGGAACGACAAAACAAAAAAGTCTTTGGCTTTCAGGCCCGCGCTTTTTGAGGGCCCTGGAATCCAAAGCCTCTTCTCTCTGTTGTTTGCCCCTCGGCCCAAAGGCCACAAGGGACCGCCGCGGCCATGTCGTGCCGGCCTCGGCGGGGGTGGAGGATAAAAAAATGCAAAGGCCATGACCCTTTAGGGCGCACCGGGGGCCGTGGTGCGCACCCCTTCCCCCAAAAGAGGCTCCATCGATTTCGATTTCAGCGATGGAGAAGGATGGGTTGCCCCCTTTGGGGATTCCTTGTAGGTGGGGGCGCCTCGGATGGGGGTTTCCAAAGGGGGCAACCAAGGCGGGGGAGGGGGTGGCATTGCCTTTGATTCCTCGGTGTGGCTGTTCGTCGGTGCTTTGCCTCACGCCTCGAAGAAAAAAAGCTCAAATAAAAAGGGGAACGAAATCCACTCCCGTGGATCCCGTTCCCCCTCCATCATCCGGCCAACGAATCCAACACCTTCGCCTTCCACTCCCGTAAATCCATCTTCGGTTTTTCTTCCCACTTCCCCGTCCAAGGCGTCCCCGCCAATAATTCATGGTCGTCATACATACCCGCAACCACGATATCCCCCATCTGTTCCAGCTTTTGAATCTTGCGCTGTAAATTCTCCTGCTTCGCCTCTACCCAATCCTTCGACACGCCCTCCACCGTCAAATCCTCCATAGCCCCATAAATGCGTTTCCACCGGGTCTTGGAAAGCGCCCTTTTCGCGTTCTCCAAGACCGCTTTTTCCTGGCCCATCAAAGCCATAGCCAACTCCCCATCACCCTCACCCTGAAAAATATATTCCAACGTCCGGTTGTCGAAATTTTCCATCATGGTTTTGAAGTCGGCCAAGAGCCCCTTCAAGGGTGCCACGCCCAACTGCCTCTCCACCTTTTCCAACCTTTCCGTCAACTCTTTCACCTGCTCTTCCAGTGTCGCCATAACGCCCCCTTTCCCTTCCGTAAGGATACTTCTTTTCCGCTCCTACATTCTCTCCCGCTCTCGCGGATGATATTTCTGATGCGCTTCCTTCAAATCCGTAATGGACACCGCCGTATAGACCTGCGTGGACAGTAACGACTGGTGCCCCAATAGCTCCTGGATGTGCCGGATGTTCGCCTTGTTCTTCATCATCAAGGTCGCGCAAGTGTGCCGGAAGGTGTGGGGGTGGACGTTCTTCCCCAGCCCCGCCTTTCGCCCATACTGTTTCACCATCCGCCATATCACGTCCCCGGTCAGCGGGTTCCCGTACTGCCCCAGGAACAACCCCCGCTCCATCGGGTTCTTCACCAACTCGGGCCGGATCACCTTGAGGTAGTTTTCCAGGTACTTCCCGGCCACCTTCCCCAAAGGCACTACCCGGTCTTTCCGCCCCTTCCCCTCGTTCACCCTCACGAACCCGCCCTCAAAATCCACGTCCTCCACCAGCAACCCCACGACCTCGGCCCGCCTCATGGCCGTGGAATACATCAACTCCAACAAGGCCCTGTCCCGGTATCCCAAAACCGTGTGCACATTGGGGGCGTCCAGGAGCTTCCTCATCTCCTGCCTTGTCAGTACCGACCGGGGAAGCCTCTTTTGAAGCTTGGCAAAGGGAACATCCCTGGCCGGATCGCCCGCCAAATACCCCTCCTGTTTCATCACCCGGAAGAAAACCTTCACCCCCCGCAAGGCGCTGTTTTGGGAGTTGGGCGACAAGGGTCTTCCGCTTTCGTTGGCCTTTTCCCACAGGTGGGCCTGATAGTCCCTCAAGTGGGCGGGCGTCAACGCCGCCAAGTCGTCCAGCCCCACCTCCCGCAAGTACCGGAAGAACTGCCCCAGGTAGTAGCCATAGGACTCGATGCTTCGGGGGGCGTAATTCAAAACCAGCAAGTGAGCCCTGAACTTCTCCGCGTAATCCTCCAACTCATTCATGGCTCCACCCCTTGAAAGCCGTGGGGTTGGCTTCCGGCACCGTCTCCGCCCCCCGCTCCTTCGGGTGGCTCTCCTGGTGCGTCTGCTTCACCTCCGCCCCGGCCACCCTCACGTAAACATGGGTCACGGATAAATCGGAATGCCCCAGCATCCGGGAAACCAGCTCCACCGGCGCGCCGTTCCTCACCAACTGCGTGGCAAAGGTATGCCTCAAAACATGGGGCGTCACCCTCACGGTCAACCCCGCCTTCCTGGCGTAGTCCCTCACGATGATCTGCACCATCATCTTGGAAAGGGGCTGGCCCGAATGGTTCAGGAAAAGCCGTTCCTCCTTCCGCTCCCCCAGGCAAAGGAGCCTGACCTGGCTGAGGTATCCCCTCAACACCTTCGCCGCCATCGTCCCCAGGGGCACTACCCGGTCTTTCGCCCCCTTGCCCTGGTTCACCCTCAACAACCCGCCCTCCAAGTCCACGTCCCCCAGGCTCAGGTGGGTCAACTCCGAAAGCCGGATGCCGGTGGAATACAGCACTTCCAATACCGCCCGGTTCCTCACCCCCGTGGGGGTCGCCATATCCGGGGCCTCCAAGAGCCTTTGGGCTTGCTCCACGGTCAGGACATTCCGGGGCAGCCTTTCCACCCGCTTGGGCTCCTTGATGTCCTCCGCCGGGTTGAGCAGGATTTGGCCCGTCCCTTCCAGCCACTCAAAGAGCCTCTTGACCACCCTGGTTTTCAGGCACAGGGTGCCCCATCCATATGGCTTCCCCAGGGCGGTCTTGGCCTCCACCCAATGGACTTGGTAGGCCAATAGGTCTTCCTTCCTCACCCGGCGCAGGTCAAAGATTCCCCGCCCTTCCAAGAAGGCCACGAACGGCTTCAAGTGCAGGCCGAAAGACTCCAAGCTGGCCGGGGAATACCCCTTCACCTTCAACGCTTCCAGAAACCTCCCCGAAAGGCCATCCAAACCCAAATGCGCTTCCATAACGGCACCTCCTTTGATTGAATTTGATGCGGAGTGGGATGGGTCGGGCGCAGGCTTTTCGCTAAACGCCTTTGGGCATAAGGGTTTTAGGAAAATAAAGTATCAACGCGCGCCGATACTTACGGGAGGAACACTTCCAGGTATGACCGCTTCGCCACAAAGGGGGGGTATCGGTCTTCCACCCCCAAGCCACCAAGCGGCCCTCAATCTCTCAAGGCCCCGCGTGTTTACAGGGTTTTGCCGTGCCTTAGCCTCGCCGCCAAGTAACCTCCAACTACCCTCCAAGTCACCTAGTCAGCTACCACAACCAACCGCCCACGCTACTCACCTCACTCACACACCCCAAACCATAAACAAAAACTGATACTGAGGGGGTGGGGTCTGGCGTCGCTGTCTCAATGAAACTCAATAAAACCAATGTAAAAATCTCGAATTTCGCTTTAATCAGATTCAAGTTCCGTGTAAACCCATTCTTCCTACCGCTTTACCTCTCTCAACCTACCCAACACTGATGCAGATCAAGGGGGGTTCGCCATCGCTCTTTCCAAAAATCCGCTATTTCATTCACTCAAACTCACTTTTCCAGTTCAAATGGATTGAACAAAACCAAACCCTCTACCAGAGACCATTTCCAGCTTCTAACTACCCAATCCACCACCCAACCCTGATGCTCGGATAGGGGGGTTCGCCATCGGAATTTTCGGAAGTCGGCCATTTACCAGTGTAAAACCTGGATTTTCATGTCCTACTGTCGGACATTTCAGTTCCATGGCTCGGAACTGTTTCCCCACCGGTTTCTTGATGCGTTGATAGCTGGGTTCGCCGTCGCACGATCTCCCAAATCCTTGTATCAGGCCCAAAAGCGCTCCAAAACGACTTTAGTGGGCTAAAGTTTTTTCCACCCCCAGGGGACAACAGCTAATCCACCCCTTTTGCTGTTGTCAGACAAGACAACCATGGTTGTCCCGCCTAGGCTCCCAGAGGTGCGAATTGTGCGGATACCCCCCCCCAGGGGTTCCGTCAACCTGGATCAACCGTTTTTGATACTGTTGGGGGCGGGGTCGGGCACGACCCCTTCCCCGATCTGCTGACCCCATAAGGGTTTTGACCCCCTTCAGGGCTTAATGGGATTTAGGCCAGGGCCTCCGCCTTCGTCAACCCGGCCAGGAAGGGCTTCCCATCCTCCGGGGCCATTAGCTCGTAGACGTACTCCTTCCCCTTCTGCCCCGTCACCGTGTACAGGTATTCCAGGTCTTCCAACTCCCCGATATGGGTCTTCACCTGGAAGTCGCTCCACCCCGAATACTCCCGGATATCCCGCCTCGTGAACTTGTACTCCCGGCCCTTGCCGCGTTCTTTCACCATCTCCCGCACCTTGGCAAGCAAGGCCCGCCCTGGGGCCGATAGCTCCCCCATCGTCTGCCCCAATACCTCCCCCGACAGCCGGTTGGCCCTCTCAATGTCGGCCAAGGTCACTTCCACGTACTGCACTTCCTCACCCCCGGCCAAGGCATGGGTCTTGACCTCCCTCTGGTACTGGTGCAGGAAGGCGATCACCCGGATCAACCCCAGGTACTTCTTGTGGTCGCGCCTCGCCCTCAAACTGTTCGCCGGGAAGGTCAGCTTCGGGGCGTAGGGGTTCACCACCGACAGCGGCCGCAGGAGCCTTTGGGCGTTCTGGTGCCTCCGGGCCACCACGTCCTGGCACCGCTTCTTGGATAACCCCTCCAAGGTCTCTAGCTCCCTTTGCCGGGCCAATATCCTTTCCGTCATTTCCGGCGACTCGTCAATGGTCAAGGTAATGAACCGGTTTTGGTCTCGAAATCCATGTCAACCGCCGTGGTGGTCAGCATCAGGGC
>CAWKIF010000082.1:0-63751 GCA_963849485.1 candidate division FCPU426 bacterium | reverse complement strand
ATCACTTCCCGGTAATCCAAATTGTTTTTTTTATTTCGGCGATCCCGACGCTAATGGTAATCTGCACTTTGCCCAGGTCCCGGCTTCCTCTAGTGAGGTTTCCGCTTTCTCGTCCTCCCGCCGCCTCTTGCCCCGAGGAAGAATTTTCTTTTTTCCAGGGTTCCCCGGGCGAGTTCCATCCGGGTTTCGGCTTCCTCCCGCTTCTCCCCCTCGAACACCACGCAGAACTCCTCCCCGCCATAACGGTAGATGTCCCGGCCGAGGTGTCCCATGAGGTGCTGGGCCACCATGCGAAGGACGTTGTCCCCCTCGGCATGGCCGTAGGTATCGTTAAATTTCTTGAAGTGGTCGATATCCACCATGGCGATCGCGTATTGCCCGCTGAGGCCGTGGAGCCGGTCGTCCAGGGCCTGGCGGTTGGGGATGGCGGTCAAGGGGTCCTGGTAAACCCGCTTCAGGTATAAACGGATGATCTCGCCAGGAAAACCGCCGATAGCGAAAGGAAACTGCAAATCACCAGGAAGCGGTTGACGGCCAGAAGGGGCTGAACTTCCAGGGCCAGCGAGGAGTAAAGCGAAAGAAAGAGGGGCAGGCGGGCCCATCAGGCCACCAGGAGCTGGATTTTGTGGTCGTGGGTGAAATAAACCGCCGCCCCGAACCCTAGCAGGGTGAGGGCGGAAAGCTCGGGCCAGACGGCCATTGGACCCCAGAAAAGTTTCCAATGGAGGGTCTGGTGATGGATGTCGGGCGCCGATCCGCGAGGGCGAGAAATAAGAGGAGGGGGCTGACGGCCAGACCTATCCGGCTGAGGGTGGGCTCGCTGATGAGCTTGCTTTCCCGGATTAAAAATAAAATGGTCCAGTAGAGGGGCAGCCCATTAGAGGTCTCGGTTTTCAGCCGGTCCGCCGGAAGCGCCACCAGCGTGGAAGGGTGGAGCAAGTAATGGTAGAGCAACAGGTCGGTCAAGGCGGCCCAGAAGATGCGGGTTTGGGAATCTGCCATCCAGCAGGGCCACCAGGGCCAGGATCAGGTCGGGAGCGTAGGTAAAAAAGGCGTTCATCACGGGGGGTGAACCCGTTGGGAATAGATAGGTTTGCAGGAAGTAAAGGAAAGGGGCACCAGGCAGATCCCCAGGTAAAGGGCCGTCCATCGGCTGGTGAGGGTCGTGGTCTTCGTCATTTCAGGCCCTTCCCGAACGTAATATTCAACTGTGTTGGAACCAAGGCCCGCCTATTGTAAACGGGGCTTTTACAGGGGCTGAACCATCTTTTTCAGCACCCTGTGACAGCCATGGGATAGAACGAGCCACTTAAAATATGGTTTTTATGTGTTGTGGCTCGTTCGTAAATAAGAAAAAGTCCGTTTCTCGGACTTTTTCAGCATCCTGTTAAAGAACGATAGGTTTCTCAGGGGTGCGTCCGGTAAAAGTTTTCCCACTTGTTCTGGAAGGACCCGACCCTTACGATATCCTTCGTCCAAACTTCTGGCACCAATGAAACTTAACTTGGGGGATTTCTTGAAACAGATTTCTTACGAAGACGCCGGGGTGAACATTGAAAAGGGGAACGAGTCCGTCCGGCGCATCAAACAATTGGTGAAAAAGACCTTTAATCCATCGGTGCTGTCCGACATCGGCCTTTTCGGGGGACTGTTTGAGTTTGACACCACGAAATACAAGAAACCGGTCCTCGTATCCTCAACCGATGGCGTAGGCACCAAGACCCAGATCGGCGTGGAAATGAGGAAATACCGGGGCCTCGGGGCGGATATCGTCGGCCATTCGATCAACGACATCCTGGTCCAGGGGGCTAAGCCGCTTTTTTTCCTCGATTACCTGGCCGCGAGCAAGTTGGACGTCTCCGTGGTGGAAGAGATCGTTTCCGGCATGGCAGATGAGTGCGTCAAAGCGGGGCTGGTCCTGATCGGCGGCGAGACGGCGGAGATGCCCTCGGTGTACAAGGAAGGGGACTACGATATCGCTGGAACCATCGTGGGAGTGGTCGAGAAGGACAAGGTGATTCGGGGCCAAAATGTGGTTCCCGGGGATGTCTGCATTGGCCTGCCTTCCGTCTCACTCCATACGAACGGTTATTCCTTAGCCGGGAAACTGGTCAAGGAGGTAGCGGGGTTAAAATACACCGATGTCGTCCCCAACTCGGGGGGCCCATCGGCGACTTGCTATTGATTCCCCACAAGAGCTATTTCCATGAGGTTTATCCCATTCTGGACCTCGTCCCGGTCAAAGCCATGGCCCATATCACGGGCGGGGGCCTGATCGACAACCCGCCCCGGGTCCTGCCCGAGGGATGCCGGATCAGGTTCAAAAAAGGCTCTTGGCCCCTCCCGCCCCTGTTCCAATGGATGGTCAAGACCGGGAACCTGTCCGAGTTTGAGTCCTACCGTTCCCTCAACATGGGGATTGGAATGATTCTCCTGGTCGGGAAAAACGATCGGGAAAAGACACTGGCGGAGCTTTCCAAAAACGGAGCCAAGCCCCTGGTGATCGGGGAAGTGGTGGCCGGGGAAAAGGGGGTCGAGTTCGATGCCCCCTTGAAAAGCTGATTCATTCTCTTTTTTTTCACCGGTTGTTAATGCCTTGCAAATTTAGCTAGTCCTTGTTGTTTTTTCCAAAACCTTCTTGATAACATCAACGGCGTCAGAACGTTTGGGGAGAACAATTTGAGCCGAGGACCATGTTGCGAGATTCATTTGGTTTCCCGTTTTGAGGATGTCCGGGCATGGCGCCTTATCCTGTTCTTGATTTTTTGCCTCGGCAATTCCGTTGTGATGGCCCAAACCGCTGCCTCGCCCTCTTCCACACCAGTGAAATCCCCCCCGAAAAAACCGGCCGAAACCAAAAAAGAATTGAAAGAAACTTCGGATGATTCCGGAATGAAGGATCCGTCTTTAAAGGAACTGCACCTGCAATTCGTATCGGGTATCCGAACCTATTTGGATCAATCCTTAAACGACCCGAACGCCGCGGGCTATGGCTACCGTCTAAATTCCCCTGTCACCAACTTGGGTGTTAGCAGTAAGCCAGTAGTGATTCCGGGTGGAACCCAGGGAATCATCCAGGCGGTACCGTGAGGGTGCGGCTTTCCTTTGGCCTGCTCCTGGCCGTCTTGACCCTCGGGTGGGGAAGCCCCTTCAGGTTGCAAGCTCAAGACGTACTATCCCTGGGTTTGAGCTATGACGGCTGGCAGGCCGCCAATACCCTTATGCCGTTCAATGGAGCGGAGGGGTTCGCTCCCTTTTCCATGAACTATGTCCTCGATTCCCATTGCGAAGTCTACGGACAAACCTCCTTCGCTTTTGGAAGTTATACCGATTCACTCAATGGGACGGAAACCCAAAACCTGACCAACCTTACCGCCACGACCCTGGGGGGGCAGTATTACTTCACGGCTTTCGGGCTTTCTTCCATAGCCGAGCTGGACTTGACGGTTCCCACGGGGGACCCTTCCTGGGAAACGAAGCAGATCGCCTCCAATGTCCCTTCTCTCTTTTCTTCCCGGCCGGTACTCCGACGAGGGTTGGGGAGTGAGCGGGCTATACGGGGTTTCTTTACCCGAGGGCAAATCCGTCAAATATGGGGCGGCCCTGGGGTATTATTATTTCGGAACCTACGACCCGAACGCGGGGGGGCTCCAGGACATCCAATTCAAGGTAGGGGACTCCTTTTTCCTGGCCCTCAACCGCACCGAAATGTTTCCGGCGAACCAATCCAGCGTCTTTCGCCTGACGGCTACCGCGGCGCGTCCCACCTATGAGAACGGCATCACCGACTACCAATTGGGGCCGAACCTTTCCGGTTCCTATTCCTTTTATGATCCTGCGGGTTTTTGTTGGGGCCTTGGGGCGCAGGTCTACAGCCTGGCTCAGAGGCATTATTTTGATTCCTCGGGGAACCCCATCTTTGGCACCGAACCCTTTGGCTCCTCGGGCGCTCAGTTTTACGTGACCCCCGGCTACAATATCTCCAACCTGTCCCTCACGGGTCTTTTCAAGTTCGTGACGGTCAACGGATATCCCCTTTGGGACTCCTCCGGCCTATACAACGGGGGGGGATGGCTCTTCGGGTTGAATCCCGGCTATTTCCTGCCTTTGGATAAACAAACCGCTTTGAGTTTGACCGGGGGCTTCGATTACATTATCGCCCATAATGCGGCCTATGATTTCAGCCTGAATGAGGCAGTGGATTTACGTTACGTTTATTGGACCCTCGGGGCCACTTATCAGATCAAAATCTGAGGTGGTGGCGGGAAAGGTTCCCTACACAAATAACGGCTTTCGCCCCTCTTTTCTTATTTCCTTTACGGCGAAACCCTATCGACTTTGCAAACCACCACGCCCTTGGGCCCTTGCCGCAAGCCGACGCGAAAGGCCACCGCCTCGGAGGAAACCAGCTCCCCCTGGCTATTCAGGTCGCTTTTACGGGTCATGATCCCCACCACCTTGAATTCATCCGTGCGGGAGTCCGCTTTCACGAACTGGCCGGGCTGGGTGCGCGTAAACGTCACGGTTTCCTTTTTGTTTTTGATCCTTTGCAAATAGTTGGGCGAGAAATTGTTGCCTATGAACGAATCGTAATAATCCGGCGACACGTGGGCCTTGAAATAATCCAGCAAGGCGCCGGTGTTTTGGTAGGACTCGCCGCATAAGTAATCGACGAATTCTCCGAGGAGTTTCTTGTCCGATTCGATCCGGTCTTTGAAGGGGTCGGAAGCTTGGGAAACTATTGGCGTGGATGGCGCCGGCATTGGGGAAGATGTAGCAGGAGGGGGAGAAGAAGTAGAGTTTTGAGTCCCACCTACGCCAACCACCGCTACCGCTCGGCTTCGGTCGGCAGGTTTAAGTTCTGAATTTTGAGTTAAGACCCTTTTAACCGAACCAGAATGCTTTTTAACGATAGGCTGAGGGGGTGGGGGAACCGCAGTAGGCACTGCCTGGGGTGGCGCTTCGACCGGTTTAGGAGCGGATACTTCCTGGGTGGGTTTCGAGTCGGACCCGTCGATAGCGCCGTGGTAGCACCGAGCGACAAAGCCCCCCGCCTCACGGATGACCCGCCCGGGGTGGTTCCATAACCATAGGAGTCCCCAACAGAGCAGGATGCTGAATAAAATCTGAATCAAGCCATTCACCAAATGACCTTCGACGCACTGTTTCAAGCCCTTTCCCAAAATGACAACCGGCAAGAAAAGCAACTTGAGAAAACCTTTACAAAAATTCTTCCACACGTATTCAAAGCCTTTGAGATCAACAGAGTTTGAGCCCTTCAAGTGTTTCGGGGCAGTCCCAGAGGAGGGGATTACAGCAACCGCAGGATGGGCAGGGGGAGGGGTTTGGCTTTTGGTTCTAAAAGCCGCCCATAGGTTCTTCCACCAGGTGCCCAACCCAGCCAATCCAGCAAAGAAGTCGGAAAGGGATTTGACCTCCACTAAACCGGGTCCGCCCGGGGCATTCCTGGCGATCTCCTGGCGGGCCGCCAACAGTAACCGGGGAAGCTCTTTCTCGAAACGGGCCTCGTAGGGCACAGCTTGGAGCTTCTTGGCCTCCTCCAGCTTGGCGAAAAGGCCATAAACCCCCAGGGGGGCCTCTACCGGGGAAAGGGTGCCTCCGACCTTATAGCCCTTGGGGGTCAGTTGAACCTTGAAACCCTTGGGGAGAACCTCCCATAGCCCTGCGTTGGGGTCGTTTGGGTCAGCCGCTTCCTTTACGGCCTTTTTGGGGTCAAATGTCTCGGGGTCATTGCCCGCTAAGGTCCATTGAACCAGTCCTTTGGTTTCAGGCTCGGTAAATTGGCCCTTTAGGAGCACCGGGAGAGCTTTTTCCACCTTTTCTGAGTCCTCCAACTCGGCCAAGGCCAGGATGGGCCGCTCGGTAATAGACCCCTTAACTCCCAAAATTATAAGCTGCTTATAAATTTGATCCCTTGAACCGGCATTAAGGGCTTTTGCAACCTTGAGGGAAGTGCTTATCGTCGCCTGGGTGACCCCCAAAATAGCCGCGATCTTGGATTGGTTAGTTTTAGAGGCCCGGTTGTACATCTTTTCAATGGCAATATCCCAATCCAGCCAGAACATGTCCTCCCACTTATTGTCCAAAAGGGCGACCAAGTCGCCTTGTTCAGGGATAACCGCAAGTACGATGCAATCGAGGGTTTCCAAACCTGCCCTTTTGGCCGCCTCAAACCGGCGATGGCCCCCCAGGAGCATGACTTCAATACCCGGGTATTTAGCCATTTCTTCCGGGGTCAGGGGGCGCACCTTCGCGGCCGTCTGCTGGCCGGCTTCCTTCATGGAATCGGACAGTTTGGTCAGTTTGTCCTCGTCCATGACCTTTCGGGGCTGGTCTGGATTGGCCATGATTTTAGAAAGCGGGATCTTTCGTACTTGGCCGGATGTTCCTGCTGGCTGAGGCTGGGGGGCTGGGGAATTGGACTGCGGATCTGCTGACATAACGTGAACCTCCATATAAACCAGCTCGCAGATTCAAATAAGTCGACAGTTCGCAGTCCACAGTCCGCAGCTAGGCTTTAACAGCCTTTACTGCCAACTGCCAACTGCGGACTGCCGGCTAGTGTTTTCCTTTGAGCTGGTGTGAGTGTTCCCCGTTTCGGAAAATAATAAAAACCCAACCACCGTAGTTTCCATAAAATTTTTTCAAAAATCTGGGTAAATGTTTTCTTCGAACGTTAAACGGACAAAAATCAAACAAAAATACTTCACCCTTATTGCCGATAAAGGATGGGATGAGGATCGCGAAAAATAGGGATGTCGACAGCCATGGGATTGAACGAGCCACTAAAAATATGGATTTTATGATTTGTGGCTCGTTCGTAAAATAGGAAAAAGTCCGTTATAGGGACTTTTTCAGCATCCTGTTAATGAAATCGGCATTATACCGACCTCATTAAAAATGTCTCATGTAAAGTCGGTATGTGCCGGTTCTTACAGGAACCGGCCCGATGGTCCTGAAAAATGGGAAATGGCCCCTCTTTTTTGTAACTCTTTTTTGACGGGAAAGGGTTTTTGGTTGAGGTGTTTGGCAAAAGAGACTTTGGCTTTCCGAGGAAACAGTCTTTTTGGAACGTTCCACTCCATAAAAAAAGTTCCTAGTTGCTCACCTAATTAATTTTCGCTTTCAGTGGACCAACAAATAAATTCCGATGCCTGAGAAATGAAAAGCGGACCGTTTGTGAAATCGGTCCGCTTTTTATGACCTTTTTTTTAGTTAGCGGAAACTGACGTTTCCCCCAAGACCGCCGAGTTGGCGTTCAACGTTTGTTGGACCCGGTTGAGCTGGTCCTGGGTCAAGGCGGACTTATGGTTGGCCTTGTAGAATTTCATGGTCTGGAGCCGCGCGTTTTTCAAGCCCTCCCGTATGCCAATAGCCTGTTCCTGGGTGATCTTCCCGGACTTAAGCCCAACCTTCAGCAGCGCCCACTGATTCTTTGTGCGCTCGTGGATCACCATGGAATTGGGGTCGGGGGTCGGCCTCACGATGGGGAACTTTGCGGTGGGGGTAGGCTGGCCCGCAGCCCAGGCGGAAACCCCGGTGCCAAGAATGAAGGCCGCAAGCGTAAGACGGAATAAGCGTTTCATATTCTCCTCCTTGAAATGACGGCTGAAACAAACTCGGGATGGGCGTCTCTAATTTTTTTTTGGTGTTGTTGGCATCAAAAAAATTCTTCTTGGTGTACCGTCCCTCCATTTGAATGGATTTATTGAGGACGATACTACCCCGCGTGATTCTTTTTGAATCAAGTCAGCGGAGTGCCTTTGGTAGTGAATGATTAAACACGCCCGTATTGCTTTAGCACTTTGCCGGGCCTTCCACAAGCAAAAAGGGGGTTACATCCGTCTGCCCCAAAAGGGGTAATCTACCGATGGACGTGAATGCACTAATATATCCATGGTTTTCGACGTGTTCATGAAGGGGAAGGGGCCAAGAAATAAGGGGGGTAATAACTGCCTATTTTGCTTGTTACTTTTCCGTTTCGACTGCCCAAAAGATGAGGGATATCATAGGGGGGGATTAGGGCCTTTAGAGTAAGGTAGTGGCGTTTTAAAAGCTCCATCCACCATGGTGATTTTTGGATGGAGAGATATTAGGCCCCAACCCCTACGCTGTTCAATACCATACCAACCATCCGAGATTCATGGGGTGTCATGATGAAAAAGTTTAAAATAAAGAAAATATCCAGGCACCAATTCTCAATCCTGCCATTCTTTATTATTTTCCTTTTGTTCACACATAGCGTTTCATTCCCAATCAAATTGAATGCCCAAACACCTTTGCCTGAACAGGATAAATATGTTCTGAAGCCTTACATGGTAATTCCATGGGGTGAGGGCAGGGGGAAGCTTACTTTGAAGCTTGGGCAAGAGAAAATACATCCACCTTCATCTATTACACCTAAGTGGGCGTTGAAAGAAAATAGCGCGTTCTTCAATGCGACAGTCACAATTCAATATGCCCCCCCGACATTCAAACTGGACGACGAAGGGAATGTATATATTCCTGATTATTTAGGTAAACAACCCGTTCTTAAAAAATTTGATCCCAAAGGGAACGAGATTGCGAGTACAAAAATTAATCCAGCAATAAATCCTACAAACTTATTTTGGATTCAGGGCGACAAAATCGTTGTTAAAAATGAAAAAGCGCATGAAGTGGAATATTTGAGCCGGGGTGACCTCTCTGTTTTGAAGAAATTCTCAATACCCAAAGAATTTGACATGACGTATTTAAGGGAACTTAACGGTGTCCTTTATAAACCCGTTTCAATGGAACCAAATAAATTATCTGCATTTGTCCTTGATGACGAAGAAAGAAAGAAAAGCCCAGCCGCAGGTAATGATTATTTATATCACTTTAGTGATGGGAAACATATTGGCTTAAATAAGGGACAAACGGAAATATTAAACTTGTCCTCGAAAGTAGAAGAATGGACAACAGAAGATATTTTTCACTGGAATTCTGAATATCAGGATAAATTTGGAAATATTTTCCTAACGGCAACAACCGATAAAGAGAATCGGGATGCAATGGATTGGGATGAAAAAACAAAAGGCATTTATGAAACGACCATTTTCAAAACCGATAAATCCGGATTATTGCTTTTAATTTTGAAGATAAAATTGCCGACTTTAGGGGAATTGGACCCGGGAATAGACACAATGGCCTTTGTTTTTGATGAGAATGGAAATATCTATTATTGCTGGGGTGGTAAAGATGGGTTCCATATTGATGAATACCAATATTTAAATGAAAAAGAATAATAAAAAATACTTAATCACGATCATGTGGTTCCTTGCTTGTGCAAAGTTGAGTTTTGCCCAATTACCCACGGCTACTTTTACCCCTGCCCCAACAGTAAACGATTTTGTAAGTTTTCAAAACACAAATGCAACTCTTGTTGCAGTCGTTGATGATGGTCATCCAATTCAAATTGCTCTTTCTCAATATCTTGGGGGTGTATTGTCTGGGGAACTTGGTATACTCCATTAGACGCTCCACAAGAAGAAAGAGTTGACCGTTAATAAATACGAGAAAGATAATTAAGTGAAATTGAAGATTATAAGGGTTTCGGATGCGTCAATCTTTGTGCAAAAAATGTTGTGTAATTTTTGTAACGGTTGACTGAACCATGATATAGGTCATAGGGGGTGTTTGGGTTGAAAGGGGTATTGTGTGCCAGTATTTATGCGCAATTGGCTCCTCGAAACGGGAGCTTATCCATTCCAAACCCAAAACACTTCAACACTGACCAGTTTATTTATCGAGGGGGTTTGATGAACTTAGTTAACTTTCCGGAATGTAAACACTTAAATAAAATCATTTTTATTTCGACAATTTATTTTTCTATTTTTGGGATTCCATCAAGTCGACTTTTTGCCCAAACTTCTTTACCCGAGCAAAAAAAATATATTTTAAAACATTATATGTTGATCCCTTGGGGTGATGGGAAAGGGCAACTTGTTTTGAAAATTAAACAGGAGAAGATACATCTACCTTCGCCTGATACGCCTAAGTGGGCGTTGAAAAAAAACAGCGCATTCTACAATGAAACTGAGACGAAACACTTTGGCCCGACGACATTCCAAATAGACGATTTGGGGAATGTATACATCTATGACTTTGTGGGCAAACAACCTGCTCTCAAAAAATTCGACACCAAAGGAAATGAGGTCGCCAGTTTTACGGATAAACCTACCGATGAATTCTCAATTCAGGGCGGCAAGATTGTTATTACGAATAAATATACGCACGAGGTGAAATATCTAAACCGAAAGGATCTTTCCCTTTCGAAGAAATTTTCAATCCCCAAAGAATTTGATATGACCTATTCAAAAACATTAAACGGAGTTCTCTACAAACCTTTTGAAAAAAAATCAGATAAATTGTTTGCTTTTGATAGCGAAGAAAGAAAAAACAACCCTGTGGCAGAGAACAGTTATTTATGCAAATTTAGTGATGACGAGCATGTTGGCCTAAAACTGGGAGAAACCGAAATACTCAATTTGTCTTCCGGAGTAAAAAAATGGACAAATGAAGAGATTTTTCATTGGACATTTGAATATCGGGATAGATACGGCAATATTTACCTGGCGGCGAAGACTGAGAAAGAACATTGGGACGAAGAAAAAAATATTTATGAATCCACCATCTTCAAAGTCGATCAGTCGGGTTCACTGCTTTTTTCAATAAAAATAAATTGGACGTCTTTGGGTTCGTTTGGGCCAGGCAACAATAGGTTGTTCGTTGATAGAGGCGGAAATATCTATTACTGCTGGAGCAATAAAGACGGTTTTCATATTGAGGAATATCAGTATTTAAATGAAAAAGAAAAATAGATCATTTTTATTATTATCGGCCTTAGGAATATTGGCTTACGCTGCATTGGGTTTTGCCCAAACGCCCACATTTACTTTTACGCCCGCCCCGCCAGTAAATGATGTTGTGGATTTTCAAGATACAACTGCAACAACAGTTTCAGTCGAATTGGAAGAAAATGGGTCAACCATTCAAATACCACTACAGACTTACCTTGAAGGAGTTTTGTCTGGGGAACTAAAAGACGGGGCGACATCAAATCGTAAGAATGCATGCACGGCTCTCGCCATTGCGGCTAGTTCAAAGTGGAATGCTGCCTATACTCAAGATCCCACAGCAGTTGTTGTGGATACTAAAGCATTTCAAGTTTATGACAATTCTTATGACCGCTCAAACCCAACAATAAATGCGGCTGTTGTAGCAGCCGGCACAAAATCCTAACTTATAACGCAACACCGGTTTACGGATGTGCCATATAGCAGCGCTACAGGTGGAAACCCCAACGCAACCGGGCGGTCTGCAAGCTTTAGATATTACCGGCGATCCATTTAGGTATTGCCAAATGGCCTTATATTTATATCGACTTGGGATCCGTTTGAAAATAGAAGCCCGAATAGCAACGAAGATTGTTGTGGTGACAGTGCGGGTAGTCCGCAAGTAGGCCTAATACAAATGGGTGCTTTTTATCGTTCAGAACATGGTGATAGCTATGCGGATATTCTTAAACACTACTACCATACAACTCCTCCTTATGTCTTGCAGGTTCAGGTTTACAGTGGGCCCACGGCCATCGATTAATGGAATAGACTTACCTTCTTTTGATGCCGATCAACTTGTTTATAGGGCTTTTTGGCCGGGCCCTCTTGACCAGCCCCAAACTGGCTCCCCGGTCACCGGGTTATATCAAAGTGTTTCGGCCCAAAAAGACCTTCAATTCCAAATTGATTTTAGTGGGGGTGTCTCCGGTAGCGACACGACAGTAAATCTTTTCTGTACTGTTAACGAAACTTTTTCCGGTTTCGCTTAGCCTCAAGAGCCGTCACCTCGTGTTCTAACCAGCAATCCAAAGCGTTCCATCGTCCGGAAGATAGCTTCCCGCTCAGCAGTACGAGCTTTGCGGCCTTTGAGGCCGAGCATCGCCCTTCGAATAGCCCTGCAGGCCGTATTATAAAACTCAGCGCGCTGGACCGCTTTCTTCCAAGATGGCACTTCCTCGCACAACTGACAAGCTGTTTTTCCCCCGTAACCCAGCCTGGGGTGGAACTGATTGACCCGTTCCACTATTTGGGCCAATAAATCCACACCTTCTTCGGGTGTACGGAATTCCACCTCCTCTCCAATGAACCCCGGTGGCACCTGGTCCTTGGCTTCACCGATGGCGGACTCCACAAAGGGATTATCTTGTGGTGTGCGCGGCCTGGACCGCAAGTGGACCACCTGGTGGTCCCTCAACCACTTCCGCAAGCCTTCGTAGCGGTAAGCCGGACCGTTGTCGGTCTGGAAAACCAAAGGAAGATCACCTTCCTCTTCCGAGGTTTGCAAATGAGCCAACACGCTTTCACCGGTAGCGTCTTTCCCGTCGCCCGACACTTCCGAATAACAGGTGGCCGGGTCTTTGTGTACTTCCGCCCAAACCTTTTCGAACAGGCACTGGCCCACATAAGCGCTGTCCTGGGCCATCACCACTCCCTGGTGGGTGTAATGCCAATGGACCCTTTTCCTTTCAATACGTCGGCGCAGCCAGCGTTGGTGATCGGCCTTTACCTTTCTCAAGGCTGCTTGAATCAACCTTGTGGACATTTGGGGCAGAAGCTGACCCACGCAGCGCCAGCCAGCCCTGTAGCCCTGTACTTGAAGCACCTTCTCCACGGCTTTCAACACTTTCTCCCATGCCGCTTGGCTGTGGGGCGGGCGGCCCTGCCTTTTCGGAAGCTTGCCGGCCGCCCGTCGCCAATTCAACAGGGCCCGCACCGTCACGCCCAAGATGAGGGCGATACGGCTAAGATCCCCCTTTCTCAGACGCCGGTGCGCCAGCCAGTTTCCGATCCTTAGGCGCAGAAGAACCCGGTATGGAAGTAGTGTTTTTTTTCCCCGTAGGCCGACCCCTCAGGCCGGGCAGCCTAACCTTGGCTTGTTCCCGGTTGGCCGGTAGGTCCTTCAGGATTTCCACCAGTTCCTCCAAGACCTGCTTCTGCCTCTGAAGTTCCAGTATCTGGGCATGCAGCTGCTTGGGATTGTCCTCCGGCAGAAGCGTGGAAGGCGGCTGGGTTCCCTTGGGTGGCTTCTTGGGTTGTTTCAGGAGCCCCACTACCAGGCCCACTAGGGCCTGCTGGGACAACTGCCACACCCTCAAAGGCGGCTGGTTGATCTTCTCCCCCAGTTCTTTCTTCGACATTCTCCCCAGCCAGTGTTCCAGCAACAGCGCTCCCAGTTCGTGGGCCTTCTTCCTCTCCTCCTCGCTGGCCATCTCCCAAAGAGCCCGCACCGGGTAGGGCGGGGTGCTGATCTTGAACCCCCTGCGGTGCTTGGACACCCTGCGTTTCTTCGATCCCGTATGGGTTTCCGGGTCCTGCGGGGCTGGGCTGCTCTCCTGAGTCGTCGATTTTTCCATGTTCCACCTCCGTGGCAAGGGGGGCGACCGAAGCCGACCCCAGGTTTTGGTAGGACACTTCCTGAACCACCCCTTCGGGTGTCTGCATGATTAGCCTACCTCTCTCTCCATGCAGCGTCACGCTCTGGTCGCCGATCTGTCCGACCAAGAAGACCGGCTTGCGGGCTGGTTCGTTCAAAGCCATGGCTATTTGGTTTTCCCCAAGGGTTTGCTCAATGGCCTTGCGCACCTGCGATTCCACGCCGAAAAAACGGTCCGCTGGCACGCTGTCGCCGATCCCCTGGTGAGGCCGGAAATGGTTGTAATGAGCGATGAAGTGGGAAAGGCGATCTTGGGCCTCGGTAAGGTCCTGGGGCATGGCTCTGGACCAGAACTCCCGGCCCACCGTTTCCCAGAACCGCTCGCATTTGCCCAACGTCTCTGGATGATGAGTCCGAGAGACCACATGCCGGATGCCTTGCTTCTCCAGCAGCTGCTGAAAGCCGCTTTTGCCTCGCCAGGCGAAATACTGACGGCCTTGGTCGGTCAAGACTTCCAAGGGCTTGCCCCAGCGCTGGATGCCTTCCAACAAAGCTTCCTGGACGAATTCCTGGGTTTGCCTGAGACCCAGACGCCAAGAGACAATGTACCGGCTGTAGTCGTCCAGGAAAGCCACGAGGTAGATTTTTTGGCTATACCGCGCCAGGTTGAAGCTGGTGATGTCGCTTTGCCAAAGCTCGCCAGGTTTGGACCGCTCAAAGCGTCTCACCAGTGGCCTCTTCTTCCAGCGTCGAGAAGCGGCTTGGTGCCCATGAGGTAGCTGTTCCTCGGCCACCACCCGCCGTATCTGGGGATCCGTTGCTTTGATCCCCCGAAAACGGGCGAGAAAGGCCTTCACCTTCCGGAAGCCGAAATGGGGAAACTCCCGCTTGACGGAAATGATCTGATCCTTCAAGCGGGTAGGCACCGGCTTCTTTCCAGGCTTTCTTCCCATGCGGCCTTCAAGGGCCTGCGGCCCCCCTTGCCGGTATTTCTTCATCCAACAGGAGAGCACCCGCGGGTGAACTCCCCAAAGTTTACTGAAGGCCACCATGACCTGCCCGGACTTCAAGCAGGCCTCAACGGCTTGACGCTTCTGCTCGGGGGTATGCCGCGTTCTCCGGGTCTTGCGCTTCTTGCCCAAGCTCATCCCGCTTGCCAAGCCCGCTTCACCGTGGACTTGATAGGCTCGCTTCCAAGCCCAGAGCGTGATGCGGTTGACCTTATGCTTGCGGCAAAAGTCCGTCTGGGTGCCTTCCCGGGCGTCAAAGGCTTTCAAAAGATTCAGCCTTTGCTCTTGGGTGTATCCGCCAGGGCCTCTTCGGCCCCTGGTGGATATTTCGGGATGGGTTGAGGTGGGAGTGGATTCGGTAGGTGTTTGTGCTTCCATCTTCGTCTCCTTTGCCCCCTGAGGGGGCGTCTAAGAGGAGACGGTCTTACTTGTGCTCAGCCAAACATTCAGGAAATAGTTTCGTTACGCATTACACCCATACTAGCGATGAACTCAAGGACAACAAAACCTTGAAGAGCGAAGGGGCTTGAACTGGACGGCACCTCATAAAGGGGAAAGGCGGGAGATTGGCGAAAGCCTAGGAACTCCTGAAGAACCAAGCCTTGGAACCGTGCTAGAGGCAAGCGGGGAAGAGCAAGCCTGTGATGGGTGAAGAGCTTTCCGTGAACGTTCAGTGAAAGCCGTATGAGGGAAAACCTCAAGTACGGTTTGACGAGAAGGCGCTGGAAACACGACGGGAAACCGAAGGTGCGCCAGTGCCTTACTCTACAAGTAAGGTTGGGAATAGTAGGATTATTTAAAGCCATCTCCTCTTTAAGCATAGAGAGGGGATGGCTTTTTCATTTCAGGTGAATGCTGACCGTGCAATTTGCAAGTTTTTACATATTGTTATATCTGTTTACATATAAGAAACATCCGTCATCAAGATAAACCGATAAATATGTAACCTCTGAAAAACTCCTTCGTCTAAATGCTGAAATATAATAACAGCATTCCAGACGGAGGGATTCCATGCAAATCAGCTTCGGGATGTACGAGGACAAGAACCGACGACTCAAAAAGACGATGTTGGAGGAGGTGGACAAGGTTCTAGACTTCCCGAAGATCGAGAAATTGCTGATGGAAATGTACCGGGGCACCACGGGAAGACCTCCAATCCCCCCTTTGATCTTGTTTAAATGCCCTTTGCTGGAATCCTGGTATGGCCTGTCGGATGTGGAAGTAGTTCAAGAAATCCACGATCGGCGCAGTTTCGAGCGGTTCGTGGGTGAAGGGGTACGGGAGTACCACGTCGACGACACCACTTTGGTGAAGTTTCGGGAAAGGCTTCGAGAAGCGGGGTTAATAGATCGGGTTTGGGGTGCAGTACAACAGGGCTTGGACCGCAAAGGCCTTTTGGTAAAGAAAGGTGCCATTGTGGACTCCACCCTGGTGGAGGGAGCCTGCAAGCCAGAATCCAAGGGCCAGGATGGGAAGCCAGTAGATGAAGATATTCATTACACTTCCCGGCAAGGAAAAGCCGTAGATGGGATGAAGGTTCATGTGGGTCAGGACGAGAAAAGTGGTCTGATTCGGAAGATGGATCTAAGTCATATTGAAGAACACGATCACGAGCATTTCAAAGACATGGTTCCACGCGGGGTAGAACAGGCATTTGCTGATAAGGCTTACCGGTCGACGGAACACGATGAATATTTGAAGGACCGAGGGATTCGCAATCGTGTGTTACATCGTGTCTGGCGAGGACAGAAGCTGACCCATAGGCAAGTGAAGCAAAACAAGGTTTGGGGTCGTGTGAGGTGCCGGATCGAGGCGACGATGAGTACCTTGAAGCGGTGGTGTTCGATGGGACGAATGAGGTACTACGGATGGCCCGTAACAAAATTTGGGTTTTGATCTGCGGCATCGCTTTTAACTGGAAAAGAGCGGTAAAGTTGGCGGTGGCCTGAGCTAAGGGGAGTTTTTCAGAGGCAGATGACACAGGAGGGGTCGAAGAAGGAGTTCTAGGAGAAAGTGCAACACCCTTGGAGAAACAAAAGCATCTCCAAGTGGGGTTGAAAACCCTAGTAAGTTGAGTTTCAAATTTAAACAGAGAGTTTTTCAGTGGTTACAATATATTTGTTTCGATGTGATTTAATGCTTTTCGTCGAGTTGTGTGGCGATTTTAGGAATAGTGAAAAGAAAATTATATATGGGGTATGTTATCCAATATTTGTCGGGCCGCAGTATTGTTGGGATCATCGGCCAAAACCCGTTTCATGCAAAGCCCAGCCTCTGGGTAACGCTTCAGGAGAAAGTAAAACTGGCCCAGGTTGAAATAAAAAATTCCGATGTTACCTTGGCTTCGGCGGATGGCCTCCAGATAAAAAGCCTCGCCAGCCTGGGGATGGCCGTTCAGGAATAAAAAAACCCCCATGCGGGCAAGCCGGACGGGATAAACCGATCGTTGATAAAACCCTTCGAGGAAAGTTTGCCAAGGACTGGGCGGGGGCAGTTTCAGCAACGCCGGGGCCTGACTCTGGATATCTGCGGGGATCCCCTCTTTTTCCAATAGTTGGGCGTCTTCAATCGACGGGATTTGCGGGGCATAGCCCCTTCGCAGGTAAACGGCTGCTGTTCCGTCCAAGTAAACCGCCCTCCATTCAGCTGACTTTTGGAAGGCCGAGGCCCATTGGTGGGGGAGGGTGAAAAAGATGATGTCGCCCTGGTACCGGTCCGCCAAATGCAAAATATTTTCCCCCTGACGGGAGTCGGCATACTGTAAAAATAAATCGGGTCCGATGACCTCCGAACGACCGTCGATAAAGACCTTTTGTGTTCCACGCCAATCCAGCCAATCCCCGCAGCCCAGTTCGTTGATGATTCTTCCTTCCAGCCGGTTTTGGACAAGGAATTCGGCTGCGTGAACGGGCAACCTTTCTTCGTCGATTCCAAAGCCGAAATGTTCCTGCCGGTTTTCCCCGAAATAGAAAGAGTTAGTTGGAATTCGCGAGGCCAAGCCCAAAAGAAAGAGGGTGATAATCAGGGCGGTGACCGGTGAAGAAAGATATTGATTCTGAAATTTTCTTAGGGGTGGCCAATCCAGGTTTTTCCAGTAGCTTCCAGCCGTGGGTATGCATACGAGCATGAAGAGAGGAATGTTTCGGGAATTGCTAAACGATAAACCGAAGAAAAAAACCGAAACTATCAAATCGTGGGTTTTCAGGTGCTTGAGAGAAAAAAGGATTAAGAGAAATAAAAATACGGCGAAACATTTATAAGTCAAGAATGGGTCTTGAGCCACGCCGGGATTGTATCCGGCCCAAGGGGAAAGGAGTTCATTGATATTTTTCGTAAATACTTTATTTTGAAGGGTGTTTAAGAGGGTCAGAGGATGGAGGACCGCCCGTATTCCATAGGGGTTTATGAAGGTTATGGCGACCGAGCCTAATCCATAATAGGCCATAGGGATGTCAAACCTTCGGTTGTGAATCAGGCCCGAGACCAGGTATATCCCGATTACAATCCATCCAAGGGGGAAAAGACCCTCAATATCGACCCAAAGGAGATGAATGATCAGGAGCATCCAAAGGAAATTTCTTCCCCTTGCCCTTCTTTCATCCAAAACCCAAAGAACTGTTCCGGTGAGGGACCAAGTGACGATTTCAGGGCGGATATGAAAACGGAATTCGCAAGCGAAAATGGCCCAGGCCAGCAAGATTGATGATATCCAAAGGGGGCATTGGGTTTGTTGTAGGCGAATCCAAGCAATGCCGAATGCAATGAGGATTAAGATTATGTTTATAAAGGAAATAAGGGAGTAGCCCCCGGATAAATAGAGCAGGTAAACCAACACTTGATATAGCCAGTGCATGTCCAGGTATTCGTGATCTGGTACGGTATAGGTGTAGGTATCCGTGGTGGGAACACGATGGTTTTGAATGATCCATTGTCCCCCTTTTAAGTGGTATCCAAGGTCCGGATCCCAATTCTGACGACAGGCCAATAGGGCGGTCAGCAGGAAACAGGCGAGACAAGCATAAACCCAAGGCTTAGTCATGCCATATTTCCAAACGCATAGGATACGGGTGGGACTGGAAGTTTCCTGGGAAAACATGATGGGATTATAAACTGGATTTCTTTGGACCGCGACTTGTATGGCCAGTTACATGGGGTATTTAGAACACATCTAAAAATTTACCACTATGACATCAAGGCGCTGAAAAAACTTTTTTTGGGCGGGAAAAAAATTAAGAGATGTTTAAAAGAAGTGTATTCAAGTAGTCACATACTGGAATGTAATTCCATCTGCTGGAGATTGAATAAAATCTCATTATCCGTCGGAAGGTCAGGCGGGTTTTGGCCGATAATCTTGAACCGGATGATTTTTTTGGGGTCAACAATAACGACTGCGGGACGTGCAATATCATGGATCCCATGGCCTTTCAGCTGTTGGGCACCCAAGGCCGTGATCAGGTTTAATTGCGGATCGGATAGAAGTGGGAATGGAAACTGCCATTGTTGATTGATGTTAGCCGATACTTCAACACTGTCTGTGCTGACGGCAGCAAGGACTGCATGCAGGGGGGCGAATTTCGGGAAATCATCCTTAAGTTTAAAAAGCATGTCCCGGCAGGGGTTACACCAATAACCGCGGTACAGAATGATCACTAGGTACCAGCCGGATGGGACGTCTGTAAGCTTCATAATGTGAGCATATTGGTTCAATAAAGCGAAATCAGCCATTTTGTCCCCGACTTTTAGCCCCCCTGGTTTATTAGTCAAATCAGTGGAACTACAACTTAGAGTAGATAGAATGATCCCGGTTATGAGTGACAAGATAATTGGAGTTTTTCTTTGAAACCTGATCATGTGGAAAATCCATGGATTGTTAATTCGATTTTGATTAAAAACTTTGTTATTTTAGATTATTAGCCAAAAGTCAAATATCAACTTTAAATTTGGGGTAACCTTAAATGTCAAAAGTTTAATCATTTTGTCGGAAGTTTAACCAAAAAAACATTTTAACGAGCAAACAAGGATATTCGATAACTAGGTTAAATTTACTGTTTAACGCACTATTCATTAAAACTACATTGCTTTGTTACCGCTTTCAGGGCATAAAAATTGCATAATTTTAGAATAAAATGTAAGCTTAAACAAAATTGGCGTATTTTTCAAATCGAAGAGGATAATGTAAAACCGATGAAAAATAGAATTCTCATATCGATATTAAAAACATTTGCCTTAGCTCTTTTGGTATTGAGCCCAATTAGATTATTGGCTGTTGAGTATAGCTATACGAATTACGTGCCAATACCTACTTTGATGGCCACTCCCCAGTGGTGCCCCAGTGATGCTGCTATCACATACGAAGAGAACCTACCCACAAATTACGGAAGCGGAAACATAACTTGGCAGACTGCTTGTGGTTATCCTCCTGGTAGTTATGATCCCAATGCTTATGCTGCCATTGACGGTGACAGTTTTGGTGATACTGCGGGAGTGAAAAATAATGATGCTACAGGGGGCCAAGATGGCGGGTTCCCATGTGGAGCCTGTGCGGCTTTATTTAATTCATATAATAACGCCTCTGTAACAGTAGTTATTACGGATGAATGTCCGCCGGGGGTTGGTGGGGGTAACAACAACTTATACAACTGTTGGGTAGGTTCCTACCATTTGGACATGGCCCTAGCGGCTTACAATACATTAGTCGGTTCTGAAACTATCCAAGGAAACCAAGCTGTATCAACCCTGTCGGGTTCTACCATCACATGGCGTTTTGTCGAATGTCCGGCAAGTTTGCTTATCAACAGTAGCGGAAGTGTTCCCGACATTGCTTATTATTGGAATTCAAACTCAAAGAGTACCTATAACCCGATTATGTTCATGGACAATATCTTTCCCATCCAATCGGTGGGCTATAGCACCAGTAGTTCGACAGGCCCTTTTACTTCAGTACCAAGAGATCAAGGTTCAACTCCGAATTTCTGGGCCGGAAACAACAATCCGACCTATCCGAGTGGAACTATTTATTACCAGATAAATAGCTATGAGCCGAATAATTCTGTCACTGTTTCAGTTAGTACCGGCAGTTGGTCTCCCCAAGCTTCTGGTTCAAGCGGTACGGCGCAGGCGGAAACAACAGATCAATTCCCAGGCTGCCAGGTAGGGCCAACTCACACATTCACCATCACTCCTACTGTTGGGTCCCCCACAGCTACCCCCACTAAGACTTTTACCATTACGCCAACTGGTACACCAACACCAATATCTGGTTGTCCTTATTACCGTTATTCAGGAGCTGCACCCTCCGGTTCAGCAAATATCATGACTTGGGCCTCCGATAATGGCAGTACTGCAGCCAATATTACTCAGAGCGCAACAGCTGCCTTAGACGGTGAGGCTGCGGGATTGTTATTCACTGGATCTGTGACTGCTAATGGGTATTATGCAGGATTCGGAGTGAATTGGACGAATTACACTTCAGGTGGAGCCGGTTACCAACAGCCGGTAACGTTGAGCAATTACACTATGATGCAGTTTTACATCGAAGACCCGGCTTTAAGTGCGGGCACTTCTTTAAATTTAACTGTTAAATTAGACGATGAAGCTGGATCGACAAATTACCAATCAAACCCGATGACGATTACGATAGGACCAGGATCTAATGTTGAGGATTTTGATCTTACCAAGGATTTCCTAACGGGTGGCTCGAGTTATACCACCACGAATATTGGTGAAATTGACATTGCGGCTCAATTAACGGCATCCGCACAAGCTATTACATTGTATTTTGGCGGGTTGTCATTCTATGGCACCTGTCCGACTTCTACGCCAACGGCCACCGTTACACCCACTTGGTCTCCCACGCCCTTATACACATTTACACATACTAGCACCCCCACATCGACTTCCACTCCTACTCCACTTCCTGGTTGCGCTTATAACTACTATACGGGGACATCACCCCATGCCTTAGCAAATGGCGTAAGTTTGGTATCGGCGGGTGGAACAGAAACGGTTGTTGAAAATACTACGGCAGCCTTGAATGGTTATACAAATGGTCTGGATTTAACCATGTCTGTCACCGCATTGGGGTATTACGCCGAGCTTGGTTATAACTGGGCGGGTTACGTTCAAAATCCAGCAGGTAATTATCAGCCATTGGTTAATTTAAATAATTTCACTTACCTAGTGTTTTCCATGGAGAACACGACTGCAGCTGCTTCACCGATGACTTGGACAGTTGATTTGGCGGATTACGGTGGAGGGGGTGCGGGAGGTGTTACCCAATCTAATCCTGTTACATTTGTTTTGACAGGAACGGGGATACAAAATTTTGTTTTGCCAGTAAGTGATTTCACAACCGGTGGAGCAAGCTATAGCGTAACGAATGTTGGCGAAATTGATTTTGAATGGCACACTGCTGCAACCGCTCAATCAGCAACAGTTTATATTGACGGGATTGCCTTTTATGGAACTTGCCCGACCAATACTCCTACCGCCACCACTACCTTTACACCAACACGTACATACACAATAACACCAACGACTACCTATACGACGACAGGAACCCCGACAGCTTCATCTACGGCGACACCTTCTAAGACTAATACGATTACAGGAACACCTACTTCCTCCGCGACTACGACCCCCTCGTATACTACGACAGCTTCTCCGACCTTTACTGCCACGAAAACTAACACCATCGCGAATACGATAACTTCAACAAACACAAATACTAATACACCCACCATAACTTTCACTTCTACCCAGACATCCACGACTACTTATACAAAGACTTCGACGCCAACCTCGACACCTCCCAATACATCGACTTTTACCCCCACGCCCCCAAATACATTGACGATTACATTCACGAACACCTCAACAGCTACTTCGACGGCAACTCCATCCGCCAGTGTTACACCTACACGCACGAACAGCATCACACCCAGTATCACGACGACAGCTACACCTTCTTCCACCTTCACGACTACCCGTACGATCACCAATACACCCGTATTCACTGTCGTGGGAGCTAACACGGCAACAATTACTGAAACGAACAGCTCTACGCCTTCATCCACTCCCTCCGCGACTTCCACATTGACTCAGACGGTCACCCTTACGCCCACTTTCACCACAACTCGTACGTTAACGGCAACCTCGACTTACACTGAAACATCCGGTGTGTTTACTTCTACTATTACTACTACCCGGACGGAAATCATTTCTCCAACGAACACCGCCACGGTGGTTAATAGTTATACTGCCACCTCTACGTCAACTCCCACTTCGACAGCGCCTAACACATATACGCAAACCCCCACTCGTACATTAACTGCTACCCAAACCAACAGTTCGACGCCAACGGTTACACCCACCATTACACTGACACCAGCCGTGAGCAATACCATAACCAATAGCCCGACTGCGACATCTACGGGTACTATCACAAAAACCTATACTTCTACGGAAACAATTACCCGCACAGAAACTACTACTAACACACCAACTTTTACCAATAGTTCCACACATACCTCAACCTATACAGCCACTGAAACTAATACACCGACTTCCTCCTTTACCCCGACTATTACGAGTACACCTTTAACGGGCTCCGCTCCAATCACTGTGACCAATGCTACTATTCAACCCCCCAATGCCACGTGGTTAACGGGCTCCGCAACCATTGTGTCGGATCTGGAGGTTGTATTGACCAATGGAAGCTCGACCAATTCCGTGACTGTGACAGGTCTTAACGTAAGTGATAGCGGGTCGGGCTCGACCGCGGATGCGACAGTCAGTATAAGCGAGGGCGCTATTTCCTTAGGAACGGCAAGCTTTATCGGCTCTACCGCCAGCTGGAGCTCTTTAACCGTAACAATACCGGCGAATTCAAGCGTGACATTGCTTGTTTCCTATTCATTCACTCCGACAGCTACAGGCACTTATTCTGCTATGTTAACGGGTGTAACTGGAACCGACGGGGTTCCCTCTACCGTTTATAATAATTCATCCACCGGTGCGCTCTTGACTATTACTATTCCTACTGGCACACCAACAGCCACTTCCACTATCACCAACACATTTACCGCTACTGCTACTTCCACCAACACCGGTACACCAACCTCTTCAGCAACTTCCACGAACACTGCCACTTCAACATTCACCCCAACCAATACCCGCACATCAACATCTACTTCAACTTCCACGGTGACTTCCACTTCAACTTCAACACCTACTTCTAGCGGTACACCGACGGCGACCTTCACTCCGACATTCACGAATACCTTTACCAAGACTTCCAGCGGTACACCAACAAAAAGCTTTACTCCTACTTCCACTGCTACCAACAGCCAAACTGCTACTGCCACATCTACAATGACATCAACAGGGACCAATACAGCAACCTACACTTCAACAGCTACATACACAGCCACTCATACTTCCACAGGGACGGGTACTTTCACAGTGACGAACACGCCGACCTGGTCGGCAACGGCTACTTTAAGCAGTACGAATACAATGAGTCCGACGCATACTTGGACGGCAACATCCACCTTTACCCCGACTTGGACTAGTACTTCGACCACAACCCGTACAGCTACTCCAGTTCCTACATCCACCACCTCACCCACTCCCACATCCTCGGTGACGCCAACTCCCGTGATGATTCCAATTTGCATGAATCCATACCCCAACCCAACTACAGGACAACCGGTTGAATTCCAGATCACTGTTCCCTTTAATTCAATCGTGAAATATACGGTCTATACACTGGCATTCAGAAAAGTAGCCTGGAGCCAGCCAACGCCTGCTTCCAATAGCGTAACGCTCACTTGGAATCTTGAAGATAACTATGGATCAAGAGTTTCCGATGGCTTGTATTACGTTCGGATAGACGTATCCGGGCCTCAAAATTCGACGAAGATATTCAAGGTTTTAGTACTCCGATAAGACAGTTCAAAATTTATATAGGAAAAGCGCTTTTTATTAAAAGGCGCTTTTTTTTTGTCAAAACATCCTGATATTTGTTAGTTTTTCAAACAGATAAAATCTCTGTGTTTCTTAATGAGTTTTGAACTACTTAATAAACCCTGTAAATTACTGTTTATTGCTTTGCTGATTATGGGTTAAAAAGGGGTATAAAACTTGCATTTTAACGTTTATCTGAAGCATGGTTGAACTGAAAGGGATATTTTTTTAATGGTTTTAAAATTCATCTTAAACAAAACTCCTTGGTTGAGCACATTAGCTATAGGGTGGTTGGTTTCATCTATAGGTATTTTCGCTCAACCAGCTCAATTAAGCGTATCGGGAAACCAGTTGGTGACAGTCAATAATGGCTGTACAGTTATTTTAAAGGGGGTCGATTATTCTGGTCTTGAATCGAGTCCGACAGGAAACGGGTATGGGGTTGGTACGACACTCATCGCCGGCGTCGGTATGGCAAATATGCTTTCGGGTGTTGGCGAGGCTGTCACGGTGTGGCACGCGAACCTTATCCGCCTTCCATTAAACCAGGATTATTGGATGGGGTGCGGAAATGCCAACAATGGTAATAAGCCCGTTACAGTAGCGGCATATCAGGGGATGGTTCAATCAATCGTTAACTTTTGCTCTCAAAATAACGCTTATGTCATTTTGGACCTCCATTGGTCCGGAACAGCTTCAACCGCTTCGAATCCTTGTGGCAGTGGATGGGGAACCGCTACTGCCCAACAGGAAATGCCAGATGCAAATTCCGTTACTTTTTGGGGTAGTGTTGCAAGCACCTCATGGGTAAAAAACAACCCAGCGGTTCTTCTTGATCTTTACAACGAACCCTATGACCCATCCTATGCGGATAATGGTTCCACCTGGTCGATTTGGAAACTGGGTGGGAATATGGGTACTTCAGGCGGAGCCACTTCCTTCACTTCTCCAGGCATGGAAACGTTGGTGGACACTATTCGAGGAGAGGGCGCCAATAATGTTATCGTTGCCGGCGGGTTGAATTGGGCTTATGACTTAAGGGGTATTGTGGGGAAAGAAGGCGGCGGAGCCCTTCCGCTTATTGATCCGGGTGTGGTCAATGCGGGTGTAACCACTCCGGGAAATGGAATTGTTTATGCGGCTCATGTTTACCCTAGCAAAGGCTCCAGCGGTGCCTTTAACCCTTCTACGGATGGGGTGACCTTCATTGACCCTTGCGCGAATGCTTATCCAGTTATTATTTCAGAATTTGGGGAATCGACCTCTTGTTTGGGAAATTTAACCGATAACGGGGGGTGGGAAAACACGCTGACCCAGTGGATTAGCACCGAGCCCGGTATTGTTGGGGGAGCCGGTTGGGCTTTTGAAACAAATCAATGTCCGGCTTTAATCTCAAGTTGGGCAACCTATGCGGCGACAAGCAACAATGGTGTTCCCGTCACCGAATGGCTAGCCACTCAAGTTCCTTCCTGTCCTACGGGGCCAACCAACACCCCAACAATCAGTTTCACCCCCACCCAGACTTTTACCTCTACGAATACCCGTACTAATACTAATACCCCGACTCCCAGCAGCACGCGCACGCCGAGTTCTACGGCTACTTCAACGTCAACCTCAACGCCCAGCTTCTCGCCTACCTTAACTATTACTCCTTCGTTATCATTTACTCCCTCCATTACATTTACGCCCACAGATACTTTCACCCTAGGGCCAACCGATACCATCACCCTCACGCCTGTGGATACTTATACTTCAACGGACACTTTTACTCCGACATTAACGGGTTCTCTGACTCTCACGCCTACTCCGTCCTTATCATTAACTCCCACGATTTCATTCACGCCCACAGAGACCGATACGATTACCGAAACACCTGTTCTTTCCTTCACTTTCACCGCCACATCTACGCCGGTTATACCTACTCCAACCTTCACACCGACGCTTACATCGACCAATACTCCCGTGAACACCCCGACGATCACATTGAGCCCAGTCACTACTTTCACCTACACGCCTTCATTAACGACAATTCCTATCGGTATTTCAGTTCCTTATCCCAATCCCACGACGGGAGATCCGGTACAATTTGACATTAACATTGATAATCCCCAACAGATCCATTGGGCGGTTTATACCCTTGCATTCCGGAAGATTCGTTCCGGGGCGCCCACCTTGGGTACAACTCACTTCCAGTGGGATTTGAAAGATGAATCTAATAATCCGGTTTCAGATGGACTTTATTACGTCAAGATCCAAGTGGGTACCTATTGGACGATTCGGAAAATTCTGGTCTTAAGATAATGATTTCAAAGAGATCACTCTTGTCCAAAATAGCGGTCTAAAAAGAGACGCCTCCGACTGAAGTAGAATGGATTTAGACATGCCCAAAACGGCGGTTACGAGCCGCCGCTACTTCAAACATCCGGAGGCGCGTTTTTATGGTACCACCGACCAGCCTTTTCGCCCAACTTCTGAAACTTGTTGATCGCCCTGTATTTGAGCGGCTTGTACGAGAGCACGAAGCGGAAAGAGACGCCAAGGGGTATAGTTGCTGGAACCAGTTCGTTGCCATGCTTTTCTGCCAGATGGGCGCAGCCCATTCCCTTTCTGAAATCTGTGGTGGACTGAAAACCGCCCTAGGAAAATTGTCCCATCTTGGCATCTCGGCCGCTCCGGCAAAATCGACGCTCTCTTACGCCAATGCCGTCAGGCCGTGGGAGTTATACCAGTCGGTTTTCGACCACCTGTTGTTGAAATGCCAGACTTTAGCCTCCACTCACAGGCGAAAGTTTCAGTTCAAGAATTCCCTCTACAGCGTGGATGCCAGCACCATCGATCTCTGCCTGTCGGTTTTTGACTGGGCAAAATTCCGAAGGACGAAAGGGGCCATCAAGCTTCATTTGATGCTGGATCACCAGGGATATTTACCCAGCTGGGGCCTTGTGACCGATGGGTCGGTCCATGAGGTAAAAGTGGCCCAAACGTTGAATTTCCCAGCAGATTCCATTGTGGTGGTGGATCGAGGGTACTTGGATTTCTTCCTTTTGGCCCGTTGGACGTTTCAAGGTGTTTGGTGGGTGACCCGAGCCAAGACCAACACGGCCTACGAAGTGGTGAGAAATTTGCCGGTCTTGAAGAAGGGCAACATTTTGAAGGATCAAGTGATCCGATTAACCGTGTATCGGTCGAAGGAAGCCTACCCGAAGGAGATTCGGCGGGTGGTGGTGTGGGACGAGGAACGGGACCGGGAACTGGTGTTCCTGACCAACCACATGGGTTTTGCCGCCTCGACGGTGGCTGCCATCTACAAGGACCGCTGGCAAATCGAGTTGTTTTTCAAAGCCCTGAAGCAAAACCTGCGGGTGAAGACCTTCGTGGGGACCACCGAGAACGCCGTCCAGACGCAGATTTGGACAGCATTGATTGCCATGCTTATGTTGAAGTTCCTGCAACTCAAGAGTCGAATCACCTGGAGTCTTTCGAACCTGGCGGCCATGCTGAGGATGAATCTGATGTCGTACCGCGATTTGTGGGCTTGGTTGGACGCACCATTCCATGTTCCTCTATTAGAACCGATGGAAAAACAAATGGAATTGATCCCCTCGTGACTTGGACAGCATCCTGCCTAATAAAGGGGGCTCATCCTCGGGAATGCACGTACCTGTCCAAAATCGCTTGTTTGGGGATGGCCTCAGAGTTTAGTCGGCGTTATCTTGGATAGCAGTGCAAAGAGATATAACTTTCGATGAATCATTAAATATCATTTGCACGACTACGAATCGCAAAGCTTGTTTAGAACTTGATGAAAGTTTAATTTTTATTTAACAGGATGCTGAAAAAGTCCGAGAAACGGACTTTTTCTTATTTACGAACGAGCCACAACACATAAAAACCATATTTTAAGTGGCTCGTTCTATCCCATGGCTGCCGACAGGGTGCTGAAAAATACTTTTTCAGCACCCTGTTAATGGAAAATTTGTTCAATTTAAACGTGCAATAAAATACGGTTTCATGTTCAAACAATTAGAAGAGTTTTTTTGATTGTGTAGTCAGCACGAATTCATGGATATGGTAAATTTAATTTAATGAACCAGCACCTAAGTCAGGATTCTCATTGAGACTCTTTATTAAAAGCTTATGTTTTCTGGTTTTCCTTTTATATGGATTCGGTTTTATATTCGTTTCGCTTGGTTGGTCTACAACAAATATCCCCACACAAGCCTGGACGCGTGACATTAATGGCGGCGGTTACATCGACGGTTGCCCCGTGGGCGGCTTCGGCGCCGGTACCTTGACCTGGGATTTCGCAGGGGATTTTTATCTTACGCGCCTTAATATCGCCGCAGCCCCGAATACCTCCAACAACCCAGCCTTCACGGTAGATTCAAACTGTCATTTTTATATGTTCCAAAAGACATCAACAGGGACGGCAGTGGAGAAGATGCTTAATGCCACTACTCTCGGCAGCGGGGAAGCTACTTACGCCTCCCTCTATCCTAAATCATGGGTGAGATATTCCGGAGCAACTTTCCCATTGCCCACGACCGTCACCCAGTTTTCGCCTGTTATGCCCCAGACCATGCTCTCCAACGCTTTAACCCTCTCTAGTTATCCCGAAGCCATTTATGAATGGGATGTCACTAATACCCAAGCGGTTTCTTGCGTCTACGCCATTATGTTGACCTTTGATAATACTTGGGGCGGAACCAACGCGTCGGTCACCCAATCGGGATCGAATGTTGGGTTGGTTTTGACCCGAAATACTGGAAATGCCTCCACTGCCCAGCAAGGAGAGTTCACTCTATCCACCCAGTCCAGCGCCGGGGTATCGGTAACCTACGAGTCTGCGGCCTCGTTGGCCACCCTTCAAACAGCCTTTTCCACGGCCGGATATCTGAATAATACGGTGGGGAACAATACTATTGGGGGAATTGCCTTTAACGTCAATTTAGCGCCCGGACAGGCTGTGAAAATCCCCGTTGTGGTGGCCTGGGACATCCCCATCGCCCAACCTGGCACCGGAGCAAAATGGTTCCGGGAATACACCCGTTCCTTCGGACAGACGGGCTTGAACTCGGGCAGGATCGCCTTTGACGGCCTCACCAACTACGCCAGTTGGGAATCCGCCATCGACAGTTGGCAAAACGGAGTTCTGACCAGCTCTTATCCCTCCTGGCTCCAACAGATGCTCTTTAACGAGCTCTATTATTATGTTACCGGCGGTACCATGTGGGAAGCGGGGCAAGTAGGCAACTCCAACTATAATTCCGGCCCGGACATGTTCAACAGCCTGGAAAGTTATATTTACGACTTTTACGGGACATCTGATGTTCGCTTTTACGGCTCCTGGCCGCTTGCTATTAACTGGCCCAGCATCGACAAGCAGGAGGTGGAGCAGTTTTGCGACAGCGTGACCGTGAATGGCTCCCAAGCTCTGCCCCGGCCCCCGGCCCTGGGGACTTGCGCGCATGATTTTGGGGACGACAACGGGGTTTTTGCCGTGTGGAACGCCTATACCTGGAAGGACTCGACCCTCTGGAAAGACCTGAACTCCAAGCTGGTGCTTATGGTCTACAGGGCCTATCTGATCTCGGGCAAGAGCGATACCACCTTTCTGAACTATTGCTGGCCGGCGGTCCAGTTGGCCATGAACTACGTGCACAGCCAATGTGACACCAACGGCTTGCCGAGCATCTCTTCAACCGACAGCAACAACGGTGTCGATTGCACCTACGACAACCTGGGATTGGACGGGGACAGCGCCTATTGCGGAAGCCTCTACCTGGCTGCCTGCGAGGCGGCCCAGGCTATCGCCACGGCGGAGGGAAACAACTCCCAAGCCGCCACGTACCAGACTTGGCTTACGGCGGGTCAAACGGGTTTTGCACTTCTTTGGAACGGAAGTTACTACAACATCGACAACGGACCCACGGACACGGCTCAGAATCGTATTATGAGCGACCAACTCTGCGGGGAATGGTACGCACTGGCACTGGGCCTGCCCAGTATCGTCCCGATGGCTAACGCCACCAGCGCTTGGCAGAAGGTGCATGACAATAACTGGAAATTATTCGATACAGGGAACCACGGAGTGGTCAACTGCATGACTAGCGCTGGGGCCATCGACACCAGCACTTCTCAAAGCCAGGAGGTATGGGTTGGAGTCAGTTGGGGAGCCGCCGCAGGCATGATCCTAGCGGGTATGCAAACGCAAGGCTTTGATATTGGAAATAGCCTCTACAACAGCATTTGGAATACAGGACAGTTTTGGTTCCGTACGCCAGAGGCCTGGCAGACCGGGTTGTCGAATGTGAGGGCGCCTTACTATATGAGGGCCAACTGTATCTGGGCGGTCAAGTATGCCATTGATCACGCGCCCTGCGGAAATGTGACCTGTACCCCCGCCTTTACTACCACTAATACCTCTTCTCCCACCCCGACGTCGACTTCCACCCGTACCTTCACGGAGACCCTCACCCCTACGCAAACCCCGAGTATTACGCCCACTCCCACCAGGAGCGCTACACCTTCTCCATCCGCTTCTCCCACACCCACTCGTAGTTTTTCTCCAACTCCATCGGTAACGGGTACGGTGACGACATCTGCTACTTCTACCGCAACGATCAGCCTGACCCCAACCCGGACCAATACGCTCACTGCTACCGGTACTAGCACATCTACGGGAACTGTTTCATCAACTCCGACCATCTCCCTGACCTTGACCCGAACCCGGACTCCGTTGGTAACACCAACGTCTTCCTCGACTGCGAGCGCGACATCCTCTTTAACCGAGACAACTACTGGGACAGCGATGGCGACGGCCACTCCTACAGTGACCTTAACAAGTACCCGCTCGAGTACCGCCACGGTTACGAACACGTCCACGTTGACGATTACCTGGACCAACACCGTCCTACCTTCATTCACACCGACTCCCACCAGGACTTATACATCCACCTGGACAAGCACTTTAACAGCAAGTCCTACGTCCAGTGCGGGTTACACAGTGACTGGAACTTCTACGGCCACCTTTGTGAGTAGTCCAACAATCACCCACAGCTCCACCCGAACAACCACTCCAACCTGGACCCTCACCCCCACGCCTAGTTCGACGGCTACGGCAACTTATACCGTGACGGGCACAATAACGGCGACTTTCGTGAATAGTCCGACCGTAACCCTAACCTCTATCCCTTCAACGACTCCAACCTTGACCAGCACACTCGTTTCCTCGTCCACCCCTACGGCCATCCCGACGAGTTCCTCAACTTGGACCCCTGTCTTTACTTCTAGTTCGACGGCTACGGCAAGTTATACTGTTACGGGCACAATAACGGCAACTTTTGTAAATAGCCCAACCGTGACTCCCACTTCCACTCAATCAACAACAACCACCCCGACCCGCACCCTTCCGCCTTCCTCCACCCCGACGGCCAGCCCGACGAATACCTCGACTTTTACCCCCACATGGACGGCCAGTGGTACTGCGACCGGGTCGGTAACCCCTACCCTTTCATCAACTCCCACAATCACTTCCACATCCACCACCAGCACTACTTTTACACCTTCCCCTAGTCCTACCCCGACTTTGACTTTGGTTTTTACTCCCACTTCGACGCCTTCATCGACCTGGACAACCATCAACACAGATTCACCTACTGAAATCATCGTTCCTAGCCACACTTCCACCGTGACCCCGACCCCGCTTTCCTCGGAATGGGTATCGCCCCCCTATCCCAATCCTTTCGATGGGACAAAACCCGTGACTATCCAAGTATTCGGCCAACATCATTCTTTCGCCGAGTGGGCGGTGTTCACTACGAATTTCCGAAAGATCGCCTGGGGAAGCCTTCCCCTCAACGGTTATGGTATGATTACTTGGGATGGACTCGGTCAATCGGGAAGTAGAGCCGCCAGTGGTTTGTATTACCTTAGAGTTTCTTTCTCTAACAGCGGATCCTTAAAGTTCATAAGGAAAATACTACTTCTTCGCTGATGTTTTTTGATGGTGATTCACCCATTAAAGGAAATCCGATCGAGTGAGAAGGGCACCTCCCCCTGTGCCCTTTTGTCTGGATATAATACCCCTATGAATTCAAAAACACCCATTCGAGTGGGCGTCATCGGTTTGGGTCAGATAGCCCTCAAGGCCCATTTGCCTGGATACGCGAAGACCTCCTCCTGTATTTTGGCCGCTGTTCATTCTAAAAGGGAAGAACATGCGCGACTGGTAGCTCTTCAATACGGAATTCCCCACATTTTCGCCGATTGGCACAAGATGGTGGAGTCAAATGCCATGGACGCAGTTTCCATCTGCACCCCCAATTTCACCCATATGCCTATCGCTCTAGCCGCCTTGAAGAATGGGAAGCATGTCATGGTTGAAAAACCTATGGCGTTGAGCCTTTCGGAGGGAGAGCGAATGGTCAAAGTCGCGGCACAGCGCCGTCGGATATTGATGGTCCACCACAATATGCGGTTTGATCCGGCCGTGCGAAGCGCCAGGGAAATCTTAGAGCAGGGGCGGATCGGAAAAATTATAGGCTTCAAGGCCAACTTAACCCATCGAGGGCCCCGGGCTTGGAGCCAGAACGCCGACTGGTTTTTTGACCTGATGAAATCCGGAGGAGGGGCGCTGATGGATCTGGGGTCCCATCCTTTCGATACTTTGCGTTACCTACTTGGAAAAGAGGGATCGGTTGTGGGGGCCTTGGCCGCTCCCGGGCCCGGGAAATCTCGTCTTTCCAACGAACTTCATTGCGCGTGCCTCCTTAGGTTTCAAGGTGGGATTATCGGTAATGTTACCGTGGGTTGGGTGGACGCCGAGTACCACAATCATTTCGTTTTTTATGGCACCAAGGGAACGCTGGCTATTAATCTCTCCAAGGGAGATCCCCTCACCCTCTCGCTGCTACGGGGAAAGGGAAGGACTCACCCTCACCTGACCCCCCCCCATTTTAAACCTACCATTTACGAGCATTTCGTCCAGTCTATCCGAAAGGGGGTTCCACCCGCCACTTCTGGGAGTGATGGTTTGCAGGTCTTACGCATGATTGAGGAGGGATACCGTTTCTTCCGCCGTTGAATTTCAAAGTATTGTTCGGTATCGAGACCTGATTGGAGGAACCTTCAGAATTCGTCAAATGATCGGTTTGTTTCTGGTCTTTTTTCACCTCCCCTCCCCTCTTTTTCCAGGTCCTGACCTGGAAATACTGGCTTCCGAAAAAAATCTCACAGAACTTTCTCAGGAAGCCGATGTCATGCTCCACGGCCTGGCGGCTTTGAGGGGTATTCCAGTCCGCCTTAAGGTCAAAATAGCTTTCGCAGATAAGGAGTTTTTAGCACGTTACTATTTACGGCATCTTGAGGATGAATATTCAACTCCAGCCAGGGAGGGAGAGGAGGCGGCATTCCGAGCCCTCGGTCTTTTGGGTGCGAAAGACGACCTTTTCACTACCTACCTCCGTATATTCCTTTCCTTGGTACGAGGTCTTTACGACCCGGAAACTCAAACCCTTTATTTACTAAAGGGGCTTTCACCAAGGGAACAAGAGAGGGTGATGTCTCACGAATTGGTACATGCCCTTCAGGACCAAGAATGGGGACTCCAAGTCCTCCTGGACGGATTGCGAAACCTTACGCTTGATGGCCAGTTTGCCCGAACCGCCTTGATCGAGGGAGAAGCCGAAGGATTGTCCCTTGATTGGAAATTAAGGGAGGATGGGAAGGATTTCACCCAATTGAAGGACATCGCTCCTTGGGTAGAACAAAATAACTTTTTGGAGAGAGAGGGATTGAAGGCTTTTGGAAAAAAATCCGTCTCCACCGAAAGCATTAATTTTTCCTACGTGTTTGGTGTGACCTTCTTCCAGCATTGGGTGCGCCAAAAGGGCTGGAAGACGGTCGACGAGGTGTTTCATAACCCGCCCCAGACTGCCCAACAAATTATTAAGCAGGAATCCTATTACCCTAAACGTCAAACCTTTGTAAGGGTCCAAATGGATGATCTCGCCCAATCCGGGAAACCTCTCTTGGGGTTCCATAAGCTTTGGGAAAATTCCCTTGGGGAATTTGGTTGGGAATCGGTCCTTGGAACCGCTCTTGAGAGAAGGGAATCGGCTCGAACCATGGCGGGATGGGAAGGGGACGGGGTTCAAGTTTACGGAATGGAGGGGAGAGAATCGAATCCATTAGTCGCTTATTTAATTTTCCGTGAGGATGTTTCGGCTGAAAAGTTTTTCTCGGCGGGTAAAACCTGTTTGGAACATAAGTGGACTTCACTAACACCCATCCGGACGGATGACACCATTTTTTGGGTAACGACGGGGAACGGTCTCGAAGCTTATATGGAACGCTATGGGAGGAGGGTGCTTTGGTTGGAGGGAATACCCGTCGGGAAAACTCCTCAAATTCGATCTGAAGTTTGGGATTTTAAGCGGGACTCCCTCCCTCCAGGGACTCCTTGACACTACTGGAGGTGGTTCATAAACTTACTCCCACAAACCGAGGGCTGTCGAATTTGCCCTGATTCAAAGACTTAAACGGAGGCTTTCATGGGCTCGACCCTTCACACCAATGATGGAGACTTCAAAAAGGATGTTTTAGAAGCGAAAGAGCCGGTTTTGGTTGATTTTTGGGCTGAATGGTGCGGTCCTTGCCGTATGGTGGGGCCGGTTTTGGATGAACTAGCTAAGGAGTATGAGGGGAAAATCAAAATCGCAAAGGTTAATGTCGATGAAAATCAGCAAGTTTCAATGGATTACCACATAAGAAGCATTCCTACCCTCCTTTTTTTCAAAAATGGCCAAATGGTGAAGCAACTGGTGGGAGCCCATCCTAAATCAAAGCTTGTCAGTGAAATTATGGAAGTGCTTAGTTAATTCAATCCGCCTTATTTAAGGCGCTTAAGTTTCCCGAAAGAGGATCACTTTTGAGTATTAGATGCGCCTTTATATGCTTTGGCCTTTTTGCTTTACCCTTGATCGGCCTACCCCAGGTTCTTACTACTACCGATGACAGTTTCCAGAAAGATGTCGTCCAGTCAAAAGTTCCCGTTTTAATCGATTTCTGGGCGACTTGGTGCGGACCCTGTCGTATGTATAGTCCCATCGTGGATGAGGTCGCGAAAGATTATGGCTCCGAATTGAAGGTGTGTCGGGTGAATGTGGACGAAAACCCCAATCTGAGTCGACAATTCAGGATTACAGCCATACCTGCGTCGTTCATCTTGAAAAAAGGAAAGGTAATTAAATATTGGTTTGGAGCAGAGCCGATTCAAGCCGTCAAAGCACAAATAAAGGAAATCCTGAAGAGTCCAAAGAAGACTAAGGCTTAAGTACGCCTTAAATATTAAAACTCCCTTTGTAATTCCTAGCGATTCATGCTTCTCAAGAAAGCGTTTGTTGAAATAAAGGAATACACCCGTATACTATCCGCTGAGGGAGGTGTCTCATGGACTACCAGCGGATGAAAAGCGTCAAAATTCACAAGGAAATCGACAGCGAGGAAAAAGCCCGCCAATGGGTGTGGAAGGCCCGTTTTGGAGGGAAAAACTTTATCTGTCCTCAATGCGAGGGTGAAAGCTTCTGGCAACACAAAGCCAAGCCTGAAATTAGGGAATGCGACACTTGCCGCAAGGCCGTTAGGCTTCGGGTGGGTACGATTTTCCAGGATTCCAAGCTCCCCTTGCTCACGTGGATAAGGGCCATCGGTTTGATGATGCAAGGCAAACGGGGTATTTCGGCTTTGGAACTTCAACGCCATTTGAGCGTCTCGGAGCCGACCGCCTGGTTGTTATTGCAAAAGATACGGGAAGGCCTGCGGCAAAGGGATGAAACCTATCCTCTCAAGGGCATCGTGGAGGTGGATGGAGCGGCTTTCGGTAAAAAAGCCAAGGAAAACCAGGTTGAAGTGCTGATTGCGGTGGAAAGCCGGGAGTGGGTGGACAAACAAGGCCGACGGAAGGAAAAAGCCGGATTTGCCAAGGTGAAAGTAGCGGCTGAAACCAAACAAGAAGCCCAGGAATTCGTGGATCAGGCCATTGAAAAAGGCTCTTTTGTGAATACGGATGCTTCACCTGCCTTGCGTGGACTCAAGGGGGTGGAGGCTGACTATCGAGTGATGGGCAATGACCCGAAAGCACTGGAAGCTTGGTTGCCCTGGGTACACAGGTTCATTTCCAACGCCAAAGCCTGGATCATTGGTACTCACCATGGCGTGGACGCCAAGTATTTGGGGCGGTACTTAAGTGAATACGCCTACCGCTTTAACCGGCGGCATGACCTGGATTCCTTATTTCACCGGGCTTTAACCGCTTGCGCTTTGGCAAAACCCTTGACTGCGCAGGCACTTTCTTGAGAAGCATTTAGCGATTTCATTGACAGTTTTTCGTTTTTTTTTCTATACTGCCACGGTTTTTTACCCCGATAGGGCCTCGAAAAGCCCGTAAATTTTGAAAAAATCCACTTTCTTGAAAGGTTTTCTGTGAGCCCTCAAAAGATGATGGCCATTTTGGTCCTATTGCTCGTGCTTGGGTGTATCTATGCCCTCTACCCCCCCTCCCAAAAACTTAAGTTAGGGTTGGATATTAGGGGTGGGTTACATATGAACCTTGCGGTGGATCGGGACAAGATGCAGGGCAAATCGGAACAAGAAATCTCCGAGGCGGCCGACCGGGCACTGGAAATTCTGCGTAACCGCGTCGACGGTTTGGGGGTCAGTGAACCGGTCTTGGAAAGGGAAAGCACGGACGGGATTATCATTCAATTACCAGGTTTAACCGATATCAAACGGGCCCGTGACGTTATCCTATCCACGGCCCAACTGGAACTGCGGTTGGTGTCCACCACCTATCGCCTTTCGGATTACTTGAATAAAGATGGCAAAGTCGATATTTCCAAACTTCCCAAAGGAATAGCCTATTTCCCGGGCACCGAAGAGAAGGAATACCTCTGTGAACAAGTTCTCCTAACTGGCGAGTCGCTGGTGGATGCCCAGGTGACTACGAATAGTTATGGTCAACCCATCGTTAACTTTAAACTCAACGCTGAGGGGGGGCATAAGTTTGGCATTATTACGGGTGAAAACATACACCGCCAACTGGCCATCATCCTAGATGGAAAGGTCTATTCCGCACCGGAAATCCAAAGCCGCATCCCGGGTGGCTCAGGGATCATTCAAGGCAGTTTCACGGATGAGCAAGCCAGGGATTTGGCATTGGTTTTAAGGGCAGGGGCCTTGCCAGCTCCACTCAAGGTCACCGGCCAGTTTCAAGTGGGGCCCACCTTGGGAGCAGATTCGGTTCGCAAGGGGACTTGGGCTGCCATTTATGGCTTGTTATTGGTTTTGATCTTTATGGCAGTTTATTACCAAATTTCCGGCATTATCGCCAACGTTGGGCTTTTGGTGAACCTGATATTCCTGATGGGTTGCTTGGCACTAATGAAAGCCACCCTAACCTTGCCAGGGATTGCAGGTATTATCCTCACCCTTGGTCTTTCTGTGGATTCGAACGTGCTAATTTTTGAGCGAATCCGGGAAGAACTGAAGGCAGGCAAGACGATCCGTTCCGCCATCGACGCAGGGTATCACCGAGCCCTGGTGGCCATCATTGACACCCACGTTACCACCCTTATTTCGGCAGCAGTCCTGTTCCAATTCGGAACTGGACCCATCAAGGGTTTTGCAGTGACCCTGAGCTTGGGCGTGGCTTTAAGCCTCTTTACTGCCGTAGTGATAACCAAAATGATTTTCGATGCCCGCAAGGAATACCATAGCTTGAGTATTTAAGGGTTAAATGCGGGGTAGGGTTTCATCAGGGGATAAAAACTATTAGACAGAGTCTTAGTGCCCCTGGGGCGGACATTTAACAGAATTGAAAGGCAATCCCATGATGCTTCAGTGGTTTAAGGAACCAAAAATCGACTTTATGAAGCCCCGGCGGTTCTTCTTGGGGCTTTCCGCCCTGGGCTGCCTTGCTGGCATCTATGCCATATTCTTGCTTTACCAAGGCAAGGCCAACTTAGGTACGGATTTCGGGGCGGGGGTGATGCTTCGGTTATCCTCCCAGAAGGCAGTGGACTTGGACCCCATTCGCCAAACTCTCAAGGGGGAGGGGTATCCGGAGGCGCAGATTCAGCAAATCAAGGATGATTCAAGCGGTAACGCCTTCAAGCTCATCATTAAAATTAAGCACGACCCTTCGAAAGGTGTTGGAAGTATCGGCCAGGAAATTATAGACCTTTTTAATAAGAACTTCCCGGAAGCTCACTTCACCATGGATGGTAGTGACGAGGTTGGCCCTGCGGTCTCCCAGAAGTTGAGGGATGACGCCACGAAGGCTTTCATGATCGCCATGTTTGGCATTTTGCTCTACATCGCTTGGCGGTTCGACTTCCGTTTCGGTGTTGCGGCCATTATTACCACTTTCCACGATATCCTTGTAATTTTGGGGTTCGTTATTCTCACCGGCAGGGAATTCAACCTATTGCAGGTGACCGCTCTTCTCACCCTTGCGGGTTATTCCCTCAACGACACGGTTGTGAATTTTGACCGGATTCGTGAGAACATGAGACTGCTCTTAAAGGACCAAAACTTCGAAGGCTTGGTCAATCTGAGCATCAATGAGACATTGAGCCGGACCATCAACACCAGTTTGACGGTTTTCCTGACCCTCCTGCCCCTATGCGTCATGGGTGGGGATACCCTCAAGGATTTTGCCGTCACCTTGCTTGCCGGTGTAATCGTAGGAACCTATTCCTCGGTCTTCGTGGCCAGCCCCATATTGGTGGAGTGGAACATCCTTTCGGGTCCAAAGAAAAAGGACTAATGTTCCTGGGATAACCGAACCCGGATTTGAGGAGGGACGACATGACCCTAGCTCAACGCCTCCAAGACGTTAATGATCGTATCGCCGAGTCGGCCCGGCGCTCCGGCCGGAACCCTGAAGATGTAATGCTTCTGGCAGTGACCAAGACCTTTTCTCCAATAACCATCCTCGAAGCCTATGATTGTGGTTTGCGTAGTTTTGGCGAGAACCGCGTTCAGGAATCGCTTGAAAAGATGCCGCTGCTGCCAGTCGATATCCATTGGCATCTTCTTGGTCAGCTCCAGTCCAATAAAATCAATAAGATCATCGGTAAGTTTAAGCTAATCCATTCCATCGATTCCCTTGAATTGGCCCAGGCGTTGGCAAAACGATTGGGGAGTTACTCTCAGGATATATTGTTGGAGGTGAATACCTCGGCGGAGAGCGCCAAATCCGGAGTAGAACCTTCAAGTGCGGTTGAAACCGTCAAGGCGATAAAATCTTTAGCGGGGTTGAGATTGAGGGGGCTGATGACGGTTGGACCGTTAACGGAAGATCCAAACCGTCAAAGAGGGGCTTTTAAGATTTTGAAAGAATTGTTTGAAAAGTCCTCCCATGGAATGGGTCCGAGTTGGGATACCCTTTCCATGGGGATGAGCAGTGATTTTGAGATGGCCATTGAGGAAGGCGCGACGCTGGTTCGGGTGGGGAGTGTTATTTTTGGTCAACGTGACTAAAAGTTTAGAAAAAGATTATAATCCGTTTTTTGTCGAGTTTACCTTGCCGCAACAATAACGGTATAAATTAGCCTTCCGGAGCAATCCTTGAGCGCATTACAATGTGGGCTGCAAGGAAGGAACCATGAAAACCAAACGGAAAACCATAATTTTGGGTTTAGGCGCAATGGGTGGCGCGCTGGTGCGGGGATGGATCGAACAAAAAATGATTCCGGCACCAAGCATCACTGCGGTGGATATTGACCTCCAAAAACTCAAAAAGGCGGCGCTTAAACTTAAGATTAAGACCCAAAAGGATCCCGCCCAGGTCCTGCCCCAGGCCGACCTCATTCTTTTAGCCACTAAGCCCCAACAGATGAAAGAACTTCTTACCAAGAATGGGCCTTTTTTCCACCGGAAAGCCTTAGTGATATCGATTGCCGCTGGCATTTCCACTCAAACCATCGAGAAATTCCTTCCGCAGGGTTGCCCGGTTGTTCGGGTGATGCCCAATACCCCGGCACTTTTAGGTGCTGGAATGGCGGCGGTAGCGGGAGGAAAAAGGGCGAAAAAGGCAGATCTCCAAACAGTCTTAAAGCTGTTTTCTGCTGTGGGAAAGGCTATTCAAGTGAGGGAAGACCAGATGGATTTGGTGACCGCCATTTCGGGAAGTGGACCAGCTTATTTTTTCCATTTAGTTGAGCTAATGACTGAAGCTGCCATCAAGGGAGGGCTGACACCGAAGGAGGCCCACCTTTTAGTTTCCCAAACGGCTTTTGGATCAGCCCGAATGATTTTGGAAACGGGGAAATCCACCTCAGAACTTCGCGTACAAGTAACTTCTCCTGGCGGCACCACCCAAGCCGCACTGGAAACTATGGCTAAAAGGGGGCTTCGGGAAACGGTGGAGTTGGCTATTAATGCAGCGGTCACGCGTAGCGCGGAACTACGCAGGATGAACGAATCTTGAGTTTGCTAGTGATCCTTCTGGTTCTTTTTTGTTATAGCTACTCTTTAGTTCTTATGACCGATTGGCTCTTACACGCATTGCCGGGAAGAACCTTGAACCCATTACGTCGATTCTTGTTTTTCCTCGCCTATCCAACGCTGAAATATTGCCGGGGCTGGTTCGCGTTTCAATGGTTGGGTTTCGACAGCCGGGGTTTGGGACTGGCTTTTGCCCTCTGGATGATAGGCCGATATGCTGCGCCATGGTTGTTTCTGTGGGGGATGACCCTGAAAGGATGAAAGAGGGTGGATCTATCGAAGGCCTTAAGACCATTTCGGGAAGGCTGCATTCTTTCCATTAAGGCCCAACCCAAATACTTCCAAAGAAACCCTGGCAGGCGTAGAAAATGGGGAACTAAAAATAAGGTTGAAGGCTTCGCCCGTGGATGGGGCGGCGAACGAGGCGCTCCTTAGGTTCCTCGCGAAAACTCTTGGGGTTGCGATTTCAAACCTTTCGGTGGAAAGGGGCCATGCCTCCCGCCATAAGTTGGTTTTGGTTCAGGGTTTAGACGTACAAAAAGTTTTGAAGGCCCTTTCGCAAGAACCAAAGAAGGGGTAGGTTCGATCGGATCCTCCGATGGATGGGTTTTAAAGGCTCAGGAGAAAAAGAGGAAGGGATCATTTATGATTATTCGAATTACTAGGAGGAATGAAATTGGAACTCTTTGACCAAATCCAGGAATCAGTCCGTGAAATTAGAAAAACGATCCAACAAAAACCAAAAGTTGGAATCATCTTGGGAACCGGGTTAGGGGCTTTAGCCCACGAAATCAAGGGGCAACGAGTTTTGCCATATGAACAAATTCCCCACTTCCCCCTATCGACGGTTGAGTCCCATGCGGGGGAATTGGTTTTCGGGAAGCTGGGAACAAGCCAGGTCGTGGGGATGAAGGGTCGGTTTCACCGTTATGAGGGTTACAGTCTTCAACAAGTGACTTTCCCCGTGCGGGTGATGAAGGAACTGGGCATTCAATACTTACTGGTTTCCAATGCTTGTGGTGGCATGAACCGCGCCTATCATCCTGGCGATTTGATGATTATTGAGGACCATATTAATTTAATGGGTGACAACCCCTTGTTGGGCAAAAATGATGACCGTTTGGGGCCTCGCTGGCCCGATATGGCCGAACCCTACTCCAAGGAATTAATTGCTTTAACTGAAAAAATCGCTTGGGGTAAAAAGATTTCTGTTCGGAAGGGTGTTTATGTAGCAGTTACCGGACCCAATCTGGAAACTCGGGCGGAATACCGCTGGCTCTCAACAATGGCGGATGTGGTTGGCATGTCCACCGTTCCCGAGGTGATTGTGGCGGTCCATGCGGGCTTGAAGGTGTTGGGAATCTCGGTGATTACCGATAAATGTGTCGCCGACACACTAGAACCGGCCAATATCGAAATGATTCTCAAACATGCCCAGGAAGCTGAGCCGAAACTGACTGTTTTGATGAGGGAAGTAGCTGTCGCCCTTGGTAAATCGGGCAAGAGAAGGAGAAAGTAGCATGCCCCGTACGGTTAAACCGATTCGATGGAGCAAAGGCGTCCTCTATTTGTTAGAACAGAGATTACTCCCGTTTAAGGAAGTCTGGGTGAAGTGTGATACGGTTGAAAAAACGGCCAAGGCGATCGAAGACATGACGGTACGGGGGGCGCCGGCCATAGGGGTCACCGCAGCTTATGGAGTGGCAGTGGGGGCGAGGGAAGTGAAAAGTACTTCCGCTGAGGTATTTGTGAACCAAATGGAAAAATACATCACCCGTTTGCGTAAGACCCGCCCCACGGCGGTCAATTTATTTTGGGCCCTGGACCGGATGAGGGAAGTGCTTCTGGAAAATGCCGGAAAACCCGTTTTAGAACAGAAAAAGGAAATGGTACGGGAAGCCCTCTCTGTCCATCGTGAAGACGAGGCCCTTTGCGCTCTTCTTGGAAAATATGGGGCGCAAGCCTTGAATGGACGAAACCAGATTCTCACCCATTGCAACACGGGAGCTTTGGCTACGGGGGGTATTGGCACAGCCCTGGCCGGCATCCTGACCGCTGCAGCTACCAACAAAAATCTACATGTTTGGGTAGATGAGACCCGCCCTTATTTACAAGGTGCCCGGTTAACGGCATTCGAGTTGGATCACGCCCAAATCCCATTCCATCTCATTACGGATAACATGGCCGCATTTCTCATGAAACAGGGGAAGGTTGATGCGATCATCGTGGGAGCGGACCGGATCGTGGAAAACGGCGATATTGCCAACAAAATCGGCACCTATGCCTTGGCCGTATTGGCCAAGGCCCATGGTGTGCCTTTCTTCGTCGCGGCCCCCACGACAACACTGGATTTAAGTAAAAAAACAGGAGAGGAGATACCGATTGAGCTGAGAAACCCGAGGGAAGTGACTCATCCTCAGGGTTATCCTATCGCCCTGGAAGATTATCCTGTTTACAACCCCTCCTTTGATGTAACACCTGGAAGTCTGATCACAGGAATCGTTCTGGAGACAGGAATCTGCCGCCCTCCCTACACCCGAACATTGAGAGCCGCCCATAAGAAAACAAACAACGGGATAAACCCGTAAGGTAACCTCTAGGAACTACCAAGCTGAACAATTGAGGATGGATCTTGGTCTCGTTCAGTAACGATGACCCAATTGGCTAACATCAATGACCTAACATTTTTGTTTTCCTTGGCAAGTTTCCTGTTAAACTGTGGCCCGAAATTGGGGTACTACCCTATTAATTTGACTTGGAGGATGAGGAATGCCTTGTGGTAAGAAGCGCCACCGCGCGAAGATAAAGACACACAAACGGAAGAAACATCGCCGCAAGATGAGGGCGTTGCTGCGCCGTCAAGGCAGACTCTAATTATTATCCTGATTGGTTCTTAAACAAAAAAATAAAGTCATTCTGATAGGTTTGGCCGTGGTCATATTAACCGCGGCCTGCCTTCTGGCTGCCACTGGCGTTTGCGTCCGCTCAATCGCTGATATATCCCCTATTTGGATTGTTCTTTCCTGGCTGGGTTCTTTTCTTTGCGTTCTTTCGCTGATGAGACTCAAGCTTATTCTAAAACCAAAACCTCAGGCTTTTTTGTGGGTTCTAACAGCCACCCTAGTAGTAATATTGCTTTCTCAGTTTACGGGTGGGAATCAATCCCCCCTTTTCTTTTGGTATTTTCTGTTGATGGGCGTGGCGGCCTGGGAAGGCAAGGGTACCTATGCCTTCGGGGTGGCCTTCCTGGCCTGCTTCTGTGAGGTTCTCGCCCTGCGCCGTTCCAGTTCTTTTAATGATCTTTCTCTCTTTTTGAAATGGCTCTCCGTTTTTATCACAGCCCTTTTTTTGTTTCGGGCGGTGCGATTGCGAAAGGAAAAAGAAAAACTGGATCAAAAATTTCAAACACTCCAGCAGGAGGCAAAACAACTGGCGGTCAATGCCGAAGCTTTGACTTTAGATGCGTCATCCCACCAATCTCTAACTGAAGAAAAAAGGTTGACTGCCAGGATGGGTTCGGTCATGGAGTTGGAGGCTACTTTAGGTCGCCAATTATCCCTTTTTCGGATGGGATCGGGAGTTCAGACTGCGGCCTGTTTTCTTCTCACTTCCATGGAAGGGAAGGAAGTTCTTCGCTTACGAGCCCATGCCAGCGCTGTCACTGAACTAGCATTGGACCTTACCCTTTTCCAGGGAGAATCCTTGGTCGGTCTCGCAGCCAAGGAAAAAAGAAAGGTGCTATTAAACAACGTCCCGAAGGAGAGCGCAAAAGCACTGCCCTATTATTTGCTTCCCCAGAGGGTCGGATCATTCCTATCCATGCCGCTTTTTTTGAGGCCGGAATCAACTGATAATCGTGGATCCGGTGATGGCGATTTAATCGGTGTACTGGTCTTGGATCATCCCTCCATTGGCTTTTTTGGCGAGGATAAGCTTCAAGCTGTAGACCTTCTTTGTGGAATCTTATCGGATCTTTTCCAGAATCATCGTGTAGTTCACTTTTCAAGGACTAAAACTGAAAATCTCCATACTTTATACGAAGTTTCTCGAATATTCGCCGCTTCCGTTGATTTTCAACCGACCTTGGAAGCGGCAGTTCAACAGGCTTCCAAAATTGCTGAAAGTGATCTGGCCTACATTGCAATGCGGGAAGGTGACTCCTCGCGATTTAAGATCGCACAATTTTGGGCACCCAGTCGAGGTGGGATGAAACCCATTGAGCTGGAGGAAGAACTTGCAGCCTGGGTTTGTCGGTCAAAAAAATCAATACGCTACACAATAGGGCAAAGAGAAAAATGGTTTCCAGCTTTAGAACGCCACGAAGGAATGCTGGGATCGGTACGTTCGTTTCTTTTAGTGCCATTGTTGGTGGAAGAAAAAGTAATAGGAGTTTTACGATTAAATAGCCAAAAACCATCGGCTTATGGGGAATACGAACAGGATGTACTGCAAACGCTTGCCAACCAAACGGCTTTGGCACTGGATAAAGCCAATAAAGTCGAAATGATCCGAAATTTGGCCGTGCGGGACGGTCTCACGGGGTTATATAACCATAGGCATTTTCAGGAAAAATTGACGGAGGAATTGGTGAAGGCGGAGAGATACAAGAAAAACCTGGCCTTGATCTTAACCGATGTGGACCATTTTAAAAGTTTTAATGATACCTACGGACATCCGGAAGGTGATAAGGTGCTGGTGGGAGTCAGCCGTATACTTCAGGAAACTGTTCGGGACAAGGCTGACACCGTAGCTCGTTATGGGGGGGGGGGGAAGAATTTGCTGTCAATTCTTCCCGAGACAGATGGCTTTGCGGCCATGGACTTGCTGAAAGAATCCGCAAGAACGTTGAAAACCAGCTGTTTGAATATGAGGCGAAAAAAGTTTATCGAGTTAACCTATCACTCGGAGTTTCATGTTTTCCGGTGGACGCGGGCGATAAAAGGTTGCTGGTTCAATGCGCTTATCAGGCCCTTTATGGCGCCAAGAAAAATGGGCGCAATCAAGTTAAAAGGTATGAACCTGGATTGGCTGCTACTCATTAACGGGCCCAATACCTAGTAGGCTTTTGAAGAGTCCCCCCTAAAAAAAGTGTTGGTGATATTAATTCAGACCATTAGAGACGGATATTTCTTTTTTTTCTTGGCGGATAAGTTTCAGAACATAAAATAGGTTTATCAGCATGATGAGCCCTGATCCATCAACTCAACTTAGGTTCGTGAATGATCCTTTCCATAAGAGAAATAGCCTCCAAGCTTCATGTCCATGAACAAACCCTTCGGCATTGGGAAAAACTTGGATTATTGAAGGTTTCACGACTGGGCACCAACCGAACAAGGGTATATAGTGAGCAGGATCTGGATCCATGCCGGAAAATCGCAAATTTTTCAGACCAGGGAATTAACTTGCAGGGAATCAAGGCGTTGTTGGCAATCGAAAAGAATGGGAACGGACGTCGGGGTAAAAAGCTATCCGAAAATCGGAGGAACAAAAAGAAAGTTTTTGTTACAAAGGGATAAGAAATTTTCATGCAAGGAAAAACGTGGTAAATGAAGGGGTTTAAACTCATTCTTTCTTGACAGTGTTAAATCCTTTGTCATAATGGCATTAATTTTTCGCAAATGACGGAATTTAGACGGAGATTTCCAAGCGAATTGCTGGAATATTTCGTTTGAGTTAACGAGATTAAGCAAATTGATTAATCTCTATCAGTTTGAGGGGTGAGTGTGATTAACCCAATTTCTTTTCCGGATCCTCTTATGATCCTCCAAAAAAGTTTGGACTCGCTTTCCGTCCAACACCAGGTCATTGCGAATAACCTCGCGAATATTGATACACCTAACTTCAAACGCTCAGTGGTTTCCTTCCAAGATAAACTTAAAATGGCTTTAGATGCCAATCCAAGCTCTCCGCTTTGGCGGACCCATCCAATGCATTTTCCGCTCCCTCAAAGTGTTTCACTAAACGATTTCCAACCTGATGTTAAGAACATCTCTGATACCTTAGGGCGCAATGACGGAAATAACGTTGATTTGGAAATGGAGTCGGGTCTTCTCGCTGAGAACAACCTGCTTTATAACAGCTTGTCGGACGTGACCGGTCGGTATATCGCTAATTTGAAACACGCAATTACGGAAGGGAAACAATAATCATGGGAGCCTTGTCCGGCGTTTTTGCCCCCTTTGCCATTAGTGCTTCAGCCTTAACGGCCGAACGCTTACGTATGGATGTCATTTCCAATAATATAGCTAATGCTGATACTACCCGCACGATTCAGGGCGGACCTTATATTCGCCAAAGAGTTGTTTTCGCTCCTCGTTTTGATCCTGCTGCCAGCTTTGCGCCAATGTTAGCGACTATGACCAATGAGGGCTTGCCCGTAGGTGTCCGGGTGACCTCAATTCAAAAAGATCCTACTCCCCCGAAAATGGTTTATGACCCGGGGCATCCCGATGCAAACGCTGAAGGTTATGTCGCTTATCCTAATGTCAATGCGGTAAACGAGATGGTCGATATGATCTCGGCAAGTAGGGCCTATGATGCTAATATCACCGCATTCAATGCGACAAAATCAATGGCTTTATCGGCCTTGAGTATCGGCAAGGCCTAGCATTTAATTTAATTGATCGAGACGAAAATCGTTTTTAAGGGAGTTGTTTAGAAATTATGGAAATTCTACCCATTCAAATGCCCGTTTCCATGACCCAAGGATTGATTCAACCGATCGCCAATCTTCCTGCAATGGCGGCTCAAAATACCGAAAGCGTCTCTCCGGCTAATTTTAAAGATCTCCTTCAGCGAGCCTTGACAGATTTAAACGCAAGCCAGGTGGATGCCAATGAATCTATAAAAAATCTGTCTACCGGTGGTGAAGATAATCTGCACGATGTGATTATTTCTATGGAAAAGGCTAGCATGACTTTGCAGTATGCGATTCAAATCCGAAATAAGGTGTTGGAAGCATATCAATCAGTAATTCAAATGCAGATCTGACATTGGATGGTTCGGACGGGGGCTCCGGCTCCCGGGACTTAAATAGACGAGGAAAACTTGGATAATTTCATACAAAGACTCGTTCAGCAATTTAAGGATGTGTGGGGCCGTTTAAACCCCTGGCAAAAGGGGTTGCTGGTTGGTATCCCATCGCTTTTGTTTTTGGGAATGCTAATTTTTATTCTTCTTTCTTCAAGAGCCCGATACGAAGTTCTTTACTCCCATTTGGAGGAAAAGGATGCCGCTGAAGTGGCCACCGAACTAAAGAAAGAAAATATCCCCTACCGGATTGCCTCAAAGGACAATTTTGTGATGGTTTTGGTCCCTTCGGAAAAGGTTTATGACACCCGTTTGTCTTTGGCGGGTCAGGGTCTACCGCGCGGGAGCGGTGTGGGTTATGAAATCTTTGACCAGCCTAAATGGGGAACGACCGATTTTACCCAAAAAGTTAATTATAAGAGGGCATTAGAGGGGGAACTACAAAGGACGATTGCCAATTTACAGCAGATTCAAACAGCCCGAGTAAGCATTGTGATTCCGGAACCTGAGCTTTTCACCGAAAAGGAAAAGCCAACCACTGCCTCGGTCGTTCTTGACATGAAAGCCGATGCCATTTTGAAAAAAGAACAAGTCCGGGGTATCGTTCATTTGGTGGCGGCAAGCGTAGAGGGTTTGAAACCTGAGAATGTCGAGGTTATCGATAGTAAGGGGAATATTCTTTCAGGGTTTATACAGGAAGAAGCGGAAGACAATAATCAAGAAACTTTGAACGGCGGGAGTAGTTTAACCCAACAGGCGAAGTTGACCTTGCATGAGATGGAAGTTCGTCAAAATTTTGAGAAGGATCTGGAGCGAAAAGTTACCGCAATGTTGACAAAAGTGATGGGGGGCAACAATCGAATTGCTGTGTCTGTTTCCGCCGAACTTAATTTTGATAAAACTGAAGCGGATTCTGAAGTTTTTGAACCGGTGGTTGATGGTCAGGGAATCGCTCGTTCCAGCCAAACCAAAAAAGAACAGTATGTGGGCGATGGTGGTTTCCCTTCTAACGTTGTAGGTGGGGTCCCGGGTACGGATACTAATATCCCCGGTTATCAGGCTATATCTGGTTCGAATTCCCAGTATTCAAAAGAAGAAAATACAACTAATTTTGAAATCAACAGGACAGTGAAGCATAACGTTATGGCTCCTGGATCGCCCAAGCGTATATCCATCGGTGTTTTTGTGGATAACCTCCAACCTCAGCAGGTCCAGGCCATTAAGTCCGCGGTAGTGGCTGCAGGTGGATTGGATTTAAACCGTGGTGACCAAGTGGACGTCGAAAATATGCCGTTTGACAACTCCCAAGAAGTGGCCAGTTTGAAGGAGACGCAGATGGAAACCCAGCAGAACTTCGTCATGACGCTTCTGAAAATAGGATTATTGGTTTTGATGGCCTTTGGCGTATTGTTGTTCCTTCGGTCTCTTTTGAAACCCAAGCGCGAGAAAAAATACGTTGAAGCCATGGAGGACATCAGCGAGGAACCGGTGGTAGTTCCCCAGGTGGAAGATATCATTACCACGGATGTGACGGCGGAAGATTTGGCCCGAGCTGAATCGGCTCGGGAGGCGAAGAAGCGGGAAGCAGTCCGGAAAGAAGTTTTTGAAATGGCGAATCAAAATCCCGAAAATGTCGCCCAGATAATAAAGAAATGGCTTTCTGAGGAGTAGGGTTCATGCCAGAAACCAAGAAAAAAACCATATTGTCGGGCGAGCAAAAAGCGGCCGCCCTTTTAATTTCTTTGGGGCCTGAGTTGGCCGCTAAGATTTACCAACATTTAAAAGAAGAGACGGTCGAACAAGTCACTCTTCAAATCGCCAACCTCCGAAAGATAACTCCCGAGGAAAAAGACTCGGTGATGCAGGAGGTGCTAAACATCGCTGCAGCCCAGGAATATATTTCCCAAGGCGGTGTCGAGTACGCCCACGAAATTCTCGAGAAAGCACTAGGGGCCAACAAAGCGATGGAAATCATCAATCGTTTGCAGGGTTCCCTGCAAATGACGCCCTTCGATTACATCAAACGGACCGACCCACAACAATTGTTGAACTTTATTCAATCCGAACATCCCCAAACGATCGCGCTCATCCTTGCTCATCTGACGCCTGAACATTCAGCAACCATCCTGGGCGCCTTGCCGGCGGATGTGCAGGTGGATGTGGCGACGCGTATCGCAGTCTTGGACCGCGCGGCCCCGGACGTGGTGATGGAAATCGAAAGGGTACTGGAGCGTAGAATATCCTCCATCTTTACCCAGGAATTCACTGCCGCCGGTGGAGTGCGCGCATTGGCCGAGGTTCTCAATCGTGCGGATCGTTCGACAGAAAAAGCCATCATGGAGAAATTGGAAGAGTCCAATCCGGAATTGGCCGAGGAAGTCAAACGTCTGATGTTCGTCTTCGATGACCTCATTAACCTGGACAACCGGACGATCCAACAAGTTTTACGTGAAGTTGATGCGAAGGATCTCGCGTTGGCCTTGAAAGGGGCGAAGGAAGAAGTAAAAGAGCATCTGCTCAAGAATATGTCTAGTCGTGCGAAGGCGATGATACTGGAAGACATGGAAGTCATGGGACCTGTTCGCTTGAAGCACGCAGAAGAAGCACAACAAAAGATCGTCAACGTCGTCAGGCAGTTGGAAGAAATGGGTGAAATTGTCGTCGCCCGTGGTGGCGAAGAAGAAGTAATGATTTAATTTTATTGGGAAGGCATGGGGTGCCCCTTTGAGCCGAGAGGTTTTGACACAACAGGATTACCAGCTTTCCCCGAGTGGGTTTGTGCTTGATAATTCTGCTTGGCAAGAAGAAATACTTCGTCGTTTGGAGATAATAAAAAGGGCCTCCCCCCCGGTATGGAAATTGGATGGCGGAACGGTGCATGTCCAGTCGTTTGAGCTGGGGTCATTCGAGGAAGCGGTATTGCCCCAGGAACCCGAGCCTGTTGCTGAGCCGACACCTGAGGAAATCAAGGCAAAGCTTGTTGCGTCGGCTGAGTCGGAGGCACTAACAATTCGGGAATCAGCTCGTAAAAAGGCCTTGGACATTACTGAACAAGCCCATTGGGAAGCTCAGGAAATATTGGGACAGGCCAAGCAACAGGCCGAAAAGGAAATGGTTGAAATAAAGGAGCAGATTAAAGCCGCTTCGCATTCGGAAGGGTTGAAAATCGGTAAAGAAGAAGGTTTCCATCTGGGGAAAGAAGAAGGGCAAAAGTTTTTTGAAGCCTCGATCCAGAAGTGGGATCGGATGGGACAGGAACTTCTGGTCTATCGCCAGGCCCTTTTGACCGACTTAAAACCACTTTTGGCACGTTTGTTGGAGGAGTCCCTTTTACGCTGCCTTCGACGAGAGGCTGAAAACCAAAAGCTTATGGTTGTGGAATTTGCGGAGGAAGCGTTGCAGAAGGCCCATGACCGGGTCCTGTTGAAGCTTCACGTGAATCCTTCCGACGTGGAAGTATTAGAGGCCCATCGGGAAAAACTCCGGCTTTCGATTGGGTCAGGACCCCTTGAGATAATTGCAGATGCGAGGGTTGAACAAGGTGGGTGTTTGTTGGAAACCGAGGCTGGAACGATTGATGTGCGTTTAGTTACGATCGCATCTCAAGTGAAGGATTCACTTAATTTAACCCCGAATGGGTTTAAGGCATAAAAAGGAGTTCATTTTTGAATCCGGTGTTGAATGACATACTTCCGCCGTTGGATCTTATGGTAAGCAATATCCAAAGAGCTGATGTAACACGTGTGAACGGTCGAGTAGAACAGGTTGTGGGCCTTGTGATTGAATCCTCGGGGCCTATGGCTTCGGTTGGCGAAGCTTGTTGGATAATACCTGTGGATTCCCAGACATCACCTGTTTTGGCCGAAGTAGTAGGATTTAGACAAAATCGGGTGCTTTTAATGCCATTAGGTGAGATGCGGGGGTTGGGTCCGGGCAGTGAGGTTGTGAGGACGGGGTCGCCCTTCCAAATTAATGTGGGACCAGGACTGTTGGGAAGAGTGATGAATGCCATGGGAGACCCTATTGATGGTAAAGGGCCGATCATGGATGTTCGAGAGCAGTACCCTATCCACCGGGAACCGCCTCCGGCCTTGGAGCGTAGAAGGATTCAGGCTCCTGTGGTGACCGGCGTTCGTGCCATTGATGCTTTGCTGACCCTGGGAGAAGGACAGCGACTTGGGATTTTTGCGGGGTCGGGGGTTGGGAAAAGCACCCTGTTGGGCATGGTGGCTCGAGATACAGGCGCTGATGTTAACGTGATTGCCCTGGTGGGTGAACGGGGTCGGGAAGTCAGGGACTTTTTGGAGAGAGATTTAGGGGAAAAGGGATTGGCTCGAAGCGTTGTAGTGGTTTCAACATCCGATCAGCCTTCACTTTTGAGAATTCAAGCCGCATTAGTGGCTACTGCAGTAGCTGAGTATTACAGAGATCAAGGTAAAAAAGTTATGCTTATGATGGATTCGGTTACTCGTTTTGCCATGGCCCTTCGTGAAGTTGGTTTGGCTATCGGTGAACCCCCGACAACTAAGGGTTATACCCCTTCGGTTTTTGCCCAATTGCCTAAGCTTTTGGAGAGAGCGGGAACCACCGGCCATCAGGGGAGTATTACGGGGTTATACACGATCCTAGTGGAAGCGGATGACATGAATGAGCCCGTGGCTGATTCGTGTCGGGCGATTCTGGATGGGCATGTGGTGTTATCGAGGGATTTGGCCTCACAGAACCATTATCCCGCTATTGATGTTCTAAACAGTGTTTCGCGGGTTATGAATGATATTGTTCCATCGCCCCATTTGGAAGCGGCCGGAAAGATTCGTTCCATGCTATCCACCTACAGAAGTGTGGAGGATTTAATTGCAATTGGTGCCTATGTTAAAGGAAGCAATCCCCAGGTGGATTTAGCGGTGTCTCGGTTGGGTTCAATCCAGTCTTTTTTGAAACAGGGACGGAGTGAAGAGGCGGGTTGGAACGACACGACGCAGAAATTAAAAGCCTTTTTAAACTAGGGGACCATGGCGCGACGATTTAAATTCCGTTTGGAACAGATTTTGAATCTTCGCAAACAAACGGAGGAAACTCGGGCAAGGGAATTGGCTGAAGCTAAGGGTGAATTGCTAAGAATTGAGGAATCTATTCGTCGGCACTCAGAGAATGAGATGGAATTTCTTGGGACATTCGCCGATCTGGAACGTTCGGGTGCTTTTGACGTCGACCAGGCCATGGCTTTTTGTGATTATAAAAGTACACTGTTAAGACAGGGGAAGGCCCTTCTGAAAACGGAGGAACAATGGCAGAAGGAAGTCAATCATCGACGAGCTCTGGCGGTGAAGGCTTCCCGAGAAAAGAAACTTCTTGTAAATCTCAAGGAAAAGCAGGAAAAGACGCATCAGAATGAAGTCGTGGCCGAGGAACAAAAGTTCCTTGATGAAATTTCTTCGATTGCTTTTATACGGCGGGAACGCTCGTTGAAGTTGCAAGCGGCCCGGAATGCTTAACTGGCGGTTATGTTTAACATTTAGGAGGTAAATTGTGGATCTCGCGACATGGTTAGGTTTGACATTTGGTGTGTTCGGCGTAATAGGTGGTTCCCTTTTGGATGGGACTTCCTTGGGCTCATTAATTCAGGGGCCGGCCTTCATCATCATTTTTTTTGGTACTACAGGCGCGACCATGATGAGCTTCCCTTACGACACCGTGAAGGAAGTCATCCCTATATTGAAAAAAGCATTCCAAAAGCAAGAACTGGACCCGTCGGCGATTGTCACCCAATTGGTGGGCTTTGCCACGAAGGCCCGACGAGAGGGGTTGTTGGGTCTGGAAGAAGAAGCGGAGGCGGTAGGAGACCCCTTCTTGAAAAAAGGACTTCAATTAGTGGTGGATGGCACGGACATAGAAATGATCCGAAATATCATGGAAACCGACATAGCTTTTCTTGAATCCCGCCATAAGGTGGGGGAAAGTGTCTTCGGAACCTTCGGAGGTTTTTCCCCGACCCTGGGAATCATCGGAACGGTCATTGGCCTTGTTCACGCATTGTCGGCTTTCGGTTCGGGAGAAGCTGATCCGGTGGCTCTCGTGGCTGCAATCGCAACTGCCTTTATCGCTACATTTTATGGTATCTCCTTCGCCAACCTTTTCTTCTTGCCCATATCTTTTAAACTTAAGCAGAACAGCCAGCAGGAAGTCTTGATGCGGGAAGTCATGTTGGAAGGAATTCTAGCGATTTCCGCCGGTGACAACCCCAGGATCGTAGAAGAAAAACTAAAGGCATTCCTACCTCCGAAACTTAAATTGAATATGGAAGCCCAAAAAGCTGAAGGTGAAAAGAAGGAAGAAGAATAATGATTTCTACGATCATGACCAACGTTGAAACTGGATTAGCAAAGGGAGTTTTCCATGCCTAAACGTCGGAAAGGCGGCCATGAGGCGGGGTTGGAGATGGAATCTGGTGGAATGATGCGGTGGTTGTTAACTTACGCCGACTTGGTTACCTTGCTTTTGGCCACTTTCGTTATCCTGTTCGCGACAGCGACGCAAAGCAAAGCGATCGTGCAGGAAATTAAAGCCCAGATTAGGGCGGTATTTGGTCCTATCGTTGGTAATACCGCCATCTTGCAAAGTTCCGCTGCCAATGCAGGCGAGCATTACAAAATCCTTCCTGGGGAACCGGAAGAAGGTGGACCAGGTGGGCCTAAAAAACCACCCCCGGTTGAAGGCAAGGGTGGTGACATACAGGGTAAAATTGTTCAAATACAACATCAACTGGGAGCAAACAAAGTACAGATTAGAAAAGAAGCTCGTGGTTTGGTTGTGAGTCTTTTGACCGATAAAGTTCTCTTTGACTTAGGGGATATCCACATTAAGAAAGAAATGATTCCTGTTTTAGATGCTATTGGGGATGTGCTTTTACATAACCCTCAGAATAAAATCGCGGTCGAGGGCCATACGGATGATTTGTCGATCCATACTAATAAGTACCCTGGGAACTGGGAACTTTCCGCTCTCCGGGCAACGGAAGTGGTGAAGTTTTTTGTGACTCAGCGGGGTCTCGATCCGAGCCGTTTTTCGGCCGCAGGCTACGCCGAGTACCAACCCTTGGTGCCGAACGTTAGTGAAGCGAACCGTCGGATGAACCGCCGGGTCGACATAGTAATTTTGAAGCTGGATTAAACTAGGAGGGTCGAACATGGCAGATCAAGGAGAAAGAGGCTCTCGCGGGCTGTTGACCATCATTTTGATCATCAGCGGGGTATCGCTTCTCTTGCTTATATTTTTAGGCTGGGGCACATTCATGGTTTGGTCTTCCAGGACCGAATCAAAAGAAGCTAAAATTATCGAGCAGAAGCCCGAACCCGGGAAGATTTTCAATGTTGGAAGTTTTATCGTCAATTTGGCCGACGAGGAAGCTTCTCGCTATGTCAACGCGGAAGTCCAACTGGAATACAGCAAAATGAATAAAGAATTGGACGCAGAAATCAAGGAACGGGCCCCGCAATTCCAGGATCTGGTGAACACTCTGTTGAATGACCGGAAGGCCGCTGAACTCTCGACGGCCGAGGGGAAAGAGCGTTTCCGTCGGGATTTGCAATTGAAAATCAACGAAATTCTTAAATTCGGAACTGTCACCAACGTTTTCCTCACTAAATTCGCCATTCAGTAACCATTCGGCGAGGGGGAAAGAAGGAATCAAACATGGATGACCTTTTAAGCGACGGTGAGGTAAGCGCCCTCCTTTCGGAGTTGGATGTCGATATGTCCGGAGGGGGGAGTTTGGTTGCGGATTCATCGGAAGCGGCTTCACCGGCTGCACCTGAAAGCGGCGTAACCATTGATGAACAAGGGCGTAAGATCAAGACTTACGATTTTAACCGCCCAAACCGCTTTTCCAAGGATCACATGCGGACGCTGGAAATGCTCCATGAGATCTTTTCACGAGGCTTCACAGCCTCCGTGGCGGCTTATTTAAGGACGGTTGCGGAAATAAAGGTGGTATCGGTTGTTCAACTTCCCTTCCGGGAATACACCATGTCGCTTCCCCGGCCAGACTGTATTTTTGTGGTGAAAATGGAGCCCTTGGATGGGTCCTTTTTGCTGGAGATTAACCCTGAATTGGTTTTGACCCTGATTGACCGCATTTTAGGTGGTCCTGGGAAGGCACCCACTGCAGCTAGGGAATTAACCCTCATTGAACAATCCGTGATTGAGAAAATCATCAATCGAGGCATGGAAAATCTGCAGGAAGCATGGTTGAAAGTGGGGCATTTTCAACCCAAATTGAGCGGTTATGAGACGACTGCACAATTTGTTCAAATCGTTGCCCCCAGCGAGATATCAGCGGTCATTGAATTTGAGGTCAAAGTGAATGAAGTGACCGGGAAGATGTCCATGTGTATTCCTTATGTGGTTTTGGAACCTGTCATTGGTGATTTATCGGCCCAAAAATGGTTTACTGTCGGTAAAAAAGAATCCACATCAGAAACTGTCGAAAGCCTGACGAAGGTAATGAAAGAAACCAGGGTTCCTTTTGTGGTTGAAGTAGGAGCAGCTCAAATTACAGTTCAGGATTTATTGAGTTTGAAAGCGGGGGATGTGGTCCGGCTTAATACCAGCCCTCATAATGAGATTGATGTCCTCATCGAAAGTCTAGTCAAGCTTAAGGGTCGGCCTGGCATTTCTTCAAAAAAGAAATCTATTCAAGTGACACGGATAGTTTCCATGAATGAAAAAAGTTAAGGGAAGGGGATTATGACAGACTTAGCCAATCTCGAAACCCTTGGACAAAACCTATCGGAAGGTTTTGGACAAACTTTAAATTCCCTCATGGGTCGGGATTTACAAGTTCAATTTCAAGGTGTACAAACCGTTTCAGCGCAGGAGTTGGCTTCCAGCTTTCAAGGTTCTCTACTCATTAGTGCGTTAAAGGGTGTGGGTGGGTTTCCTGGTTCCGCCTTGATGATCATTCGTGAAAAAGATTCGGCAATCATCGCTGACCTTTTGATTGGCCAGGATGGCTCCAGTTCCCCAGCTAAAATGACTGATTTGCATTTGTCGGCTTTTGGTGAAGTCGTTCAACAATTAGCGGATGGTTTGAACGGAGAGATTAAAAAATACGCGGGACCAAAGGCGGGTTATTCGGTGATTTCGACCGAATCAAAGGAAGTCGGAGAATTGGGGGCGATTCTCCAATCCCTGGGATCAGAATTGGCGGTTGTGACCTACGTTTTGGACGTGCCCGGTTTATTCACCGGCGATCTGTGGATTTGTTTACCCGATTTGGCCGCCTCGAGGCTGGCCAATCCGGCGGGTAGCTCAACGGCGGAGCAAGCTCCGGCGGCGGCTTCCGCACAAAACACCGGTGTTCCTGTGAACACCTCAATGCGCGCAGGAGGAACTTCCATGCAACAGTTCGATCAAGAGTTTTCGGGTACGGCCCACCCAGCGGGGGGAAACATCGGTTTATTGTTAGATGTGCCCTTGAAGCTGACAGTTGAACTGGGTCGAACCACGAAGCTGGTAAAGGAAATTCTGGCTCTCGCACCTGGATCGGTGGTGGAGTTGGATAAGTTGGCGGGCGAGGCGGTTGACATCTTGGTTAATGAAAAGCCCATCGCGAAGGGCGAAGTGGTAGTCATTGACGAGAATTTCGGGGTTCGGATAACCGAGATTTTAAATCCCGAGGAACGGCTGACCGCAGTCCAATCTTGAGAAGCAGTAGCGGCGCATTTTTTATGAGTTCAAAGTCGAAAACTGCGAGGCGATCGCTCTTATTTCTTTTTTTCTCGGCCTTGTTTTTGGGAGGGCATTTCCTTTTCGTCCCGCAACAGGCATTTGCGATTGAACCCGATTCCCCTTTCTTTGAATCGGGTTCCTCCTCAGCGGCAACATCTGCATCTTCCCGCGCTCCTTTGGACCTGCCTTTGGAAGTACCTAATGCGTCACCCGGACTGCTGGACACCCTAGGGAGAGTTTTAGCAGCCTTGACCGTTGTGATTCTTCTAATTGTAGCGACGGTTTGGGGGTTAAAACTTATTTGGGAAAAACGCGGGATGACTTCTCCTGGGGATGAGGGAAAGGGGATTAAAGTTTTAACTTCAGTTTTTTTAGCCCCTCGGAAAACCATTTATCTGGTGGAAGTGGGGAAGAGGATTCTGGTGGTTGGTGTTGGAAATGAGGAAATGCATCCTTTAGATGTGATTGTCGATCCGGAAGAAGTTGAAGCTTTGAAAAAAAACTCTACCCATGGTTTTCCAGTCCTTTTAGATAAAATCCTTCACCGGTCTGATGCCAGTGCAAATGTTGAAGATACTGAAAACATGATTTCGGAAAGTAAAAAAACGCTGGGCGGTTACATTGAAAAGCTCAAAAGGTCTTCCCCGCGCGAGAAAAAGGGGCGGGATGAAAGTGACGGGACCTCGACATGAGAATCTTATGGATGAAGATAACCCAAGTGATGATGTTTTGGGTCTTGTCATTTTCATTCGCCTCGGCGGCCGATCTTCCATTGCCGGCGATTAAATTCGGCGTGGAACAGGCCAAGACGCCACAAGATGTGGCCATGAGTCTCCAAATTCTTTTGGTTTTAACTGTTCTTTCTTTAGCGCCGGCTATTCTGATCCTTATGACTTCCTTTACGCGAATTGTAATTGTATTGGCTTTCCTCCGGCAAGCGCTGGGAACACAGCAAGTTCCTCCAAATCAGGTGCTTATTGGGTTATCTTTGTTTCTAACTTTTTTTACTATGCAACCCACATTCGATCGAATCGATAAGGAGGCCTTTACCCCTTATCTATCTGGAAAATTAAGCACCTCGGAGGCCTTTAAAAAGGGGGAAGAACCCCTTCGACAATTCATGTTTAAGCAAACGCGGGAAAAAGACCTGGCGCTTTTTGTAGCCCTTTCGAAATCGAGTAGACCTCGGTCCACGGCAGATATCTCCACATGGGTCCTGATCCCCGCTTTCGTGATTAGTGAGCTGAAAAAGGCATTTGAAATGGGTTTTATCATTTTCATCCCTTTTTTGGTCATCGACATGGTAGTTGCATCGGTTTTGATGTCGATGGGAATGCTCATGCTTCCGCCGGTTTTAATCTCATTGCCGTTTAAGATACTTCTTTTCATTATGGTGGATGGATGGAACTTGATCGTGCGATCCATCGCCCTTAGTTTTTAGCAGAAGGGATTCTAATGACGGTTGAATTCATAGCTGATTTGGCTTCACGCGCCCTCTGGGTGACTCTTCTGGTCTCTGCCCCTATTCTCGGGCTAGGTTTGGCAGTAGGCGTGGCGGTTTCCATTTTCCAGGCAGTAACCCAAATCCAGGAAATGACGCTAACCTTTATCCCCAAGGTCATTGCTATATTTTTAGCGATCTTGATCTTTGGAAAATGGATGCTCTTAATCTTGCTTAATTTTACATCGAACCTTTGGAGCAACATACCCCAATACGTCAAGTGAGGTACCTTGCCGACTAACCCTTTTGAATTCAACCCCCAGGATGTCGTGGCGTTCGTCCTCATCTTGGTTCGTCTGGCGGGTCTTTTTATCACTGCTCCCATTTATTCCAGCCGGAATATCCCGCCCCAACTTAAGGCGGCTTGGGTTTTATTAATGACTTTTTTGGTTTTCCCGGTTATTTCTTACCATCCTGCTGAACTTCCAGCCCCGGGTCTAGCTCTAGGTTTAGCGGTGTTAAAGGAAGCGGCGGTAGGGATGTGCCTGGGGTTTGGGGCGCTATTGCTATTTACGGGGATCCAAATGGCCGGTCAGATAATTGATATTCAAATGGGACTTGGAATGGTGAACATTATCGATCCTGTTACGAGTGCACAGATATCAGTAATGGGACAATTCTACTTCTTAGTAGCATCCCTTGTTTTTTTGAGTGTCAATGGTCACCATCTTTTAATTAAGGCGGTCGTGGACAGTTTTAACATCTTGCCTTTAGGGGAGGCCCATTTTACCGGCGCCTTGGGGACGGAGATGATGCATCTTTTTTCTAATGTTTTTTTTATCGCTTTCCGGGTCGGCGCGCCAGTGATTGGGGCGTTATTTATCACGAATCTGGCCTTAGGGGTAGTGGCTCGGACTGTGCCGCAAATGAATGTTTTCATCGTGGGAATGCCGCTGAACATGGGAGTGGGATTGTTGATTGTGGCCTTTTCCATGAGTTTTTTCGTTTATGTTTTGCAAGACATGTTTCACGGTCTCAACCGGGATTTAGCCATTCTGATTCACGCGCTCAAATAATTTAAAGGACTTTTTTCTTGCCTGACCCATCCAAAACCGAAAAACCCACGCCCCACCGGATTAAAGAAGCGCGAGAAAAAGGGCAGGTTGCTCGTTCGGTAGAAATCAATTCAGTGGTGGTTTTGTTAACCGGTCTCCTCGCGATTCGTTATGCCGGTCCTTATATGGTTGATTCCATGAGGGATTTGAGCATCTTTTTTTACCAAAACCTCAATATGCCCTTGGGTATGGAAAATGTTTACACCTATGGGATTTTTCTAATGGGAAAAACGTTTTTGATCCTCGCGCCGGTCTTGGGTGCCATCCTTCTGATGGGTTTGTTAGTCAATTATTTACAAGTGGGTGTGCTTTTTTCATTGAAGCCCATCACCCCAAAATTCAACAATATTAATCCGATGAACGGATTCCAAAGGCTTTTTTCCAGAAGATCCCTCGTGGAGTTTATCAAGTCTATCCTGAAGCTATTGATCATTGGTGGGATCGCCTATTCGGGTGTAAAGACCGCCTTGCCGCTTTTAGTTCCCGCCATGGATATGCAGGGAACCGAAGCCCTGGGATTAGTGGGCTCTCTATCCATTTCGATTTTGAACCGAATCATCATCGTGCTTCTCGCTTTGGCCATTTTGGATTACCTCTACCAAAAATGGGATTATGAAGACAATTTAAGGATGTCCAAACAAGAAATTCGGGACGAATTTAAACAATCAGAGGGCGATCCCATGATCAAAGCGAGGATCCGCCAGATTCAAAGGGAAATGGCCCGCCGAAGGATGTTTGACGCGATTCCTCGTGCGGATGTCGTTGTGACGAATCCCACCCATGTGGCAGTGGCCCTCGAATACAAGGACGGAATGCAGGCTCCGATGGTTCTTGCCAAGGGCGAAAGGGTCGTCGCGGAGCGAATTAAGGAGATGGCTCTTAAACATGGAATCCCCATCGTCCAAAACCCCCCCCTGGCAAGGGCTTTGTTAAAATCTTGTCCGGTGGGGGCACCCATTTCACCAGATTTATTTGAAGCAGTTGCCGAAGTACTAGCTTACGTTTACCGGTTGAACAAAAAACAAACCCAGAGAAAAGCTTTGGTGATTTAACACTTTGTTCTAGCCATGGGACGTCAGGAAGAATGATAAAAATTTGATTTAAGGCTACAATAGCGGTTCGTTTACTAATATGGACCCATTTTTGCGAGGTACCCATGCCGGAAGCCATCACCATAAAGACCATCCAAGAAAACAGTGGGCTGGCCATCGCTTTTGCGCTGGTCATGATTATCTTAATGTTGTTCATACCCTTACCCGGCATTATTTTGGACATTTTGATTTCTTTCAACATCACCCTGGCCTTGGTGGTTGTTTTGGTCACGATGTATACCTTGGAGCCGTTGCAATTTTCTATTTTCCCCACCCTGCTTCTCATCACGACTTTATTCCGCCTTGCATTGGAAGTTTCCGCGACACGCTTAATTCTCTTGCATGGGAATGAAGGTTCGGATGCCGCAGGAAAAGTCATCGAATCTATAGGCCAATTCGTGATTGGAGGAAGCCCTATTGTGGGTTTTGTGGTGTTCCTCATTCTAATTATTATCCAATTCGTGGTCATCACGAATGGGGCACAACGGGTCGCAGAAGTAGCCGCCCGCTTTACTTTGGATGCGATGCCAGGAAAACAAATGGCGATCGACGCGGATCTTAATTCGGGGTTGATCACCGACGACCAAGCCCGTAAACGCCGAAGAGAAGTTGAACGGGAGGCGGATTTTTATGGAGCCATGGATGGTGCTAGCAAATTCGTTCGAGGGGATGCGATCGCGGCCATTATTATTGCGATCATTAATATATTGGGCGGATTTGCGATGGGTTTTTATGTGGGCGGTTTGGGATGGGCCGAGATCCTTACTCGATACACCCTTTTGACTATTGGTGGCGGTCTTGCGACTCAAATTCCAGCGCTGATGCTATCGACCGCAACAGGCATCGTTGTGACCCGGGCTGCATCGGAAAGCGATTTGGGAACGGATTTGGTCAAACAAATCATTGCCCAGCCGAGGGCGCTTTGGATCACTGCGGGGGTCATGCTGTTCTTTGGTTTGTTCCCGGGTATGCCCCACGTCGCATTCATTTTAATATCCCTCATGGCCGGTGGACTGGCCTATTACCTGCGAAGAGTCGTGAAAACGGAGATGGAAGAGGCGGAAAAATCCAAGCCTTCCGTACCAGAAAAGAAAAAGGAACCTGAAAATGTAACATCTCTCCTCCAAGTGGATCATTTAGAGGTTGAGATCGGCTACAGCTTGATCCCTTTAGTGGATGAGGCCCAGGGCGGAGATTTGCTTGAACGAATAACTGGAATCAGACGTCAAATGGCAGGGGACTTGGGTCTCGTCGTGCCTCCAATCCGTATTCGCGACAATATGCAACTCCAGCCTTCCGAGTATGTAATTAAATTAAAAGGGGTAGAAGTTTCGCGGTGGAAGATTATGCCAGGTCACCTTTTGGCTATGTCGACCGGACCCGATATGCCAAAAATTCCAGGAATAGCCACGAAGGAACCTACATTTAATTTGAACGCCTATTGGATCACCGACGAGGAACGAGCGCAAGCCGAGCAAGTGGGATATTCGGTGGTGGATGCCTCTACGGTCATTGCAACCCATCTCACCGAGGTTATTCGGAACTACGCCCATGAATTCCTTACGCGACAAAGTGTTTCCAAACTCCTAGATCAAGTGAAAAAAGATTCCCCGGCTGTTGTTGATGAAATGATTCCTGGACAATTGTCGTTAGGGGACTTGCAGAAAATCCTCCAAAACCTCCTGAAAGAACATCTACCAATCCGGGATATGGAAAGCATTTTGGAAGCCGTGGCGGATCACGTGAAAGAAACAAAGGATACCCAATTATTGACCGAATATGCTCGACGATCACTGGCCAGGACGATCACCAAACAGCATGTTTCGACCGATGGGAAAGTGTACGCCCTCACCTTGGATCCGAAATTCGAAAAAACCATCATGGACTCGGTTCAATCCGCAGAATCGGGTAATGCATCCGCTTTGGACCCTCGGCTACTTCAAACTATGTTTCGGAGTTTATCCAATGGGATCGAAAAAATGGCCCAGCAAAACCGCCAACCTTTGGTTCTATGTTCCGCCAACGCCCGGCCTTATTTTAAAAAGATGATTGAAAGATTTATCCCCCATTTGACGGTTCTTTCCTTCAACGAGCTATTACCAAGGACGGAAATCCAGTCGGTGGGAACGATTGAGGCAATGGGATGAGAATCAAGCGTTACGAAGCGCCTACCATCCAGGAAGCCCTCATGAAGGTCAAAAAGGACCTTGGTCCAGAAGCTGTTATTTTATATACAAAGACATTTCGCAAGGGCGGGGTCTTAGGATTATTTGGAAAACCCGTGGCTGAAATTACAGCAGGGGTTGAACTGAATTTGATGGACGATATGTCAAAAAGAAAAACTGCTTCGGCGGTCAATCCCCCCATTTTAGAAACACAATCCTATTC
>CAWKIF010000081.1:0-12972 GCA_963849485.1 candidate division FCPU426 bacterium | reverse complement strand
GAAGGGCCTTCTGGGCGTATTGCACGCACAAAGGATAAGCGCGTCTTTGCAGATAAACGTAGGCCTTGTTGGAGAGGGCCTGGACATAATTGGGTTGAACCGCCAGGGCCTTGTCAAACTGATCCATCGCCAGATCGAAGGCGTTACGCTGGGCGTAGATCTTTCCCAGGTTGTTGCGGGCCTCCACATTGTAGGGATCCCTTTCCACCGCCTCTTTCAGGTAATTGATGGCATCCGAGGATTTCCCTTCCCGAAGGTACACATTGGCCTTATCCAGGTAATATTGGCTATTGGGTTCATCCCCCCAAGAGATTCCCGCCCAACTGAGGGCGAAAAGGGCTAAGGATAAAACGGGAAAAAGGGGGTGGGGTTTAGAAAGCATTCCGGCTCCTCGTGGGATCAACCAAGGCTTCTAATGGTCGGATTAATGATTTTAAGGGAGGGGTACAAACCCGTCAACGTTCAAAACCGGGACATCCACTTTAGAGATAAGGCTTTCATCACCCCAAACGCTTCCCGCCGGAGGCTGGGCGTTTTCCTCCACAACGCATTTACGTCCTAAAATCGACTCTTCCAATTTGGCGCCCTTACCCACCTTGACGCCTTCCCACAAAAGGCTCTTGGAAATGACCGCGCCGGGCCCGACCACGCATTTCCTCCCGATAACCGAATATGGCAAAACCTTCGCCCCATCGCCGATGGTACACCCCTCCTCCAGCAACACTGGACCCTGGACCACCGCGTCCCGGCCGATCCAAACCCGCTTGCCCCGGTAAATATGCTGCGGTCCACGCTTGACCCTCGAGAGGATGGGAAAAGCCCCATTGAGAACATCCCACTGGGTGACCAGGTATTTGCGGGGGGTGCCGATATCCTGCCAATAGCCCTTCCAGACATAACCCCCGAAAGGAACGCCCGCTTGCAATAAAGCGGGAAAAAGGCCCCGCTCCGCAGAGTGGTTGACGCCCGAGGGAATGAATTCCATCACTCCCGGCTCAAAAACGTAAACTCCCGCGTTGATGGTATCCACCACCGTTTCCTCAGGTTTGGGCTTTTCAAGGAATTTTTGGATTTTTCCTTGGGTGTTCAAAATCACCAAACCGTAGGGGCTGGGATCTTCCACCCTCACGAGCCCTAAGGTCGCCAGGTTTTTCGCCTCATAGTGGGCCGCCACCATTTTTTTGAGCGGAAGGTCGGTCAGGATATCCCCATTCATGACCACGACCGGGGAACCTTTGACAAAACGCTCGGCGTTCTTGATGGCTCCCGCCGTCCCCAGGGGACTGTCCTCGGTGACGTAATAAATTTTCACCCCAAACTTGCGGCCATTTCCGTAAATTTTTCGGATGTCGTCGGGGCGATAACCCAGGGAAAGAACGATTTCTTTAACACCGGCCCCTTTGAGGAACTCGAATTGGTAGGTGAGAAAGGGGGTGCCGCAAAGGGGCGCGATATTTTTGGGGAGCTGATCGGTCAAGGGCCGCATACGGGTGCCCTGGCCCCCTACGAGGATGATTGCCTTCATAGAAGTTCAGTCCGCAGTCGGCAGCCCTTCGAGAACCTCAGGGCCCTGAGCATCGTCGAAGGGTTCGCAGTTGACAGTTTGGGAACCAATTTAAAACCTCATCGGGACTTGTAGTATTCGATGGTTTCTTTCAAGCCAGCCGCCAAGTCATACGCGGGCTCCCATTGTAATTGGTTTTTAGCCCGGGTGGGGTCGAGCACGCTTTTTTTCAGGTCACCCAACCGGGCGACGGTATGCCGGGCGGGCGGTTGATATCCCGTGATCTTCGCGAGGGCTTTAAAAAGATCGTTGGTGGATGTGCCCAATCCCGTGCCGATGTTGAAGGTGCCGGGCTGGGGATAGGCCAGGGCCAAGAGATTCGCCCGGGCCACATCCTTTACATAGACGTAATCCCGGACGTTATATCCATCCCCGAATATCTGGAAATCCCCACCATGAAGCATTCCATGGGTAAAGATGGCTACCACCCCCCCTTCCCCCAGGGCGTCCTGCCGGGGGCCATAGACATTCGCGTACCGTAAAACGACCGATTCCAATCCGAAATTTTGGGCGAAAACATCGGCGTACAGTTCGACTGAGTATTTGCTCGCGCCATAGACCGAGAAGGGCCGGGCCGGTTGGGTTTCCGGAAAGGGCCCCTTTTCCGCCTCGCCATATTGCGCGCCGCCGGAGGAAGCGTAGATGAATTTTCTCACCCCCGCCCTGCGGCAAAGATCCAAAAGGAGGACCGATCCCAGCACGTTCACCTTCACGTCAAAATAGGGATCTTCGAGAGATGCCTTGACCTTGATCTGGGCCGCGTGGTGGTTCACCACCTCGATTTTTTCATCCTGCAACAATTCCTGCAAAGAGTCGTCGAGAAGGTCCCTCTCATAAAACCGGGCTTTGGGGTTGATGTTTTCCTTTTTACCAGTGGATAGATTATCGATCACCACCACTTCATTGCCCGCATCCAGGTAAGCGTCCACCACATGGCTGCCAATGAAACCCGCTCCTCCGGTAACTAGGATTTTCATTTAAATTCATTCTCCATTCCGAACGACTTGTCTAACGACCTGCCTGCCGAAGTTTTAACGCAGGCAGGAGCTTCAGCGAAGGTAGATTTGCGAACCGTCAAATTCAAGGTAAATCGTTAATGTTTGACTGAAATTGTTGCGATTACAAAAAGCACTACGAAAACAAGAGGTCCTCCAGCAAATAACGATATACCCATCAACATGAATTTTCTAATCTTCTGTTTAAAATTTAAAATATTTTGATCTTCATCATCAACTGTTCCAAATATATAGCGAAGACTCTTTTCACTGTCCTGTCCATAAAATCTCTGCCCAAAAAATTTTACCTCGGTTATTTCTTTTAATCTTTCCGGGTTTTTTGTTTTCAGATAATTAGTGAGTTTAAAGCTGTAGAACATACTCGTTACCCAAAAAACAAATCCGAAGAATACAAGTGGCAGAACAATATAAGGCGTGTAAGTTTGCAAGAATTTATAAAACTCATCCATAATTTATCCTTCCCTGCGTTGGACTCGAACCGGCCTTGCTGCCAACTGCGAACTGTCAACTGAATCTAGTAGGCATGCTCGTGCTCAAACAAGTCCAGGATAGTTCTCAAAATAATTTTAATGTCCAGGAACAAGCTCCAATTCTCGATGTAATAAATATCACACTTGACCCTTTCAGTCAGGGAGGAATTCCCCCGGAACCCGTTGACCTGGGCCCAGCCCGTGAGGCCGGCTTTCACCTGATGCCGTTCGAAGTAGCGGGGTATTTCCTTTTGGAATTTCTCCACCAATCCCGGCACTTCCGGTCTCGGCCCCACCAGGCTCATGTCACCCAACAGGACGTTGATCAATTGGGGCAGTTCATCGGCACTGCTTTTCCGCAAGAAGGCTCCCAAAGGGGTGACTCGCGGGTCATTTTTTTCAGTAAAGGCCACCGTTTCGGAACCAGGCCGCATGGTGCGGAATTTCAACATCCAAAAGACCTTTCCGTCGCGCCCTACCCTTTTCTGGCTGAAAAAAACCGGGCCCGGGGAGGAAAGCTTGACGCCCAAAGCCAACAGGACAAAAACCGGGGATAGAACCATAAGACCGGCCAGGGAGAATGTAAAATCAAAGACCCTTTTCAAAACCTGGTTGGGCCAGGCATTGAGCGGCGCCTCTTTCATCTCGAATACCGGCATATCGAGCAATACGTCGCTTTCCATCGGGTTGGTGATCAGCCCAAAGAGGTCGGAGATGATCTTGTATTTCACCGAGGTGTCCTGGAGCGTCACCAATAAGGGGAGAAGTTGCTCGTGGGCCGAGGCCGGTAGGGCGAAGATGACCTCGTCGGGTTTTTCTTTTTCCATAACCTTTTCGAATTGGGAAAGGGTACCCACCACCCGGTAGCCCTCCACCTCTCCGGATTTCTTTTTTTCCGCGACCACCCCCACCACCCGGTAACCCAACCCAGGATTACGCCTGAGTCGTTGTAGAAAAACCCTGGCCGTTTCACCCGTTCCCGCCACTAGCACCCTTGTTACCCCCACTCCCCGGCGCCTTAGGAAAATTTGCGATCGACGCAAGACGGCCCTCTCCAGCCATACGGTCACGACGATTAAGCTGGACATGATCAAGATAACTGACCGGGAAAGCGCGAAGAAATGGATCAGGAAGGTTCCAGCCGCCAACAGCAAGCTCCCGACGCCGACGCCCAGGAGGATCTTCCCTAATTCATCCACCCCCGAAATACCCCTGCGGCTTCGGTAGAGGCCCATATATTTGAAGATCACGCCATAAACAACGACGATAGTCAGGAGGAAAGTACGGTAATGGGGATAATCCGTCACGCCCAGGTTCACCGGAATCCAACCCGATCGAAAGCGGATCCAATTGGCGAAGATAAACGCTAGGGCCACCAATACCGCGTCCAGGACAAGGCTGATAGAGGCAAAAAGGGATTTAAGGGGAAACTTCATAACACCTCACGAGAAAGTTGACAGCCAACAGTCGGCGGTCGACAGTTACCACCCAAATTTCAACGGCCGATAGATTTAATCAAGCCGTTGAGCATTTTACCAATTTCAACTGTTTTAACTTTTAAATCATCACTCTTTTGGCTTTCCAGATAGCCCAGATTACAGGCAATTTGCAATTGCGTTTCCAGTTCCAATAAAGATCCCCGCGCGTGGATTAGAAATTGGCAAAATTCCGGATTCGTGTGGCGTCCTTTACCTTCAGCTATGTTGCTAGGAATGGATATGGCTGATCTTCTCATTTGGCTGGTCAAACCATAGATTTCTTCTTTTGGGAACTTTTGACTGATTTGGTAAATCTCCGTGACAAGTCTCATCGATTTTTTCCAAACGTCTAACTTTTCATGATCGGATGCCATATGACGTTCCTTTTAAGCTGCCGATTGTTGACTATCGACTCTGGACTGTGAACTGCCGTCTGTCGACTGTTGACTGCCGACTGCCAACTACGAACTATTCCTCTTCCCCAATTGGTTTAATGCCAAAAAGCCGGCGGAAATAGACCTGGGTCTTGAAAAGGAACCTGGCCTTTGAAAATTGATTCGCCCGATCCCTTAAGGCTTTTGGGTCGAATTCCATCCCTTCGATCTTTTCTATGGCTTGTTCGAGAGCTTCTTCGGTTTGTTGATGGAAAAAGAGCCCCGTGGTTCCGTCCAGAACCGAGTCCCGGACCCCACCCTCCCCGAATGCGACCACCGGAACCCCGCTGGCCATGGCTTCAACGGGTACGATGCCAAAATCCTCCTTACCGGGAAAAATCAAGGCTTTCGCGCCGGCGTAGACCTTCGGTAATTCCTCCTGCCCCGCCCAGCCTTGGAAGGTTACCGTGGGCCCCGCCATCGCCCTCAATTTCTTTTCTTCCGAACCACGGCCCACGACCCGAAGGGGCCAGCTCCTTTTTGTGCAGACCTTGACCGCCAATTCGATTTTCTTGTAGGGAACCAGGGCGGAAAGACATAAATAATAATCTCCCATTCCCTCCCTCAAACGGAAACGGTCAACATCCACGGGAGGATGCATCACCTCCGCTTCCCGCCCATAGAGCCGACCGATCCTTTCCTTGACTTCGTTGGAATTGGCCAGGAATTGGGTGACGCCCTTGTTCGATTTCAAATCGCACCGCTGGAGATAGGACCGGCAGGCCCGGGCCGCCCAACGCACCGGCACCTTCGCTCCGGCCCCGAAATAATCATCAAAAAGATCCCAGACATATCTCATGGGAGTATGGCAATAGCAAACATGAAGGATTTTCTTGGGATTGCGGACCCACTTGGCACAGGCCGAACTAGAGGAAACAATCAGGTCATAAGAGGAAAGGTCGAACCCCCCCATGAGCTCCCAGTAGAGTGGCAGATAATAGGGGTATCGGGTCTTACCCCAGGGAAGCCGCTGAAGGAAGGAAGTGGTGATACGGCGCTTGGAAAATACCGGGTCCATCCGATCGGCGCGGTAAACGAGCGTATAAAGGTCGGCCTGGGGAAAGAGTTCCAGGAAGGCGAGCAATACCTTTTCCCCGCCCCTCATTCCCGTCATCCAGTCGTGAACGATGGCGATTTTCAAAACCGGTCTTCCCCAGGAACTAAAGTAGGAGCCTCAAAACTCAGGAGAAAAAGATATTCCATAGGAAGAAAAAATCCCGAGGGCCAGGAGAACCAGCACGACCACAAACCCCACACGGAACCAATCCCATTTGACCAGGGTTTTTTGGCTGGCGAGGGGGGACCTTTCGATGTTCGTTTCGTCGACCTGGTGGGCACAGGCCTCGGCTGGATAGGGTTTTTTGTTGTAGGCTTCCCCCCAACACCTGCGGCAGACCACCTTTTGGCAATGGGGGCATGTGGCGAAACCTTTGGGATAAAGGGTCAAAAAAGTCGTGCAAACCTGGCACCGGTTGGGATCATCAATAAACCCTGGATTTTTTCTCAAAGCCATTCTTCACACCCTCTCAAGCTGTTAGCCATTCTTCGCGCAGGGGTTCGAGTTTAACCATTTTTTAATGCTTTTCCAATTCTTTCAGCGCATTCCCTTCCGGCTCACCCCTCCCCAGATTCCAAGATGGGAAGTTGCACGAGCCGGCAATAGACCAAGGATAGAAAATTGGCGATTCTCACTCCCTTCCCTTCATCCTCACCCATCCTTCCGCTCAGCAAGGCTAAGACCCGATCGTCCCCGCCCTGGCGTTTTTTCTGGATTTCCAACCTGGTTTTATTAAGCCATCCCGGATGGAAGCCGATCCACCCAATCCCTAGAAGTGTCCCCACTAATTTCTCAGGTGAAAACAACAAGCCCTTCACCAGGCAAAAAAGTCCCTCAACCGCCATCAGGGGTGACAGCTTCACAAGGGTCTCCCAACGGTAAAAGGTCAGGAGGGTGAGGTAACGGTTACGGAAGGAATAATACTCTTTTTTCCATCCCGGCAACCGGGCCGCCGACTCCGTCTCCCCATGAAAGACCTTCGCCCCCTTGGCGAAAACGACGGGCTGGAGGGCGTCCTGAAACCTGAAACCCAGTTGGGTGTCCTCACCACCCAGGAAATAGTCCCCCTCAAAGGGCCCCTCCGGGAAAAGATGCCGCGGCACCATAAAAGCACCGGCAGAGGGAGCAAAACGCAGGGCTATATCCGTATAAAAAGCCCGGATTGGAAGACCCAGGAGATTGATCGCGTTTCTCTGATCCGCATCCCCCTTCCCCTTTTTCCGTACAACTTCCGAGGTCACGGCTCCCGTTCCAGGACCCCATTCCCGGAAGGTCTCCACCATTCGGGAAATCCAATCGGGAGTCGCCACCATGTCATTGTGGAGGAAGGCCAGGAGGTCTCCCTTCGCCACCCGGGCCCCCAGATTACAACCCTGGGCATACCCGAAGTTTTCCTGGCATTCCAAAATCTGGGCTTGGGGATAATTGGCTTCAACAAATGAGAGACTTGCGTCGGTGGAGGCGTTATCCACGACGATGATCTGCTCCAAGGGGTATTTTTGGGTCCGGAGTGAGAACAAGCAATTCCACAGGAGGTCGGCCCCGTTATGGTTGACGACCACCACCGATACTTTCGGGTTTCCAGCCAAAGCCCGGGCGAACCGCCGCCCCGATTCATCGGAAAGTCCAAAAAAACCTCTTCGAAAGGGAAAACCGAACCCCCCGACATCTCTCAGGGGAGGTTCCGCAAAGAACGTTTTTTTTTGAGTGGAGCCAGGAGGAATAGCGGCACGGCCGGGATCTACGCCATGCGGCAAGGTTGCTTTTACAACCGTCTTGCGGGAACGGGAGGCGGAAGCTCTTTTCTTTCCCCCTTCAGCGAAACGGCCCGATCCGGCCCCTGTATTCTTTTTACTTTGTTTCTTAGGCATGATTGGGATGGGCCATTTTCAAGGCAGCAAGAGTTTGGCGGGCGGTATTATCAATCCGAAAGAGGGAAACCCGGGTCCTTCCTTTTTCGGAGAGGATGGCCGTAAAGGCGGGCTCGGTCGCCACCCTTTCCATGGCCCGGGACCAATCCACAACATTTTGGGGGTCCATCATCCAGGCCGCGTCCCCCACCACCTCAGGGATGGCCCCCGTGTTGGAACAAAGGACCGGTAGGCCGCACCCATGGCTTCCAAGAGGGGCATTCCAAACCCCTCCTTCAGGGAGGGGAAAACCAAAGCCGCCGCCCCTGTGTAGAGTCCCGGGAGATTTTCTTCCGGAACATAGCGGATCCACCTCACCTTATCCACAAGCTGTGGGGAGGAAAGAAATTCCATGAACTCATCCCCCACAAACCCTTTTGGCCCGGCCAGGATGAGTTGATGGTCCATCCTGGTTTTCTGTTTGAACAGCAGAAAAGCATGAACCAGGCGTAAGAGATTCTTACGGGGCTCCAGACTGCCGACGAAAAGAAAATAGGGTTTGGACAATTGGTAGGTTTCCTTGATGGAGCGCACCTTGTCGGGGCTGGCGGGCCGTTGGAATGGGGGAGGAACCCCGTGGGGAATCACCCGGACTTTCCCCTCCTCGAGGCCTGGAAAATGGGAAAAAATCTCCCGTCGGTTGTAATCGGAGGCGGTGAGGATCAAATCCGCGGATTCTTCCTGTTTCCCCAGGTTGGCTTTTAGCGTTTTGCCCGTTTCCTCGGGCACCCAATGGGGGTGGGTCAGATGGGTCAGGTCGTGGATGAAAAGGACTTTTTTCCCCTGTTTCTGGGGGATGGATAAAAAATTGGGGTAAAAATAAACGTCCGCGGGGCGGCCGATCAGGTTTTCAATGGCCGGGGTGCCCAGGGTATTCCAGGTCAAGCGTAGGGCGGCCCAGGGATAATGGGTCACACTTTGTGTGACAAAACGGTTTTCGGAGACCCGGGAGCGCTCCTCTGGCGTGGGATTGTTAAGCCAGACGTAGACCTTGTCTTCTTCCAACTCGTGGGAAAGCGCCTCCAGCAGGCGGGTGAGATACCAACCGGCCCCGGTGCGTTCGCCCAACAGGCATGTGCCGTCTATTCCGATGATCACTATTCCCTCGGTTGTCGATGTCCAACAATGACCCCATGAATTGGTAGTATACAATCATCAAGGGTTTTTAGAATCCCATTGGAAAGGACGAATCCGCTTTCCAATTCTAATCCTAATTTTTTTAATGATTAAGAAGGACCGGCTTGAGGACTTTTCATGATTTGAACAACTTCGAAGTGTACCTTTTCGACCGATAAATCTTTCATACATTGATTATTCTTACAATCCGCGTAGTTCCTCCCGTCGTAACAAGGGCGACAAGCCAAGTTTTCCCCACCCCATAACACCCTTGTTTTTTTATTATTGGGAACTTTTTCCATCGGAATCGTCGGGCCGAAAAGAGCAAGGGTGGGTGACCCTGAAGCGATTGCTAAATGGAGCGGACCGCTGTCATGCGTGACCACCAGATGGCATTGCCGGTAAACCGTGATTAAATCGGCAATCGTAGTGAGTCCCACTAAATCCGTAACAGCCAGCGATTTAAACGACTCCCGTACCCACGAATCGGTATTCGAGCCGGTAAGCAGCACTTGAAAACCTTCCTCAATCAGCATACCGGCTAATAAAACGTAATTTTCCAAAGGCCAGCGGCGTAAAGCATCATCACGCAACAAGTTTTTAGCTCCACCCGGCGCCAGAGCGATCCTTTTTTTATAACTTTGAAGCTCCATCTTTTGTTCAAGGTTTTCCGGAAGAGGCCAATTCAATTCCGGGATTTTAATCTCAGGTGATGAAACCGGTTCGACCATCGTCAATAACCGGACATACTCTGCGGGAAAATATCTCCCTGAAACAGGCAAAGGCCTTTTTCGATTACGGCCGAAACTGCGTCGTGTTTTCGCGATGACGGTCGCGCTTAAGAACCGGTACCTCCAGTCAGAATAGCCCGTCACCACCAGGTCGTAACGTCGAAATAACAATTGGATCCACAAACCCAAAAGAACGCGCAACCTTTGGATGAGATTGCCGCACAACAGTTTTTCATCATCCACAACGATTAGTTCATTGATTTTTTCCAATCGTCTCAAAACCGGTTCTACGGTTCGCCCACAGATCCATGTTATTTCCACATTAGGGTCATTTTGAAAAGCCGTTTCAAGGATGGGGAGCGCCATCACGACATCACCGATAGCGCCCAGTTTGACCACAAGGATTTTCAAAACCAACCGCCTTCTATTGATGAATTAAAACAAAAATGGATTTCTATATGTCAGGAAAATTGCAGATCACAAAAATCGTCAATATCATTTTCACATATATTGAATCACGGGCCAACTACCGTTCCGGGATAAAAAACAAAGCCTTTCCTATGGCGCGCGCGAAACAAGCCCGTGCCAAGGGCAAATCCCGTCCTTTGGGTATCAAAGAATGCCTGAGTCCTAAGAGGAATAGGCCCAAGCCAAAATCCAATGGAAATAAAAAAATCGATTTCGCCCAGATAGAAAGAGGCAACTTCTCCTGAAGCGCTGTTAAAGTCATAGTTCGGGATTCAAGAACAAACGGCGGCACTTCTTTAAGATTCCCATGAAAGAGGGCGAAGCTTGTGTATTCAGCATTCCTAGATAAGGAGTCATGCCTGATACGTTTTTCGCATGCAAACGATAGGCGGAAAGAGGCTCGTGAATAGGATAAACTCCTCCATGTAATGAAGCGACGAATGGAAACCATTGATCGTGCTGTAGAAAGCCATCGGGGATTACGGGATAATGCCGGGCCAATTCCGCGTCAAATAACATCGCACATCCGTTCACAACACTTCGAACAAGCAGTTCGTGGGGTCGGCAATGCTCCACGCCACGAGCCTCCATGTCCCATAGGGATTGGGGGGACTTTCTCTCACCTTTCTTTTTCAAGCTTTCAAGTAATTGCATATCAGAATGAACCATCCCTAAGGGTGGTATCTTTTGAAAAACTTGGATTAATCGGGTTAATTTATCAGGATACCAAAGGTCATCCTGATCCGAACAGGCGATGGCGGATACATTTTCTTTTAAACACAGTTGAATCGCCCGCTCGAAGTTTTTTTTGACTCCTAACCGAACTGGATTTTGGAACCAACGAAATCGGTGATGGCGGCGGAAACGCCGTAGAGCGGAATTACGAAACAAGTCTTTTAAGGGTGAATCAGAAGTAATCACGCAAACCCAATCATAATGGGTTTGTCGATCAATGGATTCTAACTGCTTCAAAAAATAATTGAGATCAGGCTGATAGGCGGCAAGGGCAATACCTACCTTCAATTCACTATTTCGCATGGTGCGTTCCAGGAAAGATTACTTTTATGAACACTTTCTAAGAATGACAGCTTAAGAAAAAATCTCTCTGATTTAAAGGTAACCGTAATTACTTATATTTTGAACTCCAAGGCTGATTGAAAGTTCAACATTAATTATTCAAGTAGCTCCCGTAATATTTGGGATGGTATTATTACTCCCACCTGCCCAGCTGGGCGACAATCAAAAAGGATAGGAAATTTAAAACGGAGATTTATTTTGGATTTAAAGAAAATGTTAAAGGACGAATATAAGGTAAATTTTTTTAATTGCTTAATTATAGTTTTATCAGGCTTTATCAGTATGCACCAATTTCATATAAAGTCTTGGCATTTTGACGACTCTTTCTTCGGATACACCTACGCGAGAAATCTGGCGGACGGGAATGGTTTTACTTTTAATGGCGTGAAAGTACTCGGAACAACAGCCCCACTACCCGTTTTAGTATATGCAGGCATTGCAAAAATGCTAAACACAGACAACATTAAATTAATCGCTGAGAATATAAGTATTATTTCCCTAATTCTTTTATCCATTCTTTTATATTTTTTTGTTTCGGGCATTTCTAATAATAAACTTGCGGGTTTACTATCCTCAGTTTCCTGCTTTTTAAATCTAAACATTTTGATGATTTTTGGTCATGAATCCGTTATCGCTTTATCGCTAATAGTCTTGTCACTTTTCCTAAGTTTTAAGAAAAAGCATTCATTAAGTTATCTGGTTTTAGGATTGTCTTATCTCTGCAGAGCGGAATCGGTTCTTGTTCTTGTCTATTTGATTTTTCAAACTCAAATGGATAAACCATTTCAAAAAACAAATTTTAAATTTTATGTTCTTTACCTGGCTTTATTCGCCATCCCGTTATGTTCTTGGTACTCATTCTCATGGCTATATTTCGAACAAATATTTTCGAATTCCTTTAAATTTAAAGTTCTCCAAAGCCAACTGTTTAATATGCCCTTTATTTCAGGTCTGTTACAATATCAAATATCCTGGTTTGCAAGCCCAAATTATGGTTTTATCGCCATGTGCTTAACCCTTTCCATTTTAACCATTGGGCTTTTAGGCGCTTTTAAAAATAAGAATTATTTTATGCTTTGCCTTTCTTTGGGTGTGGTGCCGATTTTATTTTACACATTGATAAAAATCGTTTTTTATAACTGGTTTTTATTCTTGTTCAGTCTTGTCCAATCCATATTTGTAGGAATGAGTTTAAATGTAATATTTGAGTACTATTCCGGCGGAACGCCTTCATTAAAGTTACTTAAATACACGCTGTGTTTTATCTTTGTCTTTGTATATTTAAATATCAATTACAAGTTTATTAAAAATCATGGACAACAATTATCTAATATTACTCCTTATCAAACGATAGGGGAATATTTGAAAGACAATACCCCGCCTAACGCAAGTGTTGGGTATGTCGAGGTCGGGCAAATTGGGTATTATAGTCAAAGAAAAATAATCGATATGACCGGAATGGTCACCAAAGGGGTTGTTGCGCACCTGAAGTTGAGAGATTTTGATTGGACTTTGAATGAATATAAACCTGATTACGTTATAGACTATCTGCCATTTGGGGAGTTATTTGATTTTGCGAAATCAAAGATTAGGCCAAATTATAAAATCATTCACACTTTCAATTTCGGAACAGGATATCTGGCCTATTTAT
>CAWKIF010000080.1:0-34726 GCA_963849485.1 candidate division FCPU426 bacterium | reverse complement strand
CCATGTGCAGGAGCCTGTAATTATTGGATTTTTTCAATGTTCCGCCGAATTCGTCGAGATTTGGATAAGTTCAAATGCAGATTCAATGTCAACGTCATCTTTCACAGAACTTAGCGTTCCACTGAAAACCGAATCCTCAAAGCACGACCGGCAGAGCGTACTGACAAAAAACTTCTCGGTCTTCTTTGCGAATGTCCCCTTGAATTGTTTCTCGAGTTTGTCCCGTTCTTTTGAATACAATTTCCCGATATACATATTCCGTAAAACCGGCTTGAGACCATAATTCTTGCACCACTGAACCGCCTTGTCCCGATGCCGCCAGTTGCGCGTTTCCCACGATACGAGGGTGATGACATTGAAATTGTTCATGATATCGAAAAAAGTTTTTCCGCTCGAAACGGATTGTACTTGTCTTCCTTTTCGACAAAATGGCGAGCCAACGCTCTAATCTGGTTATCGATGATCTGCTTAAGTGTATATTGCTTGCCCCGCCATGCCGTCGTTTCATTCAACCGTTTCATGATGGCTCCTACCACGACGCTTTTTCCTTCAGGCGATAACAGATATTTTCCAACCGCTATTTTTTCAAAATATTTCCGTTGGTTCAGTTTCTTTTCTATGAAAAGCGGGAAAAGCACCGAGTCGACGATCGGTACGCGGAATTCTTCGACCAGATCGAGCACGAGGGCTGGCTTACCATAGCGTTCACTGTGGTAGAGGCCGAGATAAGGATCAAGACCGACGTAAAGACATGCCCGTTCGACTTCATTGTAAAGGATGCCGTAGCCGTAATTCAGTACGCTGTTGAACTGGTCTCTGCCTTGTGGTTTACGGCCCGGGAATCTATAGAATTTCTTTAGCCCGCTGAAATATTTGTCAGCGATGTATCCCTCGGTACCAAGGAGTTGCTCCTTGCCCTTCTCTGAACACGGAACATTGTCCAAGACATCAAAAAGTGTCTGTGCTTGTAAGAGCTCCGTTCCCACATCTTTTTTGTATCGATACGCGAGATATCGGAGTAGATCGAGCTGATTGGCGCATTTGCCCCGCACTAATTCTTTCGCGATATTGAACGATCGCTCAAGCGAAGTTGATGCTTCCAGTTGGGCTTTACGAAGACTCGCCAGGCCTTTTGGTTCGCTTGAAAATACTCTTCCGATGGGTTTGCCAAATGAACCGAGATAGACGATATCAACATCGTGCTCAATCGCGAGCTGAACCGCATGGGTCGTGAGCGCGGCCGGCCGAAGTATAACTATTTTCTCCAGTCTATGGATCGGGTATTCTTTTTTCTCTTTCACTTTCGGAAAAGAAAGGACGATGCGCTCCCCAATTGTGCCGATCTTGGTACCGTAAGTATCAATAAGCAAGTCCATGTGGCCTGTCCCCCGAATTTCGTAAACCATCCTTGTATAATTACCAACAATATTTAATAAACCAGCATCTGAAAATACAATTCCTCCTGATATTCTTGATTCGAAACAAAAGCAAAATGATTTGAGCGGAAAAAACAAATTTGAAGAAAACCCTACCTTCTTGGCTGTTCCTGGCTGGTAGCTTTGCTTGAAAATGCCCCCAATCTGTTGTATTTTAGCTCCCCTTTCTTTACCTTTAGCGTGTGGGCCCAAATGTGGGCCTTTTTTTTACCCCTCGATGCGGCTTTCGCCTTACTCGGGGCAGGCCCTTCGACGGATTCGACGGGCTCACCGCTTATGCGGATAAAGCCTTACTCAGGGCCCGCCTTTCAAAGAACGAAAGGCTCGCCAGCTTGAGCTAGATGCCTAAGTCTCGATTTATGTGGAGCAAACAGATGAACAACTCGCCGATACCTCCAACCCCAACGAAAACCTACTGAGTCCCTTTGACATGGGGAAAGATTCCTGCGGCGTGGGTTTCGTGGCGGACATGAAGAACCGCAAAAGCCATGAGATCGTCCAGCAGGGCGTCGAGATCCTCCTGAACCTTTCCCACCGGGGCGCCTGCGGGTGCGAAACCAATACCGGCGACGGGGCCGGAATCCTGATCCAAATCCCCGACAAGTTCTTCCGCAAATTCGCCAAAAATTCCGGTTTTGAATTGCCCACGGCGGGGGATTACGGCGTCGGGGTGGTCTTTCTTCCCAAATTGCCCGACCACATTCAATATTGCGAGGAAGTCATTTCGCGCGTGGTGAAAGAAGAGGGGCAAACCATCCTCGGTTGGCGGTTGGTACCCACCGATAATTCCGAAGTCGGGCCCACGGCCAGGGCTTCCGAGCCTGTCATGAAGCAGGTTTTCATCGGCAAGGGCAAAGACATCAAAAACCAGGACGCCTTCGAGCGCAAACTGTACCTTATCAGGAAGCGCATCGAGCATACGGTGGCCGCCTCGGTCTTGACCGAAAAGAACCTCTTTTACTTCGCCAGCTTCTCCTGCCGCACCCTCGTTTATAAGGGCATGCTCACGCCCGGCCAGGTTTCGCCCTATTTCCCCGATTTGAGGGATAAGGACGTCGAATCCGCCCTGGCGCTGGTGCACAGCCGTTTCTCGACCAACACCTTCCCCTCGTGGGACCTGGCGCACCCTTTCCGCTATATCGCCCACAACGGCGAAATCAACACCCTGCGGGGCAACATCAACTGGATGCACGCCCGGGAAGCCCTTTTCGCCAGCGATTACTACACCCCCGATGAAATGAAGAAGCTTTTGCCCATTATCCGGGAAGGGCAGTCCGACTCGGCCACCTTCGACAACGCCCTGGAAATACTGGTCATGGCCGGGCGGCCCCTGCCGCACGCCATGATGATGCTGATCCCCGAGGCCTGGAGCGGTCACGCCACCATGCCCCAATATAAGAAAGATTTTTACCGCTACCATTCCTGCCTGATGGAACCCTGGGACGGCCCGGCCTCCATCGCCTTCACCGACGGCCGAGTGATTGGCGCGGTGTTGGACCGCAACGGCCTCAGACCCTCTCGGTATTACGTGACCAAGGACGACCTGGTCATCATGGCGAGCGAAGTGGGCGTGCTGGAAGTGGAACCTTCCCGCGTGGCCAAGAAGGGAAGGCTGGAACCCGGAAAGATGTTCCTGATCGACCTGGCGGAAGGCCGGATCATCGACGATTCGGAGTTGAAAGAGAAGATTTCCAAGGCCCACCCCTACGGCGAGTGGCTGCAGGAAAACCTGGTGACCCTGGAGCGCCTGCCGGACGCGCCCCACGTGCCCGAACCCGACCACGACACGGTCTTGAAGCGCCAAAAGGCCTTCGGCTATACGCACGAGGAGATCAAGATTTTGATGACCCCCATGGCCACCAACGGGGAAGAGCCGGTCGGCGCCATGGGCGACGACACCCCCCTTGCCGTGCTTTCCGACCAGCCGCAAAGCCTTTTCAACTACTTTAAACAGCTCTTTGCCCAGGTGACCAACCCGCCCCTGGACGCGATCAGGGAAGAACTGGTGACTTCGGTGGTCACTACCGTGGGCCCCGAGGGGAACCTGTTGAAACCCTCGCCGGAAAGCTGCCGCCAGATCGAGCTGAAATGCGCGGTGCTGGATAACGACGAACTGGCCAAATTCACCCATATCAACCACAAGGGTTTTAAATCCATCTCCATCCCCATCCTCTATAAGGTCTCGGAAGGGGAAGCGGCCTTGGCGAAGGCCATGGAAGACCTGCAAATGAAAGCCAGCCAGGCGGTGAAGGACGGGTTTCAGATCATCATCCTTTCCGACCGGGGCATGAACCACGACCTGGCCCCCATCCCCAGCCTTTTGGCGATTGCCGGGGTGCACCATCACCTGATCCGCAACGGCGAGCGCACCAAGGTGGGCTTGATCATCGAAACGGGCGAGCCCCGCGAGGTTCACCATTTCGGCCTGCTCTTGGGCTACGGCGCCAACGCCATCAACCCCTACCTGGCCCTCGAGACGCTGGATGACATGATCCGCCGGAAGATTCTGCCCTCGGACCTCGACCACAAGATGGCCGTGAAGAAATACATCAAGGCCTGCAACAAGGGCATCGTGAAGATCATGTCCAAGATGGGCATCTCGACCATTCAGAGCTACCGGGGCGCCCAGATTTTCGAGGCCATCGGGCTGAACAAGGAATTCGTCGATAAGTATTTCACTTGGACCGCCAGCCGCATCGGCGGCATCGGATTGAAGGAACTGGCGCAGGAACTGGAAAGCCGCCACCGAAGCGCCTTCCCCGAGCGGCCCGACCGGGAACTGGATTTGGACTGGGGCGGCCGCTACCAATGGCGCCGCGACGGGGAAAAGCATCTTTTCAACCCCGAGACCATCCACAAACTTCAGACCTCGGCCAAGACCGGCTCTTACAAGGTCTATAAGGAATACGCCCAGGCCGTCAACGACCAGTCGAAGGCCCTTTGCACCTTCCGGGGCCTCTTCGGTTTCAAGAAGGGCAACCCGATTCCCCTGGACCAGGTGGAACCCGCCTCCGAAATCGTGAAGCGTTTCGCCACCGGGGCGATGAGCTACGGATCGATCAGCCAGGAAGCCCACCAGACGCTGGCCATCGCCATGAACCGCCTCGGCGGCAAGTCGAACACCGGCGAGGGCGGCGAGGACGAGGCCCGTTATATCCCGGAGCCCAACGGCGACTCGCGCAATTCGGCCATCAAGCAGGTGGCCTCGGGCCGGTTCGGCGTGACCAGCCACTACATGGTCAACGCCCGGGAACTGCAGATCAAGATGGCGCAGGGCGCCAAACCCGGCGAGGGCGGGCAGCTGCCCGGCAAGAAGGTTTACCCCTGGATCGCAAAAACCCGTTTCTCGACCCCCTTCGTTCAGCTCATTTCGCCGCCGCCTCACCATGACATCTATAGCATCGAGGACCTTGCCCAGCTGATTCACGACTTGAAGAACGCCAACAAGAACGCCCGCATTTCCGTGAAGCTGGTGGCGGAAGTGGGGGTCGGCACGGTCGCCGCCGGGGTCTCGAAGGCCCACGCGGACCATGTGCTGATTTCGGGCTTTGACGGTGGTACGGGCGCTTCGCCCCTGACCTCCATCAAGCACGCGGGCATCCCATGGGAACTGGGGCTGGCCGAGACGCACCAGATCTTGGTGAAGAACCGCCTGCGTGACCGCATTGTGGTCATGACCGACGGCCAGTTAAAGACCGGCCGGGACGTGGCCGTGGCCTGCCTCTTGGGCGCCGAGGAATTCGGTTTCGCCACCGCCGCCCTGGTGGCCGAGGGCTGCATCATGATGCGCGTTTGCAACCTGGATACCTGCCCCGTCGGGGTCGCCACCCAAAACCCGGAACTGCGCAAGAAGTTCACGGGCAAGCCCGAATACGTGGTGAATTTCATGATGTTCGTGGCCGAGGAATTGCGCGAGATCATGGCGCAACTGGGCTACAAGAACATCAACGAGATGGTGGGGCATTCGGAGATGCTGGAAACCAACCACGCCATCGCCCACTGGAAGTCGAAGGGGCTCGATTTCTCATCGATTTTCTACCGCCCCACCGAATCCGACCTGGGCCCGGTCTATTGCGTGAACAAGCAGGACCACGGCCTGGACAAGGCGCTGGATAACGAAGTGTTGATTGAAAAATGCCGCCCGGCCTTGAACGACAAGAAGCCGGTGAAGTTCGAGACGCCGATTCGAAACATCAACCGCACGGTCGGGACCCTACTGGGCGCTGAGATTTCGCGCAAGTACGGCTCCAAGGGCCTGCCGGATGATACGATCCAGATCACCTTCCACGGCTCGGCGGGGAACAGCTTTGGGGCTTTCGTGCCCCGGGGCATGACGCTACGCCTGGAGGGCGACGCCAACGACTACCTGGGCAAGGGACTTTGCGGTGGGAAGATCATCGTTTATCCCCCGAAGGAAGCCACCTTTATCCCTGAAGAGAATATCCTCGTGGGGAACGTGCTCTTGTACGGCGCCACCAGCGGGGAAGCCTACCTGCGCGGCAAGGCCGGGGAACGCTTCTGCGTCCGTAATTCCGGCGTGCACGCGGTGGTGGAGGGCGTGGGCGACCACGGATGCGAATACATGACCGGCGGCCGGGTGGTCGTCATCGGCGACACGGGCCGCAACTTCGCGGCCGGCATGAGCGGCGGGATCGCCTATGTGTGGAACAAGTCCGGCGATTTCCCGGTGCGCTGCAACCAGGACATGGTCGACCTGGACCCGTTGGATTCCGAGGACGTGAAGATCGTGGCCGAGATGCTCAGAAAGCACCAGGAATACACCCAAAGCCCGGTGGCTAAAAACCTTTTAAAAGATTGGGAGAAGCACGCCAAAGAGTTCGTGAAGATCTTCCCCAAGGATTACAAGAAGGCCCTGGAAGACCAAAAGAAAGCCGCCGTGGCGTAAAACCAAAGGCCAACACGAAGCCACGAAGATTCGAAGGAAGGCAAAAAGCGGAAGGGTTTAAAACAGAAGTAAAGACTAGGCGAACCAACGGCCAACACGAAGCCACGAAGATACGAAGGAAGACAAGAAGCGAAAGAGTTTAAATCAGAGGAAAAGACTAGGTGAACCAAAGGCCAACACGAGGCCACGAAGAAAGACAAAACCATAACAAAGTGATTAGGATGGTTTAAACCAAAACTTTTCGGTGTTCTTAGTGTCTTAGTGGCTTTGTGTTGGAAGTTGGTTTGGATGTTGGTTTATTATTTTTTTTTGAGGAAGAAATGGCGAAACCCACAGGATTCATGGAAGCGGGACGGGAAACCCCGCACAAAAGACCCGTCGTCGAGCGCGTAAAGGACTGGAAGGAATACATGCTTCCTTCCGAACCCGCCCATCTCAAGACCCAGGCCGCCCGTTGCATGGATTGCGGCATCCCCTTTTGCCATATGGGCTGCCCCCTGGGCAACATCATCCCCGACTGGAACGACATGGTCTACCGCGAGCGCTGGAAGGAAGCCATCGAGCGCCTGCACGCCACCAATAATTTCCCGGAATTCACCGGAAGGCTTTGCCCCGCCCCTTGCGAGAATTCCTGCACCCTGGCCATGGACGTCTACGACCAGCCAGTGACCATCAAGCAGATCGAGGTTTCCATCATCGACCGGGCGTGGAACGAGGGCTGGGTTCGACCCCTGCCCAGCGCCAAGAAGACCGGGAAAAAGGTCGCCGTGGTGGGGTCCGGCCCCGCGGGGCTGGCCGCCGCCCAGCAATTGGCCCGGGTGGGCCATTCGGTGACGGTGTTCGAGCGCGCCGACCGCATCGGCGGGCTTTTGCGCTACGGCATCCCCGAGTTCAAGATGGAAAAGCGCCAACTGGACCGCCGACTGGAGCAAATGAGGGCGGAAAGCGTGGAATTCAAGGTGAACGCCAATATCGGCCACAACGTGCCGGTCGAGGAATTAAAGAAGAATTTTGACGCCATTGTGTTGGCCGGGGGCGCCACCCAGCCCCGCAACCTGCCCGTGCCGGGCCGGGAACTGAAGGGCGTTTATTTCGCCATGGAATACCTGACCCAGTCCAACAAGATCCAGCAGGGTGATAAGGTCGAGAACCAGATTCTGGCCAAGGACAAGCATGTCATCGTCATCGGCGGCGGGGACACCGGCGCCGACTGTATCGGCACCGCCCATCGCCAGGGCGCCAAGAGCGTGACTTCCCTCGAGCTCTTGCCCAAGCCCCCGAATTCCCGCGCGGCGAACAACCCCTGGCCCGAATGGGCCCGCGTGTTGCGCGTGGCGGGCGCCCATGAGGAAGGCGGGGAAATCCTCTACAGCGTTTCCACCAAGCAGTTCGAGGGTGAGAATGGGGTGGTGAAGAAGTTGAAGGGCGTGAAGGTGGAATGGATTCCGCAACCCTCCGGCCCCCCCAAGATGCAGGAATTGGCGGGAAGCGAGTTCGAGTTGCCCGCCGACCTGGTCTGCCTGGCCATGGGCTTTACCGGCCCGGAAAAGAACCCGCTCTTCGAGAAAATGGGGATTGAATTGGACCAGCGCTCGAACGTCAAGGCCAACGCCAACAAGATGACCAACGTTCCTGGGATCTTCGTGGCGGGGGACATGACCCGGGGACAATCCCTGATCGTCTGGGCCATCGCCGAGGGCCGCGCCGCCGCGAGGGGAGTGGACCTCTATTTGATGGGTGAAACGACGCTCCCAAGTCCAATATGACTTGGGAGGAGTTAGCAGTTAGGAATTAATAGTTAGGAGTTAATGTGAGGCGAACCCTTCGTCAGATGGGTTCGCCTTTTTTTATTGATCTCGACCTTTTAGTTGTATATATGTAAAATATACATTAATTATGAACCCGTTTGAACTTCCATTGAGCTGCGTCGGCTTTGATTGGGACAAGGAGAACCTGCTCAAGAACTGGGAAAAACATCGGGTGGCTTTCTGGGAATGCGAGGAAGTTTTCTTCAACCAGCCGTTCTTGATGGCGGAAGACGCCCTGTATTCCATTGACGAGACGAGATTTTACGCCCTTGGAAAAACGGACTCCGAACGGTTGTTGTTTCTGGTCTTTACCGTCCGATATAAAAAAATCCGGGTGATCTCCGCGAGGGACATGAGTCGAAAAGAAAGGTTTAACCAAGGTGTCGAAGAAAAAGATTCCTAATTTCAAATCTGAAGCCGAGGAACAAAGGTTTTGGGCGAAGGAAGACTCGTTCCAATACATCGATTGGGGAAAGGCCCGGAGGGTCGGTTTCCCCCACCTCAAGCCTTCGTTGAAAACCATCTCCTTGCGCCTGCCCGCCTCCATGATTGAGGAACTGAAGATGCTGGCCAACAAAAAGGATGTTCCATATCAATCGCTGATGAAGCTTTTTTTATCCGAACGGATCACCCGGGAATTGTCCATGCCAGCCGCCCATGAAAAGCCTGCGGCCTATGGCGAAAAACACACCGGACGACCGAGCTGATTTATATCAATTACAAACCGAAACCTAAAAGTTATAGTAAACCCTCAAATATTTGCCTTAAGAAAGATATTCCATGCCCCGATTCGTCCGATTATTCCTCCTCGCGTCGGTTTTGCTCTTAGCCTTACCTCTCGGCGCGGTCACAAGCGACGAATACCTGAAGGCTGGACAATCGCTCTATCAGAAAAAACAATATGACCAGGCCGTCCAATACCTGAAGGCCTCCGTGCAGGTGGACCCCAAGAATTGGCAGGCTTATGCCGATCTGGGGAACTGTTTTTACCAACTGGGCAAGCTTCCGGAAGCCCTGGACGCTTTCGATCAGTGCCTGGCCTTGCATTCGCCCAACCCCGATGTCCAAGCATTCGATGATGCTTTGAGGAAAAAGCTGGCGGTTTCCCCGCAATCAAGCGCGACCGCCCCGCCACCCCTGCCCTTCGTCCCGTCCCAGGCCTCGGGAAGCCCCGACAACTACGCGGCGGCGATCGAGGAAGCGGACGGGAAACTACGCTTTTACGGGATGAATCCCAAGGACCATCCCCTGCTGGAGGAATACTTTGCGGGCAAGGCCTTGGAAAGCCGGGGCCGGGCGAGATTAAAGCTGGAAGATCCTGGCAAACTGAGTACTGATGAAAAATGGATCGAGTTATACGGGGGTGTCAAAAGCGATTTTTACGACCCCCATTTCACGGTCATGTTGGGCATCATCACCCCCACGATCGCTGATCTGGATTTCGGGTATTTCCTCAACCCCACTACCAATGTGGGGGCCAGCCTCTGTTATATCCCGCTCGGTCGTGACTATTACAACGACGTTGAAAACCCGCAAACCCACATATACAGCGAGCAGATCACTAACCTCAGCGGGGATATGATCTATTTTGAACCAAGGATCAAATACTACTCGGCGCCCAGTGGATTGACTTCCTATTATGGATTCAGCTTTATCTATTACGGGATTCACCAGCAACCCGATCCCGACGGGTATGTGGAAACCAATTTCGATTTGGTGGGTTTGGGTTACCTCTTCGGTTTTCGCACCCTGCCCATGGACGGGATGACGATGGAAATAGGTTGGAAAATGGGGATTGCCGTTTTGTTCAATACGGAACAATCCTGGACTTATAACGATACTAATAATTATTCTGGTACCGAGCAAACCACCGTGGCGACCATCCCGTTCCCCTACATCATCCCGGAGTTCAGGTTCGGGTTTACTTTTTAACCCGAAAGAATTGAGGCATCTGTGAACAAAACAATCCTGATTTTCGCGCTCGCCGCTTGGGGGGGGTCCTTCACCATCCAGGCCAAGACCATCAGCACCTGCGACCAGTACCAGGCGGTGACAGTGGGTTCCTACGTCGTCCAAACCGACTACTGGAACAAAGGCCAATGTCCCGGCACCCAATGCGTGAATATCGACGACGTGACCGGGGCCTACACCGTGACCCAGGTCGCCCCCAATTGTTCCCCCAAGGTTTCAAGCTACCCCTCCATCATGTACGGAAAAGGCTGGTACCAGGAAACGCCCCATTGCGACCTGCCCGCTCAAATAAGTTCGCTTAAGAACGTCTTGAGCGATTGGGACTTTACCCCGACCTACACCGGGGCCTGGGACGCGGCTTACGACATCTGGTTTTGCCCGGACAACAGCTGCGGGGTGACTGGCTTCACCGGCGGGGCGGAAATGATGATCTGGGTGGATTATCAAAACACCCGCGGCTGGCAAGAAGACCAGGGCCCCGTGACCCTGGATGGGAACACCTGGGAAGTCTGGAAGTGGAAGATCGACAACGACAAGGAACAAAGGATCTATGTGGCCTATTTGGCAAAGAAATTGGCCCACTCGGTAACCAACCTGGACCTCACCGCCTTTTTTAAGGATTCGGAAGATCGGGGATTCATCCAGCCGTCCTGGTACCTCTACGCGGTGGAGGCGGGCATTGAGATCGCCGATAAGGGAGTGCCCTTCACCTGCAATCACTTTTCCGTTTCGGTGAATAAAAAAGCCCCGACGAAGACCAGCTATGGGTTTATCCCCACCTTTACCCCCACCCCTATCCCCTCGCCCGATTTGTCGCCGATTCCTGACCCACCTTGAAAAAACGAAAAGTAAATATTCAAACGAAAAAATAGATTTGCACCACTAACCCTCTCCCCCTGAGGGAGAGGGCAAGGGTGTGCCGATCAACCATAAAATAAGCATAAGGTGACCGGTACTATACCGACCTCTTCTACTGTTATTTGGAAGTCGGCCTGAGGGGTGCTTTACTACTACATGGATTTCCCCCTCATCCCAACCTTCTCCCTCGTAGGGGAGAAGGTGAAGCTAAAGCAACCAAGCTTTATCTTGAATGATTTATGTCATTGCGATATCTCGGATGTCAAATCATGGATTAAAAATGAAACCGTTAAATAAAGATAGTTTTCGCTTAAAATGCCCTCAATTCAGACGGATTCCAAAGGTTGAAGCCCATGTTTTTTAAATACACGCTTGCGATTTTGGCTGTGGTGGCCGCCTACCCCTCTTTTCTTAGCGCCCAAGCCCCCGAACTCCTCACCATCGACGAGGTCACCACTCCCATCCGGGTGGACGGCCATTTGGATGATTGGCCCAACACCCGGTTGTTTTACCTCCACTTGAAATCCCAAGTGACTTCCGGTCTGTCCTTCTGGAGAAGTGCGGATAATTTCAGCGGCCGGATCTTCGTTACCTACGACAAAGGGAACCTGTATCTTTCCGCGGTCGTGACCAAGTCTGTCGGTATCGTCAACGACGGAAACCAGCTTTCCCTACTGAACGGGGACTGCGTGGAGCTGTTGATTTCCACCGGCCAGACCGCCAAGCGCAGGGGCCACCTTACCCGGGGGGATTACCACTTGGGTTTCTCGCCGGGAACGGATTGCAAAACCCCCTCCCTTTATTGCTTCAACCTGGATAAGGAGGTTACGGGCGGTCGGATCGTTTCCCGGAAAACGAATCAGGGATACGTGCTGGAAGCCGCCGTCCCACTTTCCTTCCTGGAAGGCCTGGACTTGGGGCCGGGGAAGAAAGCCTACCTGGACATCGCCCTGGACGAGGGGGGCTCTATTAGCGGCAACCGATTGTTGAGAATGGACCTGGCCCTGGATGATTTTTCCGCCAGCCACCCGGCCAAATGGGCGGAGATTTATTGGATCGGGAAGGATTCGGTCTCGGTCCCCTTCATGGAGGGCGGCGACATCAACGGGGACCTGGTGCTGGATGGCACCGCGGGGGATACCTACCGGGGTTCCCACCCCGTGACGGGGTTTGTGCGGGATGAGTTGGGAAGGCCCTTGGCGGGTGCCGTGGTTTCCACTTGGCCCCGCACCAAGGAATGTTCAACCGACGCCGCGGGCCGATTCGTCTTTGACAAGATCAAACTCTTCGACCATACGGTGGCTTACGCCCGCTTGGACGGATATTTCACCAGTCTCGCCCCCTGCGAGAAGAACGAGCCGCTGACGGTGACGCTTAAAGCCCTGCCGCTTGATTTGGAACCCCAATCGGGCAGGGTCAGCGGGCTCTTTTTCGGCCTCAGCCCGCAAACCGGACCGGGCGGTAAGCTTTTGCCTATGATCGCGGACTCGGCGGAAAGCTTAAAAACCCTCCAACTCCATTTTCTGGATTATTCGGGCCTGGACCCACTCACCCAAACCCTCGAGGAAATGAAGGAGCGGCTGGACCTATTCGTTTCTTATTGCGGCCAAGCCGGATGTCGGCCGATGATCCGCCTCCCCTTGCCCTACTTAAAGGCGAAGGACGCCGCGGAATTGGTCGCGCATGCCCGGACCGCCTATCCGGGCCAGGTGGAATATTGGACCTTAGGGAACGAGCCAGACCGCTTGGAAGGGATCAACGACGACCCCGACCAATCGCCCTTCAATGTCTACCGATACATCAACGAGTTCAGGGAGGCCTACAACGCCATGAAATTGGCCGATCCGGCCATTGTGATCCTTGGGCCTGAACTGGCAACAAAATACGGGCATGGGAACAATGATTGGCTGACCCCCTTCCTGCGTTACGACGGGGACATCGTCAACATGGCTTCTATCCACCGCCACGCGGTGGAATACGCCTCCCAGGCCGAAAGCAAGGCGGTGTTAAAGGCCTTGCGGGATGAGCCCGCCCTGATCCGGGGCCTGGAAGACCGGGTGGACGTGAATACCGACGTTACCGTGCCCCTAGTCGTGACGGGCGCCAATGTCTTTTCCAATCCCGCCAGCATCGTGCTTTCGCCCACGGCGACCGCCACCCCGGTCAAGGGAACCCCCACTCCGGTCCGAAAGCCTGGAACCCCCACGCCCACACCGACCCCGACGCCCCGTTATGGAACCATCTGGCCCGCGCTTTGGGCGGCCCAGGAAACGGGCGTGCTTTTCGCGGGAGGGGTGCCTATGGCGCACTTTGACGCGTTCCCCAGCCAGGAGGGTTCGGTTTCCCCGGTATCGGGCGATCCGGGCCCGCTCTATTGGGCGTTGAAAATGATGTCCCCGCACCTGAAGGGAAGGGTGCTTTCGGCCCAGACCCGCATGCCCAACCTCTCTGTATTCGCCTGCGAGGACGGTGACACCCGCACCGTGAACCTCATCCTCGTGAACGCGGGGGACCGGTATCTGCATCCCAAGATCGGCCTCAAGGGGGAAGATGAGGACGTGAGCGTGGTTTCCGATTTGTCCCTTCTCCCGGATTTTGAAATTCCCGAGTATGGAATCGTCCGGTTAACCTTGAGGGACGGCGGAAAGCCCTGTGAATCCGAAGTGTATTTTTACCGCTCCACCCTGGAGGGGAAGCCGCCGGTGGTAAAAGAGGTCCACTTTTAGGAGAAGCAAAAACGTTATATTTTTGTGAATTTCCTTCCAGCCCTTTGCCAACAACCTTGGCAAAGGGTATGATCTAAAGAGTGGAAACCGGCCTGGTCGAACTCACCCCTGAGACTTAGAGGAGCCTTTCGCCCATGATTGAAGAGAAAAAGCACCTGACCCAGGCTGAAAAACAAATACTCCGGCTGGAAGAACTGCGACAAAACAAGGAGCACAGCTCCAAGGAGACCGCGGACAAGGTCTTTTTCCCGGAAAAAACCGAGGTGGAAAGGACGACCGACCGGCTCAAGGCCATGAAGGACGAGGCCCGACCGCAAAAGGGCAAGAGGGCCCGGTTCGAGGGCAAACGCAAGAGCGCGAAACTCACCCTGCTTCAAATCAAGGTTCTGGAAGATATCCTTGCAAAATTCCCTGAGCTTTCCACGGGGCTACTGATCCGGGTGGCCATGAACCGGTTGCTGGAGATCGAGAATACCGCCGATGAAAACACGGTCGAAACGAAGGTCCGGGAAATCCTCAAGCAGATCAAAAACCCTTCTTGAAAACCCGTCCCCTTTAAATCCATAGTAAGATCCAACAACATAACCTATTTCACCGCCAAGGCGCCAAGTCCGCCAAGGACACCGAACGGCAAGAAGGTTGACTTAAACTGAAAATTTTTTAATGGCTTTTTGTCTTTCTTGTGCCGATAGACATCAAAATAAAATGGGAATCGGTACTATACCGACCTCATTAAAAAACTGTTTAATTGAAGGTCGGCATGGCGAACTTTGCGCGATTCATGCTTGCCCCCGAAGGGGGCGCATCGTGGCGGTAAAAATTGCCGTTGTTTTTGATTCACACTTTAATAATTGACCGAGGTGGATTTTGAAGGTGTACGTGAATGGGGAGGTCCGGGAATTTGCCGATGGGCTCAAGCTTGAGGAACTGATGGACCTCTTGGGTGTGAAGAAGGAAACGGTGGTGGCGGAGGTCAACCTGAAGATTGTTCCGCCCCCCGAAAGAGCGGAATACTGGCTGGGTGAAGGGGACCGGGTGGAGTTGATCCAATTCGTCGGCGGGGGGTAACGGCAGCTCGCAGACCGCAGCAAGGCCAAGGCGAAAAACCAGTCCGCAGTCGGCAGTTCGCAGTCGACAGCCAAATAAAGGGAAAAACAGCTGGCAGTTCGCAGTTGGCAGACTGCAGCATGGCAAAAACATTAACAGGATGCTGAAAAAGTCCCAGAAACGGACTTTTTCCTATTTGCGAACGAGCCACAACACATAAAAACCATATTTTAAGTGGCTCGTTCTATCCCATGGCTGTCGACAGGGTGCTGAAAAATACTTTTTCAGCACCCTGTTAAAGCGAAAACTGAGGCGAAATTAATGGCTTCCACATTAGAACAAATTCATTCCCAGGATAGTTGGACCTTGAACGGAAGGACCTTCACTTCCCGCCTGCTGGTAGGTACGGGGAAATACGCCTCCAACGAACTGATGGCGGAATGCCTGGAAGCCTCGGGAACCCAAGTCGTCACCGTGGCCCTTCGCCGGGTGAACCTGGACAAGAAGGACGAGAAGAACCTGCTTGATTTCATCGACTTGAAGAAATACACCCTGCTACCCAACACGGCCGGATGCTTCAACGCGGCGGAGGCCATCCGGGTGGCCCATCTCTCCCGGGCGGCGGGCCTTTCCGATTTCGTAAAGCTGGAAGTTTTGTTCGACGAGAAGACCCTATTGCCTGACCCCATCGCCACCCTGGAGGCAACGAAGGAACTGGTGAAGGAGGGGTTCACGGTGATGTGCTACACCTCGGATGATCCCGTCATGGCCCAGAAACTGGAACAGGCCGGGGCCCACGCGGTCATGCCGGCCGGATCGCCCATCGGGTCGGGGCAGGGAGTGCTGAACCCCAACAATATCCGGATTATCCTTGAGAAACTGAAGTGCCCGGTGCTGATTGACGCGGGCGTGGGATCGGCTTCGGATGTGGCGGTGGCCATGGAACTGGGCGTGGAGGCGGTACTTTTGAATACCGCCATCGCCCACGCCAAGGACCCCTTGAAGATGGCCCGGGCCATGAATCATGCCACTGTGGCCGGGCGGCTGTCCTACCAGGCGGGACGCATCCCCAAGAAGCTTTACGCCCAGGCTTCCACCCCCGCCAAGGATTTTTAATTGGCTCTGCCCGACCCTATTTATCAAAAGCTCCACTCGTCCCAACTTTACCTCGTCACCAACCCCGAGAAGGAGGGCGGACGGCCCCTTTTGGAAACGGTCCGACAGGCCTTGAAGGGCGGGGTGGACATCGTCCAACTGCGCGATTATGAAACCCCGGACGGGCGGCTGCTCCAAATCGCCATCGCGCTGCGCCAGGTGACACTGGCCTATGGGGCACTCTTCATCGTCAACAACCGGCCCGACATCGCCTTGCTTTCGGAAGCGGATGGCGCCCATGTGGGTCAGGGCGACCTGCCGGCGCGGATGGTTCGGAAAATATTGGGGGATAAAAAGATCGTCGGGCTTTCCACCCACTCGGCCGAACAGGCCCGGGGGGCCGTGGTGCAAGGGGCCGATTACATCGGCGTGGGGCCGGTCTTCGATACCCCCACGAAACAGGGCCGGCCCGGGGTGGGTTTGGGATTGGTTTCGGAAGTGTCCCAACTGAACTTGCCGGTTCCCTCATTCGCCATTGGAGGCATCGACCTCAAAAACCTGGAAAGCGTGAAAAACGCCGGGGCGAAGGGGATCTCCGTTGTCCGCGCCCTTGTCGACGCGGAGGATCCGGAGGCCGCCGCCCGCCAAATGAAGGAAGCCTTGAAATAATCCGAAAAAAACCAACTTCTAACACATGCCGACCTTCCATTTGGCTTTTAATGAGGTCGGTATAGTCCCCATTCATTTGCACCTATGGGGCAAATGGGGACAAAGCCACGAAGACACTAAAAAAAGTAGGGAAATTGGGGTTAAAGTCCAGAAGCTGTCATTTGTTATGTCCTTCTTTGCGGCTTAGTGACTTCGTGTTGGCTGTTGGTTTAGTCGTTCAGTTTATGATCCACGCCCTTGAGTTTGAGTAAAATCAAACCTTATAATTTTACAAAGAATTCACCTAAGGAAAGCGAGCCGATGGTCCGTCCAATCGTTTTATACCCCGATCCCATCCTGAAAAAGAAAAGCCAGCCCATCCAAAAGTTCACTCCCGAATTGAGGGACCTCGCTTCGGACATGACGGAAACCATGAGGGACGCCAATGGGGTAGGCTTGGCCGCCATCCAAATCGGGGAAACGATCCGCATGATGGTGATGGACCTCAACTACGACCTGGAGGACAAGGGCGAGTCGCTGGTGATGATTAACCCCGAGGTTTTGCAAGAAGAAGGGGAAGAACTCGCGGAAGAAGGCTGCCTTTCCATCCCGGATGTGCGGGAGGAAGTGGAGCGGGCCCTGAAGGTGAAGGTGAAATTTCAGGACCTTTCGGGTAAGGAACAAACGGGCGAATACGAGGGCCTCTTGGCCCGGTGCGTTCTCCACGAGATCGACCATATGAACGGACAGCTTTTCATCCAGAAGATTCCCGCGGTGAAAAGGCTTTTCCACCAGAAACAATTGAACGAATTGAAAAAGAATTATGAAAAGTCGCCAGTTCGCTTATAAAGCCGGGCTCTTATTCCCAACGGATAAGGTTTAAAATCCCCTATAATTCCAACTGTACGCGAAGCACATTCCCCCAATAGGTTCAAAGGGGTTTTTCTTTGACTCAACCTTACCGCATTTTGTTCATGGGCACTTCCGATTTCGCGGTGCCTGCCCTGAGATCCCTCCATCAAGCCGGTTACCCGATTGCCATGGTCGTCACCCAACCCGACCGCCCGGCGGGGCGCGGCATGGAACTCAAGGCATCCCCGGTTAAAAACGCGGCCCTTGAACTGGGCCTTCCCCTTTACCAGCCCGAGAAGGTGCGGTTTCCCGAAGCGGTGGAGGCTTTGAAGCAAGCGGCCCCGGATGTGGCGGTGGTGGCCGCCTATGGGCAGATCCTGCCCCTTTCCGTCCTGGAGATCCCGAAGGTGGCCTGCCTGAACATCCACGGATCGATCCTGCCGAAATACCGAGGCGCAGCCCCCATTCATTACGCGGTGATGGCGGGGGAAAAGGAAACCGGGGTCACGATCATGCACATGAATGTGAAGCTCGACGATGGGGACATGATCCTCTTCAAGAAAACCCCGATCGGCCCGGCGGAAACCACCGGCGAGGTCCATGACCGGTTGGCCCCATTGGGCGCGGAAGCTTTGTTGGAAACCCTGACGGTTTTAGCGGAGGGAAAGGCCCCCCGCATTCCCCAAGACCCTGCCCAAGCCACCTTCGCCCCCAGCATCAAAAAGGAACAATGCCGGTTGAACTGGGGAAAGGGAGCGGCGGGTGTGGTGAACCAGATCCGGGGACTCTCTCCCTGGCCGGTAGGGGAAACCCAATGGCGGGATTTGACCCTGAGGATATTCTCCGCCCAGGTCTTGGAAGAAGAAGGCCCCAGCACCCAGCCCGGCGAGGTCTTGAAGGTGTCCAAAGACGGGATTGAGGTCTTCGCCGGGGAGGGAAGACTGCTGCTCAAAGAAATCCAGCCCCCCGGAAAGAAACGCATGAACGCCCATGATTTCACCTTGGGCCATCCCGCCATGAAGGCGGGCGAAAGGTTTATATGAGTCCCGAAGCCGTCAGTCCTCAACCTGCTCCGCATCGGCCCCGAAAGGCCGGACCCAGCCCCCCCGTTGGAAACCGTCCCGGCGCCGGGCGTCCCGGAGGATATTCGAAGGGTCCCCGAAAGCCGGGCCGTCCGGGAGAGAGACCCGCGAGGCCGGGAGAGAAACCCCCTCGTTCCGGGGGACGGGCCTTAAGGCCCGATTCCGCGGGCAAGGAATTCATCACCCCCTCCCGCCTGGAAGCCGCCAAGGCCCTCCTGAAGATCGAAAAAGGCGCCAAGATCTCGGACGTGTTGGAAGTGAAGGGGCTCATCCCTGAGGACATGGCCCTCTTGAGGGAGCTGGTTTACGGAGTGACCCGGCAGAAAAGGATCCTGGACTACCAGCTGGGCAAGCTCTGCCAGTCGCCCTTCGAGAAGCTGCCGATCGAGGTTAGAATTTCGCTTCGGATGGGCCTTTACCAATTGATGTTCCTCACGAGGGTGCCCGCCCACGCGGCGGTGCATGAGACCGTGAACCTGGTCAAGGCGGGGGGGCAGGAAGCCCTGGCGGGTTTCACCAACGCCGTCTTGAGGAACGCCGAGACGAAAAGATCGGGTTTTACGGTCGAGGGGGAAAGTGAAAAGGATACCCTGGCCATTCGTTATTCCCATCCGACCTGGATGGTGAAGCGGTGGGCGGCGGTTTACCCGCCGGAAACCCTGGAGAAAATCCTGGCCGCCAACAACCTGCCCCATCCGGTTTTTCTCCGGGCCCGGCCTGGAAAATCCGAGGAAGTGCAAGAATTGTTGAAAACCCAGCAGGTTCGGGTGGAGCCCTTAGCCTGGCCGCCGGACGCCTTGAAGCTGGTGAGCCACGAGGGCGGGCTTTTTACGGGGGACAGTTTTCAGCAGGGGGATTGGTTCGTGCAGGACTGGTCGCCCCAAGCCATGCTGGAACTTTTGCCTTTCGAGAAGGTTTCTCGGGCCTGGGATGTTTGCGCCGCCCCGGGGGGGAAAACCGCCGGGCTTTCCTGGAAGATCGACCAAAAAGGTGAGGTCTGGGCCACCGATTTCTCGCCGATTCGCCGGGAGAAACTCAAGGAAAACATCAAGCGCCTGGGCCTTGGGAACGTCAAGGTTTTCGAGGACGCGATCGAGCGGATTTCGCCCGCCCAAAAGTTCGACCTGATCTGGGTGGACGCCCCCTGTTCGGGGACGGGGGTGCTTTCCCGGCGCGCCGACCTGAGGTGGAAGCTGAAAAGGGAAGAGATCAAGAATCACGCCGAGGAACAATTGAAATTGCTGGAGGAGGTCCAAGGCCACCTCTACCCCAAGGGTTATGTGGTTTACACTACCTGTTCCCTGGAAGGCGAGGAAAACCAGAGCCTCGTGCAGGCTTTTCTCGCCAAACATCCCGACTGGGCGCCGATGCCGCTAGCCGCGCCGGTGGAGCTGGAATCCGTGGATCAGAACGAGTGGGGAATGACCTTCCTACCCACGAAGGACCGGGACGGGGGTTTCCTGTCGGTATTGCAGAAGAAATAAAAAAGAAGGGGGAAGTCGCGTTCCCCTGAATTATGAAGCGAGGAGGATTGGAATGAAACCTATGTTGAAGGCTTGTGGCTGGGTGTTGGCTGGGTTGCTGGCGGGTTCGCCAACCATCGTTCAGGGGGCGCCCAAGGACGCCCAGCAGAAATTCAAGTTGGGGAACGACGCTTATCTCAAGGGAAATTACAAAAAAGCCGTCCATTATTACAACCGGGCCATCCTCGCCGATCCGACCCGGGAGGAGTTTTACCAAAACCGCGGTTGCGCCTTCCTCCACAAGCGAAACCTGGAGCTGGCAACCTTGGATTTTTCCAAAGCCATCGAGTTGAACCCGAAATACGCCGAGGGATATTACGGGCTAGGGACCCTCTACGTCCTGAAAAAAGACAAGGACCAGGCCCTCAACTTCTTCTCAAAGGCCATTGAGATGAAGCCGGACTACGGGCGACCCTATGAAAGCCGGGGGAATATCTACGCTGAGAGAAAAAACTATCCCCAGGCCATCCAGGATTTCACGAAAGCCATCGAGTTGAACAAGGGTGATCTGGATCTCACCTGCCGGGGGCTCGGACTGTGCTACTCCGCCACCGGGGATTACTCTCGGGCGGCCAAAGCCTATGAGAAATGGACCCAGTTGGACCCGAAAAATGAAGAGGCGAAAAAATTACTTTTGGAAGCGCAAGGAAAGATCAAAAAATGAAATGGATTCCGGGACGAAAAGGGACCAACTTGATACCGTCCCTCGTTTTCATTCTCGCCTTGCTTGGGGCCTATCCGGGCAGCTGCGACCAGAATCCGGCTGATTATGATCTCGTCCTCCTCAACGGCACGATCGTGGATGGGTCGGGCCTGCCGCCCTACCCAGGCAACCTGGCCCTGAAGGACGGAAAAATCGCGGCGGTGGGAACCCTGCCGAATTACACCGCGAAAATGACGGTGGATATGACGGGGTTCACGATAGCGCCTGGTTTTATCGACTTGCTTTGCCATAACGACCTGCTTTGGTCCTTCACCGAGCAGCAAAAAGCCATCCGGCGGGGCGTTACGTCCGGTCTGGCGGGGAATTGCGGGTTTTCCATCCTGGACGTGGAAAAAGACCTCCAAAAACTTGAAAAACACAAAAGCATGATCAACTTGGGAACCTTGGTAGGCCAGGGTACCTTGCGCGATTTTTTTTGGAAAACCCGGCGCAAGGAACCGCCCGACCCGGCCGCGATGGGGCGCATGAAAAATCTGCTCGACGGGGCACTGAAGGCCGGAGCCTTCGGCTTGTCCAGCGGGCTGGGCTACGAGCCGGGGGAGTGGTGCCAAAGCCCCGAACTGGAGGACCTGGCCTCCGTCCTGACCCGCTATCCCCATGCCGTCTACTACACCCATATCCGAAACTACCGATCCGGGGTACTGGACGCCATCCGGGAAGCCCTGCAAGTGGGCGGGGTCGACAAGGTTCCGGTGGTGATCCAGCACCTGCTCTTCAAACTGCCCAGCAATTGGGACCAGACCGAGAGCGGTCTGCGCTTGCTGGAGGAGGCGAGGGGGAAGGGCCAGGAAGCTTGGGCCACGGTTTATCCCTACGACTTCTGGGGAAACGAGGTGCAGATCCCCCTCTACCAGTTCCTTTACCTGCCTGAGGACACTTCCCGCTGGTCCTTCTACCACAAAGAGGACAAGGCCGAGGACGTGATGGCCCTGATCCGCCGGAGGCTCCAGGAATACGGGGGAGGGGACAAGATCGAGATCACCAAGGTCAAGGCCAATTCGTCCAAATCCGCATTGGGGCTGACCCTGAAGGAACTCTCCCAGCAAAGAAAACTCTCGGAAGAAAACGCGGTCTTGGCTTTGCTCCTGGAAAACGGCAAGGAAGTGAAAATCTGCTACCACGGGCTTTCGGAGGAGGGACTGATCAAGAAGATCCAATCTCCCTTCGTGCTCTTTGGGTCGGATTCGGCCGCCACCATCCCCCACCCCCGGGACGTGGGGGCCTTCCCGAGGCTTTTGGGGACCTATGTTCGAGACCAGGGGGTGATCCGGTTGTCGGAAGCCATCAAGCGCCTGACCCAGGTACCCGCGCAGATCATGGGTCTCAAGGACCGGGGCCTGCTCAAAATCGGCTATTGGGGGGATGTGGTGGTTTTTGATATTAAGACCATTGGGGATAACGCCACCGCCGTGGCGCCCTGGGCGCCCCCCTCCGGCATGAGAATGGTGCTCGTCAATGGCCAGCAGGTCTTCGGGAAGGGGATTTTCCTAAATGAGTACCCAGGCATGGTCCTGAGACGGCGAGACCAGTGAAAACACCGTCGAAATTGACGTTTATTTCCTTGTTTTCATTCAGTTTTGACCTTTTAAGCCGTTAGAAAGCCTATGAACCCTCTCGCCCTGAACGGTTTTATCAAACGGATCTTGTTCGGGATCGGACTGTTTTTTATGGGGTTGCCGGCCAGTTCCCCGGTTTGGGCGCAATCCACCCCAACCAGCACCCGGTCTCAAACGGCCACGGCGACTCTTACCCCATCTCGAACCATTACCAATACCGTTACCATTTCTCCGACGCCTTTACCTTCCAATACTCCAACCGATTCCGTAACGCCCAATTTAACCCTAACACCGCCTTGTGGGGCTTCCGCTACTTTATTTGGAAACACTAATACCATCTCCCTGAGCAACGGTTCTTTCCCAGGCGCAGGAATGTATGGAGGCGCCGCTACCCTTAGTTATCCTGCTTCTGTCTATAGCTTGACGGTTTATAGTTCCGCTCCCAATTATGGGACATCGCTCATTGTGGGGATCTATGGACAGGGAGGGCTTCATCCCGGCCCCGTCAGCAATGTTGGGTCCCTGATTGTTCAATCGTCTCCCCAACCGGTTGTTGCTGGTTGGAATGGCTACGTGATCCCACCGACCTATCTTTCGGCCGGAGGTTATTGGCTTGTTTATATGTTCAATACCAGTACTTATGAAGTGAGTTATGGAAGCGGTACGGCCGGAGCTTTGATCTATACCACGGCTACCCAAACTTTTGGGAGTTTACCCGGATCATTTCCCGTGAGCATGGCCTATGGAAGCGGCTATGTGCCCTTTTACGCCAACTTTTGCGTCGTACCCACCATTACACCTACGGAGACTTCTACCCCCACCCAAACCTTTACCATCACCAGTTCTGGAACTCCCACGATCACCAATACGCCCACCGCTACTGGCACCCCCACGATCACCGGAACCATCAACACGGCGACTTCCACCCTCACTTTGATTCCAACAACCACCATGACTCCAACAACTACTATGACCTCGACTATCACCCCGAGCGTGACAGATTCGCCTACCCAAACCTTTACCTTCACTCCCAACCTGTCATTGACACCCTATTGCGGGGCCTCCGCCACCTTGTTCGGCAACACAAATACCACGCCACAGTTTTCAGCGAACAGCCTTCTTCAATGGGAAATGAGGGCTTGCCGGTATTCGCTCACCCAAGCCGGAACCCTCTCCACGATCTCCCTCTATGCCCCCACGACCCAGGATAACAATGTCGTGGCTATCGCTGCGGTTTATACCTCGGCCCTTTCCGGAACCACCCAGGTGATGGGGAACTTGGTGGCGACCTCCGCCGCTGACGTGACCTTGACGGGAAATGCTTGGAACATATTCCCGATGCCACAAACCTATCTGACCCCTGGAGATTACTGGCTGGCTTATATGTATTATGTTCCCAATGCCCCATTGAGTTTTGCGATCAATTATCAAAACACTTCTTCAGCCGTAACCGATACCAGCGTCAATTCTTTAGCCTTTGATTATTCCGTTTCAAGTTGGGGTTTCCCGGTGAGCTGGGCCTTGGGTGGAGCGGTATCCTACGGCTCGAACTTTTTTGAACCCATCTACGCGAACTACTGCCTAGGTATGCCTCCGACAGATACCTCAACTTTTACACCCACACCGATGACCTCACCCACCTATACCTTAACCCCTACGTTTACCAATTCTCCGACAGTTTCGACAACCCCCTCCATCACTAATACACCCACCGTCAGTGATACTCCCTCTAACACCTTCTCTCCTACCTGGTCCCCGACTGTTACTTCCTCTGGGACTTCCACGAACACACCCACCAATAGTCCGACTCCAACAGAGACGAACAGTCCCACTTGGACCTTGAGCCCGACTCCCAGCTGGACATCGACTTGTTCCGCGACTCCGACCGATAGCTTTACGGTGACGAATACGCCAACCGATTCCAACACTCCAATGGTCACAATCAGCCCCACACCGACCCTTTCAGGGACCGTTACCCCAACACCCAGTGGGACTAATACGCTGACCGGAACTCCAACCGTGACTTGGACTAAAACCTTAACAATTACAATTTCCCCCACGATCACCGCCACCCCGACTGCCACCCCAACGATGACTTTCACCCCAACAGTCACCGGGACACCCACCAACAGCTCGACGGCGACCTGGACCTTCACCGGCACTGGGACGGGAACCGACACCCAAACGCCCCTTTTGAGTTATACACCAACACATTCGGGGACTCCGACGGACACGGCCACCCTTACCCTGACCCCCACCGCGACCCCGACCAGTACTCCGACTTTTACTGCGACATCCACACCCACCGCGAGTTGGATGGTGAGCTCAACTTCTACGGATAGCCCTTTACCGACTGGAACCACAAGTGCCACTCCCACGGGAACAGAGTCTTTCACCCCTACCACTACTGGAACCATCACGGCGACACCACTTTTAAGTTATACCATCACCCCTTCAGGTACCTTTACCCCTACCTTGACGCCGCTTCCCACATCCACGGCCAGCGATACACCCACCTGGACACTGACTCCCATTTCCACCTTCACTTTTACGGATACCGAAACCCCGACATTAACGGTTGTTTTTTCGCCGACTCAAACCGAAACAACCACGATAACCCCAACGGGAATAGCCGTCTCAACCGGCACTCCCACCCTGACACCCCTGCCGAACGACCAGGTTCCTCTTTTCTGGCCGAATCCCCTGAACGGAACCACGTCCTTCAACCTGTGGGTCTCCTTTTCCCAACCGCATGATTATGTGACGGTCAAAATATTTACGACCGCCTATCGAAAGATTTATCAACGGACTTGGAGTTATGTCCAGGCGGGCAGTTACTCCCTTGTCTTGGATGATTTAAAGGCCGCAACCATGGGCAATGGGGTTTATTACGCGGTGGTTACCACCCCCTCCGATAAATGGCTTAAAAAAATATTGATACTCAGGTAATGGGGTGTGACGACATTGACATTCGATTGATAAGCCGGAAATAAAAAAAGGCCATCCCCATTCGGGAATGGCCTTTTTTTTAGCAGCTCAGGGTTAGATTTTTTTTGAGTAAATCCTGTATTTCTTGATGATTTTTCCACCCATGGCCGCGATGCCATTGTTGATTCCTTCGTTGTCTTCCAAGGTCCAGGAAAGCTCCCCGCCCTTGATCTTGCGCTTTTTCCCGGTTTTCAAGGCCTCCAGGTAAAGCATGGCCTCCAAACCTTTTTTGCGGTAGTCAGGATGGATGCCCATGGCCATTTCGCGGGTATCGTCGAACTTACAGGTGAGGAATTTTATAATCGCGAAGGGGTCATGCCAGGAGAAAAGCTCGCCATCCATCTTTATCAAGGCTTGGTTCACGTCCGGGACGACCAGGTTAAAACCGATCGCTTTGCCATCGACCTCCGCGAAGACCACGAAATCGGGCCAGACGATGTCCTTGAGCTTCTTGACTTGGTATTTGAACTCCTCATCGGTCATGGGCACAAAGCCCCAGTTTTTTTCCCAGATTTTGTTGTAGAGGTCCTGGAGGATCTTGGCGTCCTCGAAGAGCCGCTTCATGTTCAGCGGGCGAATGGTGATGCGTTCCCGTTTCATGGTGCGTTCCACTATTCTCACGATCCGCTCTGGCGGTTCGCTTTCAGCGGAAAGGTACCATGCGTATAGATCCTTCGCCTTGGTATAGCCGGCCTTCTCCGCCAAGGGCAGGTAATAGGGAGGGTTGTAGGGCATCGCGATACGGGCGGGGGAGTCATATCCTTCCAAAAGGAAACCGAAATAATCGTCGTTGGAGGTGAAACTGGCGGGGCCCCGGACCTCGCTGATGCCCTCGGATTTAAAGAATTTCTCGCCTTCCTGGAAAAGCGCGTTGGCCACGGATGGGTCATCAACGCATTCGAACCAACCGAAGAAACCCACTTTTTCATTCCAAAACTTGATGAAGTTGTCGTCCACGCTCGCCGAAATCCGGCCGACCGGCTCGTTTTTTTCATTCAGGGCCATAAAAAGCTTGGTGCGGCTGTGCTGGTGATATGGGTTTTTCTGGGGATTCAGGAGGCTGCGCTGGTCATCCAAGAAGGGGGGGACCCAATTGGGATTGCGCTTGCCATTGGGCGCATAGATTTTCCAAGGCAAATGCAAAAACGTCTCAATTTCCTGCTTGGTTTCAACCGGCTTGATGGTAATGGCCACGATATCCCCCTAGGAAGATGAGTGTGCCCAGCAAATAAGCCCAGATTTTAATAGGCGGGGAAGGGAACCGACAAGCTTTTCGATGCCGGGAATGACTATTTAACCTGCCTGAGACCTACCCGTGGATGACGCCGTATTTCTTGCCCACCTTGCGGAAGCTCTCCAGCACGTGATCCAGCTGGGCGTCGGTGTGGGTGGCGGTATAGCTGGTTCGGATCAGGGTGGATTCGGGCGGGACGGCGGGGGAGACCACCGGGGTGGCGAAAACCCCCATCTCGCCCAGCTCCTTGGTCATGGCGAAGGTTTTCATGTTGTCCCCGACCATCAGGGGAATGATGGCCGAGTTGGTATTGAGGGTGTTCCAACCCATGGCTTGGTACGCGGTACGCATCTTCAGAATGATCTCCCATAGGCGCTTCTGCCGGTCGGGCTCGCGCTTGATGATCTCGAGGCTTTTTAATACCGCCGCCGTGTCGGCGGGGGAGAGGCTCGCCGTGAAGATGAGCGGGCGGCTGTTATGGCGTAGATAGTCGATGACCTTGTGGGTGGAGGCGATGAACCCTCCGATGGAGACCAGGGACTTGGAAAAGGTCCCCATGACCATATCCACATCCTTTTGAACCCCGAAATGGGGCCCGGTGCCGTCCCCGTGGGGCCCGAGCACGCCGATGGAATGGGCCTCATCCACCATGAGGCGGGCTTTGTATTTCTTCTTGAGCTCAACGATCTTGGGGAGGTGGCAGACATCACCGCCCATGGAAAAGACCCCGTCGGTCACGATGAGTTTGGGGACCTCTGGATGGTTAGAAAGGACCCTTTCCAGGTCTTCCATGTCATTATGCGTGTACTTGACCGTCTTGGCGTAGGAAAGCTTCTGGCCGTCCACGATGGAGGCGTGGTTGTCGCGGTCGGAGATGATGTAATCGCCCCGGGTGGCGATGGTGGAAAGGGCACCCAGGTTGGCCAGGAAGCCGGTGGAATAGACCAGGGCCTCTTCCATGTGCACGAAATCGGCCAGTTTTTCCTCCAACTCAACGCGGATATCCAGGGTGCCGTTCAAGAAGGGGGAACCGGTGCAGGCCGAACCGTACTTGTTGATGGCGGTCACCATGGCCTCAAGTACTTCGGGATGGGTGACAAGCCCTAAATAATTATTCGAGCCCACCATGATCATTTTTTTTCCGCCAATAGTGACCTCGGTCCCCATTTTGGAGGTGTTGGGGCGGAAGTAGGGATAAACGCCGGCCTTTCGGACGTCATCCGCCGCAGTCCAATTGTTCGCCTTATCAAAAATGTCCATGGGGCCTCTTCGCGTTTTGGGGTGGTTGAGTTGTTTTGAGTCGTGAATTTTCCGGCTTACCCGTTGGGAGCGGGTCTAAAACCGATCGGTGGGCAAATTTTGCGTAAATAAATTTCGAAAGGTTGTTGCCAGAAGCGGGTGCATTATAATGATGCCCGCTTAGCAGTTCAAACTTTTTGCCCATAAACCAGGATACCCCATGGATATTTCATCTCCCATTTTGGTCACCGGCGCCAATGGTTTTGTGGGAAGCCATTTGGCGGAAAAACTGGCCCAAAATGGGGTACAAGTGAATCGCGCTTGTCCGAAAGACAAGTAAAATTCCATTTCAGCACGGGACCGCTAATTCGGTTGGTCTATGGGGATGTCACGGACCGCTGATTCGATCAAAGCCGCCGCCCAAGGTGTAAAAATAATCTATCATTTGGCTGGAATATTGCGGGGTTCCAGTCTGCAAAAATTAAATGAGGTCAATGCTGAAGGAACCCGTAATGTTTGCGTTGCGGCCCTAGGGGTGGAAGGGCTTAAAAAGCTGGTCTATGTGAGTTCTCTCTCCGCCGCGGGACCCAGCCGGGACGGGAAGCCGCTCGATGAAAATTCAACTTGTCAGCCTGTTTCGCTATTACGGTGAAACGAAACTTCAGGGGGAGAGGATCGCACGATCTTTCGGGAATCGACTGCCCTTAACGATTTTAAGACCTGGGGCGGTCTATGGACCCGCGAAACCGATATTTTCGCTTATTTTAAGATGGTGCGGGATGGCTGGGTGCTTCTTCCACGGTTGCGTCAGGAGGTCAGCTTCGTCTATGTGGAAGACCTAGTGGATGCTATTCTATTGGCCGGAGAATCAGAGAAGGCGGTTGGGCAATCCTACTTTGTCTCCGACGGCGAAGTTTACAGCTGGCAAAGGCTGACTGAAGAAATCGGAAAGGCCATGAACCGGTCTTTTAATACGGTTCAGGTGCCGATGGGGATCGTACGAGTCGTCGCTTATTTGGGGGAATTGGCGGAAAGAGCCGGAGGGAAAGCCTCGATGTTGAACGTGGATAAGGTGAAAGAGGCTTTTTATACCCATTGGACCTGTGAAATCGCTAAAATTCGAACTCAATTGGGGTACCAACCTTCGTGGGACCTGGGAAAAGGCGTGCGGGATACGACGAATTTTTATCAACAGTCGGGTTGGATCAAGGGATAATGAAAAGAATGGCTGAATTTCATCGGAGGGCTATATGCTCAACGGATTAAAGGGAATTATCGTTTTGGCGGTTTTGGTGTGGACGGGGATGCAGGCCCGGGGCGTCGCCCAGGAATCCCCCACGGATTCGGTACTGCCCAAGGACCATCTCTTGGAGAATCTGCCTTGGCTTTCCGATGACGGCAAGCTGGAAAGCAAGGGGTTGTTTGATTTCGAGGACGTCCGAGGTTTGAACCAAAGGGATCTCATTTTAATTTACCGACAAGCAGTGCCGGTGGGGGATTTGGACAAACCCCACAGCCAGACCCTGGCCGTGTGTTTTTATGATTCCACCCTGAAAAAGTACGTAAAAAACTTCACGGATGATGGCGGCCCGATCGCTTGGGTCAAGGTATATTCCGACAGCCAGAAGAGACATGTGTTCTTGGCTTACCAGAGGGATGATTTGAAGGGAAACCAGGTCCTGCGCGCATACGCTTACCTCTCCGGGACATTGAAACCGGTTCTGGAGGTCATGACCCCCCAGCTCTACGCCGCGGTGAACCCGAATGACCCGACGGGAGAGATTCAATGCGCTTCCAAGGAAACCCCCAAGGACCGCGCTACCTCGGAACATGCTTTTGATTGGGACGAGACTCAATCGCAATTCGTGGATCAAATGGTGGTTCAGACAGCGGGGAATTGGTCCGGAAGCTCGTTACGAATCGCGACCCCGATTCCCACCGCTGCTCCGGCGCCAGCGGTGGCCGCGGCCGCCCCCGCTCCCGTGAAGGTCTCCGAAGCTCCTGCGAAAAAGAAGGGAAAGGGATGGTGGGATGAACCCCTGGACGCCCAGGCTTCATTGGCGAAATTGAAAACGGATATCGTCCCGGACTTGATCAAGAAAAATCAGATCGTGGTATTGGGGCAGGAAGCCACCGCTTTTTTCCAGGCGGTGCATCAAAGCGGAATTACGGGCAAGGATTTCGCCTCCATGCGGGCGACCTACTATGCCGCAGTGGCTCAGGCGCTAATGGATAATGGATCGAAAAAGACGCGGCCTTTTATGTGAAAACGGCCTTATCTTTCCAGTCGGACAATCCCGACGCCCTAGCGGTGAAGGAAAAATTGAAGTAAATCCGTAAGTGAATCGCCCGGCGGATATTGGGGTGAACCCGGGTTTGTGTCTTGTAGCGCCCTTAAGGCCGTAAAAAAAGTCTCGAAACCTAAAGGTTCCATAGCTTTTGTCGATAAAAATGGTGCCCGAGGCGGGGCATCGAACCGCTACGCTCATGGGGAAGATCCCCCATGGACCCCTTGGAACGACCGGGAAAACGGCTGTTTTCCCGAACCCTTTCCCCGGGTTCTCGTCCTGACCTTAAATAACAAAGCCAAGTCATAAGTGACTTGGCTTGGATTGAAAATGGTGCCCGAGGCGGGACTCGAACCCGCACGGTCGCCCATACGCACCTCAAGCGTACGTGTCTGCCAATTCCACCACTCGGGCATCCAATAAAACCTTCACTTACAGTCATTGAAGGGGAAGCGTATTATACTTTTTGAAGCTCGATTGTCAAACCAACCCTAGCGTATGGAATTAGATCCAAATTGATCCAATCGCTCATTTCTATTACTTTTCTCGCCCTATTTATCTTTGGGACCAAGCTTTCTTTTCTGCACGCCTCATTACGGATGTTGAACGATACGGTCTGGAACCCGGCTTTAGCCTGGGGGATATGGTGCCAAAGGATGCCCGGTTTGGCCTTTGGCGCGCTGGTCATCATCGGATGGGCGGGTTGGACCAGGAAATTGACCCGGATTCTATTGTTGAAACTGGATGACCCTCTTTGTCGCCCCATCACCGCTTCAGTCGTGTTGTGCCTATTCTCTTGTTATTGTTTCGGATTGGCTGTCAATGGGGTGCTTTATCCCTGGACGACCGCTCTATTTTTTCTCCCCTTCATTATTCCTGGACTTAGGGAAATTCGAACATGGGTCGTCGAATTCAAGATAGGAGAAATCAACCCTTGGCTGGTTCTGTTGGGTATGGTCTGCCTGGTTATTTGGGCTTTTGATTTTTGTTCCCCGCCATTGATATGGGACGCGGTGTTAGACCACTTCCGTTTCGCGGAGTTGGTAGCATGGCAGAATCTTCTCCCCCTGCATTGGACCAACCACACGGGGGACATGCCTAAATTCTCCGAAATCGCTTGGGCCGGCTTCTGGTCCATGGGGGGGGAATTTTTATCCAAAGCCTCCCTAGTGATCCCGACGTTATTAACGGTTTGGCTTCTTTCCGCTTATTCAAAAAAGTTGGGACTACCCGGATGGATCGGGCCACTCTTGTTATTGACCTGTCCTTACTTTTTGGCGCTGGATTCCGGGGGGTATGCCGAGGGGACTTTGGTTCTATTTGAATTGATTCTCATCATCGCTTGTCTGGAATGGATTCACGAGCCAAGTGGTCGGTCCTGGTTATTCACCCTGGCTTTTTTTACTGGCGCGTCTTTTGCCACGAAGTACACAGCCGTTCTCCTCCTCCCCGCGCTGGTGTTGTTGTTGATTTGGCATAAAAAATCAGGTGCTTTGGGAAGGAACCTGGGTTGGGCCCTCGTTCTTTTTATCCTGTGTCCTATTCCTTGGTATAGTCGGGATTATTTCGCGAATGGGAACCCTTTCTATCCATTGCTGACTTCACTCTTTGGGGGTCCCCCTGGGTTTTCCACCGAAATGGAAAAGGCTTTATGGGCCGATACGGGAAGAACAATGGGGTTGAATTATTTGGATTATTTTCTAAGGTTGGGAAGGACTTTTTTTACGGGTCAAAATGGGGTTGGTGCCCTCTGGACACCTCTTGCCGCGATGGCCCTTCCCTGGTGGAGAGGGGATAAAGCCGGGAGCCGAGCCTGGTTTCTTGCCTTTTTTTGCGCCATCTATTTTTTAGGTTGGGGTTGGTTCTGCAGCAATTTGCGCCATGGCTCCGGGGGCGCCATCGCCTTTATCCTATTGGCGATGATGTTATGGGGAGAGGCTTGGAAAGAAGGACGAAAAGGGCCGAAAATATTGCTTGGAATGGGTTTGATCCTTTCCACCATCGCTACCATGTTCACCCAATTACAAACGACTGCCCCCTACGCTTCGGCATTAGGTATGGAAGATCCTTTGTTACGCCTCAAGAGGAACTATTCTTTTGAAATGACCACTTATGACGCTTACCGGGTGATCGAGGATCATTCTCGGCCTCAAGACCGAGTTTTAGCTTTCGGGGTTTTTCAAACCTATACTCTTCGGCGCGGCTCTTTCGTGGATTTCTTTTGGAAACAGCCGATGCTTCTGGAATGGGCTGATCAAAACTCCACCGCCCATGAGTTGGCGGTGAAATTGAAAGAAGAAGGGGTCGACTACATTCTTTATCAGAGGCAAGAGGCGGTTCAGATGTCACAAAGGGAGAAGGGCTTTAACCTGGGAAAAATGCCGGAAGCCCACTATGTCGAGTTTTGGAGATATTATGCTGAACCACTTTGGGTGTCTGAAAATTGTTTGGTTTATCGAATAAATACGGAACCCGCTGCGAGGCCCTATCCTTTGTTGGAATTGCCAGGAATACAGGAAAAATTCATCTTTAATGCCGAGAGACCGAAAGGTGATAAACCGGTTGTTTTTAATCCATTGGATCAATTATTGAAAAAATATCCCGATTTGAAAAAAGGAAAAGAACTTCAGAGGATTCTCCAATCTGAATAGGAGGAGTTGATTACTCTTCCTTTGGATTAAGGGGTCCTGGGGCTTTCAGGTTAGGTCGCGGGCTGGCAGTACTGAAGGGGATTGGGCCGCAAGACGCATTCGGTCGCAATCCTCAAATTTTTAATTTTACCGATGTGCCGCAACTCATAAAGCCGTGGGACCACCAGATCCCGGACGGCGACAGGAGAAAGGGGGTTCACATAGATTTTAGTTCCACCCTCAAAACCTGCCTGGTTCACAGTCCGCCACTTGATAAGGATATGCCAGGGCATCACATTCACGGTGTCGCGGGGTGAGTAGTACCATTCCTCGTTGCAAGGAATCTGACTGCCCATGGCGGCGTGGCAGGCATGGACCAAATCCGAAAAACCCCGCAGTTCCTCGGGGGAGTGCTCCTCCGGTCGCGCGTTCTTGGCTTTGGAATAGATGGCCAAGGTGGGGAAGCGGTGGCCCAATTCCGCCAAGGCGATGGCGTGGTCGTTCTCGGCGAAAATAAGATTATTTTCGACTGAGAAATTAATAATGGCCTCGTTATAAATGTTAGGATATTCGCGAGCAATCTCAACCTCGGCTTGGATGGATGTGCCCCATTCGTCCAACCCCACCAATTGTTTGTGGAGATGGTCCAGGGAAGCTCCTGCCGGCTGCAGCCAATTCTGGAAAACGGTGACATAGCGGATAAATGGGTTGTGTTGATAGATATCCCGGAGGGCGTCAATGGTAAATTGCATGAACCAAAAATGGTCCTCGTCGGTCATCTCGCCTGATGAATAATATTCGTTGTCGATGACCGCGCCGGGCCGGAAATGCCTTCCCGCGATGACCAATTCATGGGCTCCGCCAAAAAAAGACTCGGAAAACCTTCGGATTTCATCCGGGCTCAGGGATGCGATCTCCTCGTGAGATTTCCCCTGAAGTCGAAGTTTGGTCTGAATGATTTTACTGACGTGCTCCCAACCCCTTGGATTATCCAGATAGTTCTGCATCCATTGAGTTTGGGCCGAAGAAAGCTTGAATCCGTGGTTTTTAGTCCAGTAATCGATTGTGACAATCTCGAACAGATTGGCCACCCGGCGAAACACCGCCTTCGTGGAGTCGATCATGTCGGGATTGACCTTGTCCAATCGTTGATAATGTCCATCCCAGTTTTGGATGAGACGTGATTTTTCAGGGGGAGTTTGGAAATAATCCGTGGAACAAAAATCGCAGTAATTTTCCTTCCCCATGGCTTCCAGGGGTTTCGGAGGCTTAATGGATCGGTTGGTCAGGGGGCGATGGGCTCGGTCGGGAACGGTCCAGACTTCAGTGCCGGTCAGGGGATTGATATGCTTCAAAGTCCCATCGGTCATTGTCAAATAGAGGTTTTGGTAATTTCTCATCGTCTTTTCTTTGAGTTGATGGGCATGGAAAGATGTTATATTGAATTGTAATGAAATCCGGACATTGGCGCAATGAGCCACTGAGCCCAGCTGATCGGGTATGTACCTGTCCGAATGAGTGGACAAAACATCGAAATTTTTGTGCCTATCGGATTATCAAGGAGCGACTTCCTTTTTGCCCATGCTTCCCCTGCTTGTTCAGGCGGAGGAGCCGGATCTGATATTCTATTGCGGGGGTTCGATGCGAGGTCAGATCCGCCAGGAAGAATACGAAACAGCCCGGCGGTTCCATAGTAAACCTGACCTTGTTTCTCCGGTGATCCAAAAAGAGATTCAAGAGACAGTATTCATCTTCAACAATTGCTCTTGGCTCTGGCCGACAGTCAAAAGCCCGTCTACGAAATACCCGGGTTAGCGGACGCTCCGGAGTCCCTTTATTTCAAGACCATTTACAATCTCACGAGTATTTATCCCAATCTTCAACCCACGCATGAAATGCTTCATCGCGCGGAGGCTTTTTCGGTGGCGGGATTCGGGGGGGAAATGACCCTGAGTGAAGATCAGCGAGAGTTAATCCTGCAATATTCAAAGTCCTGGGCCGAATTTTCTCTCCGCCGTTTGCAATACTTCCCGGGGAAAAAATATTGCTTTTCCATACGCCGCCCGTATGCCGTCTGGATTTGTCGGACGGGGAACATTGCGGCATGCTTCTGAT
>CAWKIF010000079.1:0-266654 GCA_963849485.1 candidate division FCPU426 bacterium | reverse complement strand
GGGATGATGGCAACTTTGCGGAGCGGCGCAGCGGTTGTGGGGTCCGCGGCAAACAAGGGTCCGGAAGCCAGCAAACCGGCGGTCAACAGAAACGGGGTGAACATTCGCATAATTTTTTTGCGGTTGGAAAATCAAATCAAATTATTGCGGCGCGCCATTGGTGGTGGTCATTGGTTCTGCCGGAGGCGGGTGCGGGGGTGCCGTTTGCCCCGGCGGCGGTGCAGCGGGGCGGTCATCGGCGGCGGCTTGGGATTTCCCGTCGGCGCCGGCATGTGTCACCGGGCGGCCATATTGATCCACCAAAATGTCGTAAGGCACCTGGATTGTCCGGCCATCGGATGTTGTTTCCGTGCGCCAGTAACGGACCATGTGATAACTCGGGATTGAACGGTGCCGCCATGCCTTGCACCGTGCCCTCCACCACGCCGACACCCGCGCCGGCAACGTTGCCGGCCACCACGCCGACGCCTTGACCGACGGTTTTTCCGGCCACGGGGCCGGGTTGATAAGGGCTGGTGTGGCCGCCCTCGGTGCTGGTGCAGCCGGTGAGCAACAAACCACACGACAACGAAACCAGGCCGGTTAGGATGAGAAGATAAAATTTCATAGCCTTTTTATTTTTTGAAACAGCTTGCCTTAGCAAGCAAACCTAATGCCACAAAACCGAGCGTCAAGAACGATTTTTGGGATGGTGAGGGCCTAAAGTAAAGTGTTAACCAATGGCCGTTCATGATGGCCAAAAGAGTCATTCCCTGCCTCGACGTGCACGACGGCCAGGTCACGCGCGGCGTCCAGTTCGGCAAGGCCGAAGCCGGCGAACTGCGCAATGTCGGCGACCCGGTCGAACTCGCGCTCCGCTACAACGAACAGGGCGCGGATGAAATGGTTTTCTTCGACATCACCGCCAGCGCGCATGGCCGCGCGACGATGGTGGACGTCATCCAGCGCGCCGCGGACCAATGCTTCATGCCGCTCACCGTCGGCGGCGGCATCAGGTCCGTGGACGACATGTTCACGATGCTGCGCGCCGGCGCGGACAAAATCAGCATCAACTCCTCCGCGCTGGCGAATCCCGATCTGATCCGCGCCGGCGCGGAAAAATTCGGCAGCCAGTGCATCGTGGTCTCGATTGACGCCAAGAAAATCGCGCCGGACAAATGGGGTGTGTTCTCGCATGGCGGACGCAAGGACACCGGGCTCGATGCCGTGGAATGGGCCAAGCGCGCCGTCGAGCTGGGCTCGGGTGAGATTGTTTTGAACAGCATTGATGCCGACGGTACCAAGGCCGGGTTTGACCTGGTCATCACGCGGCGCATCAGCGAAGCGGTGGGCGTGCCGGTGGTGGCCAGCGGCGGCGCGGGCAGCCTGGAACACATGGCCGAGGTGCTGCTCGACGGCAAAGCGGACGCCGTCCTCGCCGCGAGCATTTTCCATTTCGGCACCTATACCGTCGGCGACGTGAAAAAATTTTTGGCGAAGAAGAAAATTCCGGTGCGGTTGTGAAAATCCGTAAAATGCTCAGGCCCTCAAATAGGGCGGGGTGAAGATCATCCGCAATCCCATTTGACACCAACAGCTGGTGAATTCATTTTTTGCTCATGAATTTGACTGAATCCCGCTGGCTGCCGATTGTGCTGCTGACCTGCTCGAACATTTTCATGACGATCGCGTGGTACGGCCACCTGAAATTCAAAAGCAAGCCGCTGCTGCTGGTCATCCTGGCCAGCTGGGGCATCGCGTTCTTCGAATACCTGCTGCAGGTGCCGGCCAATCGCTGGGGCAACTCGGTTTATTCCGCCACCCAGCTCAAGATCATCCAGGAAGTCATCACGCTGTCCGTCTTTTGCGCCTTCGCGATTTTGTATCTCGGCGAAAAAATCCGGTGGAACCATCTCGCCGCGTTTGTGTGCATCCTGGCGGCGGTGGCCTTCACCTTCCTGCCGAAGGAATAAAATCGGCCGAGGGTCGATGGTTGGTTGAGGGATGAGGGTTGAGGGTGATTCTTCGTCCTTCGACTCTCGACAAGCTCATTTCGTTTTGTTTAATTGGCCGCGCCTGATGAGAAAATTTCCCGCCATTGTTCTGCTCGTCTTTTTATGCGCGCTTTTTCCGTTCGTTGCCCCGGCCCAGGAGCAGCCGTCCTGGGTGGTGCAGGCGCTCAACCAAATCATTCCCGGCGCGCCGGCAGGCATGTGGATTTTGTGGGCGACAACGGCATACGGCACGAATGTCTTTGTGCAATACAGCAATGCGACGCTCATCGCGGACAGCGCGACGCTTGATTACCAGTCGGGCGAAGTGGTGGCCGACGGCCATGTGCGCATCGAGGAAGGCGATCTCATCTGGACCGGCGAACATATCCGCTACAATTTCAAGACGCACCAGATGCAGAGCGAACAGTTTCGCACGGGCAAACCGCCCGTGTTCGCGCAAGGCGAACAATTGCAGGGCGACACGACCAATCAAATCTACCATGCGCGCCATGCTTTCGTCACGACCGACGACGTGAGCGACCCGGCGATTTATGTCCGCTCCAGCCACATAAAAATTGTCCCCGGAAAATACATCGAGATGTGGAACGCCGTGGTTTTCGTGGACGGCGTGCCGTCGTTTTACTTTCCCTATTACCGGCGCGAACTGGGGCCGCACGCGAACAACTTGAATTTTATTCCCGGCTACCGCACCGCCTACGGGCCGTTTTTGCTCAACACGTACACGTGGTATCTCAACGACATGGTGGACGGCAAGTTTCATCTGGATTATCGCGAGAAACGGGGACTGGGCGTCGGGCCGGACCTGAATCTGCACCTCGGCCAATGGGGCGACGCGACGTTCAAGTATTATTACCTGAACGACCAGCAGCCGAACACCAGCACGAACGGCACGCCCTGGACCGGCGGCATTCCCGAGAACCGGCAGCGCGTTTATTTCGGCTACCAGGCGACCCCGGCCACCAATCTGAACCTGAAGGCGCTGGTGAACTACCAGACCGACCCGCTCGTGCTGCATGATTTTTTCGAGGGCGCCTATCGCAATAATCCGCAGCCCAACTCGTTCACCGAGGTCAACAAGTATTGGAACAACTGGAGTCTCGACGCGGAAACCACGCCGCAGTTGAACGATTTTTTCAACCAGGTCGAACGGCTGCCCGACGTGCGGCTAACCGGCTATCGCCAGCAGGTTTTCAACACGCCGCTGTATTACGAAAGCGAAAGTTCGGCGGGCTGGTACAAGATGTTTTTTGCGGAAACCAACGGCGCGCTCCCGCCGCCGGCGTATTCCGCCTCGCGAGCCGATACGTTTCATCAATTGCTGCTGCCCGAAACATTTTTCGGCTGGTTGAATGTCACGCCGCGCGCTGGCGGACGCTTTACTTATTACAGCGAGGAAACCGGCCCGGGCGGCACGAACGGCGAAGCCTATCGCCGCGTGTTCAACACCGGGGTGGAAACCTCGTTCAAGGCTTCCCAGCTCTGGCCGGATGCGACCAATTCCCTGCTGGCCGTCAATGGCCTGCGCCACATCATCGAGCCGTCAGTGAACTATGCCTATGTGCCGACGCCCACGACCCAGCCGCCGCAACTGCCACAATTTGATTCCGCGCTGCCCAGTCTGCTGTTGTTGCCGATCCAGTTTCCCGATTACAACAACATCGATTCCATCGACAGCGAGAACGTCATCCGTTTCGGGCTGCGGAACACGTTGCAGACCCTGCGCAACGGGCAGCTCGACAATCTGCTGGATTGGAATCTGACGCTGGACTGGCGGCTCACGCCCGGCCAGTATCCGACCAATCTCGACGAACCGTTCAGCCCCCAGGCGACGTTCAGCGATCTTTATTCCGCCGTCACCTTCAAACCGCGCTCATGGATTGCGGTGGATTCGCAAACCCGCTACGACGTTAACCACGGCAATTTGAATCTGGCGTTCGATCAAATCACTTTTAGTCCGAACGAACGGTGGAGCTGGGGGCTCGGCTATTGGTATTTGCGCGGCGGTTTTGACGGATTCGCGGAACCCAACAATTATATCACCAGCACGTATTTCTACCGGCTCAACGACAACTGGGGATTGCGCATGCGCCATGATTACAACGTCGTGGACGGCCGGTTGCAGGAACAAAATTACACGGTTTATCGCGACATGCGGAGCTGGACCAGCGCGCTGACCTTCCGGGTGATTGACAACACCAGCGGTCCCACGGATTTCACGGTGGCCTTCACCTTCTCGCTCAAAGCCCGGCCCAAGGTTCACGTGGGCGACGACACCGTGCAGCCCTATCACCTCGTCGGGGAATAGAACCTCCCGGCCGCCGGTCAGAGCGGCGGTACAAAGGCCGGCAGCGACAGGATGAACATCGACCCTTTGCCGGGATCGCTCTGGACCCGGATGCCGCCGCGATGTTCCAATACGATGCGATGGCTGATGGCCAGCCCCAGGCCCGTGCCGTTGCGCTTGGTTGTGAAAAACGGCTCGAACAATCTCGCCAGATTTTCCGGGGCGATGCCCACTCCGGTGTCCTGGATGCGGATCTGCAATTGCGGGCCGTTCTGGCCGTCCTTCAGCATCGCGGTTTCCACGGTCAATACGCCGTTGGTGCCCATCGCTTCCAGCGCATTGATAAGGAGATTCATGAACGCCTGCTGCAGTTGCGCTTCGTCGCCCCGCACGGTGTCGGCTTCGGCCCGGTACTGGCGCTGTAACGAAATCAATTTTCCGTTGATTTGATGCTGCATCAGGCGCAGCGAAAGATCCAGCACCTCATGCACGCGCACGGTGACGAAGGCGGCGCGGTTGGGCGCGGCAAACCGCAGCATCTGGGTCACGATGCCGTTGATGCGGGCCAGTTCACGCCCGACGATCTCGGTCAATTCGGTGTCCTGTCCTTTTTGCGCCAGCACCTCCACAAAGGTCTTGATGGCCACCATGCCGTTTTTGATTTCATGCGCCATGCTGGCCGAGAGCGTGCCCAGGCCGGCCAGCCGGTCAAGCCGCCGGAGGTTTTGTTCAAAGACCGGGGCGGAAGTCAGGCTGTTCAAAACGACGACGGTTTCCGTTACCCCGCCGCTTTTCACCGGCAGGATGCTGGCACGCAGGGCGGACGCGTGGCCCAGGGGGATTTCCCGGTTTAAAATCGGTTTGCCGTTCCTGGCCGTCTGCCGGATCAAGCGGGCGAGCTGTGCGGGCAACGCGCTGAGTGACGCGTTGAGCAGCTTGGCTTCCGTGCGGTGCAGATGACCGGCGGCTTCGGGGGTGCAGGCCACGATGCGCTGGCGTGCGCCCACCACCAGGATGCCGCAGGCAAAACATTCCTGGAGCAGACTCGCAGGGTTGCCGTCCAAAAGTCCGCTGGCCCTGTTGCCCGGTTTTTTTGATGACATTGAATGATCGGTCGTTCGGTTGCTAAATCTTCCCGCCGCCGCTGCTTGAAAAGCGCCCTCTATCTCGCGCGATTCTAAGCCGGGCGTTGGCATCAAGTCAGCAAAAAACATGCGCATCCTGATTGGCGTCTGCCGGCGTCGCCCGGGGCGGTTTGTTTTGCGGCTGGCATTTGCATCGCCTCCGGTTATGCTATGCTCGCCGATGAAAAAAACTTTCGACCGCATTGATTCCGTCATTGCCGACCTGCGCAAGGGCAAAATGGTCATTGTCGTGGACGACGCCGACCGTGAAAACGAAGGGGATCTGGTCATGGCCGGGCAGTTCGCCACGCCCGCCGCGGTGAATTTCATGGCCAAATTCGGCCGCGGATTGATTTGCGTGCCAACGATGTTCCGAGCGGTTGCAACAACTGGGCATTGAGCGCATGGTGCGCCAGAACCGCGAGAGTTTCCGCACTGATTTTCAGGTGAGCGTCGATGCCGCGCGCGGCATTACCACCGGCATCAGCGCCGCCGACCGGGCCAAAACCATCCAGCTCATGGCGTCGCCGACCGCGGTGCCGGAGGATCTGGTCCAGCCGGGACACGTGTTTCCGCTGCGGGCGCGACCCGGCGGGGTGCTCCAGCGCGCCGGCCACACGGAAGCGGCGGTGGACCTGGTCACCCTGGCGGAATGCCGGTCCGTCGGCGTTCTCTGCGAAATCATGAACGACAACGGCACGATGGCGCGCCTGCCGCAACTGTTGAAGTTCGCCAAAAAACACCGCCTTAAAATCTGCACCATCGCCGACCTGATTGAATACCGCCGCACGCGGGAAAAACTGGTGGAGCATGTCGAGGTGGTGAAAATGCCGACCGAGCATGGCGATTTTGATTTGCACCTCTATCGTTCCAAGATTGACGGCCAGCATCATCTGGCGCTGGTGCATGGTGACGTGGCCGGGCGGCAAAAAGTCCTCGTGCGGGTACACAGCGAATGCCTGACCGGGGATGTGTTCGGCTCGCGCCGTTGCGATTGCGGACCGCAACTGCACCAGGCCATGCGGCAGGTCGCCGCGGCCGGTCGCGGAGTGATTGTCTATATGCGGCAGGAAGGCCGGGGCATCGGCCTCGCGCCAAAAATCAAGGCCTACAAATTGCAGGAGCAGGGTTACGACACGGTGGAGGCCAACCAGAAACTCGGCTTTGAAATGGACCTGCGCGAATACGGCCTGGGCGCGCAAATCCTCGTGGACCTGGGCATCAAAACCATCCGGTTGCTGACGAACAATCCCAGGAAGATCGTTGGGCTGGAGGGCTATGGACTGAAAATTGTCGAGCAGGTGCCGATCCGTGTAAAACCCAATCCCCACAACGAAAAGTATTTGAAAGCCAAACGCGAGAAGATGGGGCACCTGCTGTGAAGTTATGGAGCAATCTGCCCGAATTCTCACCGCCAAAAAAAGGTGTTGAAATAACAAAATCAGCGGAGCCTGCCTGGGTGGGCTGGCTAATTATTGTGAAGAAAGAAGCAAAATAAGTATTAACCTTGAAAGATATGAAAATACAAAAGATAATCTTATTTGGTGCGCCGGTGCTGTTGGGCGTGTGCCTGATGGGGCTGGGCCTGACACCGGCCCAGGCCGAACCGGAAAAGAAAACGGACCAGAAGACGGCACCGAAGAAACTCACCGGGGCCGAGCTGTACGCCATCAACTGCAATCGCTGTCATCCGGAGCGCTACGCCACCGAATTCACCACCGCCCAGTGGCAGACCATCGTGTTGCACATGCGGGTGCGGGCCAACCTCCCCGCGGCGCAGGCCAAGGAAATCCTGAAGTTTCTCAAGGAAGACGCCGGAAACTGAATCAATCCCCAATTTTTTTACCCATGAAAATATCTTCCCTCATATCAGGCGTGGTTGTGGCCGGTTGTGTGTTGGGTGTCGCTCTGATACCCCGTGCGGCGGCGATGATCAGCGACGAGGACTTTAATGCGTTGAAAAGCATGGTTACCAACGACAACCAAAGGGTGAGTCAGTTGGAAAAACAACACGACCAGGACCAGCAGACCCACCAGCAGGACCAGCAGACGATTCAGCAATTGCAGCAGCGGCTGGGTGAAACCCAGACGTTGGCCACCAATGCGGAACAGAAGGCCGAGGAAACGGCGGCCAAAATCCAGCCCGCGGGTCCCCTCATGAATGCGTTGCACAATTTCACGATGGTGGGCGATGCCGAGGTTCAGTTTGGACAGGCCAAAGGGCAGTACGGCACTTTCTCGCTGGCTGATTTTGCGCCGATTTTTCTGTTTCGCGCGAACGACAACATTCTGTTTGAGGCTGGTTTCGATGTGACGTTGCAAAACGGCTCGGCCAGCGGAACGATGGCTGATGGCTTCACGCCTTACAATCATGACGCCGGCAGCAGCACCTCGGTCAGCATGAGTTTTGCGCAGTTGGATTACCTGCTCAATGATTATGTGACCGTGGTGGCCGGATATTTGATTGTACCATTGGGCACCTATAACGAGCGCGGTGCTGGCTGGCTTAACAAAATACCGGATAATCCGTTGGCAGTTGATAATTTTCTGCCGGGGAGCGCTGCGGGCGTGCAGTTGCGGGGCGCGTTACCGGTCGGGCAATCAGGACAGATGCTCACCTATGCCGTTTATGGCGTCAACGGGCCCAGTTCCGTGGATGGCAGCGCCAACTCCTTTACGTTTGATAGCGGTGGTAATCGCATGCCCAATCTTGACCTGGGCGGCAACGTTGGGGTGACCAGCAGCGGCAACAACGCCAATCTCAACAGCAGCCCCAGCGGCGGCGGACGCGTCGGATGGTTTTACCCTTGGAAGGCACATTATGATCTTGAACTGGATGTTTCGGGCCAGTCCGGCACCTGGGCGGGAAATTATCTGTGGACGGCTCTGGTGTTGGACGCCGCCGTTCACCTCAGTCCCTATGTTGAAGTGAAGGGTGAATATATCAACACCTGGCAGCAAACGGCCAACGTCGGAAACATACAACCGGGGGGTTGGTGGGTTCAGGCGGGTTATAAACTGGCAGGCCTGAATCTGGATGCGCCCATCGTGAACGACGTTGAACTGGTCGGGCGTTATGACACGGCGAATGACGCGATGGGATCGACCACCGAACGCACGACCGCCGGTTTTGTCTATTACTTCACGAACACTTTGCTGTTGGAAGGTGATTACGAATGGCTGGCCAACCGTGGTTCTCAATGCCAATGGGTTGCCCTCCAGCCAGTTTGTGGTTCAGCTTTCCTATGGATTCTAAACCGGACAGGATATCACTTATGCGAACGAACAATAAATTTACGGTGTTCCTCCTGGGCGCGGCGGCGCTCGTGCTTTTGGGCGCGGGCGTGGGGCGCGCCGAAGATCAGCTCGACGCGGAAACCAAGGCGCGCATCGACCGGTTTGAAAAAGGCCCGGCCAGCATCGATGTCTCCAAGTATCCCCAGGACATCCAGGACAATTACGCCATCTTCAGCCAGAAATGCACGCAATGCCACAAGCTGAGCCGTCCCGTCAATTGCGACTATGTGCTGCCCGACGAGTGGTCGCGCTATGTCAAGCGGATGATGCGCAAGCCCGGCTCGGGCATTGACAGTGGCGATGCCAAAAAAATCTACGAATTCCTGGTCTATGATTCCAGCGTCCGGAAAAAGGCGATGCTCGATGACAAGCTCGGCAAGTTGAGCGCCGACGACAAGGCCGCCGCGGAGGCAAAGATCAAGGAAGTGCACGACAAATACGACAAATAACCTTTGTGCATCGGGCACCGGTCATGAGCGACGGATTAAAATCCACCCTTTGCCAGCCCGCTGCGGGTGAACCTGCCGCCGCGCGGGCGACGGTGCCGGTTTGGATTTTCCTCCTGACTTTGTTGCTGCTGTTTCTCGGCGCGGTCTATTTCGATCGCCACAGCGGATGGTTCAATCGGCAGGTTTATGCCCCGTACACTTCCGCTGACCAGCTGGCAGCGTATCAGCCGCGGTCCGGCGCCGCGGCCTTGCTGGCCCACGGCCGGGTGACTTACGAAACCGCGTGCGGCGTTTGCCATGGCAGCGACGGTCTGGGCAAACCCGGGCAGGCGCCTCCGCTGGCCGGCTCGGAATGGGTGGCCAAGGATGTTTCCGCGCTGGCGCGCATTCCGCTGGCCGGTTCTAACGGTTCAATTCAAGTCGGGGGTCACGAATGGAGCCTGTCCATGGCCCCCATGGGCGCCGGATTATCCGATCCCGATCTGGCCTCCGTGTTGACCTACATCCGTCAGTCCTGGGGCAATAAATATGGCGCGGCATCCGCCGATGAGGTGAAAAGCGTGCGCGCGGCCATCAACGGTAACGCCCCCTCGGCGGCGGAGCTGGCCAAAATGACGCCGGTGGAACGCGGCCACGCCGTTTTTCAGAAGTACGGCTGTTTCCAATGCCACGGTCAGGATGCCAAGGGCGGGGTGGCCAATCCCAATGCCAAGACGGCGGAACAGGTTCCCAGCCTGATTTACGTGGCCGATGGTTATACCAAGGAGGAGTTGATTAATTTCATCAAGCGTGGCGAACGGGTCATTCCCAAGCTGAATCCCACCGGTCCCGAGCCGCCGCATTTCATGCCCAAATGGGGTCCGGTTATCAAGGATGCGGAGCTGAACGACCTCGCCGCCTATCTGTTGAGCTTGAAACCCAAGGGGGACAACCTGGGTTTCTGACCCGATGGTTTCGGTTCCGCGGCAAAGCCAGCGGCGGGCTGGCGGCGGCAAATTATCCTATTCTCAATCCTGCGGGGCTGTGGTTTAATCCTTCGCGATGTTGCGCAAAAATCCGGAATCCAAAACCAAGACCGCCAGCGGAACCTTTGCCATTGTGGCCTCCCGCTACAACGCGCGTTACGTGGATGCGATGTTGCGCGCGGCCAAGGCGGAATTGTGGCGCGCCGAGGTTTCCCGGATTCAAATCGTCCGGGTGCCGGGCGCCTATGAAATTCCCGTCGTGGCCAAACGGCTGGCGCGGACCCTGCCCGGCTTGTCCGCCATCATTTGTCTTGGCGTGATCATCCGCGGCGAGACGGTGCATGCGGCGCATATCGGTGAGGCGGTCAGCCGCGCCCTGATGGACATACAGCTCACGCACGAAATTCCGGTCATTCACGAAGTGCTGCTGCTGGAAAACGAAACGCAGGCGCAGGCCCGATGCCTGGATCCCCGGAGCAATCGGGGAACCGAAGCGGCGCAGACGGCGCTGGCCATGGTCCACATCATGGAAAGTTTGCAGCGGTGATCCGACCGCCGGCCGGCGCCGGCTCAATGCAAGGTGGCTGATTGGAACGCAAACGATTAGCTGCCGTCAATAATAGGGCAGGGCCGATGAGGGCGCGTGAAATTTTTCACAAGGGCTTGCCCACGATTAGGGCGGATGATAAAATTCACACGCTTTTTGAATTCTATAACATGAAAATACTTAAAGTATCCTCGATATTTACTTTGCTCGCGGCGCTGTCGATCGTGCCGGCGGTGTCCGCGGCGGACATTGTCGGCGTCATCACCCTCAAAGGCACGCCGCCGCCGGAAAAGGAAATCACGCCGCTCAAGGAAGACGCCAACTGCGGTGCGATGTATCAGGCAGTGCCGACGACCCATTTTTACGTCGTCGGCGCCAAGGGCGAACTGGCGGACGTGGTGGTCTCCTTGAAGGGTGTCACCGGCAAGTCCACCGGCGCGAGCGCGCCGCCCGCGATCCTGGACCAGAAGGGCTGCCTGTACGTGCCCCAAATTCTCGCCATTCAGACCGGCCAGAAACTCATCGTCAAAAATTCCGACGCCTGCATTCATAATGTTCACGCTACGCCGACCGTGCCGGGCAATCCCGAATCCAATCAGGTGCAGATGGCCGGTGGTGCGGACTTGGACTACACCTTCCCACAGCCGGAAATGTTCCTGCGCTTCAAATGCGACGTGCATCCGTGGATGTTCGCCTGGGTCAGTGTGATTGACAGCCCGTACTTCTGCGTCAGCGACAAGGATGGCAAATTCGTCATCAAGAATGTTCCCCCGGGAAAATATACCGTGGAGGTGGCGCACCGCAAACTGGGGGCGCAGACGCAGGCGGTGGAAGTCAAGGATGGCGACGCGACCGTGAATTTCACCTTTGAAGTGAAATGATTTTTAAACGGAAGCTGCCAGTTCCGGCTGAAGGAGCCGGAGTGTCTGGATTTTTTAAATGAGCATCGAGACGCCCATAAAAACGAATTCATGGCTGCATTGGTTCGCCGTGCTGACCGCGGCCGCCACGTTTTTGCTGCTCGGGCTGGGCGGCCTCGTCACCAGCCACGAAGCCGGCATGTCCGTGCCGGACTGGCCGAACACCTACGGTTACAACATGTTTTTGTTTCCGCCGGCACAATGGATCGGCGGCATTTTCTATGAACACACCCACCGGTTGCTCGCCTCGGCGGTCGGCCTGATGACCCTGATTCTGGCCGTCTGGCTCTGGTTCAGGGAGGCGCGTCGCTGGATGCGCTGGCTCGGGGTGACGGCCCTGGTGCTGGTGGCGGCGCAGGGTGTTCTGGGCGGTTTGCGCGTGACCCTGCACATGGATTCGCTCGGTGTTTTTCATGGGACGATCGCCCAACTTTTTTTCGTTTTGACCTGTGCCCTGGCGCTGTTCACCAGCCGGTTCTGGGCCGGGCTGGTGGCCGACCGGCAAAGCCTCCGGGTGCCGGCCGGTTTGCGGACCCTGGTGCTGGCCACCACCATCGTGATCCTTGGCCAGTTGATGCTCGGGGCCACCATGCGCCACCAGCATGCCGGCCTGGCCATTCCTGATTTTCCGCTGGCCTACGGCCATTGGTGGCCGGACACCAGCGCGGACGCCGTCGCCGGTTACAACGCCCGCCGGGTTGAGGTCAATGGCGAGAACCCCATCACTCCGTTTCAGATTGAACTGCAAATGGTCCATCGTGGTCTCGCCCTGGCCATCTTCATTCTGGTGGCCGGGTGCGCCTGGCAGGCGTGGCAACGGCTCGGCCGGAAGGATTCGCTCGCGAAACTGGCCCTGGCCTGGCTGATGTTGATTCTGGCGCAGGTGGCGCTGGGTGCGGCGACGATCTGGTATAACAAGGCCGCCGACGTGGCAACCACGCACGTGCTGGTCGGCGCGCTAGCGCTGACCGTCGGCGCCATGTGGTGCTTCGTGGCCTTCTGCCGTGCGGAACCGTCAACTGAAGTCCGGCCTCTGGCGGCGTTTGGTGCGCAGCCGGTCATGGCCGCTAACAAGTGAAGAAAATCGCCGTGGAGGTTTCAACCCCAACCAACGTCGCGGAAAAAAGCCTGGTATCCGTCATCGCGGATCTGACCAAGGCGCGGCTGACCGCCCTGGTGTTGCTGACGACGCTCGTCGGATTTTACATCGGCTGGCGCGGGCCGATGAATTTCGTGGGGGGGGCCTCAGCCGCGCGGCCAATTCCACCTTTGAGTTTTTTCCGGGACTGCCGATCTACCACAGCCGGGACCTGGTGCATTGGGAGCAGATCGGAAACGCGCTGGACCGGCCCAGCCAACTGCCCTTGAAAGGCGCCACCGACGGGGGCGGCCTTTACGCGCCGACCCTGCGTTATTGGAAGGGGCTTTTTTACCTCACCTGCTGCAACGTCTCGGGAGGGGGGAAATTTCATCGTTACCGCCAAGGAGCCGGCGGGCCCCTGGTCGGACCCGGTTTGGCTGAACGATTTCGGGATCGACGGCTCCCTGTTTTTTGACGAGGACGGGAAGATCTATTATTCCCGGGCCGGAATGGACGGTCAAAACGGCATCTTCCAGGCGGAATTGGACCCGGCCACCTTGAAACCCATGACCCCCTTCAAGCAGATCTGGTCTTACCCGGATGAATGGAACGAGGGCCCCCACCTTTACAAGTTGAAGGGCAAGTATTTCCTCCTGATCGCGGCCGGGGGGAACGGGGGACCGGCACACGGAAATCGCGGCCCGGGGGGACAACCCCTGGGGCCCCTTTGAGCCCTGCCCCCACAACCCCATTCTCACCGAGCGGGATGAGCCCCAAAGCCCCATCCAATGCACCGGCCACGCCGACTTGTTTGACGCGCCGGACGGGACCTGGTGGATGTTATTCCTCGGCACCCGGCCCCAAAAGGGAACGTCGGTGTTGGGCCGGGAGACCTTCCTATCGCCCGTTTCCTGGACCGCCGGCGGATGGCCCGTCGCGGGCCGGAACCATCATGTGGCCCTGGAGATGGAAGCCCCCCTATTGCCGCCCTTTCCTGTGAAGGCCCCCGAGCCAAGGACGCTTTTCAACACCGAAAAGCTGGGGATGAATTGGCTTCATGTGCGCAATTACGACCCTAAGAATTTCTCGTTGTCCGACCGGAAGGGGTACCTGCGCATCCGCACCGCGAAGGACCGCCTGACCCGGAAATCGGAAGAGCCTGCCTTTGTGGGGGTGCGCCAAAGCGCCTTCCGCCTCAGCGCGCGCACGGGCATGGAATTCATGCCCCGCCAGGACGGCGAGGAGGCAGGCCTTTGCGTACGGTCCAACGACGACAACCACTATGAGATCGGAGCGGGGCGGTTTGACGGAAAGAACCTGATCTTCGTCCGCAACTGGGTCAAAAGCAGGGAATATTGGATCGCCCAACAACCTTTGGATTCGAACAAGGTCCAACTGGAAATCGCCTGCTTGGAAGACCGTTACCAATTCGCCTGGTCCGCCGACGGCAAGTCTTGGAAGACCTTGGCCGCCTCACCCTCTGAGGACCTTTCCAAGGAAAAGGCGGGCGGGTTCACCGGCACCGTCATCGGCCTTTACGCCACTTCCAACGGAAAAGAATCCCGGAATCACGCCGATTTCGCCTGGTTTGAGACGCTCCCCGGGGTCGTGCCGGAACCGGCGGCCCTCTCGCCCCGTCCCACCCCGACGCCCCTGCCCGCCACAGACCATTGGCGGATCCGGGTGGGTGGTTACGAATTTCGCGATAAAGAGGGTAAGGATTGGATTTCGGATGTGGGTTATTCGGGGGGCGATACCGCCCAGACTTTTGACGCCATCAGCGGAACCCAAACGCCCGAACTCTATCAAACCGAGCGTTGGAGCCGGGATTTTAGCTATGACCTGCCGGTCTTGCCGGGGAAGTACCTGGTGAATTTGAGATTCGCCGAGACTTATATAAAGAGGGAAGGCCAGAGGATTTTTGATGTACTCATCAATGGGAAAAAGGTCCTCGATCATTTTGATATCCTTAAGGAGGCCAAGGGTTTCGACCAAGCCCTCGACCGGAGTTTTCAAGATATCCGCCCGGACGCCGAAGGGATGATCCACATCCACTTCATTTCCTCCGTCCAGAACGCGAAGGTCTGCGCCCTCGAGATTGCCCAACAACATTGATCGAACAAGCGCGAAGACAATATTTTTTCCGCTTTACCCAAATTGGAACCCTCCGGTTAACTTACAATTTACTTGTCTAGAGTCCTGAATGATCTTTGCTTGGGAACTTCTTCTGATTAAACTGCGAATCAGACTAAGGTTTTGCTCCCCCGATCGAATGCCTTCGTTTCGGCCCCAGACTGAACTTGGTTCAAACCCACGCCCTTTTTAATCAACCTAGAAGTAAACCCCCGGAGGACAGCATTGCGTCTTTTTCTTAGCGCTTTAATGTATTTGATGACGACCTTTTCCCATCTCGCTCTTGCACCGGCTTGGGCCGGAGCGGAGGAAGAAAAACTCGATTATTTCGTCAAGGTGAGCCAGTACGTGGATTGGCCGGATGCGGCCCTGGGCCCGACCTTTAACGACTTCATTTACGGAGTAGTGGGCGACGAGGACTTTTACAAGAAACTATTGGAATTGGAAAAGGGAAAGTGGTTCAACGGCCACCCGGTCGCGATCAAAAATATCAGCCATGTGAACGCCAAGGATCTCGGCCTATGCCAGGTCCTCTATATCTCGGTCTCCCAAAAGGGCCGCTTGAAGGAAATCCTCTCCGCCTTGAAACCCGATTACGTCCTGACCGTTTCCGATATCAATCTTTTCGCGCAAAAAGGCGGCATGGTCGAGTTCGACCGTAAGGACGACCGGGTGGCGCTGTCGATCAATCCCGGCCAGGTGGAAAAAGGAAAACTGAAGATGAGTTCAAGGCTGTTGCAGTTGGCGACCATTGTGGGTTCCGGCGTGGACAAATAACGGCCCTTCCCGCCCTCAATGCTCGATGCTTTGGCTTAATTTCTGTAAAAAGTTCAAGGCGCCGGGGGCCGGGTTTTTTCGATTTTCAAGTAAATCCTTGTAAGCATTGTCACCCTTGAAGTAGTCCGGTGAAACTTCGATCTGAAAGACCGCTAAGGGGTCGCCCTGCCCGGCTTCCACCAAGCCATAGGCCTTGTTGCCGTAAAAGTCCGGCGCTTCGTAATAACCGGTCACCTTCACCAGAAAAAACAAGCTTCCGTCCCCGCTCGTGAAACCTGAAATATTGAAAAACAGGTTTTCGGAACCGTACTCTCCCCGGTAATCCCCGACGACCCGGCAATGGTTTTGAGAGAGGGATGGGCTTTTCGAGCGCAGGTCTTTTACCATCGGCGAATAGACATCCAGGGGAAGGGGCCGGGAAACAGCGCAAAACTTCCCCCGGTAGAAAATGTAAAGGGCCGGGTCACCGGCGATGGTTTGGGCCGAACATTTGGGAGCCCGGGCTGGATCATCCTTGGGAACCTCGTGGAAATCCATGAGTAGGTAATCCAGCACCCGGGCATTCAACCGATCCACCGAGAAGGTCGTCTTGGACCCCCGGGAAGATCGGAAATCAGCGAGGGAGGTTCCCCAAGGGTGTGTCTCTGCGGAGTCCATCGCGTTTGTTGGTGAGTAAGGGAATAGGGAGGCGAGAAGCGCAAGGGTAGTCAATAACAACGGCCGTAAAGCATTATTTTTCAAGACGCCTCCCCCCATTCATCCTTGATCAATTACAACAATTTTACGATAAAGATTTCCGAATTATTTCCAACGATAAAAAGGAATAAAAATTAACTCATTATTAACAACCCGGGGTGATTCGATCCCTATACAGAAGCTGCGGATGGGGACTAAAGGCTTGAGGAGGGCAAAGTGAAAAAAATGCTATTTATTTCAGTTGGTGTTTTTATCCTGATCGCCGGTATCGGCTGGTCGAAGGGCCTGCCCTGGGACGGAAAGATGGATAAAACCAAAGGGAATATCCTGCTTCTTTCAGATCTCCACCTGAACCCCTTCGCCAACCCTGACCTGATCAAGAAACTCATTGCCGCGCCGGTGGACCAATGGGAAGCCATTTTCCAATCCGCTACCGACGAGGCTTTCGCCGCTTTCGGCAAGGACACCAATTATCCTCTCTTGGTTTCCGCCCTGACCGAAGCCCAAAAGAAGGGCCCCTACGATTTCGCGGTAGTGACGGGGGATTACCTGGTGCACGAGTCGCGGGATCTTTTCGAGCCTGTGGGCGGGAAAGAGGAACAGGCCTATGAGGATTTCGTGACCAAGACCGAAGTCTTCGTGTCGCGCGAGGTGCAGAAGATCCTTTCCGGCACGCCGGTTTATTTCTCCCTGGGCAACAACGATTCCGAATGCGGGGACTACATGATGGCCACCAAGACCCAGTTTCTGAAGGACATCACGAAGGAATGGGACGTGCTGAAGGGCCACCCGGAGGCGCTCCAGACCATGGCCGACGCCGGCTATTACGAACTGCCCCACCCGACCCTGGCCAACACCCGCTTTATCGTGATCAACGACATCTACTGGTCGAACAGGTATTCCAACGACTCCTGCCATTCCATGCCCAACGACGTGGCGGGCGGGGAAGAATTGACCTGGCTCAAGGGCCGACTAGCCGACGCCAAGGCGAACCAACAGAAGGTCCAATTGATCATGCACATCCCGCCCCAAACGGATGTGTTCGGGACCCTCAAGGCCCTGACCAAGCCCGACGGCAAAAAGCCGGGCAAGTTTTTCTGGGGCACCGAGAACGAGGACGCCTTTTGCAAGCTGATGCGTGATTATTCCGACACCGTGGAATTCATCTTCGCGGGCCATACCCACATGGATGACTTCAAGTTGTTGAAGGGTTCCGACGGCAAGCCCTTTTTGGTCACACACATCTGCCCGGCGGTGAGCCCCATCCGGTTCAACAACCCGGGGTTCCAGGTGATGGAATACGACAAGGGAACGGGGGCGATCCAGGACATGGCTACCTTCTATCTCAAGAACCTCGCCACGGCCAAGGGAAGCGGTGGCGGGAAGTGGGATCTGGAATACGACTTTGACCAAACCTACGGTGTGAAGGGTTATGACCCCGACACCCTGCAGGCCCTGACCGAAAAGATCGATTCGGACAAAGCGACCCGGGAGGTTTTCTCCAAGTACTACCCGGTCTCAGCCAAGGAAACCATCAAGGCGGAGGACTGGATCAAGATCAACGAATTGAGGGAAGCTTCCAGCCAGAAGGAATTGGACGAAATACTAGCGAAGTAAATCAGGGGGGCGTCCGGAAGTCAGGGAACCGAGTGGGCACCTTTCCCCGCGCCTATCGATTAAAGGAATGATTGTTAAATTTATCAGGCTAAAAGGAACTATAAAATCCAATTGTGTTGAAATAGAAGCGTTTTGGGTGCGTAACGAAAATAATAATTCCCCTCATGATCTTATTCAAAATATGACAAATAAGTAATGTTAACCAGAATTTAACACTGTTGTGATGTTGCGACCAGACCCCATCTATAGAGTCTCCCAGAAATTTTTCCGAAACAGGGTTTTTTAGATCAAGGCTTTCCAGAGCCAAAGTCAAACGACGAACCCGGCGACGGGAAAAAATTAAGAACAGAGGAGAGGTTATGAAAAGGATTTGGTTGTTGACTCTGCTTTTGGCCGGATCGCTGGTGGCCCTGAACTGCCCGGCTTTCGCCAAGGATGATGCGATGGCGACGGACGATTCATCCAGCGTTTTGATGGAGGATGTTAATTCGGCGATCGGGGGCCTCACGAACCGGATCGCGAATGTGGAGAAGCAACAGGGACTTCAAATCGAGGTTCATGGATTCGCTGAAACCGACATCATCAACGACAGCACCCAGTCCTTCACCGAGACGGTGGGGAACAGCGGGGTGAAACAACCTGCGTCCTATGTCGGTGACAATGGTTGGACCCTGTTTTCTCTGCGTAACTCACGCATCGATTTCCTGGCCCAAACGGCGGTTGACGGCTGGAAAACGAAGGGATATATCGAAGGTGACTTTTTTGGTTACGATCCAGGCCCGGGTTTTGCGGCGACCGCGAATCCTTTAGCCACTATCACGACCGGCACCACGATTGTGGGTGGTGTCACCTATGTCGCACCCCCTGTTAAGACCACCACTTCCAACAATAACCTGGCCACGAACAACAATGAATATAAGTTTTTCACCCAGCCTACCCTTCGCCTTCGGCATGCCTACCTGGACGCCCAGAAGGACGGGTGGGATTTCCTGGTCGGTCAATACTGGACCTTGTTTGGCTGGAACATGGATTACGTCTTGGCTACCGTCAGCGACCAGCCGGTCATGGGTACCCTGTACGAGCGCATTCCCCAGGCGCGGGTGATGAAGACCCTCGACCCTATCAGCGACTTGAAGATCCAGCTCGCGGTGGACGCGGAAATGCCGATGGAAATCATTTCCGACATGCCGAACCTGAACGGGGGCATCCGCTTTTTGTTCCCCACCTGGCAAGGCCGGTTCACCTATGCGACGGGGGCCCCGCATCTGCAGCCCGCCAGCCTGGGCTTTTCAATCACCAACCGCAATTATGCTTTCACAACCAACACCGACCCCAACACGGGCCTGCCGAACTCAACCCTTTACAATTACGCTAACGAATGGGGAAGCGCGGCGGCGATTGACGCCTTCATTCCCGTGGTTCCTTCCACCGACAGCAAGGACAATGTAAGCGTGGCCTTGACCGGGGAGTGGACCTACGGCGCGGGCGATGTTGACGGATTCAACGGCGGTGGTTTTGGCGGCTTAGCCGGAATTGCCCAATCCACCGGTAATGGCAACTATACGGCTAACCTGGACCCGGATGTGGCCTTCATCGACGGGACGGGCGGACTACAACTGCTCTTGTTGGAATCCATGACCGGCCAAATGCAGATCCAATTACCCGCCAACATCGGGACCATCGTCACGCTGGGTTACGGGGAAATCTACTCTCCGAATATCGGCCAAGCGGTTGGCTCAGGATTTGCCACTGCGAAATCCACCTACAATGATGATTCCAACTTGTTCGTGAACGTCATGCAGGACATGACACCCAGCATCCGTCTGGCTATTGAATACGCCCGTTTCGATACCCACTATCTGGCTAACGGGACAGGGAATGGTTCCGATCCGACTTGCGACATGCTGGATCAGCGCCTGATGTTCGCTTCTTGGTACCGTTTCTAAGTCGTGAATTGATTTGGGGAATCGTTTCATGACGATTTGAGGTTATCTGGGGGCCGCCCGGTAGTCAGGGAACCGGGTTGGCCCCTCCCCCCTTTTTCTTGACCCTGAGTCTCAATAAATGAAGGTTTTTAAATGAAGGTTTTTTTTAGTTCTTTAGTTAACGAGCATGTAACGCTGGTTGATTCTTCAAAGGGCTTACAATCCAGATCGAAAAAGAGGTTTTTATGAATAATTTCAAGAAAGTCGTGACCGGCGCTTTGGCTGCCGCCGTGATGGCGGGAGCCACCGTGGCCAATGCCGGTGTGTCGCTCAACGGTGCGGGAGCCACTTTCCCGTATCCCATCTATTCGAAGTGGTTTTACGAGTACAACAAGTCGGCAGGGATCCCCATCAATTACCAGTCCATCGGTTCGGGCGGCGGCATCCAGCAGTTGACCGCCGGGACGGTGGATTTCGGGGCTTCCGACGCCCCCATGACGGATGACCAGATCGCCAAGGTCAAGCAGGGCGTGCTTCACTTCCCGACGGTGGCAGGCGCCGTGGCAGTTGCCTACAACCTGACGGGCGTGGACAAGCTCAAGCTTGATTCGGCCGCCCTGGAAGGCATCTTCTACGGAACCATCGCCAAGTGGAACGACCCGGCCATCGCAGCCTTGAACCCCGGCGTGACCCTGCCCGACCTGAACATCACGGTCGCGCACCGCTCCGATGGAAGCGGCACCTCCAATATCTTCACCAACTACCTGACCAAGGTGAGCACCCAGTGGGCTTCCAATGTCGGGTTCGGCACCTCGGTGAAATGGCCCGTCGGCAACGGCGGAAAAGGGAACGAAGGAGTGGCCGGCTTGATCCAGCAGATCCCCGGCTGCATCGGCTACGTTGAATTGGCCTATGCCGTCAAGAACAAGCTGCCCTACGCCGTGCTGAAGAACAAGTTCGGTAATTTCGTGGAGCCAACCCTTGAATCCACCACAGCCGCCGCTGACGGGGCCTTGAAGCGCATGCCCAAGGATTTTCGCGTGATGATCACCAACGCGCCCGGCGAGAACGCCTATCCCATCTGCGGGTTCACTTGGCTCCTGATCTACAAGAGCTACAGCGACAACGCCACCGGCAAGGCCGTGACCGATTTCTTGAACTGGTACTTGGCTTCCGGCGAATCCATGGCCGCGGATCTTTATTACGCGCCCCTGCCCGAGTCGCTGGTCAAGAAGGTTCAGGATCAGGTCGGACAAGTAAAGTTTTAACGGCCATTTGAATTGAACGGTTCGAGTGAAATAACGGTGAACGGGAAGGCCCCCAAGGCCTTCCCGTTTTCATCCTTCCTGCAATCCGTCGGCCTGATGGACCGGCTCTTCCACGGCTTCACGGCCTTTATGGCTTTCCTGATTCTTCTCCTGGCGGTCATGACCGCCGTCACCCTTTTCATCGCGGCCCTGCCGTCGCTTCGTGTTTCGGGCTGGACCTTCCTTACCTCCAGCGATTGGGACCCGGTCAAGGGAATCTTTGGCTCCGTCCCCTTCGTTTACGGGACCCTGGTTTCCTCCCTGATCGCCCTCATTATCGCCACCCCCTTGGGGTTGGGGATATCGCTTTTCCTGACCGAGCTGGCCCCCATGAAACTGCGGGACCCCGTGGCTTTCGTAGTGGAAATTCTAGCGGCTATCCCCAGCGTGGTTTACGGTCTCTGGGGTATTTTTCTCCTGGCCCCCTTTATGCGGGTGCATGTGGACCCTCTCTTGATCAAGTTTGGGAACCCCTTGGCCGTTTTTCTAATTGGAATCACGGTGGTGGTTCTGGTTTTCACTTTCCTCAAATCCCTGAACCTGCCGGATCGCATCCCTGGCCTGAAGACTTCCGAGAATTATTTGTTGTGGGCGTTGGGCATCCTTTTGGGATTGATTTGCGCTTTCCAGGCACAGGCCCTTATCTCGAAATATCCCCTGTTCAAGGGACCGTCCACCGGGTTGTCACTTTTCACGGCGGGGGTCATCCTATCCATCATGATTCTGCCGACGATTACGGCCATCAGCCGGGAGGTCTTTGAGTCGGTGCCCAACAGCCAGAGGGAATCGGCCCGCGCCTTGGGGGCCACGAACTGGGAAACGATCCAATTGGCGGTCTTGAAGTCCTCCAAGGTCGGCATCCTGGGCGCCTTGATGCTGGCCCTGGGGCGGGCCCTAGGCGAGACCATGGCTGTCACCATGGTGATTGGAAACAATCCGCAGGTCACCACAAACCTCCTGGGCGCTTCCCACAGCATGGCCAGCGTCATTGCCAACGAGTTTTCTGAGGCTGTCAGCGATATCCATATTGCCGCCTTGGCCGAGATCGGCCTTCTGCTGATGGTGATCACTTTCGTCCTCAACATTGTGGCCAACCTGCTGGTTTGGGTCACCACTTCCAAGTACCAAAGGTAAGGAAAGAACATGTTTGATCTGACCGCCCGTCGGCATTTCGTGGACCGGCTCATGGTGTTTTTGTGCGGGGCCGCCTCCTTTATCGCCATGATCCCCCTGGTAAGCCTCCTGCTTTACGTGGTGCTTCAGGGCGTGAAACGGCTGGATTGGGTTTTCCTGACCCACCTGCCCACCCCCGTCGGGGTGGACGGCGGCGGTATGGGTAACGCCCTCCTAGGCACCATGACCTTGATGATTATCGCGTCCTGCGTGGGGCTTCCCATCGGGGTATTCGCCGGGGTCTATCTGTCCGAGTACGGCAAGAAAAACGTCTTCGCCTGGTGGGTCAGATTCACGGCCGACGTGCTTTCCGGCGTGCCCTCCATCGTGACGGGAATCGTCGCCTATACCCTGATCGTCAAGACCTCCCACCACTTCTCGGCCCTGGCTGGCGGTGTGGCCTTGGGTTTCATGATGATCCCCATCGTTTCCCGCACCACGGAGGAACTGGTTAAGCTGGTGCCCCACAGCATCCGCGAGGCCTCCTGGGCACTGGGGGTTCCCCAGTGGCGCACCATCCTTTCCATCGTGATCCGCACGGCCAAGAATGGCATCCTGACCGGCGTTCTCCTCTCCATCGCCCGCATCGCTGGGGAAACGGCACCCCTCCTGTTCACCTCCTTCAACAACCAGTTTTGGGCGAAAGGGATCAACGAGCCGACGGCCTCCCTGACGGTACAGGTTTTCACCTATGCCATTTCGCCTTTCCAGGACTGGCATGACCAGGCTTGGAGCGGGGCCCTGACCCTGTTGATCCTGGTTTTGTCGATCAATTTGGCGGCGAAAGTGTTCTTCAAGAACCCGCGTCAGCTCCTGAGATAGGGACCGGCATGTTTCGCGAGGAAGGGTCGGCCTGAAGGTCGCACCCTGAAAAGAAGGGGGAGAAAGATGGTGGAAAAAATGGCCGAAAAAACGGAAGGCAGAAAAATGGAAGAGTCCAAGATCGAGATGAAAAAGATGGAGGTTTCCCCGGAAACGGCGGAAAAGAACGCCTCCATCAAGATGCAGGCCAAGGAAGTTTGCGCCTGGTTCGGCGACAAGCAGGCCCTCTATTCGGTGAACATGGACATCCGGGAGAGGGAAGTAACCGCCATCATCGGGCCCTCCGGCTGCGGCAAATCCACCCTGATCCGCTGCTACAACCGCATGCACGAGACCGTTCCCGGTTCCCGCTTCGGGGGGGACATCACCCTGGAAGGGCAGAGCATTTTCGGCGGAAAGATGGACCCGGTGGCGGTGCGCCGCCGCGTGGGGATGGTTTTCCAGAAGCCCACCCCCTTTCCGACCCTTTCTATTTATGAGAACGTGGTGATCGGTTTGAAACTCAACAGCGGCATCAGGGACCACAAGGCCCTGGAGCACAAGGTGGAGGAATCTCTGCGCAAGGCCGCCCTCTGGGACGAGGTGAAGGACAATCTTCATAAGCCCGGTGCCGCACTCTCGGGAGGCCAGCAACAGCGCCTTTGCATCGCCCGCGCCCTGGCGATCGACCTGGAAGTCCTCTTGATGGACGAGCCCTGCTCGGCCCTGGATCCGATATCCACCTCGAAAATCGAGGAGCTGATCCACGAGCTGAGACAGAATTACACCATCATCATCGTCACCCACAATATGCAGCAGGCCGCCCGGGTTTCGCAAAAGACGGCTTTTATGCTCAACGGCAAGCTCATCGAGTACGACAACACCGAGAAAGTCTTTACCAATCCCTCCAACAAGCTGACGGAGGATTACATCACCGGCCGATTCGGCTGAGAAATCAGTTGGCGGTTCGCAGTTGGCAGTTCGCAGGAAAATCTGTTAAAACTGATTGTGAACTGCGGTCTGCGAACTAACTTTTAGGGGGTTTCATGCAGATATCCTTCGATGAGGAATTAGCCGGCCTGAAGGAAAAGATTCTTTTGATGGGCAGCAAGGTGGAGGAAGCCATCCGGCTCTCGATCAAGTCGCTGGTGGACCGTGACAGCAAGCTCTCCCGCCGGGTCATCCAAAGCGACCGGGACATCAACGACCTGGAGATCGAGATCGACGAGATCTGCCACCGCCTGTTGGCCCTCCACCAGCCCATGGCCGGGGACATGCGCTTTATCACCAGCTCCATGAAAATCAACTCGGACCTGGAGCGCATGGGCGACCTGGCGGTCAATATCTGCGAAAGGGCCCTGACCTTGAACGAGGTCGCCCCTTTGAAACCCCTGATCGACATCCCCCGCCTGGCGGGCATCACCCAGGAAATGCTGAAAAGTTCCCTCGATAGCCTGGTGAACCGGGACCCGGCCATGGCCCGCAGGGTCTGCGAGCGGGACGACGAGGTGGACAGCCTTAATGACCAGCTCATCCGCGAGCTCATCAGCTACATGCTCGATGACCGGGCCAACATCAAGCGGGCGCTCGACCTGATCCTGGTCTCGCGCTACCTGGAGCGTATCGCCGACCACGCCACCAACATCTCGGAAGACGTGATTTACATGGTGGATGGGAAGGATATCCGCCACCGCAGGGGATAGTCCGGAATCTTTTTCGAACCATTGTTAGGAATTAAATTTATAAGCCTTGGCCTTTTGGCTGGGGCTTTTTTATTTAGGGCACCTGCTAGTTTGAAATTAATACCGACCATATGAATAGCGACAAACCAGCAATAACCCCTGGAATCAGGCTGAAATATTTTCCAAGTTGATGTGCTTTAGTCTCTGTGGCATTCTCCTTCCCGTTTACATGGAGTTTACATTTCGGGGGTGGGTATGTTCGATTTTTTGATTCCAAAAGAGTATGGGTTTTTCGGTGTATTCGACCAGCATGCGGCAAAGCTCGTTGAGGGATCCCAATTGCTCCTGGAGATGCTGGAGCATTTCAATGAGGTGGCGGTCAAGGCCCGCCGGTTGAAGGAAACCGAGCATGCCGCGGACGAGATTACCCACCACACCCTGGAAATGCTCCATAAGACCTTCATCACGCCGATCGACCGCGACCAGATCCACAACCTGATTTCAACGATGGACGACGTGATCGATTACATCGACGGGGTTGCCCGCCGCTTGATTCTTTTCGGAGTCACCGAAGTGCCTCCTGACCTGTTGGAACTCGCCAAAATCCTCCTTCGGGCCACCTTGGAACTCCAAAAGGCGGTGGGGGGGTTAAAGAACTTGAAAAACGCCAAAACCATCCTGGCTTCCTGCATTGAAATCAACAAGCTTGAGAACGACGGGGATACGGTCCGGGATGGAGCTGTCGCCAAGCTGTTCCGCGAGGAAAAAGACGCGGTCAAGGTTCTGATTTGGAAGGAGATCTACGAAGGGGTGGAGACCGCAATCGACCGATGCGAGGACGTCGCCAATATTATTGAAGGGGTTGTACTGGAAAACGCCTGACCCTGCCGTTGTCCGCCCGAATCCACCAAGGAGTTTAAATTGAACCACGATATTACACTTATTTTGTTTATCGTTTTGGTCGCTGTTTCCTTCGATTTTATCAACGGATTCCACGATGCCGCCAATTCCATCGCGACCGTGGTTTCCACCCGGGTTTTATCGCCTGGACAAGCGGTGATTTGGGCCGCCTTCTTCAATTTCGCGGCGGTATTTACCGTTGGAACCCATGTCGCCAAGACCGTGGGGAAAGGGATGGTCGAACCCAGCGGGATCACCCCTTTTGTCATTTTGGCGGCCCTGCTTGGCGCCATCCTTTGGGATTTGATTACCTGGTATTACGGCCTGCCGACCAGCTCCTCACACGCCCTCATAGGAGGATTCGGCGGGGCGGCGGTGGTTTACGGAGGATGGAAAGTCCTGATCCTGGCAGGTTTTCAGAAGACCATTCTTTTTATTTTTGTGGCGCCATTCCTGGGGATGGCTTTGGGATTTCTCCTCATGGTCCTGGTCTTCAACCTTTTCCATCGGTTCACCCCCTCGGCCGTGGACAGCATCTTCCGAATCGGACAGCTTTTCTCGGCCGCCCTCTACAGCCTGAGTCACGGGGCGAACGACTCCCAAAAGACCATGGGCATTATTGTGGCCCTGTTGGTGGCGGGTAACCATCCGGATTGGGCTTACCGCTCCGGATCGCAGGAAATAGCCTGGTGGGTCATCGTCTGTTGTTACACGGCGATGGGATTGGGGACGATGACGGGCGGCTGGCGGATCGTGAAGACCATGGGCCAAAAAATAACCAAACTAAGGCCGGTGGGAGGCTTTTGCGCCGAAACCGGGGGGGCCCTCTCGGTTTTTTTTGCGACCTATCTGGGCATCCCCGTCTCGACGACTCACACCATCACGGGTGCGATCGTGGGCGTGGGAAGCATAACTCAATTTTCCTCGGTCAAATGGGGCGTAGCAGGAAGAATCGTCTGGGCGTGGGTTCTAACGATTCCCGCCGCGGCCATCTTGGCCGCCCTTTGCCAACTATTTTTCAATTGGATGGGATGGCAGTAATCTTTCCCCAGCGTTATGAAGGGAAGAATTTCCCCTGATCAAAAAAGACTGGGATTTATCCTTGCAATTATGTTTGTCGCCCTGACTGGGATGTCTTTTCGCGTTGGATAAAGGGCGGTTATACCAATTGAAATGAAGGGGCCTTTTCTATAAACTAAAATTCCATCGTTGAAAGCATCAAGAGCGATGGGCTCAACCGCCGGACCGATCCTTTTGAAGGGCCCTTTAACACGAATAGGGCTCAAGGGGGCGCCCGTCGGGTCGGGGATCACCGATGCGGAAAAGGAAGGGTCGGAAAGATGCCAACGGGACGCGTGAAATGGTTCAACGCCGGCAAGGGATATGGTTTTATCGAGCAGGAGGGCGGTGAGGATTTGTTCGTTCATTTCTCCGCCATCCAGGGCGACGGTTTCAAGACCCTTACGGCGGGCCAGGAAGTCACCTTCGAGATCGTCCAGGGAGCCAAGGGCAAACAGGCCGCCAATGTGATGAAGGCGGGCGCCTAATCCGATACTTTCGGTAGTTTCGGACTCACCGGAACTACTTCTTCACCTACCCCCATCAACTGAAAGCCACTCCTATATTCCGTGAAGGGCTTCCTTCGTCATGCCTCAACCTAAATCCAAAATACCCGTTACCTTTGAGACGGTCGCTCCCGGCGGAACCACCGCCCAAAGGGCCGATGTGGACGTCTTGGCTTTCGGGGCCCACCCGGACGATGTGGAGATCGCCATGGGGGGGACCCTCCTGGCCTTGCGGGAAAGGGGCGCGAAGGTGGTGGTTTGCCACTTGACGGACGGCGAGCCCACGCCCTACGGCAACCATAAGATGCGCCTCAAGGAAGCGGAGAAGGCCGCCCGGCAATTGGGCCTGTACGATTACCAAATTCTTCCCCTCGTCAACCGCGAATTGAAGGATACCCTTCCCGCCCGCCGACAGGTGGCCCAGGTGATCCGCAAATACCGTCCCGCGATCCTTTTCGCCCCCTACTGGGTGGATGCCCATCCGGACCATTGGGGTGCCAGCGAACTGGTCCAGGCCGCCCGCTTTTGGTCCAAGCTGGTGAAGACCGACATGAAGGGCGAACCCTGGTACCCGCCCAAACTCTACTACCACCTCTGCTCACACCTTCGGCCCAACGTCCAGCCTACCTTCATCGTGGACACTTCCAAACATCATGAGGCGAAACTCAAGGCCGTGGCCTGTTACGAGAGCCAGTTCATCAAGAAACCAGGCAGCCGGGCGCTGGAACACATCAACGTCTTCAACCGCTATTTTGGCGCCATGATCGGCACCCAAACCGGCGAGCCCTTCTTCTCCAAAGAAAACCTGGGCGTCGCGGACCCCCGGTTGTTCCTTTAACCCTGTTTTTTCCTAATAATCCCGCAGCAACCAAAAGGTATACGAGTGTATACTTTTTTCTTGACGGCTTTGGAAAGGGAGCCTAGGATAAACGCAAATTCAATCAGGCATTAATAAGGAGAGGGCTATGGCGACTGAGAGACAAAGAGCGTTGGATATGGCGATCCTGCAGATCGAGAAGGACCACGGAAAGGGCGCCATCATGCGCCTGGGGGAGGCCAAGGTCCAGGACGTGAAATCCATCTCCACCGGCGCGATCTCGGTGGACATCGCCACCGGCATCGGGGGGGTTCCCCGGGGCCGGATCGTGGAGGTCTATGGGCCTGAATCCTCCGGTAAAACCACCCTGACCCTCCATATTGTGGCCGAGGCCCAGAAGGCCGGGGGCACGGCGGTCTTTATCGACGCTGAGCACGCCATGGACCCGGTCTATGCCCGGAAGTTAGGCGTGAACGTGGACGAGCTTTTGATTTCCCAGCCCGATTCGGCCGAGGAAGCCCTCCAAATCGCCGATACTCTCATCCGCTCGGGCGCCATCGACGTAATCGTGGTTGACTCGGTGGCGGCCCTGGCCCCCCGGGCCGAGCTGGAAGGGGAGATGGGAGACGCCCATGTGGGTCTCCAGGCCCGCCTGATGAGCCAGGCCCTGCGTAAACTCACGGCCCTGCTCTCCAAATCGCATACCTGCGCCATATTCATCAACCAGATCCGCGAGAAGATCGGGGTCATGTTCGGCAACCCCGAGACCACCCCGGGCGGGCGGGCGCTCAAATTCTACGCCTCCATGCGGCTGGAAGTTCGCCGGGTAGAGTCCATCAAGGTGGGGGACCAGAACATCGGAAACCGAAGCAAGGTCAAGGTGGTCAAGAACAAGACCGCCCAGCCCTTCAAGGAAGGCCTGTTCGACATCATTTTCGGCGAGGGAATCTCCAAAGAAGGGGCCCTTCTGGATGTCGGGGTCGAGAAAGAGATCGTGGACAAGAGCGGAACCTGGCTTTCCTACGGAGAGACCAAGCTGGGCCAGGGCCGGGACGCCGCCAAGCAGTTCTTGAAGGAACATCCCGAGATGGCTAAGGAAATCGAGAAAAAGATCAAGGAAAAGACGGGTCTGCTTCCGATGCCCGGGGCCGTTCCCGAGGGAAAAGAAAAACCCGAGGCCAAGAAAGAGGGGGAGAAACCCAAGGAAGCGGAAAAGGCCAAAGAAGCTGAAAAACAGAAGGTGGCTGTCCGCAAATAACTTGTTTTCTGCCTAAACTATTGAATATGCAAATAAAAAAGCGGGAGCGAAAGCCTCCCGCTTTTTTATTTATTCACCTGTAATCGAGCCACTCCTTCCAATTGAGGCGAACCCGGCTAAAATATGAGGCCAATCCAACGATCAAAGAGGGTGCCATGAACAAGTTAATGAAGTTTATCCTGATGGGAATTGGGGTCTTGGCAGGGCTTTTCGTCCTGCTGTTGGTGATCGCGGCCATCGCCATCCCTATTCTTCTTCCGCCCGCCAAGATGAAGGCCCTGGTTACCGAGAAGCTCTCGGCAGCCATTCACCACAAGGTTTCCGTGGGGGAGGTTAGTTTCAACGTTTTGAGCGGGTTTGACGTCAAAAACTTGGTGATATCGAACCGGTCGGGCTGGGCGGCCCAGCCCTTGTTGAACGCCAAAGATATTTCCATCTCCTATCATCTCCTGCCCCTCCTCTGGGGCCAGGTCTCCCTTAAAGAAATCGTTCTCAATCAGCCGGATATCCTGGTGGAACGGAGGGGCCTCAACTCCTTTAATTTCAGCGATATGACCGGGGGGGAATCCGCCCAAGCTGCGACTGCCCCGGCCCCGGCGAATGCCATTCCCGCGGTGAAGGGAAAGGCAAAATCGAAGAAAAAATCCAAGAAACACGCCGAAATGCCCGTAACTCAATCTGAAAATGAGGCCTTCTATTTCCCCTTGATGGGCCAGGCCTGGGCAGAGACGACCCAGTCCGCCAAACCATCGTCCAAATCCTCCCTCAACGTCACTGTGGATGGGTTGAATATCATCCATGGAAAGATGGTCTATTTGGATGAGAGCGTTTCGCCTGCCCAACGCTACAACCTGAGCGATTTCAATTTTCATATCAACAATGTTTCCCTGGTGGGGGGGGAAGACGACCTTTACCCTCAGCACCCCCTTTGAGTACAACAAGATGACCTATCAGTTTTCCATGGGCGGCTCCTGCCGTTATTTCCTGTCCAGCCAGAGCATCAAGGGACTGGATTTGAAGGGAAGCGTCAACGATTTGGGTTTCAAGCTCTCGGGGGATGCCTCCACCATGACGGATAATTTCACTCCCAGCATGGATGGGGAAGCTAGCCTGGATATGCTGAAGTTTTCAGGGTTGGTACCCCGCAGCCTTTCCGCAATGCCTCCCGGACTCACCCTAACCGGCCCGGCCCTGGTAAGTTTTCACCTGACGGGAAGCATGAGAGACGGACTTGAACTTTCCGGCACAGCGGACGGAACGGACCTAGTGATCCAGTACCAGGATGTCTTCGCCAAGACCGCCAAGACCACCTGTAAAATCAATTTCAAGAGCATCAAGAAGACGAACTCCTTTGAGGTCCCCTCCTTTAGCATGATTTACCAGGACTGGGAAGTGGATGGTTCCTTCCATTATCCCGACTCGGGGCTCTGGAGCTGTAAGGTGCAGTCGAAGGATCTGCCCCTCAAGGGGGTTTCTGACATGGTCCCCCGTTTGAAGAAGGTCGCTTTTGGCGGAAATATCGCACTCAATGTCTCTTTTACCGCTTCCAAGGTTAAGGCCACGCCTTTCACTTACAACGGCCAGGTTGCGTTGAAGGATATTTCCATCACTCTGCCGAATGAGCCTTACCTGGAAAAACTCAACAGTGTGATTTATCTCGCTGGAAGTTCGATCCGGATACCTGGGGCCAATTTCCAAACATTCGACGGGACGGGGTTGGCGGGCGTTACATTGACGCTAGGTCTAATCCCCAGTTACACCTACGCCATGCGCCTCACCGGGGTCGACGCCCAGAAGACCATAGACGCCAGCATTGATGCCTACGTGACCAAGAAGGATTTTTCAGCCTACAAAGATAAGCTCTATGGTTCGATGAACCTGGCCTATGCCGGGTATGGGCGGGGCGTCTCGGGAGATCTCGTGATGGCCAGCCAAGTCGGGGCGGGAAACTACAGCCTGGTGAAAGCCAAGGTCAAAGGGTTGGCCGCCATCAAGGCGATCAACAGCGCGGTTAAGGACCCGAGTGACGAGATTACCTTCGACAAGATCGATGGCACGCTGGCCATGAAAAACAAGGTTTTCTCCTACACTGCCAACACGAGCGAGAAGGTAGGCGCCATGCGCATCCAGGGAGGGATCAACGCCGACGGAGCCTACACGCCCGACATGACGATTCAATGCGACTTACATAAGGATTACGTTAATTCCGACGCCATTAAGGGGCAGATCCCAGCCCAATACCGGGACAAATTCAACCTGGATTGGGCCGCGGACGGAAGCGGAAACATCCCCGCGGATTTCAAATTTACCGGTCCCGCCGCCGATAACCATTACCAATGGGTGCCGGACCGGCTGGTCAATAACGTTAAGAAAAACGCGGGCCAGATCCTGGGCCAAGCCGCCCAGCAAGTCATTCAACAGCAGGGTGGAAATCTGGGGAATGCCTTGAAGGGTCTTTTCCATTAATTAAGATCAGTAAAACGAATGATTCCAAAAGCGGGGTCCGCCCCGCTTTTGCTTTATTAAGGAACTCCATTGGAACTGTTTTTTTCCTATGTTTATAAGTTTTTGGACAAGTTCTTGGGTGTCCGCAAGCACCTTCCCAACAACGCCAAAACCCTCATCTGGATGATCGCCCTTTACGATTTCACCTTCGCCCTCTCCTCCGTTTTTATTAACGTCTTTCTTTTCCGCCAGCACCAGGATTGGAATGTGGTCCTGCCCTTCAACATCATCCAATTCGTTTTCGTGCCGGTCGGGTTTTGGGTGGGCGGGGCCTTGTCCCCCCGCTTTGGCCACCGGATTTCCTATCAATTGGGATTTTTCTTCTATAGTTTGCTTCTTTTGACGGTCCTGATTCTTCGTGAAGCGGCCGCAGAGCATGCCGTGGCTTTGGGGATCTTGAGCGGTCTGGCTATCGGGTTCTACTATCTGGGCCAGCACGCCCTCACGATGGACCTGACGATCCCTAAGGACCGAGACTACTTCTTCTCCCTCTACCTCCTCCTCAGTTCCATCATGAAGATTCCCGCCCCCATGCTGGCGGGCTGGGTCATCGCCTCCTTTAATACGGGGTTGGGTTCCTTAAATGTTTCCCTCGTCGGATATTACCTGATTTTCGGGTTCACTCTTCTTATCTATATCGGGTTGATCTTTCAAAGCTTCCGCTTGAAAGTGCCCCATATCACTGCCGGTTTTAATGTCCGCAAGGTTTTGGGATATGAATGGAGCCGGGATTGGAAAGGCTTGCTGACGGCCTGGTTCTTTTCTGGCATTCGAGGCGGAGTTTTCTGGTTTGTGATGAGCCTTTTTGTTTACAAGGTCTGGAACAACGAATTGGCAGTGGGGAATTTCAACACCCTCTCAACCTTTTTGGCGGTCGTGACGGCCTATGTGCTCTCTCGGTGGGAGGGTTACCAGAAAAGGAAGGCGGGGATGGCCTGGTCCTCCCTCTTGATCATCCTTTCCACCCTGATCCTCGCTATGAGCATGGGCGCCCTGACCCTATTGGTTTTCGCGATCCTTTACTCCATCGGGGCCACTTGGTACCAGATCGGATTTGGGGCCATTTCCTTCAATGTGATCGAGCGCGAGCGGGATTCCAAGCAGAGGAAGCTGGAATATTTCACCCTGCGTGAGCTACCATTGGCATTAGGACGCCTCCTGGGCTTGGCCCTTTTCTGGTTTGGTCTTTACCAATTTGGGGATGTGGGCCTGAGGGTCGCTTTGGTGCTGCTGGGATTGAGTCAATGGGGGGCCTATTGGTTTTCCCGTGATTTGGCGGCTGAGCCCTTAAGGGCCCGTCGAAGGGCTTAACCGCCCATCAGATTGGAGAGGGAATTGATTTACGCCATCGGCGACATCCACGGCTGTTTGAAGGCTTTGACGGATTTAATCGGCCAGCTGCCCCTCAAGCCGGAGGATGAGGTCGTCTTTCTGGGGGATTACATCGACCGCGGCCCCGACAGCAAGGGCGTCTTGGATTACCTTTTGAAAAACCAACAGCCCAACTGGCGTTTCCTCAGGGGCAACCACGAGCAAATGCTTCTGGAATGGCTGGGCACCCCCAACTCCATGACCGCTTCCAACTGGCTCTTGAACGGCGGCTTGCAGACGCTTCAATCCTATGTCCCGCCTGAAAAAATGGACGAGGTCAGGGGGGAAGGGGCCCACATGGTACTCCAGTCCAATATCCCGCCCTCGCACGCGGAGTTTTTCAACTCACTGCCCCTTACCTACGAGACGCCGGATTATTTCTTTTGCCACGCGGGTGTTAATCTCGATTCGCCATTGGACAAACAGGAACAGGATGACCTCTTATGGATTCGTCGCAAATTTTTACAGGATCCCCGCCCGACCTCCAAAAAGATCGTTCATGGCCATACCCCGGTGGAAACGCTGGATTTGACCAGGGATAGGATCAATCTGGATACGGGATGCGTTTACGGAGGGTCCTTGACCGCCCTGGCCTTTCCGGAAATGAAGGTATACCAGGCTAAACAATAGTTCGTGGCGGGAACTCGAATTTTCCTAAACTGGTTTCTTTTCTGATTTCTTGAAGTTTTTCTCGAACGTCGATGTCGCTTTTTTTAAGACCATCTCCGCGTGAATATCCTCATCATGGGCGTACTGGGCGAATTTCAGCAGGAATTCCCCCGCCGCTTTTTCCTTGGATAATTGCGACCCCTTCATGCCTTCTTGCAGGTTCCTCCAGGCGGTTTGCAGTTCCCGGTAGGTCTTCCCGTTGGGGGAGGGAGTGTTTTTGGTGATCTTTTCGTGCATGCGCTGGGCCCTTAAAAGCGCGGGCAGGGTATGGGGCAGGCCGTCCAGGGCCGACTTGCGGTTGGGCTTTTCCTCCCTTTTCAGCTCTTCCCATTTGCGGTTGATGTCGCTGATTTTCCGGCTTGATTTTCCGAAGACATGCGGGTGGCGGCGCAAAAGCTTGTCACCGATGGTTTGGGCCACTTCTTGAAAGTTGAATTTGTGTTTTTCTTTGGCCAATTGGGCGTGAAACACTACCTGCAAAAGTAAATCGCCCAATTCCTCCCTCAAGTGTTCCGTGTCGCCTGAATCGATGGCTTCCAAGACCTCGTGGGCTTCTTCCAAAAGATAGGGCTTCAGGCTCTTGTGGGTTTGTTTGCGGTCCCAGGGGCAGCCGCCCGGTCCCCGCAGTTTCCCCATGATTTTCTCAAGCCGTTTCATGAAATCCATGCTTGCCTCCCTTGGTTGGCGACTTTAACATGAACCCGGCGTCTTTCCAATCCGCTCGGGGATGATTCGAGTTATGAATTTCGAGACGATCAAATCCAAACTGCTCCTCCTGCCCGGGGCCCGACATGTCAGGCAAACCCTCTTGGCCCAGGGCCACTCCGAAGCGGAGGCCGAGTTCGGGGGCTTGGCCGCGGCCGCGCTGATCCTCTTTTTGCTCATCCTCCTTTGGTTTGGTTTTTTGCTTGGGGTGGTTCGAACCTTTTTCAACGACTTTTGGGCTTACACCGAGGCGAATCCCGTGCCGGGCTTGATGATCGGCGGTTTTGCGATGATCATTTTATTAAGCCTGTTTTTCCGCTTCGCCAACCTTCAGGAAGAAAAAAAGAAGAAGGATCATGACGAAATCCGCTATCAACGCCATCGTATGGATGAAAAACGCGATTTATTGCGCAAAGGAGCCATGGGTAATTTTGATGAGGTGTTTCGCTATTTTGCCGCTGAAAAAATCCAGGGGTTGGACATCATGTCTATTCACGTAACCGATACCGTCCCAAGGGTCCGGTTCAACACCGCGCGGTTCAATACCGAGCAGGGAGGGAATGTGGACGTCAACTTCAAGCTTTTCCGCGATAAATTGCTGGTGGATACCCTTGCCATAACGGATTTGGTTTTCACGCTGTCCGAAAGCATTCCCGCGGTCATTGTGGATGGGATGATGCAATTCATCAGCGGGAAAGCCAAGTATTACGATGGGCCGGTCTTGAGCGTCCGGGCCACCCGGGAAGTCTACGCCCAACTTGATAAGAAAAAATTAAGCCCCTTCAAGGTGTTGTCCTCGTTTGATTTCCGTTACAACGACGGCATGGAGGTGGAGCCTATCCCCGAGGGGGAGAGCAAGACGGCCCGACTTTTGGAGAAACTCAGGGAAAACGCCCCTAAATTGAATGTGCGTTATGAAACCCCTGTTGTAAAAAAAGAGGATGGCTGGGAGAAGCCCGCAGAGCCTCCTCCCCTGGACGAGATCGTCCCCATCGACACCCTCAAGAACCGCCAGCTCAACGACATGCCCCTGGCCCAGTTTCAAAGCCTGATCGTGGGGTTGCTGACCAAGATGGGTTTTGAGTCGGCCCGGGTGAAGAAGGTGCCCGGCGGAACCCTCCAGGTCCAGGCGGATTTTACCCACCCGGTTTTGGGCGGAAGTTTCCTGGTTCTGGCCCGCCAATTTCCTGCCGCGGCCCAGGTACACGCCGACCTGGTGAGGGAACTGGATGAAGTCGCCCGGGAAGAATCCTGCCGGAGGGGGATCTATTTCGTGACCTCCGAATACACTGAGGAAGCCCGCAATATTTCCCGGAATTTAGCCGTGGACCTGGTGGATGGCAAAAAACTGCGGGAACTCCTTGAAGGCCCTCCCTACGAGACCCGCTGGCAGATCCGGGTGGTGGATGAGCGGGGCGTGGTGATGGATTTGAGCTCCATGTCGATCCTGGCCTTCCAGGAAGAGGTGGACCAGTTCTTGAAAAGCATGGGTTTCCAGGTTTCGCGCATCCGACGGGCTCCGGGCGGGGCGGTGGTGGCGGTGGCGGAACATCCCCATCCGGTGACGGGGGGAAAATTCGCCGTGATGGCCCTGCAGTATCCCGCGGGGGAAAGAGTGTCCCAGGAACAGGTAAGCGAGTTTGGGCATATCATGAAGTCGGAATTTTGCCACCGCGGTTTGTTGATGGTCACCTGTGATACCAGCCGGGAAGCCCAGGCCTTGGCCCGCTTTACCGGGGTGGAAATCGTGGATCGTAACATATGGGAAAATTTGCGCCGGCACCGGGATTTGGGCGGTTGAGTTTCTGTTGACAGCGGGTACCTCCACAGGTAACCATGAGGCCCATCCAACCCCGGCATCTGCCTGGGGCCACCTTTAAATTCAAGGAGGGAAGCTGTGTCACCCAAACGCCGCCATGATGACGAGTTAAATGACGACGAAGATTCCGTCGAAGAAGAGGATGAGCTGGAGGATGATGAGGAAGATGAGGACGAGGACGAAGAGGAGACCATCGGCCTCGACGAAGCCGAAGAAGATGAAGAGGATGACGATGACGACGAGGAGGATGACGAGGATTCTCCTACTAAAGCCTCCGACTCGGACCGCAAGAAACTTTTCCAAGCCGAAGCCGAGGATTTCCTCGAAAACCTGACCCTGGATGAAGTGAAAGAAATTCTCCAGGAAAACGACATGGATGAGGCCTTGGCGCCCCGCCTGCGCAAACTTCTCGTGGAAGTCATCAACGAGGGGGATGTGGATGACCTGGACGACGCCTGGGACGAGGCGATCGAACGCCTCGGCGATTAATAACGCATGGTTGAAAGCGCCCTCTCCCTCGCGGGGGAGGGCGCTTTTTTTTGCCCTGACCCGGCTCTTGACGGGAACATCTTTGTGCTAAACTTGGGCTTCTTATGAAGAACTATTTCCGAAAACTCTTGATGCTTTGGACCCGGCCCGGCGAGTTTTACTCGGCGGCGGCCCTGGAAACCGACTCCCAACCGGCCTCCAATTTCGCCGCGCTCACGGCCATTTTGGTCGCAGTGGAACTGGGACTGCAGGAGGCCCTGTCGGGGGGAACCCTCTCCATCGTGGCCTTCGTCACGGTGGCCCTCTTGATCGCCCTTCCCTTCGGGGTGCTTTTAAGCGGTTTTTTGTGGGCGGGCTTCATCCAGTTGACGGCCTCGCTTTTGGGGGCGGAACTTCCGTTCCTGGACTTGCAAAAGCTGGTCTTTTATTCCTGCGGCGGATTGGCGGCGATGGCCCTGGCCTTCCTGGTGGGGAAGTGGGCCGCCTTGGCGGTTTTTTTCTTTCAAGTGGTCGGTTCCAGCGAAATGCTCAGTTGTTCCAAAGTATCGGCTTATGTTTATGTCCTCCTCCCGGTGTCGATGTTCGGGGTCTTGGGGTTGGTCTTAGCCCTTCTCTTCAAGGTGTTTTAATGACGCCCCGTCCGCGAAAGATTCTGACCGCCAAAGAGGTACTCCAAAAACCCCAACCCCTTCCCGCTCCCGTGAGCGCCGGGGCCGATTCGACTCAAGAAGTCCATCCCATTTGGGGTTTCCGCTGGGGCTGGTATCTGTTTTCCTTGTTTATCCCCATGGCCGGCATCTTGATCGGGATTTTGTTTTATGACCTCGAATCCAAGGAAGCTCGAAAGGTCGGCAAAAGGGCGCTGACCATCGGGTTCTTATTCTGGGTCGTCCTGCCGATGCTTTTTACACTCCTCCTTTTGTTGGTGGGCGGGCTGGCCCTCTTCTCTTGGATCTCAAGTGTCGTGGGCCCGGCGGATTGAACCCTTTTTACCGCCAAGACGCCAAGGCGCCAAGAACAACAATGATTTGGAAACCTGAAAAAATATAAAAATCTCGATCTGTTTTGCCTTTCTTGACGCCTTGGCGTCTTGGCGGTGGGTTAAGACTTTGATGTTCTAAGTTTGTTTTAGGGGAGCGGGGAATTCATGCCGACAGTTTTGATCACCGGCGGCACCCGGGGCATCGGGCTGGCCCTCGCGAAAGCCTTCGCCCGTAAGGGCTGGGCGGTCGAGACCTGCTATCACCAGGATGAGCCTTCCGCCGTCCAGGCCCGTGAAGTCCTCCGGGACATTCGCCCCGAAACCGAAATCACCCGTTGCGATGTCACCCAGGCCCAGGAAGTGCAAAACTGGGTGGAAGGGGTCCTGTCGAGGCGTAACTCCATTGAATGCGCCATCCATAACGCCGGTATCACCATCAACGCTCGTCTTTTGAACCTGGAAGAGTCCCAGTGGGACGAAACTCTGGATGTTCATCTCAAGGGCGCTTTTCTCCTTTCCCAAGCCCTCCTCAAACCCATGATGAAGGCGGGGGGCGGACAATTGATTTTCATATCTTCCATCGTGGCTTCCACAGGCAATATCGGGCAGGGCGCCTACACCTCCGCCAAGGCGGGGCTGGTGGGGCTAGCCCGAAACCTGGCCCGGGAATACGGCTCCCGGAATATCAGGGTGAATGTGGTGAACCCTGGTTTTCACAAGACCCGCCTGGCGGAAGGCTTGTCGCCGGAAGCCGAGCAAGCCATTCTTTCCAGGCACCTTTTGGGGCGGGGAACGGACTTGGACGAGGTAGGCGCTTTTGTTCTTTGGCTGGCCGAAAGCCAAAACGTTTCAGGGCAGGTCTTTAACCTGGATTCCCGCCTGCCGGGCTGGTTATGAGCCCTCTGGTGGTAACGGGCTACGGCATGGTCACGCCCCTGGGGGCGGATTCGGCTAATAGCTTTTCCCGGATCTTGGCGGGGGAATGGTCCCGCACCCCCTTGAACAGCCCCGAATGGCAGGGTTTTGAATGGCCCCGGGCGGCCCAGGCGCTTGAGGTCTGGATTCCCCGCGGGCTTTTACAGCGGGACCGTTCCCTTCAATTAGGTTATGTCGCGGCTTTGGAGGCTTGGAAACTAGCGGGTCTTTTCAAGGTGCCCCCAGACCGCATCGGTACGACCTTTTCATCCAGCAAAGGCGGTCTTTGGAGCCTGTTGGAAGCCGCCTCGGACCCCACTGCCACCGATTGGGACTTTCTTTCCGACTTTTTCCCCCATGCCGCCGGCGGCCTTCTTTCGCAGGAGTTCGGGTTTTCAGGCCCCGCCTTATCCGTTTCTTCCGCCTGTTCCACGGGTATCGGAAGCCTGGTTCTGGCCGCCCGCTTGATTGAGGATGGCGAATGCGACGCAGTGCTGGCGGGCAGCACCGAATCTTCCATCCACCCTCTTATATATGCCGGATTCCAGCAGATGGGTTTGATCAGTGAAAAAAACGGGGGGCCCAGCCCCTTTGATGTCGAAAGGGACGGTTTTTTAATGGGGGAGGGAGCGGGGGTTCTAGTCGTTGAAAAGGAATCGAAGGCCAAAAAGCGAAAAACCAAACCCCTGGCCCGCCTATCGGGCTGGGCCCTGGCGGGGGATGCTCACACCCCGCTGGAAGTGGACCCTTCGGGAAAATCGATCGTCCTCGTCATCCGAAAAGCGCTGGCGAAGGCTGGGTTGGAACCCAAGGCCATCGGTTATATCAACGCCCACGGAACCGGCACCCGGTTCAACGATCTCGTGGAATCTAAGGCCATTCGGGAGGTTTTTGGGGATCAAACCTGGGTCAGCTCCACCAAGGGGGCGACCGGTCATCTTCTCGGGGCGGCCGGAAGCGTGGAGGCCATACTTTCTATCATGGCCCTCCTTGAGGGCAAATTGCTCCCCAATCAGGGCCTTCAAAAACAAGACTCCGAATGCCAAATCAAACTGGTTCCGGTCGAAGGGGTGAAAGAAAAAGTCGACCATGTTCTTTCGCTTTCTTACGGGTTTGGAGGACAATTGGGCGCGGTGATTTTTTCTAAAGTTTGAGGATTGTTTCGGTGGGGAGGTTTTGGAATGGGGAATAAAGATGCCGTAGCGCCGGATAGCACGGCGGTTCGGGTCGCCTTGTGGCGGGCCCTGCATGTCCAAGTCGATGCGCCGCCCCATGTCCTAACGGATGAAATCGGCCTCCAACTGGCGGCTCCCGAGGAGGGCTGGCGCCAACGCCCGGATATGAACCCGGTCTTCACGAAACCTTTCCGGGCTTCCATTTTAGCCCGCGCTCGGTTCATCGAGGACCTGGTGGCGGAACAATCCAACCAGGGAGTCAGCCAATATGTGATCCTCGGTGCTGGGTTGGATACCTTCGCCCAGCGCCGTCCTGAAATCGCCTCGAGGCTGAAAGTGTTCGAGGTTGATCCCCCCGGCCCCCAGGCCTGGAAGCGTCAGCGTCTCATTGAACTGGGCTACGGCGTTCCTGAGTGGTTGAGTTTCGTTTCGGTCGATTTCGAGTCGGGAGATTCCTGGTGGGACCGGCTGAAGGTATCTGGGTTTGATCCCGATCGGCCGGCGGTCGTGGTCTCCACCGGTGTCAGCATGTACCTCACGAAGGAAGCGATCTTGGCCATGCTGCGCCAGGTAGCGTCTTTCGCCCCCGGGTCCACCTTCGCCACGACCTTTCTTCTCCCCTTGGAACTCGCGGACCCCGAGATCCGTCCCGGGTTGGAGAGGGCTCAAAAGGGGGCGGCGGCCAGCGGGACGCCTTTTATCAGTTTCTTCACGCCGGAAGAGATGTTGGAACTGGCCCGAAAGGCCGGTTTTAAGGAAGTAAGGCATGTATCGGCGGCTAACTTGGCTGAGTGTTATTTCTCCGGCAGAACCGACGGTCTTCGCCCGCCCAATCATTCGGAAGAACTACTGATAGCTACTATTTAACTCAGGATCTTATCCGGTGCTGAAACGAGATAAGAATAAGAAAAATCCAATCCGTATGAAAGATATATCAGGACAAATATATCCCATATAGGACATTTATACCTATTAGTCTCATCTCTGGACATTATGTTTAATTGTGTTATTTTAGACTCAGTTTACGGAGTCTGGAATGCAACTTACCGTCAGAGACGTTACAAAAATTCTCAATGTTTCAGAGAAAACCATCTACCGATGGGTGAAAAGCGGCCATATCCCTACCTATCGATTAGGCGACCAATTTCGGTTCAATCGCCTGGAAATCCTCGAATGGGCCACGGCGAGGCGCATTGAAGTCGCCCAGGATATCGTCCTTACCGAGGAAGCCAGGGAATTACATCTACCCACTTTGGTGGAAGCCCTCCGAAACGGTGGGATTTTTTACCGTGTTGGCGGGAAGGACAGGGCTGGCGCCCTCCGTGAGGTCGTCGAAAGCTTGCGTCTGCCGGACGGCACGGACCGTAACAACCTTCTTCGAATTTTCCTGGCCCGGGAAGAGCTGGCCACTACCGCGACCGGGGATGGAATAGCGATCCCCCACGTGCGGACCCCCGTTATTCTTCACCTGGAAACTCCCCAGGTCGCCCTTTGCTTCCTGGAGAATCCAATCGATTTCGCGGCACTGGACGGAAAACCTGTGTTCGCCCTCTTTACGCTCGTCTGCCCGACCATCAAATCGCACCTGCATCTGCTTTCGCGGCTTACCTTTGCCTTGCGGGATCCCGCCTTCAAGGAAGCAATCCAGAAGCAGGCGCTGCGCGATGAAATTTTGGCTCAAGCCGCACAGGTCGAGGAAAAATTGGCAACGAAAGGTAACCGATGATGCCTTTCATAAATCCATTGATGGCCTGCCCACAGGGGGATCAACATGCAGTGGACGGTTAAAGAAGCCTCTGAATTCCTGCAAATTACGGAAGACACCCTCTTCGACTGGATTGAGAAGAAAGACCTTCCGACCACCCGTTTCAACGGCCGGTACCATTTCAACCGCATGAAATTGATCGATTGGGCCCACGAAAACGGGGTTCCCGTCCTCATACCAAATGGGGTGGACCTGCCTTCTTTAAAAGAGGCATTAGAAGAGGGCGGGATTTACGAAAATATCGAGGGGACGGATAAACCCGGTATTTTCAAAAATATCGTGAATTTCCTGAAAATCCCATTGGAAGAAGACCGGGAGCTGGTTTACCAGATGATTCTTTCCCGTGAAAAAGAAGGCTCCACTGATTTGGGAAATGGAATCGCCATACCCCATGCCCGGCACCCGATTTTGCTCCATGTGGCGAAGCCCATGGTGGCCCTTTGTTATTTAAAAAATCCGGTTCCGTTCGGGGAACCTGGCCGGCCTCCGGTTTCTGTCCTGTTCGTCATTCTTTCCCCCAGCATCCGGATGCATTTGCATTTCCTGGAGAGGCTGGGCTTCGCGCTCCGGGACAAGGAATTTTCCGATTTGGTCCTGGCCCGCGCGGCCCAGGTGAAAATCATGGACCGGCTGGCGATTCTGAAGGATCAGTTGGATAAACGATAAAGGTTTGAGACGGGAAAGGAATCGTCATTTCTATGAGTTTGATTTTAGTGCTCATGGCGTTTGCGGGATTGGGGTTCGGCGAATTCGCCGCCCTCCCCTTCAAGCGACAATCCAACCTCGGACAGAATCTTTCCGCTGTCCTGACCCTCCTTTTCTCCCTCTGCGGGGCAATCGGTTTGGGGGTTTGGTTTTCCAAGGGGATCCCGGTCTCTCTCGGCCTGCCCTGGCAGGTTCCGGGAGGTTCCATCGTCCTAGAGCTCGACGGTTTAACGGCTTTTTTCCTGATCCCCGTTTATCTCGTCTCCGGGCTGGGAGCCCTCTTCGGTCTGGAATACTGGAAACAATCAGAGAATCCGGAAAGTGGGACGAGACTCAGGTTCTTTTACGGTTTTCTTTCCTTGGGGATGGGCCTGCTCCTCCTGGCCCGCAACAGCGTCTTTTTTTTGGTGGGCTGGGAAATCATGGCGGTTGCCGCTTATTTTTTGATTGTTGTGGAGGACAAGGAAAAAAACGCAAGACAAGCCGGCTGGATCTATTGGGTTTCGGCCCATCTGGGGCTTGCGGCGCTCATGGTGATGTTTCTCTTGATGCGAAACCTGCTGGGAACCTTCGATTGGTCGGTTCTTCCGCTGGATTCGACGGTGGATTTTCGCTGCTCCGCCCTATTTTTATTGGCCCTTTTCGGATTCGGTTTCAAGGCCGGGCTCATGCCTTTTCATTTTTGGCTTCCCCGGGCCCATTCCAGCGCCCCCAGCCATGTCTCCGGAATCATGTCGGGCGTGATGTTGAATATGGGAATTTACGGGATCATTCGTGTCCTGGGTTACCTTTCGCATCCCCCCCTATGGTGGGGAGTCCTGATGATGGGGATGGGGATCCTATCGGGTGTCCTGGGAATCCTTCTGGCCGTCGGTGAAAGCGATTTGAAGCGCATGCTGGCCTACAGCAGTATCGAGAATATCGGGATCATCTTCATGGGTTTGGGGCTCGCTTCGATCGGGCGTTCCTCGGGGAACGGGCTTTTGCTCCAGTTGGGGATGATGGCGGCGCTCTTTCACCTGCTGAACCATAGCCTGTTCAAGACCGCGCTTTTCTACTGTTCGGGTTCGGTTTTGCACGCTTGCCACACCCGCCGGATGGACCACCTGGGTGGCTTGATCACGATTTTTCCCCTCACGGGGTTGGCTTTTGTCCTTGCCTCCTGCGCGGCTTGCGGACTTCCCCCCTTAAACGGGTTCATCGGCGAATGGATTCTCTACCAGGGGCTTTTCCACCTGTCGGCCGGTGGATCCCTATTTCACGCCCTCCTCGGGACTTTGGCGATCGGGGGATTGGCCCTGATTGGGGCTTTAAGCGTGGTTTGTTTCGTGAGGGCTTTTGGAACCCTGTTCCTGGGATCGCCCCGATTTTCATTAAACCCCCACGATCAGGAAAAGAAGGGGTTCATGATCCTTTCCTTATCCCTGCTGTTGGGCGCCTGCCTGGGATTGAGCTTTCTTCCCGGACGGATTCTTTCCATGTTGGGGAAGGCGATGGAAACCTGGGAAACGGGGACCGTCCCGAGCTCCCTCGAGACCCTGGTTCCCTTGGGGATTCTGGCCCAGGTGAACCTATCGTTGTTTGTCGTTTTGGGAGCCGGAATCGGATGGTTGGCCCTGAAGAAAAAAAAGACCCTTAACGAACAGCCCCAGGTTTTGGAGACTTGGAGCTGCGGATATATCGATCCAACTTCTCCCCGGTTGCAATACACGGCCTCCTCTTTTGGGGAAATCCTCTCGGGGGTCTATCGGTGGGCCATTCCATTCCGGATCCACCTGCCGAACGTGAAGGGACCTTTACCCGGAAAATCCTGGTTTGCCACCCTTCCCTTTGACCGCATTCTGGGCGGAATTCTTATTCCGTCCATCCGGACCTGGGGCGACAGGATTTCGGTGCTTTTGAAGCTCCAACAGGGCCGAACCTCCATTTATCTTCTATATATTGTAGTCATCTTCCTCGTGGCCCTTTGCTGGGGTAGTTGGAGCCTGCCATGACGCCTCTCCTGCTTTATACCGCCCTGGGACTGGCCGCTTTCAGCGGCGTTCCCGGATTGTTTTTCAACCGTTCATCCATGGGCGGACAATTTCTTTCCATCCCCTTATTTTGCCTAGGGTCGACGGCGGGTTTGATCGTGGCTTTCACCTCCCTGATCCATGGCGTGAGCGAAGAATGGACCCTGCCCCTTTCGGTTTGCGGGGGTAAAATTTCTTTTCTGATCGACCCCCTCGCCTCCGTTTTCCTGGTCAGCATCTTCCTTATTTCCGCCTTGGGCTCCCTCTATGGGCTTGAATATTGGAAGCAAACCCTCCATCCCGAAAACGGCCGGAAGCTGAGGTTTTTCTACGGTTTCCTCGCGGTGGGGATGGCCCTGGTGGTGGTCGCCCATGATTCCATCTTTTTCCTGTTTTCCTGGGAGGTCATGGCCCTCTCGGCTTTTTTCCTTATCACTACCGAGGATGAAAAAAAGGAAACCCGGCAGGCCGGATGGGTTTATTTCGTCGCCACCCATTTTTCCACTCTTTTCCTTTTCGCCTTTTTCGCCTTTCTTCGCCAAGCGAAAGGGACCTTTGAAATCCTTCCCTTGAAGGCGGGGGAAATCTCCGCTTCCGGCGCCGACGGCCTTTTCCTGCTGGCCCTGTTGGCTTTTGGCTTGAAGGCGGGCCTGTTTCCCCTCCACGTTTGGCTGCCTTCCGCCCACGCGAACGCCCCCAGCCATGTTTCCGCCTTTTTATCGGGGGTCCTGCTCAAAGTGGGGGTCTATGGCATGGTGAGGATATGCTGGCTTTTCGAAAACCCGCCCCTCTGGTGGGGAACGCTCCTGATCGTGCTGGGGATTCTTTCATCCGTGCTGGGAGTGGCTTTCGCCCTGGGACAGCACGATCTCAAAAGGCTGCTGGCTTATCACAGCGTGGAAAATATCGGGATCATCTTCCTGGGGTTGGGGCTGGCCCTCATCGGCAAGACCATGGGGAGGAGCGACCTGGTTTTGCTCGGCATGGCGGGAGCCCTGCTCCACGTCTGGAACCACGGCTTATTCAAATCCCTGCTTTTCCTCGGCGCGGGGTCAGTGATCCATGCCCTTCATACGCGGGAAATAGACCGAATGGGGGGTGTGGGGAAGAAGATGCCCCGGACCTCCCTTTTATTCCTGGTCGGCTCGGCGGCCATTTGCGGCCTCCCCCCCTTGAACGGATTCATCAGCGAGTTTTTAATTTTCCTGGGGTTTTTCAAGGCCCTGACTTTGCCGGGGCTGGAAACGAACTTTGGCTTGTGGATGGGCGTGCCCGCATTGGCCATGACGGGGGCCCTGGCTTTAGCCTGTTTCACTAAGGTTTACGGGGCCGTTTTTCTGGGCTCGCCCCGGACGCCTTCCGTACCCGAGGCGAGGGAAGGGGGAAGGGCTATTTTATTTCCCATGGTTTTGCTCGGGTCCCTTTGTTTTTGGATCGGCTTGTTCCCCCAAACGGTGGCGCCCCTTTTGGAATCCGTGGTCCGGTCCTGGGAATCCTTACCGGCGGCAGTCCCTACGCTTGCTGAATGCGAACCCTTAAACGTTCTTTCGGGTATCGGAATTTCCCTTTTGGCGTTTTTTTTCATCGGATTGTATTGGCTCAACCGACGGCCCAAGGGGGTGGAGGCGCCTTCACTTGTTTTGACCTGGGATTGCGGATACATCCAACCGGCCCCTTCGATGCAATACACCGCATCCTCCTACGCCCAAACCCTGGTGGATTTTTTCAAATGGATCTTGCTTCCCGATAAAAGTTCCGTCCACATCAAGGGGAATTTCCCAAAAGGGGGTTCCTTCCACAGCCATGTTCCCGAAACCGTCCTGGACCGGATCCTCTATCCGCTGATTAGGGCTATCCAGTGGATTTTTAATTGGTCCAAGTACCTGCAGGTCGGATATTTGCAGGCTTATGTCTTCTATATTTTTATGGCCCTGGCGTTTTTCATTCTTTGGAGGTAGGAAACCGTGACGATACTGAATGATTTGATCCACTTGTCCCTGGTCCTGTTCCTGTCGCCCCTGCTGCTGGGCATCATCAACAAGACAAAGGCCCTCATCGCCGGTCGGGTGGGGCCCCCGCTTTTCCAGGTTTATTTTGATTTGAACAAACTTTTCCGCAAGGGAATGGTCCTTAGCCGCACAACCTCCTGGGTTTTCCTCGCGGGGCCCTGGGTGGGATGGATCTCGGTCTTCACCGCCTCGCTGGTGGTCCCCCTGGGGCACCATCGGGCGCCCTTGGCATTCCAGGGAGACATGATCTTCCTGGCCTATATCCTGGCCCTGGGGAGGTTTTTCACGGCATGCGCCGCCCTGGATACGGGTTCTTCCTTCGAGGGCATGGGGGCCTCCCGGGAAGTCTCCTTCGCGTCCTTCGCCGAACCGGCCCTGTTTTTCGGTTTTCTGGCGCTCGCGAGGCTTTCGCAGACCTATTGCCTGTCGGATATGGTCCTGGGCGAGAACTTCAGGGTGGGCCCGGAAAAGATCGCCTCCCTGATCCTCATCTCCGTCGCCTGGTTCATCGTGCTTCTGGCCGAGAACAGCCGCATCCCGTTTGACGATCCCAACACGCATTTGGAATTGACCATGGTCCATGAGGTCATGGTGTTGGACCATAGCGGGCCCGCCCTCGGGCTCATCCTGCACGGGTCCTCGATGAAGCTGCTCTTGATGGCCGCCCTGGTGATGGACGTGGCCCTTCCCTGGGACACCTCGACTTTGGAGGATTGGTTTTCCTTCATTCTCGAAATGGGGTTCCTGTCGGTGGGGGTCGGCCTTGTGGAATCCTTCATGGCGCGGTTGAGGCTCAAGTACATCCCCAACCTTTTGGTTTCCGCCTGCCTGTTGTCGGCTTTTGGTTTCATCCTTTTAGTGAGGTGATTTAATGGACGCTGGAATCAATTCACTCATCATCGTGCTGGTCCTGGTGAATTTTCTCGCCCTGGGAACCAGCCAAATCGGCACGGTCATCCGCCTTTCGGCGGCCCAGGGACTCTTGCTGGGCCTGATGCCCCTGATGATGGAGGGCGTGGGGGAAATCCACATCCCCTTTCTCTGCCTGGCCATTATCGCCATCAAGGGTTTTTTGATCCCCTCCCTCCTTTTCAAGGCCATGCGGGACGTGAAAATCCGCCGCGAGGTGGAACCCTTGCTGGGTTTCATCCCTTCGATGCTTTTGGGAGCCTTCGGGACTATTTTGGGGCTCCTCTATGCGGGCCATCTCCCCCTGATGCCACTGCACAAGGCCACCCTCATCCTGCCCGGTTCCTTTTCCACGATCTTGACCGGGTTCATCATGCTCACCACCCGCCACAAGGCCATCACCCAGGTGGTGGGGTTTTTGATCCTCGAGAACGGGATCTTCGTTTTCGCCCTGCTGTTGCTGGAGACCATGCCGTTCCTTGCGGAAGTCGGGGTGCTGCTGGATCTGTTCGTCTGTATTTTCGTCCTCGGCATCATTTTGAACCACATCCAAAAGGCATTCTCGTCCCTGGACTCCAATAAATTGACTTCCCTAAAGGATTAGGCCCATGCTTTATTTCATTTTCTTCGTTCCTTTCATAGGTGGGGCGGCGGCCTATCTTTTCCCCTCCAACCGGTTCCGGCCCCTGTTTCTCCCGGTATTCTCGGGGGCGCATTTGGTCCTGGTCTTGTGCGCGCTGGGTCAAAACAACCTGTCGGCGGCCCAGGGGTGGCTTTTCCTGGACCCCCTCGGGAAACTGGTATTGGCGGTCGTCTCCCTTTTGTTTTTCGCCTGCCTGTCCTATGCCCCGTCCTACCTGGGGAAGACGCTGGAAAAGTCCAACCGCGTTTTTTGCGCCTGCCTGCTTTTTCTTTTGGCTCTCCTGTCGCTGGTCGCCCTCTCCCGGCAGCTGGAACTCATGTGGGTCGGCATTGAGGCCACTTCGCTGGTAAGCGCCCCCCTGATATACTTCAACCACAACAACCGGGCCATCGAGGCGGCCTGGAAATTCCTCCTCATCTGCTCGGTCGGCATCGCCCTGGCCCTCTTGGGCACTTTCTTCATGGCCTACGCCTCCCTTGCGGGAGGCGGCCCCACGACCTTAATGATGGACGACCTGGCGCGCTCGGCGGGTTCGTTTTCCAAACCCTGGCTTCACGCCGCCTTCGCCGCCCTTTTGGTGGGCTACGGGACCAAGATGGGGCTGGCCCCCATGCACACCTGGCTTCCCGACGCGCACAGCGAATCCCCCGCCCTGGTCTCCGCCCTCCTGTCGGGCGCGCTTTTGAACTGCGCGTTCCTGGCGATCCTGCGGGTCACGAAGATCCTCCATGCCGCGGGCGAGGGGGCCTTCGCGGACCGGTCCCTTTTGGCGCTGGGGCTCTTGTCCATCGCCTTCGGGGCCGTCTTCATGGCCCGGCAAAAGGATTTCAAGCGCATGCTGGCCTACTCGAGCGTGGAGAACATGGGAATTTTGGTCTTGGGGATCAGCATGGGCGGGATCGGGATTTTCGGCTCCTTCCTCCATCTCATCAACAACGCCCTGACGAAGGGGATGCTCTTTCTCGTTTCGGGGAACCTCTACAGCGCCTACCACAGCAAGTCGCGCGACGACGTTTCGGGGGCCCTCCGCCGTCTTCCGGTCTCGGGCCCGCTGTTCCTGGCCGGGTTTATCGCCGTCACCGGCTCGCCGCCCTTCGGGCCTTTCTTGAGCGAGTTCACGATTTTGAGATCCACCTTCGAGAACCACCAATACATCGTGGGGGGCGTTTTTCTTTTCCTCCAGATGGTGGTTTTTATGGGCATGGGCAGTACGGTGCTGGCGGTTTGCCTGGGTGAACCCTCAGACGCGGCCAAGGCCACGGACTATCGCGAGACCTTTCTCACGGTCCTGCCACCCTTGGTTTTGATGGGCCTGGTCCTGCTCATGGGTCTTTATATCCCCGATCCCGTGATGAAACTCATCCAGGACGCGGTGAACGATTGGAGTATCCCCTCATGACCCCCCTGGAACATTTCGTCATCCTCGCCAACGGCTCTTCCGTGGACTATGGGCGAATCCCCGCCCTGGGATTCGGCGATTTTCAGAATTGCATGCGCCATGGCGTTGAAAAGGGTTTTCGGGTGGCTTCCTTTTTTGGGGCCATCCCGGAGGATGGAACCGGGGTGGACTTGGTGGCGGTTTTCGCCGACGATCCCAACAACCGGCTCCTCGTTTTCAAGACCAACGTCCGTGAGAAAGCTTTCCCGTCCCTCACGCCCGATTGTCCCCAAGTGCACCTTTTTGAGAGGGAGATCGCCGAGCAATTCGGGCTCACCCCCGAGGGCCATCCCTGGTTGAAGCCCGTGAGATTCACCGGCACCATCGATAAGACTCCCTCCGCCCGCGGGGTGCCGCCGATCGGCCTCATGGACTTTTACCGGGTCAAGGGCGATGAGGTGCATGAGGTCGCGGTCGGCCCGGTCCACGCGGGCGTCATCGAGCCCGGCCATTTCAGGTTCCAATGCCACGGGGAAGAGGTTTTTCACCTGGAGATTTCGCTCGGCTACCAGCACCGGGGCGTGGAGGAAGCCCTGATCCGGGGGCCCCGGAAGGATTCCCTTTACCAGATGGAGGCGGTCTCGGGCGATTCCACCATCGCCCATACCTGGGCCTATTGCCAAAACCTGGAAGGTTTAAGGGGCGCCAAGATCACCGCCCACGACTGGATGGTGAGGGCCATCGCCCTTGAACTGGAGCGGTTGGCCAACCATACGGGGGACCTGGGCGCCTTGGCGGGCGACGTGGGGTTTCTCCCGACCGCCTCCTATTGCGGGAGGATCCGTGGGGATTTCCTGAACATGACCGCCGCGCTCTGCGGTAGCCGGTTTGGAAGGAGCCTGTTGAAGGTGGGGGGCAACCGCTTCCGGCTGGAATCACCCCGGGCGGCCGAACTGCTGAAAAAATTGGACGAAGCGGAAAAGGACGTCACCCAGGCCGTGGATCTTTTGTGGGAAACCGCCTCCGTGGTGGACCGGTTCGACGATACGGGCGCCGTCAGCCGGGAACAGGCCCGGGAACTGGGATGGGTGGGCCCCGCCGCCCGCGCCTGCGGGATGGAAACGGACGTCCGGTTCAACCACCCCTTTGGCCCCTACCGGTTCGTGATGGTTCCGGTTTCCACGGCCCATGCCGGGGACGTGCATTCCCGGGCTTTCGTGCGCTGGCTGGAGATCAAGCGGTCCATCCAATTCATCCGGGAAAGGTTGATGAACCTGCCCGCCCCGGAAAAGGAAAAGACCCTGGGAAAGATCCCGGCCAACCGGCTGGCGGTCTCCCTGACCGAGGGCTGGCGGGGGGAAGTCTGCCATGTCGCCCTGACGGGGAAGGACGGGCAATTTGTCCGGTACAAGATCACCGACCCTTCCTTCCACAATTGGAGCGCCTTGGCCATGGCCCTCCGCAACCAGGCCATCTCGGATTTCCCGCTGTGCAACAAGAGTTTCAACCTTTCCTACTGCGGGCACGACCTATGAAAACAAACATAAGGCAACATCTAAATTTTCACCGCCAAGACACCAAGAACGCCAAGAACTACAAAGAAAAGAAGAAACCAGGAATTGCCAAAACACCTCTCATCTTGTCTTGCCTTTCTTGGCGTCTTCGCGTCTTGGCGGTGAGAAATGATTTTGTTTGGCCTTGGTTTTTTATCCTGGAGGTCAATGATGTATAAGATCCTGAAAGCCAGGTTTCAGCAGGGCCATCGGACGATCGAGTTTCCCCAGTGCCCCCCGCCTCCAATGCCTGAGAACTTCCGGGGTTTGCCCCTGGTCGACGCGTCAAAATGCCCGTCCGGTTGCCAGGATTGCGTGGAAGCCTGCCCGGTGGACGCCATCACGATTAAAGGTACAGGGCCTCATATCGACCTGGGCCGCTGTCTCTTTTGCACGGATTGCATGGATGCCTGCCCGCAAGGGGCCATTAGCTATGGGAAGGATTACCGCCTGGCGGTTCGCTCAAAGGGAGACCTGGTCGCCGGCCCGGAAATGGAACTTCGCCTGGCCCGGGCGTTGGACGAGAAACTCCTCAAGCTGTTCGGCCGTTCGCTCAAACTCCGTCAGGTCAGCGCCGGGGGCTGTAACGCCTGCGAAGCGGATGTGAATGTCTTAGGAACGGTCGGCTGGGACCTAGGCCGGTTCGGAATCCAAATGGTGGCCTCCCCGCGCCACGCGGATGGGCTCCTGGTCACCGGGTGCGTTACCGAAAACATGAAACTGGCCCTGGAGAAAACATACGCGGCGGTCGCGCCTCCCAAGATTGTCATCGCGGTAGGAGCCTGCGCCATCTCGGGAGGGCCTTTCCTGAAGAATCCGCAACAGCTGGGCGGGGCCTCCTCCACGGTTCCGGTGGATCTATATATCCCTGGCTGTCCGCCCCATCCCCTGACGATTCTGGACGGACTTCTAAGGTTGTTGGGGAAAATTGAGAAAAATAATTTGTGAAGGCTGTCTGGTTTAGGATCGGTGAAACCGGGGGAGCGCTCAAAAACTTGAAAAAAAGTGGTATTATTTGTCATGCATATTTAAGAAAGTTCTTCAAGTGAGAGTGAAGACATGAAAATGATTTTGTGGATGGCGTTGGCGGGCATTACGTTATTGTTGCCTATCGCTTGTAATAAGACCTACACCTTGGGGCCGAGTTCCGCGCCACCGGTTTCGACGGCAACCGTCACTTCGACCATCACACCTTTTTGTTATTTCGGCGGTGGGGGAATGTTAGGTGTTTCACTTCCCGGCGGCGCCAATTTGGGTTCCGTTCACCAAACCAATCCAGTGGGCGGCGCACCCTTCGTCATTATTCGCAGTCAAGCCGATTGGGACGCCCTGTACGGTTCCTCCACTCCTCCGGCAGCCCCCGTCACCTTCGGTGAGGATATGTTGATCATCGTTTCCAACGCCGTTTGCTGTCCTTCCGAGACCACCGGAATCGCGCAGGTTTGCGAAAGTTCGAGCGGCGTGAGCATAACCGTAAGCGAAATAGTCCCTCCGTACCAATGTTTTGAGGTTTGTTATGGGGCCAATCTTTCAGCCGTGGCGGTTCCCAATTCCAACCTGCCGGTGACCTGGACCGTTACAAACAACCCCTTTCAGTTTGTTAATTTGACGCCTATTGTCATTTCTCTCTCAACTCCAACCCCGAGCCCTACGCCCTAAACGAAGGGATTGGCAGTAATGGGCTTTTGTAAAATTAATTAGTTATCCACGACGAGAACCTGTCATGGAAAATATTTCAAATAGTTTTCCGCGCTTTTTTACCCACTATTAACAAATCCCCTCTCGCTTTTCCTGCATTCCATTAAACCAGCCCTTGACTCTGGAGTATACTCCAGACCTTATACTTCTCTCAGGAGCGCATCATGAATAAAACCGAATCAAACCTTCAAATCGGCCAAGTCTCCCAGAAAAGCGGGGCCTCCATCGACACCATCCGCTATTACGAGAAGGAGGGCCTGCTGAAGGAGCCCGCTCGAAGCGAGGGCGGATTCAGGCTTTATCCCGCCGATACGGTGGACCAGTTGATGTTCATCCAGAAGGCCCAGGGAATGGGGCTGACCCTCAAGGAAATCAAAAGCATCATGTGCTGCGGCGACAAGGGTTTGGGGCCCTGCTGCGATATGACGGTGAATCTTTTCTCAAAGAAAATCGACGAGTTCGAGGCCAAGATTCAGGAACTGGAAGAGATGAAAAAGAAATTGAAAACCGTGTTGGGCAGTTGGGTGGAAAAAAAGAAGTAGGGGAGGCGGTTATGGCGCAAAAAGTCTTGATTCTCTGCACGAAAAACTCCTGCCGGTCGCAAATGGCCGAGGGGGTCTTGAAGCATTACGGAAAGGGCAAATTCATCGTCGAAAGCGCGGGATTGGAGCCCACCCATGTCAACAAGAACGCCATCAAGGTCATGAAGGAAATCGGGATCGACATCTCGGACCAATTCTCGAAAGACGTGGTTGATTTTCTGGGGGATTACTTCGGCTATATTGTCACCGTTTGTTCGGATGCCGATAAGCGCTGTCCCATCTTCCCCGGCGTATCCCGGAGGCTCTACTGGCCTTTTGACGACCCGCCCCAGACCGAAGAAGAGACGCCGGAAATCCTGGCGGAATTCCGCAAGGTGCGGGATGAGATCGTCGTGAAGTTCAAGGAAGTCGCCGAAAAGGGTTTTCCCGCCATTGCCGAGTCCAAGGGATAAAAATTACGCGGAGGAGTTCATGATGGGAAAAAATCTAGTTGAATCCGAAAAAATAAAATCCGCCGTGCGGGAAAGATACGCCCAGATCGCCGAAGCGGACCAGCCCACATCCTGCTGTGGGATGGAGGAGTCCGGCAAGGGCTCTTCCTGTTGCGGGGGAGGGGAAGCCAAGGGCGGTTTTTCCTACAGCTTCATTGGGGAGGATTATGCCAAGTTGCCGGGCTACCAGCCTGAGGCGGATTTGGGGCTGGGTTGCGGTCTTCCCACCGAGCTTGCCGGGATTAAAGAAGGCGATCATGTGCTGGATCTGGGAAGCGGGGCTGGAAACGACGCTTTCGTGGCCCGGCGGATCGTCGGGGACAAGGGCCGGGTGACCGGCGTGGACATGACGCCCGCCATGGTCGATAAGGCCAAGGCCAACAACCAAAAGCTTGGTTATTCCAACGTTGGTTTCGTCCTGGGTGAAATTGAAGCTCTCCCCATGGCTGAAAACGCCGTGGACGTGGTCATCAGCAATTGCGTTCTCAACCTGGTGCCTGACAAGGCCAAGGCTTTTCAGGAAATCTTTAGGGTTCTCAAGCCCGGGGGGCATTTCAACGTTTCGGATATCGTCCTGGGCGCTGAATTACCCCCGGCATTGCGGGAGCAGGCCGAGCTTTACGTGGGTTGCGTATCGGGCGCGGTGTTAAAGGGCGAATACTTGGGGCTCATCCAACAGGCGGGGTTTAAGGATATCAAGATTCAAAAAGAGCGCGCGGTGGAAGTACCCCGGGAAATTCTCCTGAAATACGTCACGGAAACGGAACTGCGGGATTTGGAAGCCAAGGGCGTCGGCATCTTCAGCGTGACGGTTTGGGGGGCAAAACCTTGACTGAAAAGACCGGTGAAAGTAGGAATGAACCGGCCGTCCAAGGCCTGGCTTCCAAGATGAATATTTTTGAGCGGTATTTGACCCTCTGGGTCGCTCTTTGCATGGGGCTGGGCATCCTTATTGGTAAGGTTCTGCCCCAGATCGTCACCTCCCTCCAGGGAATGGAATTCGGAACCGGCAGCCATATCAACGTTCCCATCGCCATCCTCATCTGGCTGATGATCTACCCGATGATGCTGAAGATTGATTTCGCGTCCCTTAAAGACGTTGGAAAAAAGCCGAAGGGCCTTTTGGTGACTCTTTTCGTCAACTGGCTGGTAAAGCCCTTTTCAATGGCTTTTTTTGGATGGCTTTTCTTCAAGGTCCTGTTCGTCCCCTGGCTGGGGCCTGGGATGGCCAACCAATATCTCGCGGGGGTCATCATCCTGGCCGCCGCGCCCTGCACGGCCATGGTTTTCGTCTGGTCCTACCTGGCGGGAGGGGACGCCGCCTATACCCTGGTCCAAGTATCGGTGAACGACCTGATCATGCTGGTGGCCTTCGCCCCCATCGTGCGCTTCCTGGTGTCGGGTGCCGCCGGCCTGGAGGTTCCTTTCCTAGTGCTTTTATATTCGGTGGTCATTTTTGTGGTGATTCCGCTGGTGATGGGAGCCGTCAGCCGGTGGGCCTTGATCCGGAGCAGGGGGGCGAAATGGTTCAACGAAAAATTCCTTCCCGTGTTTCATCCCCTGACCATTTTGGCGCTTTTGGCTACCCTCGTTTTGATTTTCGCTTTCCAGGCCGGAAACATCACCAATCGCTGGCTGGATGTTTTCCTGATCGCCATACCCATCCTGATACAGGTTTATTTTAACTCCGGCTTAACTTACGGATTGATGAAACTCTTTAAAGTTCCTTATTCAGTGGCCGCTCCAGGGGCTCTCATTGGAGCTTCCAATTTCTTCGAGTTGGCGGTCGCTACCGCCATTGCTTTGTACGGGCCCGGAAGTGGGGCGGCCTTGGCAACGGTGGTGGGGGTATTGGTGGAAGTACCGGTGATGCTGTCGGTTTGCTCCTTCTGTACCCGAACGACAGGTTGGTTTGAAAAGGAGAAGTGAGATGGAAAAAATCCTCTTTCTTTGCGTCGGCAATTCCGCCCGGAGCCAAATGGCCGAAGGCCTGGCCAAGGCCCATTTCGGGGATAAGGCATTAATCCAAAGCGCTGGGTCCAAACCCTCGAAGGTGAACCCCTTCGCCATCAAGGCATTGGCCGAGCTGGGCATCGACATTTCGAAGAACCGGTCCAAGTCGGTGGATGAGATTGAACCCTCCACGGTCGCCACGGTCATCACTCTTTGCGCTGAGGAGGAATGCCCGGTTTTTCTGGGAAAAGCGGAGAGGCTCCATTGGGGCCTGCCCGACCCGGGGGTGGGGAAAGAAACCGAAGAGGAAAAACTACAAAGTTTTCGGGAAATCCGGGATGAAATAAAGGCTAGAATCAAGGAGCGTTATCCTATTTAAGAGCTCAACTTTGGCAAAACTTGAAAAACGCGTCGTGAACGCCAATTCCCCCCTTTGAAAAAGGGGGGTGGGGGTATTAGTCGTTGGTAAAGAAGCGAGAAAAGGCTAACTCCCCCTTTTTCCCCCTCTTTCAGAGGGGGAGACATAGTGTGTCCAGACTGAATTTGCCAAAGTTGAGTTAAGAGGCTGTGTTATGAGCAAATCTGAAGTGGCTTTGGATCTGTTTCTGAAGGGGTTCAATTGCTCCCAAAGCGTCTTTTGCGCTTTTGGCATGGAAGCCGGGTTAAAAAAAGAGGCATGCCTGCGGATCGCCGGAAGCTTCGGGGCGGGGATGGCCCGCCGGGGTGAAACCTGCGGCGCGGTCACGGGCGGTTTGATGGTCTTGGGGCTCCGGCACGGTATGGTGACCGAGGGTGATACCCCGGCCAAAAAGATGAATTACGATATGGCCGGAAAGTTCATGGCTGAATTTGAGAGACGAAACGGCTCGGTCATCTGCCGGGAACTCTTGGGCTGTGAGATCGGCACCCCGGAAGGGGCACAATATGCCGCAGAACGCAAACTTACCACCACCCTTTGCCCTCAACTGGTGGCCAGCGCCGTGGAACTATTGGGCGAATGAAAAAAATCCTCATCATCCTTTTGTATTCATTCGTTGGTTGGGCCATTTGTGCCGCCATCATGGGAATCGGTCAGGCGTTCTTGCCGTTGAACAAAGTCCTGATCATCCATGCCATCGGCGGGCCCTTAGCTTTTGCCTTTCTTTCCTACCATTACCACCGACATTTCCGCTATACCAAACCCCTCTCAACTGCGGTTATCTTTGTATCCTTCATCGTGTTTATGGATTTTTTCCTGGTGGCGTTGGTGATCCTTAAAAGCCTGGATATGTTCAAGAGTTTGCTGGGAACCTGGATCCCTTTTGGGCTTATCTTTTTATCCACCTATATCACGGGTTTGAAGACCGCTAAGAAGTGATTGTGGACATCGCTTTGAAATGCTGAGAATTGAGTACCAACTGTGTACACTAATGGTACCCGTTCAAAGGAGGCTCTTATGAAATTTGTATCTGTTCGTGATTTTCGCGTCAAATCCGGAAAAATATGGAGCGACTTGGCCCGCGAGAAAGATTTCTTTCTAACTTCCAATGGAAAGCCAATTGCCCTAGTTTCGGCGGTTTCAGAGGATAACGTGGAGGATTCACTTGCCGCCTTGCGTCAAGTTCGGGCTATGATCGCCGTGGAAAGGATGCAAAACCGTTCCGTGACCAAGGGCACTTCCAAGATGACATTGAAAGAAATTAACGCTCAGATCGCGACAGGAAGAAAAGATCGCTGACGATGAAGGTTGTCAGTCTCCCCGGCCGTTTTTTTCGACAATTACAGGAAACAGAATTATTGAAGATTTGATCTGATCCCCGAGGCGTTGTTCGAGTTGTGGACCCATATTGGACAATAGCAAATGAAAAATAGGAGTTTGTCTTGAAAACGAAGGCTGAACTTAAAAAACAATACAAGGATACGCCCATCCCAATGGGTGTTTTTCTGGTTCGAAATACAAAGACCAATGGGTTCATCATCGGGGCCAGCCGTAATCTCGTGGGTTCCCTAAACCTCCATAAAGCCGTTCTGAAAATGGGAAAATCCAATGATCTCCTATTGAAGAACCCCAAGGTCATGGAAGATTATCGATCCCAAGGCGCGGACACCTTTGAGTTCACTGTTTTGGATACCTTGAAGCCAAAGGATGAACAAGGCTGGGACCCCGGGGAAGACCTCAAAGCGCTTGAAAAGATTTGGCTTGAGGAGTTGAAGAAAAAAGGTTGGACGGCTTATTAAGCATTCGCGAGGGGAACCCTTCATGGACAACCTTTTTGAATGTAAAATTTAGTGATGCCTGAGATAACTACAATAAAAGACCAGATGGCTTATTTAGGTCATGAAAATTATGGTTTACAGCCTTTTTCAGTCAAAAAAACAGAAAAAACAATTTCTTGCGAAAATTCGTATGAAACAATTCTTACATCAATCGTTATTTGCTTTATTTTAGCGCCCTATACTTTTTATGAATATTCCAAAGATCCAAACTCGTTAGAGCGTTTTCCGTTTCTGGACCGTTTTCCGTTCTTAATTCTCATTGCAGTTGGCATTTTATTCTTGTATGGACTGTACAAGATATTTACTTTCTTATTTCGAAAACGAAAAATAGTTTTCAATGGAAATGATTTATCAATTGAATTAATTAAGGGAAAGATGGTGAATCGTAAAATATTACGGAAAGAGATTAAGGCTTTCGAGATTACTTCAGGAGAAAGAGAACAAAAATCTACACGGATGGGTACTTTTAGATGGACGGCTCATATATTGTTTATTGTTCTGGAAAACGGAAAAAGGATGTACCTTCTTGAAGCCGAGCGAGAAGAACAGATTAAGGAAATAAAAAGTGAAGTTATAAAGTTGTTTGATAAATTTTAAGAAAATGATCTTACGAGGATAAGTAGAATTTGATTCTTTTCCACAATTGGGACCCGTCGTGGCAAATAAAATTGAAGTGGTGAAAACTATACATCGAGGTTTGGCCCGCGTCAAGAATTTGGGTGTAAATTTCCACGGGCGCCTGGATCAAGCAGCTTGAGCTTCTGTCTCCTTTCTTGAGGTGTGGACTTTAAGTCTATTCCATCTTTGTTGTTGGGCATCTGCCACTGCCCAAACCAATTTGGTTAATTCCAATTCATTTTGCATCATCCCCGCCGGCCTCAGCCTTCTCCTCAGCTCCAGATTGAACCTTTCTATGAGATTGCTGGAACGGGTGATGAGCCAGAACTTAGGGTCTTCCCGAAAAAATTGGGTGTAGGAGTCAAATTTTTCTGCCGTCATCTCCACGGCTTTGGGATAGGTCTTGGACCACCTGGCTTTGAGGCTTCCCAAGGCCACCAAGGCTTCTTCTCGGCTCTTGGCCCAATACACCGCCTTGAAATCCGCCATGAAGGCCTTTTGGTCCTTCCAGGCTACCCGGAAACGGACGTTCTTCATCTTGTGTACGACGCAAAGCTGGTGGGTTACTCCCAAGCGTTTTTCGACCGCCGCGATAATCCCGGCATGGGCGTCGGACACCACCATCCTCAAACTTTTCCTGTCCAAGCCTCGGTTCAACAGGTCTTCCAGCATGGCTTCCCAAGAAGCCTCGCTCTCCCGGTCTCCCACTAAGTACCCGAGAAAATGCCGTTTCAGGTTTCCGTCCACCCCGATAGCCACCAGTAAGGCTTGTTTTACCCCTGTCTCCTGACGCCTGACCGTTAGGTAAAGCGCATCCAGGTACAGGTATCGGATCCCTTCGGGTAAGGGCCGCTTTTCCCATTCCCGCAACGTGGGTTCCAAGGCATTGGTCATCTGGCTAATGTGGCTGGCCGACCATTTCGTTCCAAAGGCCTCGTTCATCCCTGCCGCTACCGACCGGGTAGAAGCCCCTTTCAACCAGAAATTCATTCCCAGATAACTCATCAGGGCTTGGCTGCCTTCCCTCAAGGCCTTCAAAGTCTCGGAAACGAACCCTTTGCCCTTCCTCAAAACAGGCTTTCTCAATTCCAACCGGCCTAGAAATCCAGGCACGAAAACCTGTTTGAAACCATTACGGTAACGAGGTTTTTCCTGCCTTTCGTAGGGTTGACTACCTAAGAACTCGTCCCGTTCCTTCTCCAACTGGGCATTGAAGGCCTTGGAAAGCTGTTGGTTGAGAGCCTCCCCGACCCATTGGCCGATCTCCCGGCTCCCGACCGCCGACTTGACCATGGCTTGGGTTTTCTCCCTTGCCAAGGCCTGCAAGACTAGGTGTATATTCTTCATGGGCGTAACGTCCTTTCACTAAAAGGATATGGTGTCCTGAACAAACACCATGTTACGCCCGCTTCCTTTTACACCCTCCTAATTTACGCGGCCGAGGTTTGCATTGAGCTGGATTGATGATCTACACGAAGAAATCCACGAATTAGAGGCCCAAAGCCTTCGGCGAAGGCTGAGGGTGGTGGAGCCTTTAGGCGGCATGAGGGCTTCGGTGAATGGGAAGGATTGCGTCCTTTTCTGCACCAACAATTACCTGGGGCTGGCGGACCATCCAACGGTTTTGGAAAGATCCCAACGGGCCCTGATCCGCTATGGGGCCTCGGCACGGGCCTCTCGGTTGGTGTCGGGACATTTTCCTATCCACATGCAATTGGAAGAAATCACGGCCAACTTCAAGGGCTCGGAAGCCTGCCTGGCATTCCCCACTGGCTATATGGCCAACCTAGCAGCCGTCTGCGGCCTAGTGGGGGAAAAAGACGCTGTCCTGTGTGATCGGCTCAACCATGCCAGCTTGATCGACGCCTGCCGCCAATCCAAGGCCAAGTTTTTGGTTTATGACCACCTTGATTTAGAGGACTTGAAGAAACAATTGGAACGGGCCGGGAAATACCTGAGGAAACTGGTGGTGACGGACGCGCTTTTCAGTATGGATGGCGACCTAGTGCCCCTCTTGAAGCTCACCAACCTGGCCCATGAGTATGACGCCCTCGTGATGGTGGATGACGCCCACGGGACAGGGGTCTTGGGACCAGGGGGAGAGGGCATTACCCATCATTTCCCCTTAAAGCATTTCCCGGCGGTGGTTATGGGCACCTATAGCAAAGCCTTGGGAAGCATGGGCGGGTTCATTTGCGGGCCGAAACTTTTCATCGAATCTCTGGTCAATCATGCCCGAACCTTCATATATACAACGGGCCTGCCCCCGTCGGTTTGCGGGGCATCCTTGGGCGCTTTGGAGGTATTGCAACAAGAACCCCAAAGGGTGGAAAAGCTTTGGGAGAACGCCAAAAAGGTCAGGGATGGCTTGCGGGCCTTGGGCTATGAGATACCCAGAGGCGCCGGGCCGATCATGCCGATCATCGTGGGTGAGAATGAGGAAGCCCTAAAGATGTCCGAAAAACTGTTGGAAGAGGGCATCTTAGTGGTAGCGATCCGTCCACCCACGGTGCCGAAAGGTACAGCCAGGCTGAGATTGTCTGTCTCGGCGGCACATACAGACGAGGATATTGAAAAACTCTTTAATGCGTTTAAAAAGCTATAAAGCCAGAATTGACATATGTATGCGTAAGCTATATGCTTTTATGCATGAGAACAACATTGCAATTAAACGACCATCTTTATCAAAAGGCAAAGCAACTCGCAGTCAAAACCCATCGGACTTTGACAGCCGTCATTGAGGACGCTTTGCGGGAGACGATCTCACGCCGCGACCCAATAGCCGCCAAGAGTCCTCGGGCAAAACTACCGATTTTCGACGGAAAGGGTCTGCAACCGGGTGTTGACTTGGATGATAGCAGTGCTTTGTTAGATCTGATGGATTCTCATGATTATTCCGGACGTTAATGTACTCGTATATGCTTATCGGAAGGATTCCCCAAATCACGCGGAATGCCGTAAATGGCTTGATTCACTTTTGGAAAGCGGCCAGACTTTCGGAATTTCTGATTTGGTCTTAAGTGGATTTTTGCGAATTGTTACCCACCCCCGGATTTTCAATCCTCCTAGCCCACTGATTGAAGCTTGGCGTTTTGCTGACGCAATAAGACAGGAACCACAATGCATTTCTGTCACGCCCGGCCCAAGGCACTGGGAAATATTTAAAGAACTTTCGGTTGCGGTCGACGCAAAAGGCAACATGGTTTCAGACGCCTTCCATGCCGCTCTAGCCGTAGAAAATGGGGCGGACTGGGTTACAACCGACCGCGATTTTTCTAGGTTCCCTAAGTTGAAGTGGCACCATCCGATTGAAAAAAATAAGCGATGAAAATAACGGGTCTTTTTGTGGTAGGAACCGATACGGGAGTGGGGAAGACCCTGATTTCCGCTGGGATCGCGCGAATGCTGGTCAACCGTGGGATCAAGGTTGGTGTCTTTAAACCGGTCGCCTCTGACTGCGCTATCTCCCTGCGCTCTACGAGCCTCGGGAGATTGGCAGCTTCGTCAGACAGGTCCGATGGATTGTTCAGCGAAGATGGGAAACTGCTTCAAAAGGCCGCGAAACTTCCGGATTCGGCTTACCCTGAAATTGTCCCCCTGCATTACAAACAACCCCTGGCCCCCTGGGTAGCCGGGTGGAAAGAGGGGAAGGTCAACCTCGCCAAGGTAGAGAAAGGCTACCAAGCCGCCCATGATAAATACAACACCTTGATCGTTGAGGGTATCGGCGGGGTTTTGGTGCCGATTACGAAAGACTTTTTGGCTATTGATTGGGTCGTAAAGTGGAAATTGCCGACCCTGGTGGTGGCCCGGGCCGGATTGGGAACCATCAACCATACGATCTTAACCGTCCAAGCCCTTCAAATACGATCGGTCGAAAGTGATAGGAGTGGTAGTGAATGGCTATCGGGGCAAATCCATCGCGGAAAAGACGAATGTACAAGCTCTCAAAAAACTTTTAAATGTTCCTGTCTTTGGGCCTTTGAAATTTAACCCGAAATATCGGACGAATCTGGATTTGTTGGCGAAGGACGTTGAGAAGCTAGATATTAGATTTTAGGTCTTATGCATCCCGGTAATAGCCGCGTTATATTTATGGGTGTAAAAAGAAACGGGCGTAACATGGTGTTTGTTCACGACACCATATCCTTTTTGTGAAAGGACGTTACGCCCATGAAGAATATACACCTAGCCTTAGCAGGCCTTGGCAAGAGAGAAAACTCAAGCCATGGTCAAGTCGGCGGTAGGAAGTCGACAGATCGGCCAATCGGTCGGGGAGGCTCTCGACCAGTAGCTTTCCGAGGCTTTCAATACCCAGTTGGAAAAGGAACGAGACGAATTCTTGGGTAGCCAACCCTACGAAAGGCAGGAAAACCCGTTACCGTATGGTTTTTAAAAAAATTTTCGTGCCTGAAATTATAGGCCGTTGGCAATTGAGAAAGCCGGTTTTGAGGAAGGGTAAAGGGTTTTTTTCCGAGTCTTTGAAGGCCTTGAGGGACGGTAGCCAAGCCCTGATGGGTTATCTGGGAATGAATTTCTAGCTGAAAGGTGCTTCCACCCGCTCAGTAGCGGCAGGGATGAACGAGGCCTTTGGAACGAAATGGTCGGCCAGCCACATCAGTGAGATGACCAACGCCTTGGAACCCACGTTGCGGGAATGGGAGAAGCGACCCTTACCCGGAGGCATCCGATAACTATTTCTGGAGGTGCTTTACCTGACTATCAGCCGTTCACGAGGCTGGTGTGAAACCCGCGTTGTTGGTGGCTATCGGGGTGGATGGGAACCTGAAACGACATTTTCTCGGGTTCTTAGTGGGAGACAGGGAGAGTGAGGCTTCTTCGGAAGCCATGCTGGAAGACCTATTGAATCAGAGGCTTGGACAGAAAAAGTTTGAGGATGGTGGTGTCCAACACCCATGGCGGGATCATCACGGCGGTGGAAGGACGCTTAGGGATCACCCACCAACTTTGCGTAGTACACGAAATGCGCAACGTCCGTTTCCGGGTGGCTTGGAAGTATCAAAAGGCTTTCATGGCGGATTTTGAGGCTGTGTATTGGGCCAAGAACCGGGAAGAAGCCTTAGTAGCTTCGGGAAGTCTCAAAGCCAAGTGGTCCAGGACGTATCCCAAAGCGGTGGAGATAACGGAGAATAAATTTGAGTCCTAAACCCTATTTTTCCGTGAAGACCCAAAATTCTGGATGCCTACTCGTTCCAGCAACATCATCGAAAGTTCAATCTAGAATTCAGGAGAAGACTGAGTGCCGGCAGGGATGATGCAGAATGAACTGGAATTAACTAAATTGGTCTGGGCAGTGGCCGAAGCCCAACTAGAAAGATGGGATAGGCTTAAAGTCCACACCTCAAGGAAGGAGACAGAAGCTCAAGCCGCTTGATTAAGACGCCCGTGAAAATTTACACCCAAAATCTTGACGCGGGCCGGGAATAGATTTTTTATATAAAAACCAGGGAACCTAGTCAATTCATGAAGCGATCGGAAAGATGCCCCGGATCATCATTTGGGGACAAGGAAGGGTATTTACGCCATCGTTGAGGGCCAGATGCGCTACCTGGCCGCCCAAATCGGGGTGAACTAAGATCGGGGCCAAGGTGATCGATTACACCCTGGAGGAAGCCAAGGACCGGGCCAACTTCTCCAACAACCAATGGGGTGGCTGATAGATGGGTTGGCCGGTGTATCCACCTTCTGGATGTCTTAAACGAAGATGTCCGGAGGTTCATTTGTAAACGCCGGTCCAAAAGTGTGACGGTCTGAGGGGCCAAAAAGGCGGTCGAAAAGTGTGACACTCCCCGAATATCCGGGAAGATGTGGTGGTTTCAACGATGAAACCACGCCACCGGAAGGAAAAGGAGTGTTCAAAAACATGGACCAATGGACGGAAATCCGCAAGAAAATCCTGGTAGATGGGGTCTCCAAGCGCCAGGTGATGGAAGAAGAAGGCATCCACTGGGAAACCCTCAAGAAAATACTCGCCCATAGTGAGCCGCCTGGCTACCAAATGAGCCAAGAGAGGCCCCAGCCCAAGATTGGGCCCTTCCTGGGCCGTATCAAGCAAATCCTAGAAGACGATAAACACACCCACAAGAAACAGCGCCATACCGCCAAACGTATTTTCGAGCGTCTACGCAAGGAGGATGGCTACACCGGCGGGTATAGCCAGGTCAAAAAGGCCGTCCGGGGAATCAAACGAAGGAATAGCGAGGTGTTCGTGCCGTTGACGCACCGGCCCGGTGAGGCACAGGTGGACTTTGGGCACGCCCTGGTCAAGCTCAACGGTGTGTTGGTCAAACGCCCCTACTTTGTGATGGCCTTGCCCTATTCGGACGCTTTCTTCGTGCAGATATTCGAGCGGGAAAGCACGGAGTTCGTCTGGGAAGGCCACATCCGGGCCTTTGAGTATTTCGGTGGCGTACCCTGGCGGATCAGCTACGACAACGCCAAGACCCTCGTGAAGAAGTTGATCGGGGTACACCAACGGGAATTGACCCGGGGTTTCCAGCAGTTGGTGAGCCACTATCTCTTCGACCACCACTTCTGCACCGTACGCCGGGGCAACGAAAAGGGCGTGGTGGAAGGCGGAGTGAAATATGTCCGGCTGAATTTCATGGTGCCGGTTCCTCAAGTGGGAAGCTTGGAGGAACTGAACGAAAAATTGGTGGTGAACTGTCGTGAAGACTTGGAACGTAAATTACGAGGCAAAGGACGTCCCAAAGCCCAGCTTCTTGACGAGGAAAAGGCCCATTTCAGGCCCTTGCCGGCCGCTTCTTTTGACGCCTGCATCAAGCAGTCCACCACGGCCACGTCCTTGTCCCTGGTGCGCTTCGACACCAACGACTATTCCGTGCCGACGGAATGGGCTCACCATCCGGTGGTGGTGAAGGGATACATCGACCGGGTGGATGTCTTCTACAGGGAAAAACGGATTGCGACCCATGATCGCCTCTGGGGCAAGGAAGGCGTGGCCTTCAATCCGGTGCATTATTTGGCGATTTTAGAGGGAAAACCTGGAGCCCTCGATCATGCCCGGCCCCTGGAAGACTGGAATCTGCCGGAGAGTTTCGCTCCTCCTGCGCCGCCGCATGGAAGCCAAGGAAAAGTTCCACGGCGAGGGAACACGGGAATTCATCAAGACGCTACGGCTTTTGGAAAAACATTCCATGGGCAGGCTCCACCGGGCGGTGAAGAAGGCCGTGGGAGATGGAAATCTATACCCGCGACGCTGTCGCCCAACTGCTCTACTCCAGGGAAGATTTCAGGCTGACCACCTTCAGCTTGGCCGGTCGTGAACACTTGCGGCGAGTTCAGGTGGCCCGAACGGATCTCTCGGCCTACCGCGAACTGATGGCGGTGGGGGGTGAAGCATGAGCGACTCCAAAAACACCCTCCTGCTGGAACATCACCTCAAGAAGCTCAAACTGCCAACGATGCAGCGGGAGTACGACAAGATGGCCCAGCTCTGCCGCACCGAGCGCAGTGACTACCCGCAGTACCTGCTCAAGCTGGCCGAGATGGAACTTCTGGACCGGGAGCGCCGGGCCAAGGAAAGGCGCATCCGGGATGCTGGTTTTCCCGGTGCTCAAGACCTTCGATACGTTCGATTTCAAGGCCCAGCCTTCGATCAACCAGGAATTGACCCGGGAACTCATGCGGGGCGAGTACATCGACAAAAAAGAAAACGTCCTGCTGATCGGCAATTCCGGAACGGGTAAAACCCACTTGGCCACGGCCCTGGCCTTCCAGGCCTGTTGCCAGGGCCGGGCGGTGAGGTTCTTCTCCGTTACCGGCCTTGTGACCGAGCTTCTGGAACGCCGTGAGGAAAAACAATTGGCCAAGTTCCACCGGCAGTTGGCCAGGCTCCACCTGATCGTCCTGGACGAACTGGGTTACGTCCCATTCACCAAGGCCGGGGCCGAACTGCTATTCGAGGTGGTCAGCAAGGCCTACGAGCGGACCAGCCTGCTGGTCACGACCAACCTTCCCTTCGAAAACTGGGTGGAAATCATGGGTTCGGAGAGGATGACGGGGGCTCTTATTGACCGTTTGACCCATCGGGTGCATATTTTGGAGGCCAACGGCCAAAGCTTCAGATTGACAGAATCAAAAAAACGGCTCAAGGCGACAAAGACAAGAAGGATGGATAAAAGCTAACCAACGACCATAACCCTAAAGGCTATGGAAGGCGGGGGGTGTCACACTTTTGGATCGCCCACCGTCACACTTTTCGACCGGCGGGGACACGAAGTCAGGAATGGCTTTGTAGGGGCATTCAAAGCCGATTTTCTTTGTGTAGAAGTCGACGGATTTTTTAACGTTCTTGACTGTGAGGCTGAGGCCTTCTAAACGTATTTGTGTGCTCATTTATCTCCCCTTTTGTAATTTAAAACCCTTTGAATTTCACCACATCCTGGATGGGGCGACGGGGGCTTTCGAACCTCGCTGTTTGGGAATGTTCCGTGGCGTAGCCCAGGGCGACCCCAAAGAGGATGGAAAGTTCGGGTGGAATCCCCATTTCCTGGCGGACCAAGTCGGGATAGGAGACCAGCCGGTAGGCGGGGCCGTATCGAGCCCTTTTTCCTTTGCGGCCAGGAGAAGACTTTGGGTGAAGAACCCCATATCGAAGATCGACCAGGGGCCGAGGGCGCGGTCCAGACAAAGGTAAATCACCACAGGGGCCTTGAAGAAATTCATCTGGCGGACCAGGTAGGCTTCGGAGTTGTTCTTGTGTTCCGGATGGGTTTGAGCTTCTTTCTTATGGAGAGTTAATAGATCGTCCATGCGCTTTTTCAATGCGGGGGGCCATTGGGTCGGGGCGGGGAAATCCGGGTGGGGTTGAACACCCGTGGCGAAAGTATCGAGGTGGGCATGGCGGAGCCTTTCAAGGGCGTCTCCGGTGGCCACATAAACTTCCCAAGGCTGTGTGTCGGCCCAGGAGGGCGCCCGATGGGCCGCCTCCAGGATTTCCAACAATGTTTCCTTCGGCACCGGCGTGGGTTTTAAACCCCCGGCAGGTATAGCGGCTTTTTAAGGCTTGGGTCACATCCATGGTGGGACTCCTTGATTTTCAATTAGACGATCCTGGAACTTCCGTGAATATATTGGAAGGTGGGTTGAAAAACCTAGTCCCTGTCATCAGGTGGGTTCGGGATAGAGGCGAGGCACTTTTCGATCATTTGGTACAGGTCTTCCTCCAAAAATGGCTTGGGGAGAAAGTATTCCACCCCGAATTTCTTCAGCCAGTCCTTTCTCTCGATGAAAACATTGGCGCTGATGGCCACGATGACCGCTTGGTCGCCGCCCGGATGGGACTTGATGATCCGGGAGGCGGTGTAACCGTCCATGACGGGCATGCCGAGGTCCATGAAAACCAGCCGGGGATGCCACTGCTCGAAAGCCTCCACGGCTTCCTTCCCGTTCGAGGCCGTGCGGACCTGGAAACCCGCTTGTTCCAAAAGAATGCGCAATAACATCACCGTATCCGGCTCGTCATCCACTACCAAGATCTTGACCGGTTCCTGGCCGGAGGGCGTGCGGAACCGCTGGGAGGGTGGGAGGGGTTGGGCCGCCGATTCAGGCGAGGTGTCTTCCGTGAGGGTTAACTCGGCTTTGAAACAACTGCCCTTGCCAGGCGCGCTTTCTACCGTGATATCCCCTCCCATCAGGCGGGTGAATTGGCGGCTGATGGCCAGCCCCAGGCCCGTGCCCTCGCGCTTGACGGAAGCGGGGAAATCCCCCTGCTGGAAGGCCTGGAACAATAATTTCAAATCCGCCGGGGTAATTCCCATTCCCGTATCCTCCACCTCGCAGACGAGATGGAAGGGTTTCCCCGGAGGCGCGTGGCCGTTCAGGCGCCAGGTGATCGACCCCTTGTCGGTAAACTTGACGGCGTTGGAAAGCAGGTTCACGAAGACCTGGCGGAGCTTGCCCTCGTCGCCGAGGACCCGTCGGGGAAGGTCGGGAAATATCTCGGTGTGGAAAACCAGGTTCTTTTCACGGGTGCGGACCCTCATCAGCTCGGAAACTTCCTGGATCAAGGCGTGCAGGTTGAAACCGTGGATCTTCAGCTCGACCCGGCCGGTTTCAATTTTGGACATTTCCAGGACGTCGTTGATCAGTTCCAGCAGGCCTTTGCCCGCCTTATTGATGATGCCCAGGTATTCCTGCTGGCGGGGGGTAAGGGGGGTATCCCGGTCGAGGAGCTGGGTGTAGCCGAGGATGGCGATCATGGGCGTGCGGATCTCGTGGGAGATATGGGACAGGAACCGGCTTTTGGCCCGGGTGGCGGCCTCGGCGGCTTCCTTGGCGATGAAAAGCTCCTGCGCCTTCACGCGCTCAGTGATGTCAAGTGCGGTGCCCAGGAGGCCGATCACATTGCCATGGGCGTCTTTCATGGGTACCTTGCTGGTTTCCAGGCAGGCGTTTTGGCCGTCGGGCCGGGTCTGGGACTCGATGATCCCCAGCTTCGGCACGCCGCTTTTCATCACCTCGGTGTCGTCGGCGCGGTAATGGTCGCACTCGGCTTTGGTCCAGCACATTTCGTAATCGGTCTTACCGATCACCTCCGAGGGGGAGGCCTTGCCGGCCGCCTCGGCAAAATACCTGTTGCAGCCCAGGATCACAAAGTCGCGGTCCTTGACGAAAACCAGCCCGGGAAAATGATCCAACACCATCTGAAGCCATTGCTCGGACCGGACGAGGTCCGGATGTGTTTTCATTTTCTTTTTGGAGAGGGCACGCGGAGTGGGCGGCTTTTTTCGTTGTTTCGGCAAGGGGAACTCCGTGTGGATTTCGGCCGAAAAGTCATGCTCCCCATGACTCGACGGCTCAAGTTCATCCGCATTATAAGGCAGGAAGAGGGCTCTGAAAAAAAGTCAAATTCCGTAAGCCCCATGAAAGTTAAAACGGGTTGATCTCAATGAATCCCTAAATGTTGGTCGGGGTATAGGATGTGTTTCTTGAATGAAAATGCCCAATATTTGTTAATAACTTGCCTTGTGGGGCCAGGGATATAATGACAGTTAAATTTCCCTGCGGTTGGTTCAAACGACTGGGAAATCCCTTTTAAATTTGAAAGGAAGGTATAACCCTAATGGACATATTTTTGGTTTCGATCTCCAGTTTATTTTTTTTGTTGGCCATTCTCATCCTGCCGTCCATCCAAGTCATTGGGCCCACTGAAGTAGGCCTGGTCATCAAACGGATTTCCCTCAGGAAGCTCCATGAGGACAATCCCATCGCCTTCGAGGGCGAGGCGGGTTATCAAGCGGTCCTGTTGATGCCGGGGGTGAGGTTTAAATTTTGGATCCTCTTTAAGGTCGTCAAATTCCCATGGGTGCAGATTCCGGCTGGCCAGATTGGAGTGGTCTTTTCTCAAATCGGGGGATCTATTCCCGTGGGCGCTAAGTCCGCCATTTATAAAAAAGAGTTTGGTAATTTCACCAACCTGGATACCTTCATCAAGGCGGGAGGCCAAAAGGGGATCCAACGTCCGGTTTTGCCCCCGGGGACGCTTCTGCCCTTGCATCCCGTCGCTTTCGTCGTCATCACCCGGGACAAGACCTATGGGATTCCCATCTCGCCGGATTACACAAGGGACGATAGCGCCGTAGGAGAAGTGTCCAGGCCTTTCGGATTGGATCGGGAAAAACTCAACGTCGTCCGGATCGAGCCCCTGCCCAGCAAGGACGGCAAGCTGGTGGATGTGGTAGGCGTGGTCACGACTTACGAGGGACAACCCCTGCCCTCCGGGAGTATCGCGAGCCGGCTCGGCGACTTCACCGACGTTCAGAACCTGGAAAAAAACGGATCCAAAAACGCGGAACTGGTGGAAGTCTCCCTGGGCAATAAAAACGAGATCCACAATAACTATCAGGACTTTCAGGCCTTCCTGGATAACGGCGGTCGAATCGGCTTGCAATACGACCCGCTACTTTACGGGGCCTATAACCTCAACCCTTTCCTGGTTTCGGTGAGCCTGGTCCCAATGTTGGTGGTGGAACAGGGCCAAGTGGCCGTCATCAAGTCCTATGTCGGCCTATTCTCTGAGGATACCTCGGGGGTGGAGTTCAAATTCGGCACCCTGGTCCGGCCGGGTCACCGAGGAATTTGGGAGGAACCTCTGCGCACGGGTAAATATCCCATTAACCCGCACTGCTACCAGGCGGAGATCGTGCCGACCTGCATTTTGAACCTCAATTGGGCGGAGGCTGTTTCCGAGGCCCACAACCTCGACCAATATCTGAAAGCCATCGTGGCCAAGAGCCGGGAAGGGTTTGTCTTTTCCATCGACCTGCAAGTACAGATTCACGTGGCCGATACCGAGGCTCCGAAAGTCATCTCGATCGTCGGAAGCATGAAAAACTTGGTGAATGAGGTACTTCAGGCGGCTGTCGGCAACCATTTCCGGGACAAAATCCAGAGCATGCCAGCGATTCGGTTTATCGAGACCCGGCAGCAAGTGCAGGAAGAGGCTTACGCCCATATTGAGTCGAAACTGAAAGATTACCGGATCGAGACCAAGGGCGTCTATATCCAGGACGTGGTCCTGCCGGCGGATCTGGTCAAGGTTCTCACGACCCGCGAGATCGCAAACCAGGAAAAGACAACCTACGACATGCAAAGACAAGCCCAGGAAGAGAGAATCCAAACCGAAAAGGCCAAGGGCACGGCGGATATGCAAGCTGAACTCGCAAAGTCCCAGGTGGGGGTCGCTATCAAGACCAACAACGCCACTGCGAGGGAAGCCGAGGGCCGGGGCGAGGCCTCCTTCATCCAGCAGACGGGTTCGGCGAAGGGCGCCGAGATCGAAGCGGTGGGTATGGCCAACGCGAAAGCTTTTAAGGCCCAGGTGGACGCCTTTGGCCAGACTCCGACCGCCATCGTGAATATCGTGAAAGCCTTGGCTGAAAAGAACATCAAAGTCGTGCCGGATATTTTGGTGACCGGTGGAAACGGGGGCGGGGTGGAAGGCCTGGCCGCGACCCTCATGAAATATCTGGGCGATAAAAAAACCGGAAGTTAATACCTCCGTTTTAAAAAGCAAAAAAGAAGAAAAAAACAGAGGATAAGAACATCCTTGGGTTGAAACTCTTGACGAAATGACCTCATATAGTCATCATGGAGTCATGAAAAAAGAAAATAAAACCACCGTCCAAATCGCCGACTTTAAGGCGCACTTGAGCGAATATCTTCGGAATGTCCGCAACGGGCATCCTTTGACCTTGGTGGACCGCCGCACCCCCGTGGCCCAAGTCGTTCCATATCCGGAAAAGCCAAGCCAGTTGACGATTCGGCACGCGACTCTGAGACCAGAGCAGATCCAGTTCCCGCCGCGCCTGGGGAAAAGGGCGGATGTCCTAAGATATTTGGCCGAGGAGCGGCAAAGCTACCGATGAACGCTTATCTGGATTCCTCAGTCCTGCTTCGCATTCTCTTAAACCAGCCGGACCCTTTGCGTGAATTCTCAAGATACGGCCAAATCATCGCCGGCAGCTTGGTGGAAGTGGAGTGTTTGCGCACGCTGGACCGAATGCGCGTGACCGGCGAAATGACGGAGGAGCAGAATGCCTCTTTCCGGAACGCCTTTTACCAGACGGTGGAAGCCATGGAAATCATCCAGCCCAGCCCGGTTATTTTGAGAAGGGCTTCAGGGCCTTTTCCTGTGGCGCTAGGCACGCTGGACGCGATTCACCTTTCCACGGCAATCGCCTGGAGAGATGAAACCGGGGAAGAGTTGACTGTCGCCACCCACGATAAATCCCTCGCAAGGGCTGCCCATGCCTTGGGTTTCAAGATAGAAGGCACTTGAGTAAAATCTATATAATTCCCCTTCCATGAACCACGCAACCCTCTCCCGAAAAGATAAAAAATACCTATGGCATCCCTTTACCCAGCAACAGGAATGGGAGAAGGACCCGGATCTAACCATCATTACTCGTGGGAAGGGAACCTATCTTCACGACGCAAAAGGTAAGAAATATCTGGATGGTGTCTCCTCCCTCTGGTGCAACGTGTATGGGCACCAGGTGCCCGAAATTGATCGGGCCATCCTGAACCAACTTAAAAAAATCGCCCATTCGACCCTGTTAGGAGCTTCCAACGAACCAGCCATCCTTCTAGCCGAAAAGCTGGTGCGAATGGCACCTAGGGGATTAACGCGGGTTTTTTATTCAGACTCCGGTTCGGAAGCCAACGAAATCGCCGCCAAGATGGCCTTTCAATATTGGCAACAAACCCAACCTCCTCGTAGAAACAAAAATCTATTCCTCACCGTCAGAGAAGGCTATCACGGCGATACCATCGGTTCGGTCAGCTTGGGGGGTATCGACCTTTTCCACGGTATTTTCGGGCCGATGCTCTTTAAGACCCTCAAGGTGAAGAGCCCGCACGATTATCCCAGCCGAAAAGATTCAAATAAGAAATGGCTGAAAGATTGCGTGAAGGATGCCGAGGGGGTTTTCAAGAAATTCGGCCCCCGCCTGGCGGCGGTTCACATAGAACCCCTAATCGAGGGGGCGGGGGGGATGCTGGTGCATCCTTGGGGCTACCTGAAGGCCATCCGCCGGTTGTGCGACCAGCATGACGTTCTCTTGATTTTGGATGAGGTGGCCACCGGCTTCGGCCGCACTGGAACTATGTTTGCCTGCGAGCAGGAAGGCGTCATCCCTGATCTGCTTTGCCTAGCCAAGAACCTCACCGGCGGTTACCTGCCGGTTGCCGCGACCCTTACGACCAAGAAGGTTTACCGGGCCTTCCTGGGGAAATTCGAGTCGGGACGCACTTTTTACCACGGCCATACCTTCACGGGAAACCAGCTGGGATGCGCCGCCGCCCTGGCTAATTTGAAACTGATGGAAAAGAAAAGCTTTCTGGAGGGTATTCAAAGGAAAGGCCGGTTACTTGAGGAACTGCTGGAGCCTTTGGAATCCCACCCCCATGTGGTGGATATCCGCTTGCGGGGAATGATGGGCGGCATCGAGATGGTAAAGGAAAAGAAAGCCGACGAGCCTTATCCCTATGAGTGGAAGATGGGTTACCGGGTCTGCGCCGAAGCCAAAAAGCTGGGGGTTTTGATAAGGCCCCTGGGGAATGTGATCGTTTTGATGCCGCCTTTGGGGATTTCGGAAAAGGATCTGCGATTGCTCGTGAAGGTCATAGGGCTCGGAATTGATCGAGCGACCCAACACACTTAAAACTTTCAAATAACCCAAGGAGTATGCACCCCTCACCCTGCCCTCTCCCTCAAGGGGAGAGGGCGTTGAGCTATGAAATTCTTTGAGTCTCTACCTCCGAAATTGAGCTTATGTTGTGATAAAGTATGCCCGCCATGAAGACCCCTCTCGCCGCTAAAACCAAAACCGTGGCCGTCATCAGCCTGGGTTGTCCCAAGAACACCGTGGACAGCGAGGTCATGCTCGGCCGCCTGGCCCAGGCCCAATATGCCCTGGTCAAGGACCCCGCCGAGGCGGAAGTTATCATCGTGAACACCTGCGGGTTCATCGAGGACGCCAAGAGGGAATCCATCGACGCGATTTTGGACGCGGCGAAACTGCGCAAAACCGGCAAACTAAAGTCCCTGGTAGTCGGGGGATGCTTGGCCCAAAGGTATGGGGATGAACTGAGAAAAGAATTGCCCGAAATCGACCTGCTCTTCGGGCTGAACGACGTGGAAAAAGTCGCTGAAAGCATAAAAGAAGCAAACCCACTGCCAACACAAAGCCATGAAGACACTAAGAAAGGCAAAAAGAAGAACCTGGATTTTGGGAACGGCCAGCTTCCTATCTATCCGTCCAAACATGAACATAAACCTCCGCTGCTGCCGGATTCACTGGAGGAAGCTACCTACGTCTATGATGCTTCCTCGCCCCGGTTTCTTTCAACGCCTTCCCATTTCGCCTATGTGAAGATATCCGAGGGCTGCGACCTGCCCTGCACCTTTTGCATCATCCCCAAGATTCGGGGCCATTACCGGAGCCGTTCCATCGAGGATATCGAGAAAGAAGCACGGCTTTTGGCCGAACAGGGGGTTAAGGAACTTTGCCTGGTGGCCCAGGACAGCACCTGGTATGGCACCGACCGTTATGGCAAACCCCAAATCACGAAATTGTTAAGCCAACTGGGCTCGATCAAGGAATTGGAATGGGTCCGGCTCCATTACCTCTACCCAAGCCGGGTCACGGATGAGATGCTGGAAGTTATGGCGGACCACCCCCGGATCGCCCCCTATTTCGATGTGCCCCTCCAGCACGCCAGCGACAAGATATTGAAAGCCATGCAGAGGATCGGGAACCGGGCTTCCCTGGAAAACCTTTTAAAGAGGATCAAAACCAAATTGCCCCAGGCGGCTCTCCGCTCGACCTTTATCGTAGGTTTCCCGGGCGAGGAAGATTCTGATTATAAGGAATTATTGGAGTTTTTAGATTACGCCCATTTGGATTACGCCGGGTTCTTCGCCTATTCCAAGGAGGAGGATACCCCCGCCGGTGCCATGGGGGGGCAAGTTTCCGAAAAGCTGAAAAAGGAACGGCTGGCCCAGGCCTACCAGGCCCAAGGGGCCATCTCGGAAAAGGCCCACCAACGATGGGTGGGGGAGAAGCTATGGGCGGTGATAGAGGAAACCACCCCCCAGGGCCCCGCGCAAGCCCGCTCGAAATACCAAGCCCCGGAAGTGGATGGGGCGGTCCTGGTGGAGGGCCTTCCCAAGGCCCAAAAAGGCCAATGGGCGGAGGTGGAAATCTCGCATGTCCTTGGACAGGATTTGGTCGCCCAGCCCCTTCTGAAGGGGCGCGCCCGATGATCCTGCCCAAATTTCTCCTCACCAACAGCCGATGGAACATCGCGAACCTGGTGACCTTTTCCCGCATACTGGTCACCCCCATTTTCCTGGTGCTGATTTTCCGGCCCGAATTGTGGGCCAAATGGACGGGAGGAATTCTTTTCGCCTACGGGGCCCTGAGCGATTATTTCGACGGTTACCTGGCCAGAAAATACAATTTAAAGACCGAATTCGGGACCCTGATGGACCCGCTGGCGGACAAGGTTCTTTTTCTTTCGGCGCTTTTGGCTTTCGTCCAAATGCAGTTGGTTCCGGCCTGGATGGTGGCGGTCATCGCCGCCCGTGAATTTTTGATCACGGGCTTCCGGCAGGTCGCCCTGAGCCGGAATATCGTCATCGCCGCCAGCCGCGCGGGAAAACACAAGACGGTTTCCCAGATCGTTGCGATCTCGGTGATCCTGGCTATCATTTGCATGCGAACCACGGTGGAAAAGTACCAGGGCAATTGGGATATCGTGACCGCCAAGCTGGGGACGACCGGGGAATGGATCAACAACATGGTCTGGTACGGGCCCTACTGGCTTATGTTTTACGCCACGGCCCTTTCCATCATCTCGGGGCTGGATTATTTCTTCAGGAACCGGAAGATATTGATGGGGATTAAGTAAAAGGAAGATCGAAAATCCATCACAAAGTCACGAAGACACAAAGAAAAACTAATTTTTAGATGACAGCAAAAAAAGAGCGATTTTTAGAGGAAACCGAACGATGAAAAAAATATGCTACTTCATCTCGACTTTTTGTTTTATCGGACTGCTTCCCAAGGCGCCCGGCACCTGGGCCTCCATCGCCGCCGCGCCCCTTTTATCTCATCATGGACAAGCCCCTCCTCATGGCCGGGGTTTTGGTCGGAGTTTTTATCGTGGGCGTCTATACCTCCGGCGTGACGGAAAAGGAATTAAAACTGAAGGACCCTTCCATCGTCGTGATTGACGAGGTGCTGGGAGTGGGAGTCGCCCTGCTCTGGGTCCCCAAGGATTTGCCCTTCCTCATCATGGGAGTGGTTCTTTTTAGGATCTTCGACATTTGGAAACCTTACCCCCTCCGGAATCTGGAAAGACTGCCGGGAGGCTGGGGCATCATGTTGGACGACCTCGGCGCCGGGATCTACGCTTGGATTTGGCTGCAAATCGGGGCATGGATGATCCGCTTTATCTCCTAATTTCCCCCCTCGGAGTCATGGAAAATGAACGCTGAAATAGTGGCTATCGGTACCGAACTGCTTCTGGGCCAAAATGTGGACACCAATTCCGCCTGGCTCGCGAAGGAGTTGGCCGAGATGGGTATCGACCTCTACGGTTTCCAGGCGGTGGGGGACAACGAGAAAAGGATCGAAAAGGCCCTGAAGGGGGCCTGCGAGCGAAGCCAAATGGTCATCACCACCGGGGGGCTCGGGCCCACGGTGGACGATGTCACCCGGAAAGTCGCGGCCAAGATGGCCTCCAAGACCCTGGTTTATCACGAGAATATCGCCCGGGAAATCGAGGCCCGTTTCGCCCGCTCGAAACTCCCCTTCCCCAAAGTGAACCTCAACCAGGCCTTTATCCCCCAGGGGGCCACGATCATCCACAACCCCGTGGGGACCGCCCCGGGCTTCATCGTGAAGGCCGGCAACTCCCACCTGGCCTGCCTGCCGGGGGTGCCCGCCGAAATGAAGGCCATGTTCGAGGCCACGGTCAAACCCTTTCTGAAAGAATTGAGCCCCTCGGGGAGCGTAATCAAGTCCCGGGTCTACCGAACCACTGGTATTTCCGAGTCCCAGTTGAACGAAATCATCCGGGACATCTTCGAGAAGTCCACCAACCCCACGGTGGGGGTTTTGGCCCACAAGGAGGGGGTGGATGTGCGCTTGACCGCCAAGGCCGCCCAGGCGTCGGAAGCGGAACAGCTTTTGGAGGGCCTGGGAAAGACCCTGTCGCAGCTTCTTCCCAACCATATCTACGGCCTGGACCAGGATGAGCTGGAGGAAATCGTCGGCAAGATGCTCACGACCCGGGGCTTGAGCCTGGCCCTGGCGGAGTCCTGCACGGGCGGCTTGATCGCCCACCGGATCACCCGGGTGCCGGGAAGCTCCCGCTATTTCAAGGCGGGCTATGTTTCCTATGCCAATGAGGCCAAGACGGACCTGTTCGGCGTGGACGCCGTCCTTCTTAAAACCAAGGGGGCGGTGAGCCAGGAAGTGGCCTTGAAAATGGCGGAGGGGGCCCGGAAGCGATCCGGCGCATCGCTGGCCCTTTCCACGACGGGCATAGCCGGCCCGGACGGGGGACGCCCGAAAAGCCCGTGGGGCTGGTTTGGATGGGACTCTGCGATGAGACGGGGAGCCAGGCTTTGGAATTGCGTTTTTTCGGGAGCCGGGACAATATCCAGTTCCGGGCCAGCCAGTCCGCCCTGGAGATCCTCCGGAGGCATATCCTGGGGATGGCCCTGAAGGGTTAAGGAGAGGGCATGAGGCTTTTTTCCGCCATCGTCCTGGAAGGCGCCCCAGCGGATAACCTGAGGGGTTTTTTGGCTTTCGCCCAGGGTTTGAATCTGCCGGTCAAGTGGGCCCCGCCGGAGCAATTGCACCTGACCTTAGTTTTCTTCGGTGAAACCCAGGCGGAGAAATTGCCGGGCTTAGACTCGGCCTTGAATAGGGCGGCGGTTAGCGCCAAGCCATTTGAGGTGGAACTGGGCGGGGTGGGGGCCTTTCCGAACCTGAAGAAGCCCAAATCCCTTTTCGTGGGGTTACGCTCGGGAGTGGATTCGGTCCATGAACTTTATCACCGGATGGACCACGCGCTGGAGGAAGCCGGTTTTCGATTGGAGGACCGGGCCTTTCACCCCCACGTCACCCTGGGCCGGGTGAGGGAAGAGACGCCAAGCCCGGAGGACTTGGACCGCCTCTTGAAAGCCGCCCCCCCGACTTTTGGAAGGTTGAAGGTGAGCGAGTTTCATCTCATTGAAAGCAAGCTGACCCCCCGGGGGTCAATCTATACCGGTGTCAGTACCCATCCCCTTGGATTGGAACATCTGGAATCGAAAGGAAAGACATGAATCACCCGCCCGAACAACCCATGAGCGAAAAGGAAATGGAAGAACAGTTGAAGCAGATCCAAGCCCAGCAACAGGAGTTTCTCCGAAGGCAGTTCGGCTGGCTCGTGGATTATGTGGCCAGCTATTTCCCAGAGGATAAACTAGCCCTGGAAGACGCCTTGTCCGACGTTCATTTCATCCATTTGGTGGTCGAGGGCGGAAAACCCCTGGGGGCCCTGATATACCGTTTCCCCAAGGTGCTGGATAAGGCGGCCTATTTTGAGGAGATCGCGGACGAATACCGGGAAGGGCTGTCGGTGCCCGAGATCTTGTTCGTGGATTCGCAAACCAACCGTTTTGAACCGCCCGCGAGCCTGGAGGTGGAAGGGAACCTGCTGGAGATTCCCCACAAGAAATTGACAGGGAAGATCCGGGAACTCCGGGAAGAGCTCAAACGCCGGGGAAGGCTGAGGCAATTAAGGGAAAGTCTCTAAGCAATCTTTTAGTGGTTTTTTTGTATGTGTGTCATTGCGAACCGCGAACTTTGCGGCGAGGCAATCCCAGTTCATGGTTGGTTTGCATTGTTGAATTTCATATTTTTTAAACTGGGATTGCTTCGTCATAACCACCCTGCTATTCGCAGGGCATTCCAATGACAGCAAATTGTATGAACACCATCAACTTCTCAAACCGACAATTATGCATAAGATGGAGGTGATGAATCAGCCATCACCCACGAAACCGGATGTTTCTAACCTTCTATTAATAGCGGGTTGGGTCGGCCTTATCTTGCTGGCTTATGCCCCCCTGTTATTACATCCCGAACTACATACCGCTTGCCCCGAAAATGACACTTGGAACCTTCCTATAAGATGGTCCGTTTTGTCCTTCCTGCGGGAGGGACGGATACCGCTTTGGAACCCCCTCTCCGCCTTTGGGATACCCTGGCTGGCCACCTGGCAGACCGAGACCTTTTACCCGGGGACCCTGCTTTTCACCTGGTTCGGCCTTTCAGCCTGGAATTTTTCGGGAATATTTCATTTATTTCTTTTATCGACAGGGGTTTATGTATTCTTGAGGCGGTCCAATGTCAGCCCCTTCTGGGCCTTTTTCAGCGCCTCCATCGCCCTTCTCAACGCCTGCGCCTATAACCACCTGGGAAGCAATTCATCAATGGACACCGTGGCATGGATGCCATGGATGTTCAGCGCCACCCGGGACTGCCTCGATGGGAAAAAATATGGGGCGTTCAAGTGGGGCCTTTTCTTGGTGTTGCAGGTTTTTGCGGGATATCCCCAGATCCTCTTCTATACCTTGGTGGGTTGCGCGGCCTATGCGGTTTTCCACTCGGGTTGGTTTTCGCTTTTAAAACTACTCAAGCCGTTGGGTTGGGGTCTTTTGTTTTCCGCTGTTCAATGGATTCCTTCGGTGGAATATTTTTTCCTGAATTCCGTCCGGTTTCCGGCGGTTGCCGATAATCCGCATTTCTTTCTGCCTTTGAGTAATCTGAAAACCTTTTTTGACTTCAAGGCACTCTCCAACGGCCAGGTCCCCGATTACGTAAATTCACCTACTTACTTTTATTTCAACTTTTATAGCGGGCTTATTCCTTTGTTTATTCTTACGTTAGGGTTGCTGGGTTTCAAGCGCTTAAAGGGAAACGGCCGGTTCTTTTTCAGGTCTTTTTTGTTTTTTCTTTTTTGGGCAGCGGGATTTTTCTTGAATGCTAGCGATTCGGGTTTTAACTTCTTGCCGGGGTTCATGGAACCGGCTAAATGCTGGGTTTTAATCAATGTGCTGGAACTCTTCACGATTGGGTTTTTATTGGAAGATTTGTTCCCAAAACCCGGACCTTGGAAATGGGCCCTCTTGGCGGTGGGAATAGGGAATTTGCTTTATCCGATATGGACCCACCCCCTAGAGGCTAATTTCACCCCTCCCAATTCCCGATTGGAAACCGAAGCCCTGAAAATTTCGGGGTCTTTGGGATCGGGACGGGTTTTAATTCTCACCAACGCCCAAGAACAAAAAGCCCTCTATACCCCGCTTCCTGACCCCGCGTTAAAACCGAGTTTCAAACGATTCATCCCCGACTCCAATCTTTTTGTGGGTCTTCCCACCGCCAATTTTTACGGTTCCACCTGGCCTAGCTGGGGAGCCTTGGACGCTAATCAGTATTTCAAATACGGCTTTCCCTATTCGAATGGAAGACTCTTAGACCTGCTGGGAGTGGACCTGATTTTATTGCCTGAGGACCACATGCCTTCTTCCTTCAAGAAAGTTTGGAGTGAGGGGACATGGACCCTTTGGCGGAACCCTTCTTCCCTCGGCGGCTCTTTTTCTTTCAAAGGGAAGCCTCAGATCGCGGACCGGAAAGCCATCTTCACCATTATCGCGATGGGAAAAGTCAGTCCCCGGGAGGTTCTTTATCTGGATCCCCTTCCCATTTCCCGGGCTCCCTTGAGCCCCCGGCCACCTACCGGTTCCCAGGCTTATCCCGGCGGTGGGGATTACCGGGTGATCACTCAAAACGCGGTGCCCGGCTGGCGGGCCTGGGTGGATGGCGCCCCCCGTGACCTTTACTTGGCCGACGGCCTATTCTTGGGTGTGCCCCTGAAACTGGGGGAGAAGCAAATTACTTTATCTTATGAACCTTCCAGCTTCCGCCTGGGGTTGTTCATAAGCCTCTTCTCATTGGGGATGGCGATGGGTTGGATGGGGACTCGGTTCAACAGAAAAATATTTGCATAGTTATGCGTCCCTTCCGTTGCTTAATTCCCCCTGGAAATTTATGATTTATTTCCTGAAGGGATAGCCGTAGAAACCATTCATGGAGGAAACCATGGGTTCGATAGTGCGGAAAGCATTTTTTCTGGTAGCGGCGGTCTTTTTGTTGATCCCTGGAATTTCAAGGGCCGGGGACAATTCTCCTATTTTGGGAGGCGGCCCTTTCGGGTTGGGATTAGAGTTAGGCGATCCCGGCACCTGGGGGGCAGTGGGAAAACTTTGGATGGATAAAGTCGATGCCCTGGAACCGGCCCTCAAGCTGGGCAACGGATCAACGCTGTTGCAATTGGATTACCTCTGGCACGATTACGATGTCATTCACCCGAAAGACGGCCTTTTCCCCATCTATTTCGGAGTGGGCGGCGATTTGTCCCTCCAGAGCAATGTCGCGGTGGGGGCCCGGGGAGTGGTGGGTATTTCCTACCTGTTTAACCGCGTGGAAGTGCCGGTGGATATTTATGTCCAACTGGTGCCGGAGATCTGGTTCTACAGCGGGGGACTTTCCGACTTTTACCTCTACGGCGAGCTGGGATCGAGATACTACTTCTAAGAAGACCTAAGGGATCAACCATGGCAACCCCGAAGAAAGCAAGCAAAACGGCCCTGATGATGTATGGGTCCAGCGAGTCCGACTCCAACCTTTATTACGCCGTCAAGTTCGTGGTGCCCGACCCTTTCCCCTATTTCCAGATCGGATCGAAAAAAATCATCCTCATGAGCGACCTGGAGATGGGACGGGCCCAAAAGCAGGCCAAGGTGGACGAGATTCTTTCCTACTCGGATCTGCAAGTAAAAACCATGGAAAAGGGTTTGGAGAAGCCCCGGGTGGCGGATGTGACAGCCTATTTCCTGAAGTCCCGCGGGGTTTCCGGGGTGAGGGTGCCTGACAACTTTAATTTGGGGCTGGCGGACGCCTTGCGCCATAGGGGAATCACCGTGGAAAGCCAGCCTGATCCTTTTTTTGAGGAGCGGGTTTATAAGTCAAAGGAAGAGGTTCAGATGATCACCCGGTCGCTTCGCCATACCGAAGCCGCCATCCACAAACTGGAGAAGGTGCTTCAAGGTTCCAAAATCGCGGGGAACAAGTTACGCTATCGGGGGGAGTGGGTGACCTCCGAGTCGCTTAAAAAAATCCTCAACGTTTCCATGATGGAAAACAACTGCGTGGGCAGCCATACCATTGTCGCGAGCGGCAACCAGGGCTGCGACCCCCACCAGGAGGGAAGCGGGTTCGTCTGGGCCCACCAATCCCTGATTGTGGATGTTTTCCCCAGGTCGGGGGACACGCTCTATTACGCCGATATCACCCGCACCTTCGTGAAGGGGAAAGCCTCGCCGAGGTTAAAGGCCCAATATGAGGCGGTGAGGGTCGCGCAGGAAAAGGGGATCCGGATGGTGGCCCCGGGGGTGAACGGCCGGGATGTCCATCAGGCGATCAAAACGGAAATGGAAGGCAGGGGGTTTGCCACCGAAAAAAGAAAGGGCGTGATGGTCGGCTTTTTCCATGGGACCGGCCATGGCCTGGGGTTGGATGTGCATGAGCCGCCGCGGGTAAATTCCACCGACCATATTCTAAAAAAGGGGGAAGTGGTGACAGTGGAACCCGGGCTCTATTACCCGGGCGTGGGCGCAGTGCGGATCGAGGATTTGCTGGTAGTGACCGCGAAGGGAAACCAAAACCTAACGGTTTATCCGAAAAAGCTGGAGATCGATTAGGCGCGGGGTTTAAAGAAATACCGCTTTCTACCTGAATGCTAGGGTGTGGTTGTGGGAGTGGTGGAAGAAGTGGTATCGGGTGTGGCGGGTATTTGCGGTTGCTGTTGCTGAGGGATTGTCCCAGAGATCATGTCTTTTAATACCTTTTGGCTGTCGTCGTCCTTGCCTCCCCCGGAAAACAGGAAGTAAGAAAGCAGGATCAACACGCCGCCCCAAAGCATCATTTTGGGTTCCATGGTTTTTTTGCCCCGGTAAATCATATAGGCGCCGATGGTTCCCATGAGCAGGGAGACGATGCATTCCAGCCAAAACATGATTTTTCTCCAGGATTATTTTTTCTCGTTCTCGGCGGAGAGATCCATGAAGTCCATGATGCCCTCGAAGACCTTCTTGGCGATGGGGGCCGCCACGTCCTTTCCCGTGCCGCCGTTCTCCGCGAGGATGGCCATGGCGATTTTGGGATTCTCCACGGGGGCGAAGCAGATGAACCAGGCGTGGAAATTGGGGTCGCGGGAGCCGGAGGTCCCGGTTTTGCCGGCGATCTTGATGCCCTTCGTGCGGGCCTTGACCCCGATGCCCCTTTCAACATCGTACAGCATCATGGTGGTCAGGAACTGGGCGGTGGGGCGGCTGATGGTGTTGCGGTAGAGGACAGGCTTGTTTTCTTCCAGGGGGAGCCCGTTGATGTTGGTGAGTTTATCCACCAGGTAAGGCGACATCATGACCCCGTCATTGGCGATGGCGGAAGCGATCTGGGCGGCGTTGAGGGGCGTGATGCGGAAGGATTTCCCAAGGCCGGTGGCCGATTCGGCCAGCTCATAATGAGAGAGCCCCAGTTTGGGGGAGAAGCCCATCGAGACCGGGATGCTGAGAGTTTTAGGCAGGGAGTTGAACCCGAAACGATTGTTGAACTCGAAGAGGGTGTCTTCGCCCAGTACCATGCCGAGCTTGGCGTAAGACACGTTGCAGGAGTCGTCAAAGGCTTCCTCTAAACTGCGGACGTTTTTATGTTTTTGCCAATCGTAGAAAAACTGGCCGTCGATATTGACGTAACCCTTGCAATAGATGGGAAAGACCAGGTTGAGGTTGATGGCTTTTTCCACCGCGGCCGCGGAACTGACGATCTTAATGATGGAGCCCGGTTCATAGAGGCCCTCGAAGGCCCGGTTCTTCAGGGGAGTATTCTTGCTTCCGTTGTAGTTGCCCCATTCGGTGTGGATTTTCTCGGGGGTGTAGGTGGGTTGGGAGACGCAACCGAGGATCTCGCCGGTGCGGGGGTTGAGCACCACAATGGCGCCCTTTTCCCAACCCATGGCCTTGGAGAGCACCCGCTGGATGCGGCTGTCGATGGTGAGGTAAAGTTTGTTGCCGGGGAATTGCTTCTGGTAGATCAGCTCCAACCCCGCGGCTCCCCGGTTGTTCATGGGGGATTGGTCGTCATACCCGATGAGGTGGGCAAACTCCTTGCCCATGGGGTAACCCTTCGCCCCGTTCTTGATCCATTGTAGGGCGAGCGGCACCCCGTTGCGGTCGTAAATGTAGTAAATGGACCCGCGGTCCTTTTCTTCCCTCGCCTGTTCCAGGAGGACTTGGACCTTCTTGTTTTTGGGAGCCAAGGCCAGGGCCTTTTCATAGGCTTTTTCACCGTTGACAACCTCCCCCAGGGCCCTTTCGGTCGTGCCCAAGGCGATATAAATCTCGGGATTGTTGGGTTGGAGTTCCTGGGCATGCTGGAGCTCCAACTCGGCCTGGGTATAGAGGCCCTGGTCGATAAAAGATTGTCCGAATTTCAAGTGATCAAATCTTTGGCTGTAGGCCAGGCCCGCATTGAGGGCTTGGCTGTATTTTTCCCTGGCCTTATCGAGATTACCCATTTTCAATTCGACTAGGCCCAGCCCGTCGATGGCTTTGGCGTTGCCGGGATTCCGATCCAGGACCTTCGTGAATTCCATCCGGGCCAATTCCAAATCGCCCGATTTCCAATATTTTAGGCCCTTAAAATAGTTGTATTGGTTCAATAGGTAGGTTTTTGATGTGACGACTCCGCTTAGTACAAGCGCCAAGAGGACAATGGTTCTAAATGAGGGCAGTTTTGTCCTGCGTTTTCGGGAAAGCGGGATGGGTCTGTATTTACTAAAGGGGTCGAGTTGCGCCAAGTCTTTCTCCTTAAAGAATGAGCATTCTAATGGGATTGGAGAGGTATTTACTTATAAATTTGAATTTTTACGGCCAAATATTTGTCTAAACATGGGTTTTGTTGGTTTATAAAAATTCAATTCCTTTTGAGATTTTGCTCAAATAAAGCAAGTGTGCTTCCATCTAAATAAACCCTTATGAGATTTTTGAAGAGCTTTCTACCCTGCATTTTTGTTAAGACGTTGACCAGGTTTCACGTTTTTTTTATAATTTATTTCAACATCCATGGCAAGAAACGATTGAAAAGATAAGTAAATCCTCTGCTTGCCCTTCACCCACAATTGCGCTTCCTGAAAACGGTTTAACTGCCCAGTAAGGAAAGCCGAGGAATTCAAATGAAAATTACAGCCCTTGCCCCCGGAAGTTTTCACATTGAGGGCCCCACCACCAGTGCCCTATTAGGTAGCCCCCCCGAGATACTAAAAGTCCTTTTAAAAAATAAGAAGCAAATCCCACAAGTTGGTATCCTGCCGGATATTTCCCACCGCAATGGAATTTCCCAAATGGCTTTTGAATTCCTCGGTTATTGGTTCCTCTTCGTCGAACAGGGTTACCAAAGAAACCTCAAATTCAGGGTCTTGGGAACCAGGGACATGTGTCAAAGACTCCACGCGATCTTGCGGGTGACCCTGCTCGGGCCGAACCGGGAAGAGCTGAAAAAATGGGGGATTAGTAAGAGCCGGGCGGAAATGCTGGCGAAAATGTCGGAGGGGTTGGCGTTGAAACGCGACAAACAAATTCTTCAAATCGAGGATTTGTTCGAGTTTGTCCAACTCCCCGACGAAGAGGGAGAGGTCAGCATCCCGGTATTCAGGGATTCCAGCCAATTATTGATCAAGCGGATGGGAAACAATCAATATGAGTTGTTCGGCGAGGGTCAGTCCCAACTTCTCGATTTGAATTTTGAGGGCGAACAACTCCCCCCGCTTATCGACCTCACCGGGGAGGTGGAAAGGCCCCAGGGTTTAAGGCTAAAGGTTTTGGGTTGTTACACGGGTTTTGATCCCACCGGCCCCACGACGGGGGTTTTGCTTTGGGTCAATGGGAACGCCTTTTTGATCGACTCGCCCGCGGGGATCTCGAAATATCTCAAGCAAGTGGGGGTTTCCAAGGACCGTCTGACGGCGGTGATCCAGACCCATGTTCACGACGACCATTGCGCCTTGAGCGAACTGCTCCTTTCGGAGAAGTCTTTTACCCTGGTTTCCACCCGTGAGATTTACGAATCCACGGTATTGAAGGTGGCCCACATCATCGGGGAATCGGAGGAGATCGTGAGGGGCATGATGCCCTTGGTCGAGGTCATCCCCGGCAAGAATTATTACCTCTTTGGCGCGGCTTGGGAATTTTTCTACACCATCCATTCCATACCGACCATCGGATTTCGGGTGACGGTGCCGGACGAGAATGGAAAACCCCACACCCTTCTTCATTCCAGCGATCTGGACCATTTCAAGGGCATGGACCAATTGGTGGAGCAGGGTTGGGTCAGCGGGGAACATGCGGAAAGAATGAAGAACCTTGTCCGGGGGGACGAGGAACTGGCCATGATTGACGCGGGCGGGGGTATGATCCACGGCGAACCCTCGGATTGGGACCCGATCATCGCCAAGTACCCGAACACGGAATTTCTTTTTTACCACATCAACCCCTCGAAACTCGACACCCAAAAATATCAGGTCGCCCGGCCCGGCTGGGGCAAGACCTATATCGCTGAAAGGCAGTTTCAACAATCGGTATTTAGCGGGGTCATCCAAGCGCTGAAACTTTGGCACGTCAAAGATCTGAGTTGGATCAACATCCTTTTTTCACAGGGAAATGTGGTGGAGTTTCCGGTTGGAAGCGAGGTAGTCCGAAAGGGGCAGAAGGGGGACCGGTTTTATTTCATCCTGTCCGGGACCTTGGATGTTTTGGATAACGATCAAGAGAAAGACGCTTTACTTGCCACCCTGGAGAGCGGGGACTTTTTCGGCGAAATGTCCATCATTAACAAATCCAAGACCAACGCGACCGTCGTGGCCAAGACACCCGTGGTTCTCTTCCAGCTGGCCGGGGATCTTTTTCTCAATTTTGTGGAAAAGAACGACTTGAAGGAACAATTCGCTAGCCTTTGGAAAAGACGGCCCTTGATCTCTTCCGTCGCTATTTTTAGGGATTTGGACCCTACCGCCAAACATGAGATTTCCCTTTTGGCCCGGAACCAAACTTTCGGTAAAGACGAAGTCATCTTCAGGCAAGGCAGCAAAACGGAGGATTTTTTCATCATTTCCTCGGGTCGAGTAGAAATTACCCGGAAAAACGACCATGGGAAGGTTCTCTTGACCACCGAGTTGAAAGCGGGGGATTTCTTCGGTGAGAACGTGGCGATGGGATATACCGACAAGCGTAACGCCACCGCCACCGGGGTAACGGAGGTGACCACCCTGGTGATCTCATCCGCCGAATTACGTGAATTGGCGAAACGCATGCCGATCCTTCGGCATCAATTGCATTTAGTAATGAAGAAACGTGGCGTTTCGGAAGAACTGTTAGAAAGAAATGTTTTTGGCTTAAAGGTTTAGTTTTTATTCCGCTGAGTAAAAGATCAATCAACAAATAATTTAAACTGATTTGATTTCAGGTTAAACATTTTTTTGATCGTTAAATGAAACTATGGGTTTGGAAAAAATGTTTCGTTTACCCTTGCGCATTTTTAACTCTGGCCGAAACACCTATAAGCAGTCGATCCTTGAGAATTAATTCCAAGTAAATTTCATTTATTGCAAAATGAAAATTTGCACTATTTTTGACGTACACATAAAAAAGGGATTGTTATGGACAAAAAAATAAGTATTGTGGCGATATTAATTGAAAACCCGGGAGGGGATGTATGAGTGATGAAGATATTCAGTACAAGTTGATACGCGCTGATTTTATGGTAGCCAAATCGCACCTGGAGAAGATTTCCTCGAAAGTCGAGCAAGCTAAAAAAAGGGGCATAAGGTTGACCAAATCCAAAATTGTTAGGAATGCTTTGGACCAGTATTTTAACAATGGACGGGAGCCGGTATTGAGCTCGGATAGTTTTTATATTATATCATAGCTGTCTGAATTAGCCGAAATCAAAACCAGCTTGTTTTGTAAGCAGAAAGACTTCCGACGTAGCTTTGAAAGGCTGGTTTAGCCAATCCCACAGGTTTCTACGGCTGAAAAGGTTCGTGGGCAGAATACTGCTCAAGGTATAAAGCGACCAAGCGAATTTCGATTTGAATTTCATGTAGCTGAGCATCAAGTAAGCAATCATGGCAGTCCACAATTGAGACAGCAGGGCGTTCAAGGAGGTTCCCACGAAGCTTTTAACCTTGAGCTGTTGCTTGAGGGTTTTGAAAAAGAGTTCGATCTGCCAACGGTCTTTGTAGACGGCGGCGATGGTGGAAGCGGCCCATTGGAACTGATTGGTAACTAAGACGACTCGTTTTTTTGTTTTGGGATCACGCGCCACTACACGTCGCAGGGGGTAAGGGTATTTTCGGCGGGTGTTGAAGCCGATCATTCGGATGGTTTGATCCGCCAGGATGTTGGGGTGTTTTTTTTCATGGCGTTCAACCACCCGGAAAGCCGAGTTGGATTTGAGACGAGTGACGAAGAAAACGCCTTGTTTTGTGAGGTTTTGGAGAAGGGTGAAATCAAGGTAACCCCGATCCATGACTAGGACATCGCCTTTTTCCAAGGGAACCAGCGGAAGGATTTTCTTTTCATGCAGCTTGCCGGTGGTTACACGTAGGAAGGTGGGCAGGTAGCCGGAGTGGTTGAACTTCACGTGAAGTTTGACGGCTCCTTTGGTTTTACGGAACATGGCCCAATCGAATAGTGACAAGCAAAGGCTGATGGTGGAGGCGTCCAGGGAATAGAGGGGATTCTTGAACCTGAACTTGTGATGGGGTGCCACCGTCTGACATTTGGACAGCATGAGGGAGAACAAGTCCTCAAAAAGGCTGGCGGGACGATGGGCGTTGGCGTAGGACAGGGTGGGTCGGGAGACGGGTTGGGCACCCATGTGATAGAGGTTGTTCCCTTGTGTGGCGAGCCCGGCTTCAATGCCCCGGAGCGCATCTTGTCCGGCCAGTTGGCCGTAGAGCATAGCCACAAAGTGGGACCAGGATGTAACGCCTCTTGCGTGGTACTCGGCCTGGTGCTTCAAAACCAGCTTTTGAAATTCATGTCTCGAAAAAAACTTGAGCATCTGGGAAAGGATTGTGGAAGAATGAGCCAAGGCCGGACCTCCTGGAATAATAAGGGTTTCGCACACACTTATTACCTGAATTTTGCGCCTAACAAAAAAACCATCCGGGAAACCGTTATAGGATAAGGGTTGCGAAGCCAACTCATCCTAAAAGAGGGTCCCCCAGATGGTGAAACGCCAAGATACGCTCCGACAGTCAAACCTGCAAGACCTGAAAAAAACCAAGCGAAAATCAAAAAGAACGCCCAAGATTACGGCCAATACTCCTGTAGGTATTTGCGAAGATCGGCTAACGGCTTTCGGTGGATTGATGGCATTGGTGAAGATGTTTGATCTTCTTGATTTCGAACGGGAATTCAATAAGCACTACGCCGCACCCAAACGCCTTCCGCAGTTGGGCCACTACCGGATGGTAAGCGGCATCTTGATGCTACTTTTCATCGGGTTCCAACGTCTCGGACATTTTGCCTACCTGAGGGGCGAGGTCATGTTGTGCGGTTTGCTGCGGGTGCCCTTGTTGCCGGTGGTGACGACTTTTTGGAGGTACCTAAGGTCGTTGGGAATCGGGCAGTCGACATCGTTGCTAAATCTGAGTGGGGCGTTACGGGCCAAGGTTTGGGAACAGGTGAAATACGCTCCCAAAAAGGTGGGGGTCAATATCGATACCACTACCGCGACAGTTTACGGAAACATTGAGGGAAGCCGGAAAGGATACAACCCCAAGCACAGGGGCAAGAAGGGATTGAGACCTGTTCTTTGTTTTCTCCAAGAAACCCGGGAATATTTGTGCGGAACCCAAAGAAGTGGAACCACCCTGAGTGCTCAGGAGGCGGCCCGCCAAATCGGGCAATTCCGGCGGCTCCTGCCTTGTTGTGTTCAGACGGTTCTCGTTCGTGGTGACGGCGAAATGATCGGATGGAAAAGCGTGGAAGCCTGTGAAAAAGAAGGGTTTTCTTTCATTTTTGGGAACAAGCGTAGTGAACCCCCTTTTACGAAAAAGGGTTGGTACCGTCATAGGGAGCATGAATACAACGAATGTGTCCATCAACCCATGGGCTGGCAACAACCAGTCCGATTTGTGGCGATGAGGATACTGAACGAAAAAGCGCAGGAGAAACAATTAAATCTTCCGGAAATGGATGGTTATGTTTACCGAATCTTCGCGACTAATTGTTCAGGAGCACCCCATCGGGTGGTTGCGGAATATGACCTGCGTGCGGACGTGGAAAACCTGATCGGTGAGGCGCAACGGGAGGGATTATTGGCGATTCCCTCTAGGAGTTTTCAAAGCCACCATGCCTTTTTCCAGATCGTGAGGCTGGCTTACAATCTCTGGAGATGGCTAAAACTAATGGCGGGCCATTGTGAGGAAGAGAAACAACCGGGAAAGACACCGCGAGAAAAGAAACAGATCACTATGCCGGACCATACCCTTCGGATTGCGCGACTAAAGATGCTCTTCGTGGCCGCCCGAATCCAGTATCACGGCCATCGGGATGTGGTGCGATATTCAATCCATGATGATCGAACGGCAGGGTTGTTGGGTTTCCTCAAATACCTGGACCGAAAACGGTTGGAAGGACGCAGGGCGGCCTAGGGGTGGGCATGGTGCAAAATATTCTTTGCACGAATATCCTCTACCCTTGAAAATGGCCGCTAGAGAGCTCCGATTCGGACCGATCAGGCCACGGGATCGGTCTACTTGGTGCAAAATTCAGGAAATAACAGTCTGTTAAGAATGATTGATCAAGGGACCGGGCCTTGTAAAATCAAAGAAGGCGGGGTATTTTAACGATACTGTTCCTTTAATTTTAGAGGTATTCCCCTATGCCCCCCAAATCCAAAGTAAGCGCTCAAGGACTCCATGAGCAGTTGATGTCACTCAACCGCATTGGAATCGCTCTTTCCCGGGAACAGGATCTTAACCAGCTCTTAACGCTCATCCTCACGGAGAGCCGGCAATTCACCAATGCCGAAGCGGGCAGCCTGTACGTGAGGGAGGGAAGCCAGCTGAGGTTTTCCGTCAGTCAAAACGAGGTCCTGGACGCGCGCAAGAAGGCCGAGGCCAAGGCTCAAAAGAAAAACCTGGAAGTGGTTCCCTCGACTTTCACCGGTTTTTACGTTTCCCTGGACAAGAGCTCGCTTGCGGGTTACGTGGGGGTGACCGCCAAAGTATTGAACCTGCCGGACGCCTACAAGATTCCCTCGACTCGGGAATACCGTTTCAACCGTTCCTTTGACGAGAAAAATAATTACCGCACCAAGAGCATGCTCATTGTCCCCATGAAGGACGCCTCAAGCAACGTGGTGGGAGTTTTGCAGCTGATCAACGCCCGCAAAGGCAAGGGTATCGTGGCTTTCGAAAAGCACTTCGAGAACCTCGTGCTTTCCCTGGCCAGCCAGGCCGCCATCGCCATCAAGAACGCCCTCCTCACCCAGGAATTGAAGGAAGCCTACCTGGATACCATCTTCCGCCTGTCGGTGGCGGCGGAATACAAGGACGACGACACCGCTGTTCATATCCACCGCATGAGCCGATATTCGGCCATTCTGGCCGAAGGTCTGGGCCTTTCCGCCCACGAGGTGGAGAGTATCCGCTACGCGTCACCCATGCACGATATCGGCAAGCTGGGGGTTCCCGATTCCATCCTCATGAAACCGGGAAAGTTGACCCCGGCGGAATTCAAGGAAATGCAAAACCACACGGTTTTCGGCGGAAAAATCCTGGAAAATGCCAAGGCGGAGTTGTTGAAGGTCTCGGAGGAAATCGCCATGACCCATCACGAAAAATGGGATGGGTCCGGTTATCCTCGGGGTTTGAAGGGCGAGGGCATACCCTTGACCGGGAGGATTGTGGCTTTAGCGGATGTGTTCGACGCTTTGACTACGAAACGTTGTTATAAGCCGGCCTTTTCCCTCGAGGAATCCCTTCGCATTATTCGTGAAGGAACGGGTCGTCATTTCGACCCGAACATCATCCAAGCTTTCAATAATAACATCGAGCGGATTCTCGCGGTCAAAGCCCAGTTCAGCAATTGATCCTAGGGCGGTAAGAATCGATTCAATCCTTGCCTGATAAAATTCATAATTAATTTATTTATCAATAAGTCTAGGAAATCTGGAAAATACGCATTATTAATGAAATTTGGATCGGATTTAATGATAGTCATAAAAAGGGTTTGATCCGATAACCCTGTCCGACTAAAAAGGTATCCGCGCGTCGACTGACCTCGAGAAGATCCCCACCTTGTAACGGTATATTTAATATCTCCTCAAGTTGTTTTCCCACTTTTTCCAAAAGTGCGATCTGGATTTTACGATGTCTCAAAAACATAGCGTCTTCGGTTCGGAATAGATCCAGCCAACGCTGAAATTTTGAATCAAGTGATTTGAGGATTTCTGTGGTCAGACAGGAATCAAGTAATTCATGGATTTGCTGATGGCTTACCATAAAGCACCTGATAAGAATGTTTTAATTTATGCTTTAATGTTAAACCTTATTGCCGAATTAGTTAAGGAAAATCGTTTAACCTGGAAGCGCTTTTTTAAATAATCAGTTAATTTTTTTAGGTTTTTCTTACCAGAATTGACCCTTTTTCAAAGCACTGGGCATAATGTCGAATTCTTATGGCTACGATTTCATTCTTCTCTAGGATTCGTTTCCTTAATTTCAATGCCTGCCGGGTAGCGGACGTTTAGCTTGACTCGGGACTTCAATGGTCCCGAATTAAATTTTTAAGGAGCTTTTTATGATCAAAGTTTTCCTCATGGCTTTAATGATTTCAGGCATGGTTATTACCCCCCTATTGGCTCAACAAGGCGCTTCCGCGCCGTCAGCCGCTTCGCAGACACCGTTGGTAAAGCATTCGAAGGGCAAACCGATGAATGATGAAGAAGGAATAAAAAAATTATTTGATGGTTTCTCCCAAGCCTGGGCCTCCGGGGATGCCCATTCATTAGCTTCCAATTGGGTGAAGGATGGGTCCTTGATTAATCCTTTTGGCCAAGAAGCGTGGAACCGAGAGGACATTGAGAATATACTCGCGGCGGATACACAAAAGATGAAGGGATCGACTCCCTCCTTCAGTGATTATAAATTTCGTTTCATCCTCAATTTTGCCTTGGTCGATTGTACAGCCACTTTTTCAGGATTAAAGAAAGCCGATGGATCGGACGCCGCTGACCAAACCTTTCATGTTTACTCGGCATTGGCCCTCCGGGATGGCCGTTGGTACATTCTTGCCTTAAGGCCTTATGTTTTGGCGACATTGCCTCAAGAAGCCGCCATGGCCGCGCCGACATCAATACCTACCGCTACGGGCTCGGTTCCTGCCATGGATAGTGTTAAAACACCTGTCGCTTCCTCGAAGGTGGTTCCTTCGGCAGTTGAAACTCCCTCATCCATGTCTATTCCCAGCCCGGATCTCCCTGTTCCTCCGGGAAAATAATTAAATAAAATTGGGTTGAATCGAGAAGCCCTCTCCACTTGGAGAGGGCTTTTCTATTCTTGGCAAGATTTCATCCAGATCAAAAGTGGTGTCATGAACTCCAATAAAATAGTGATCGTGGGGGGCGGGGCCATCGGCCTCTCCATCGCCTATCATTTGATCGAAAAAGGCATCCATCCAATGATGGTTGATAAATCCTCCTTTGCCCGGGAAGCCTCCTGGGCAGGGGCGGGATTTTTGGATTTGAGAAGCGCGTCTCGGGTGAATCGGGATTTTTTTGATTTCTGCAAAAAATCTTTTGATTTATATCCTCAATGGTGTGAAAAATTAAAAAAAGATACTGGAATTGACCCGGAATATATTTCTTCCGGAAGCTTGGATCTTGTCAGGAATGCCGAGGAGGAAGTTTCCATCCGTTCCATGGAAAAAGCCATGGCGGGTTTTGGCGTGATGGGAAATTGGTTGTCCTTGAAAGAGGTACTAAAAGTAGAACCGGAATTATCCCTAAGCTTTAGTGAAGCCTTTTATGTGGAAGGGACCTCCCAAGTCCGTCCTCCAAGGTTGGGTCGAGCCTTGGTGGCATCCCTGCAAAAATCCGGAATCATCCTGAGAGACCAGGAAATAGTAGAAGATTTTGTACTTAAGGGTCATCAAGTCAAAGGCTTGAAAACTTCCCGGGGAACCGTTGAAGCGGATCAGGTGGTATTAACGGCCGGGCCTTGGACCTCGTTCTTATGTGAAAAACTGGGCTTCTCCATTCCGACCCGGCCTATCCGAGGCCAGGCGGTTTTATATCGGGATGAGCCTGGACGAATCGGTCATATCCTTTTTAACGGCTTGGGAAAATCGTTTGTTTACGTGGTCCCTCGAAAGGACGGTCCTGTATTCGTGGGCAGTACCTTGGAAGATGCTGGGTTTGATAAAAGAGTGACACCTGATGGAGAAGAGAAATTATTAAATGGGGCAATGCGGATTTTTCCTCACTTAAATCCCAGTTTAGTGGAACATCGTTGGGCGGGGTTGCGAACGGGGTCGATTGATGGATGGCCCTATTTAGGTCGAGTGCCCGGCACCGAAGGGGCGTGGATTGCGACGGGACATTTTACCCATGGGCTGCTCCAATCGGCCGTCACCGGCCATTTAATGGCGCAGGCCCTGACCGACGAGAAAACCGAATTATCCCTCGAGCCCTTCTCTCCGGGTCGTCCGCCCCACCCGGTAGCGGGTCTTTAATAAAAGAGCAGCTCTCAAGAAAGCGTGTTGAATAGATACACCCGTATACTATCCCTATTCTCATACTACCACATAACTCAAAATTCACAAATCACACGAACCCCCAATTTACCCGTTTTAAAAACTTTTCTCCTCATCGTACTTCTCCACAACCACCTTTCCACTTCCCACCGTTCTTCGTCTCATTTCCATTCCAGCTCCCCTTCTCACGTTACCATCTTTTGTCAACAACTATTTCGGCTTTAACTTCACGCCTTGAGCGTCCTAGCTCACTGCTCTCTATTGCAGATACGACCTGCGCGTACCTATCCTCTCCTCGTTTGCCTTCTCCCCTTGGGCTGTCTGCCGGTCCCCGCGCCTCCTGTGCCTCGCGGCCCTCGTTCCCTTACTCTTTCACTTCCCTGCCTCGTCTCTCTCTTCGTCTCCCGGCCTAGCTTCCCTTCCTAAAAGAGGCTGTTTCCAATCCTTTTTCAATTAATATAATGACAGATCAATTCTGGCTTTGAGGAACTTCATGAGTTTATTAATTACTGGTGCTTATGGTTTCATTGCTTCCCAATTGACCCAGGATCTACTCCAAACCGGTCGTACGGATCTCATTACTTGCGATAAAGCCGATTACCTTTCCTCACGTTCCTGCGCGAAGGGCCTGGAAAAATTGCCATTCATTGACCGTTCCCAATTGTTGGACCATTTATCCGGCTTAAAGGATATTTCGGCCGTCATTCACTTGGGAGCCTGTACCGATACGGGGAACCATGATGAGGCGTATATGGGAAAAATGAATACCGAATATACCCAGGCTCTATGGAAGTGGTGCTCGGAGAAAAAGATTCCGCTGGTTTACGCATCCTCCGGCGCCACCTATGGCAGGGGCGAGGAAGGATATTCCGATGCCCATGCCGATATACCCCGATACAAGCCCCTCAACGTCTACGGCAAGAGTAAACACCTATTTGACCTTTGGGCCCTGGAGCAAACTACCGCCCCTCCCCGGTGGTACGGGTTGAAATTCTTCAACGTTTACGGGATGGATGAAAACCACAAGGGCCGGATGGCGTCTCCGATCTACCATGGTTTTCACGAGATCCAAAAAACGGGAAAAATGACCCTATTCCGTTCCCATAAAGAAGGAATCGCCGATGGGGAACAAAAAAGGGATTTCATTTTCGTGAAGGATATTCTCAAACTTTGCCTCTTCTGCCTTGAGAAAAACCCGCCTTCGGGCATTTACAATTGCGGAACCGGCCAGGCCCGCACTTTCCTGGATCTTTCCAAAGCCCTCTTCAAGGCCTTGGGCAAGGAGACTAGGATCGAATGGGTGGATACTCCCGAGAAGTTCCGCTCGGGGTATCAGTATTTCACCCAGGCCGAGATGGGAAAAATGAAGGCGGCTGGATATACAACCCCCTTCATGTCAATGGAGGATGGAATTCAAAAATATGTCGAGTGGTTAAAAAGTCACTAGGAGGCTTTTCCAATGATTCCAACACCCATTGTTCTCCAAACCCAAATACCCGGCGCGCCGGCTCCCAAGCGGGGCAAGGTCAGGGATATATACGACCTGGGGGACAAGTTGTTGATTGTCGTCACGGACCGGATCTCGGCCTTTGATGTCATTATGCCCAACGGAATTCCCGATAAGGGCGTGGTGCTTAACCAAATATCCCTTTTTTGGTTCAAGCAGGTCGAGGGAATCATCCCCAATCATGTGGTTTCCACCGATATTTCCACCCTTCCCGAGCCCTACCAAAAGGCCCAAAGCCAGTTGGTGAACCGGTCCATGATCGTGAAAAAGGCTTCCCCTTTGGCGGCGGAATGTATTGTCCGGGGTTATTTGACTGGCTCGGGTTTGAAGGAATACCAGAAAACAGGAAAGGTTTGCGGCGTTGAGCTGCCGAAGGGCCTGGTGGAATCCTCCCGCATCGCTGAGCCCATCTTTACCCCCTCGACCAAGGCGGAGCAGGGTCATGACCTGAATATTTCTTTTGAGGAGATGAAAAACATCCTCAAGGATGGCCCCTTGTCCGAAAAGGTAAAGGATGCCAGCTTGGCGATTTATAAGAAAGGACGGGATGTGGCTGACGTGAAGGGCATCATTATCGCCGATACCAAGTTTGAGTTCGGCTTGTTGGATGGCCGCCTCATCCTAATTGATGAGGTCATGACCCCCGATTCCTCCCGCTTTTGGCCCAAGGACGATTACCGGGAAGGTGTCCCGCAAAAGAGTTATGACAAGCAATTTGTCAGGGATTATCTGGAAACCCTTAAGGAATGGAAGAAAACCCCTCCCGGTCCCGTCTTACCCGAAGAAATCGTTGGGAAGACCCGCGAAAAGTACATTGAGGCTTTTGAAAAGCTGACAGGCCGCAAATTCGGGGATTTCAGGGCATATGAAAATATCGGATGATCATTCAAAAGGTAAGTTCATCGGCCGGACCGGTTAAAATCTGTTAAGTCGATTGGCTTTTTTTTAAAGCTCTGGTTGTGGGCTCGGCTACAATATTCGCCAATGGTCATTTACGGAGGTTTCTATGATTAATTTTTTGTTTAACCAAACTTGGTCCTGGTGGGCCGGTGGATTGGGCATTGGGCTGACCGCCTTAGCTTTAGCCTGGATGATGGGTAAAAAACTGGGGGTCACCGGCGGTTACGTCGATGCCTGTTCCTTAATATCCAGGGAAAAAAAGAATCCCGACTGGAAACTATTCTTTATCGCTGGCCTTCCCCTGGGCGGGGTATTGGCGACGATCGGGCATTGGTCTTGGTCCTTTCTTTTCGGACAGTTGGACGCGCTCATGATGGGGAACTTATTCCTGAAGTTCCTTTGGCTTTTTATCGGCGGCTTGCTGGTGGGTTACGGCGCGAGATGGGCGGGGGGCTGCGTCAGCTCCAACAGCATCATGGGAGTTCCATTGGGAAATAAAATGTCTATCTTCGTCACTTTGGCGTTTTTAACGGCGGGCGTCTTGACCGCCCACCTCATCTTCAAGTTCTTCGGGGTGTTATAAAATGGCCATCCGTAAAATCCTTCCCAAAACTAAAAAACCTGTCCGCCGTAGTTCTAAACCTAAGTCCGGCAGCTCCAACTTAAAACCGGGCCAACTATGGCTTTTCGGAGGTTTCGGCCTGCTTTTTGGTTATTTCCTCTCCAAGTCTCAAGCCACCGATTATGACGCCATGATGGATATGTTCCGTTTCAAAAGCACCCAGTTGTGGGGAGTAATCGGGATGGCCATCTTTATCGTGGCCGCGGGGCTTCTCCTGTTTCAATGGTTGAAGAAACCCACGGTTTCCGGAAAACCCTTGGATTGGAAACCCGTGAGTTTTATTCCCGAGCGCATTCTGGGCGCCTTGGTTTTCGGGGTGGGGTGGGCTCTTTCCGGCGCCTGTCCCGGCACGGCCCTGGTCCAAATCGGTGAGGGCAAGTTCATGGCGATTGCCACGGTTTTAGGAATCTTGCTTGGCGCTTGGCTTTATGGAAAATTTCCCCGGATCTTAGAAAAAGACGAAGACGTGTGTTGATTCGTTTTCGCTCTTTTGTTTATTGGTTGATACTTCTCATTCCGATTTTGGTTATTTCAAAGGCTCAGGGTGTTGAAAAGGACCTCTCTGGCGATTCGGATGTGAGTCTGGCCCATTTCCCCACGAAACTCATCGACGATTTGCCCCATTTTTTCATCTTGGAAAATTTAACCCCCTTTGCCGTGGGGAGCTTGGCGACCGCCTTGGACTGGGCCACCCTGGATGGGCAAAACAGTTTGGCCTCCGACCTCCAACATTGGAATGTTCAACCCCTCTTCGATTTCGGTGATTTTTATGGGGAAGGATGGGTGCAGGGGGGGATCGGACTGGGGAGTTGGGGATTGGGCGCCTTGACGAAGGACCTGAAATGGCAGGAATTCGGGCGGGATACCCTGGAAGCATTGGTTGATGACGCCGTTGTCGCCGCTGGGTTCAAGTACACCGTTCAAAGGGTTCGGCCCAGCGGGGGTAATACCTATTCTTTCCCTTCGGGCCATTCCATCACGTCTTTTTGCTTCGCTCCGGTGGTCATGAAATACTGGGGATGGGAAGCGGGCGCCGGGGCCTATCTTTTGGGCGCCTGGGAAGGCTTGGCCCGGGTGGAGGGCCAATATCATTACCTGTCGGATGTATTCGCGGGAGCGGCCTTGGGGATCATCATTGGCAACGCGGTGGTTTACACGCCAAAGGATTTGCCCCTCTCCCTGGGGTCCGGCCAAGTGAACCTCACCTGGAAATTCAACTAACTTTCTCAAGCCTTTCAAGCTCATTTTCCACTTCCGCCATCAGGGGTTCGATCATGCGGGGGCTGAAATCAAAACGGATTCCCGCCGCCTCGAAGATCTTGGGTAGGGGCAGGGTTCCCCCGGCCTCCAGGCCTTTCTTATAGAGCCGGACGCCTTCCTCCCGGTTCTTCCTGAAATTCAACCAAACCTGAAGCGCGCCCAGTTGCGCGATACCGTATTCGATGTAATAAAAGGGCAATTCGAAGATATGGAGCTGGCGGTGCCAGAGGGAGGCCCGGAATTCCTCCAAACCGCTCCAGTCCTCCATGCCGCCCAGGCGCATTCGCAGGCCCACCCAAGCCGCGGTCCGCTCTTCCCTCGAGTGGTCGGGATGGGTATAGATCCAATGCTGAAAGGCGTCGATGGTGGCGATCCAGGGCAAAAGAAGGATCACGTCTTCCAGATGCCTGCGGATGGAACGGGCAGCGTCCTTCGGGTCCGGATAAAACTCCCCCAGGAAGGGATCACCCATTAATTCCATGCTCATGGAGGCCACTTCGCAGAATTCCATTGGCGCGTGTCGGTAGGGGGAAAAGGGGATCCGTCGGGAGGCGAACCCGTGCATGGCGTGTCCGCCCTCGTGCAAAAGGGTTCGCACGTCTCCGTCCATTCCCACCGCGTTCATGAAAATAAAGGGAAGCCGGGTCTCGGACAGGGTGGTGTTGTATCCGCCCGGGGCCTTGCCTTTGCGGCTTTCCAGGTCTAAGAGGCCCAGCTCCCGCATGGTTTTAAACTGCTCCCCGAAGGTGGGATCCACCTGGCGAAGGATTTTTTCACACCCCAAAGCTAGCCTTTCTGGGTCTTGAAAAGGCCGAAGGGGAGGCTTCCCTTCCGGGTCGACCGAAAGATCCCAGGGCCGCAGGGTCGATAGGCCCATTTTCCCGCCCCTTTTTTCTTGGATCTTCAACACCAATGGCCGAACGGCCTTTTCGGCCGACTCGTGGAAGGCCTCGCAGTCCGCGGGTGTATAGTCGAACCTTTCCTTCCTGCGGAAGGCGTAATCCCGGTAGTTGACGAAACCCGAATTGGAGGCGATTTTTTTTCTCTCTTCGAACATCCGGTCGAAAAGATCCTCGAAAGCGTCCCTTTCCAGGAGGCGCCTTTGGGCAGTCAAACGCCAGCTTTCCTCTCGTTGGGCCCGATCGGTGGATTCCTGGTAGCGGCCCATCTGCTGGAGGGTCTGTTCTTTTCCCTCATACTGGACGGTCAGGGAACCGTTCAGTTTCTGGTATTGCTGGGAAAGCTTCTCCACTTCCGTTTCCAACGGGATGTTCTCTTCCCGGTAAAGGTCGAGTTGGTTTTCCACCGAACGGTTGAAGAGGAAATAATAGTCCTGGGGTAATTCTTTCCGGCAGGGACAGTCCCGGTATTTTTTTAAGAGGGAAAAGAAACGGGGTTTGCTGGGTTCGGAGATGTTTTGGAGGAAATCCAGGTAGGCTTTCTCGATGACCGGGTCATTGGTGGCGCAGGTCATCCGGATGTAGCGGGCCGAGCCTTCCTCATCCAGGGTATCCTCGAACTCGCCGAAATCTTTCAGCCATTTTTCCAGCCCTTCCCGTGAGGTGAGGGCCCGTTCCTCAAGCTGGTGGAATAAACCTTCCACGGTGGGCCAATCCGCCAAATCGGCTTGGGCGGGGACGAATCGTCGCGGGAAGGCATGGGGCAGGGAACGGGGGTCAATTAGGGCCATAGAAAGCTCCAGGGTTGAAGGTTAAAAGGAGATGCGACTTTAACAAAGGAGTGATTAGAAAAAAAGCCTCGTTCGATTTATCCTACGGGCCGGGGGATGCCATGCGGGACTATTTTCGAATCTTCGGGATCATTCTTTTTTTCATCCTGCCCCTCGCCTGCGGCTTGGAGGACCAGGGCTTCTCCAAATTGCAGGTTGCCGAGGACCTGACCCTGGGCTCCAAGCTGGACGATGTGAAGACCGACTGGTTCCTCTATTCCATCAAGCCCCTCCAGCTTGACCCAACCTTGAGCACCGATTCGGATCTGGTCTATCGGGGCGTGAGCCGGGACACGGCGGTATCGGGTTTTTATTTTTATTTCAACGCTAGGACAAAGACCCTGGAACATCTGGAATGGCGCTTCCATTCAAGCCGGACCGACACGAAAGAAAAGGAACTCCTGGAGAAATGGACTCAAAAACTCGGGCCTCCGAATTTCGAGCAACATTGGGGAAACCGAGGTTATCTATGGAAGGACCGGAAGGCCCGCTTAGAACTTTACCTTTCCGAGGGCATCTGCCATCTGGAACACAGCTTGAATTGATCCCGCATTTTTCTCTTTTGACCGGGTTCGACAATTGATGGGGGCGGGGCTATAATCCGGCCATGACGATTTATTCCTATTCGCGTATCAACACTTACTTTACCTGTCCCGCCCAATTCCAATACCGATATATCCTCAAGCTTCCCTCTCCCGTGGCGGAGGGGGTCGAGCTGTTCTTGGGTTCCCGGTTCCACGAAACCATGGAGTACCTCTACAACCAGGTTCCACAGCGCGTGCCCACGGTCAACGAGCTGATGGATTATTTCAAGAAACACTGGGCAAACCAGTACCAGGAAGCGGTGGAGAAGCAGAAACAAAAAAAGTTCGAAAACCCCTTGAGGATTGTCAACGAGGGCCAGACGGTGGAGGATTACTTCCAAAAGGGCCAACTTTACCTCGAGAACTACTACCATCAGTACCATCCCTTCGACCAGGACAAGACCGAGGCCATCGAGATGAAGGTGGCTTTCGACCTGGACAACCAAAAGCAGTACCGCATGCAGGGTTACATCGACCGCCTGGGCCGGGACGACGAGGGGGTTTTGTGGATCCACGATTACAAAACCAGCTCCCGCAAGTTAAGCGAGGAGGACGTCAAGAACGAGGACCAATTGGCCCTGTACCAAATCGGCCTCTCCCAGCATCCCCGTTACGGCGCGAAAGAGATAATCAAGTACATCTGGCATTTCGTGGCCTTCGAGAAGGACCAAGTGGTGGGGGAACGCAATGCCAAGGAAATCGACTGGCTCAAACAGAAGTACATCAGCAAGATCAAGACCATCGAAAAGGCCGAGGATTACCCCACCAAGACCAGCGCCCTCTGCGGCTGGTGCGAATACTTGACCCTGTGCGCCGATGGCCAAGCGGCCGTGGAAACCCGTAAAAAGAAAAAGGAGGAAAAGGCCGAAGCCTCTTCCTCCCCGACACCTGTGGTCATCTCGGAGCCCGCTCCCGTCGTGGAAACCGCCCCGCTAGCCCCCGCGGTTAACTCCCGCCCCGTTTTTGGGGAAGATTCGCCCCGTGCGAAGCGCCGTAAACTTTCCTCTATCTCCCAGGACCAACTTTCCCTTTTCTAATGTTCACGGTATCCCTGTTTTATGAACCTATTATGGAATCGTTTTTTGTGCTTGGTTTTGGATCAGTTTCTCCAAGCCTTCCTGAAGGGCTGGGTTCTTCTCCTCCATCAGTTTCTCCACAAATTCCCAAGCCTCGGGTTTCTGCAGCCGCGTCAGGGCCTCGATGGCGGCCAGTCGCACATCCAGGGAGTAATTTTTGCCACGCAACAAGGGCTTCTTGCGGGCGAAATCCTCCAGCATTTCCAAAGCCGCCGAATCCCTCAAGTCGCCGAGCGCCTGGCAGACCGCCTTCAAGTATTGCTCATTGTTGGGGAAGCGCCATTCCCGGATTTTAGCCGCTTTGATAAGAACCGGGATCACCGCCTTGAAGCCGATCTTTCCCGCTACTCCCGCCGCCCGGGCCGCGATCTCCTCCGAGTCGTCAAAGAGCGCGAAGCGAAGCGCCAGTCCCGATACCGGGTCTTTCATTTCCTCGATCAAATCCAAAAGTTCCAGTTTCAGTTCCCGGGTTCCCCGGGAAAGCCAGCCTGCCAGGAGTAGACCCAGGGAGGGATCGAAACCTGATACGCGCAACAGCGGGATCAGGGATCTCACTTGTTCCTCCTCACCCATGCCGGCTAGCTGTTCCGCCAGGACCGACTGCACGGACTCCTTGAGCTCGGTGAGGACGGGGAAGAGCTCCTTCCTTTTGGCGGCCGCGGCTTGGACATAATCATCCAGAAGAAGGGGCGCCGCCATTTCCCCCAGCAAGGGGAAGTGCCTCAATTGGCCCGCGCGGAAGGCGCAGGAGGCGAGTTTGCGCACCAAGTCGGGGGTGGAACGCTCGAAAAGCCAGTGCCGGGCGATCCGGTTGCGGTCGGGGAAAGAGGGATGATCCTCGTCGGCGTGGAAATGGAGGGTCGCCAAGAGCGTCAGGATATGTGATTCGTTGGTGGTTTCCAGGGCCGGCTCCACCAGGTCCCAGGCCAGAAGCAGCCCGCTCTGGTAAAGGGAAGGGGAGGTCTCGCTCCCCAGCAGGTGGTTGAGGTTTTCCAATACCTTGTCCACCAGTTCCGTTCGGTGAACCCAGGGCCGGGCGTCCATCAAGTGGGTGAGGGCCAGCTCCCGTTCGTAACGGTCTCCCCTCAAGCCTTCCGCCAGGCTGTTGACGGTTTTTTCCACCAGCTCCGCCTTGCCTTCCGACCCCCAGTGGGCCAAGCAGTCGTTCACCAGGCCCGCCGTGGACGGGTCGAAAAGCACTGAAGTCCAGCCGTGGGTGACCGCCGTTTCCATCAAGGGGACCATGGCCTCTGCGGTGTCCTTCCCCAACAGCTCCCCATCGCCGGCCTTGAACCATCGGGCGATACTTTCGAACCCGGGATTGTTGTTCTCGACGCGGTCGAGCAGGCGGTCGAAAAGTTTCTCGAAAGAGTGGGCCAGCGCTGCGGACTCGGAGCTGGTGCTGGCCTGCCGCCTCTGAAGCTGGGCGTATTGCCAAGCTTCCGCGAGGAAGGTCAGCAAGGTTTCCTGGGCGGCATCGCCCTTAACGGGGGCCGGTTCCATTTTCGTCTCCCCCGCGGGATGGGACTCGAGTGTGGCAGAAGCCATTGGGGCTTTTTCTTCAACCTTTTTTGCTATGGGTAGGACGCACTCGGACTCCGTCAAGATGTGTAAGTGTGGGCAGTTACGGCTTAGCTCCTCATTGGGTTTGGCCACCGGAAAGGTGGCCCATTTCAACCAAAGGGTCAGTTCTCCGACGGAGGGCCTGGGTTTGATCTCCACGCCTCCAATGCCCTTGTTCTCCAAAATTTCGGTGAACTCGAACATATCGGGCCACTCGGTTCCGTTCAGCATTAGTTTCGATCCCTGGCGCCAGATCACGAGGGAGCTGTACTTATCCAAGTAACGTGTCACGGTCTTGTGGAATTTTTGGATGGACTGAGCCACGAATGGGCTGTCGACGGAATAAAAAGAGACATAGCTCAAGGCTGTCTTCAAATCTCGGCCCAGTAGCGGTAGTTGGGAGAGACCGTCCTCGGTCATGGGAACCACTTGATTTTGAGTCATGGAAACCTCCAGGTTTGGAAAGTGTTCCGTATTTCAAGCGGTGGGTGGGATTATTTTGGAAAGAGGGGAGAAATCCCCCAAGTTCAAATTAGCACCGACCAGGGTGGGATGATAGGTGAAAGTGACTTTATTTGGGCATTTCGTTTACCCTCGGCGGCGGGTTTGAACGTTTTCTGAAAACGTTCATCCAGGCCGCAACCTAAGGCAGGAGTGATAACGGTTTCCTTCTATTGTTCATGACAAAAGGATCCATGAAATTTTTGGAAATCCATTAAATTGAATTTTTGAATTCACCCAAAATTTGCTGAAGGTAGAAACCTAAACGGGAAGAAAGTGTGGGGGAAAGACCTTCGACTGGTGACACCCTCTCTGGTTCGATGCCGAGGATGATCACCTGCTCCGCCGATTCCCCCAAGAGTTTGGCGGTCTCGATCATCTGGATCAGGTCCCCTTCGTGGAGGGAGAGCCGGGCCATTTGCTTTTGGGACTCAACTTGCGAGGGAAGGAAGCGCAGGCATTCCCCCGGTTGAAGGCCAAGGAAGGCGCAGTCGATGAAAAGTACCTTGCGTCTTCCGGAGAGGGTGTGAAGGGCCTTGAGGATATTTCCGCCTGTGTCAATGAGGTCCAGGTTTGGGGGCAGGTTGGGTTCTTTGCGAAGGATCTCCAAGAGAGCGGGGCCCACGCCTTCGTCCCCCATGAAGGGGTTGCCCAGAACGACGATGGCGTCACGTTTTTCCATGGGGAGATTATAAAGGAATGTCAAACTGTGCACTTGGCGTAACCTATCCACGCAAAAGCTTGGTTTGGTTATTTTCACCTTCTCCCCTGGAGGGAGAAGGATGGGATGAGGGGGAATTCCCTGGAGTAAAGCACCCCTCACCTTACCCACTCCCTCAAGGGGAGAGGGTTAAATTTGTTATTGGTGCCAATGCAGAGTTCTTAAAGATTTAAGTGATATGTGATGAAATGAAAATAGAGAAAAAAAACGCGAAGACACGATCGATCTTATTCGCGTCTTCGCGGTGGTATGGCTTTTAGCTGATTAAACGAACTTCACATCAAGATAGTGGGTGGAGCAGGAAACGCAAGGGTCGTAAGCTCTCACCAGCATCTCCAGGTATTTTTGGATGTCCGTCTGGCTCAAGTTTAAGATCGAGGGCACCAGGGCCTCCACGTCCTTCTGCAGGTTCCCGTGGTTCTGGTTGGTGGGGATGCAGAGGTTGGCCGCGGTGCAGACCCCGTCCTCGTTGAAAAGGTAACGGTGGAAGAGGATGCCCCGGGGGGCTTCCACGGCGGCGGAGCCGTTGCCCGCCTGAACCTTGAACCCCACCTTCGCCTCCTTTGGCGGGCGGGTCATCATGTTTTCAAGCATCGCTAGCGAATACTCCAGCACGTGGGCGCATTCCACCAGCTGAACCACCGAGTTCAAGTAGGGGTTGATCACCTTCTCCCCCAGGCCGAACATTTGGGCCCACTTCTTGGCCAGGGGCGAGAGTTCCTCCCGGTTCAAGTTGTATCGCGACAGGGCCCCCACCGCGTAGGAATCGCGGTGCCAGCGGGCCCACTTGGCGGTCGATTGGGGCGTCACGTACTCGTTGACCACCTTCTCGAATTGGTTGACCGGTGTGAGCTCCTTCAGGTCCGAGGTGGCGATCTCGCCGTCGTAGAAGGCGTAAACGCCTTTCTTTTTCAGGGCCACATACTCGGTTTCCCGGGTGAAGCCGGGCAGCTTGTCGGCGGCGGAAAGCACGACTTCGGCCACTTCCTGGGCCATCGGCACCAGGTCGGAAAGCCTCTTGTGCAGGTCGCGGAATTCCCTTTGGGTGGGGATGCGGGTGAATCCTCCCGGCACGATCGTGATGGGGTGGGTGGTGCGCCCGGCCAAAAGATCCGACCACTCGTTGGCGGCCCGATGCAGGGCTACGATCTTCTTCACTACGTCCAGGTGGGTTTCCACCAGGGGCACCACCGACTTCACGTTGAAGAGATCGGGCGCCACCAAATAGCCCACGTGAAGAACATGGCTCTGGAGCATTTCCGAGTAGTGGGTCAGGGTGCGAAGCTGGTTCAGCTCGTCGGTCAATTGGATCTTGAAGGCGTTCTCCACCGCCTTGATGGCGACCAGCGAATGGCTGATGGAACAGATGCCGCAGATGCGGGAGACCACGCCCTGTACCTCATCCCAGCGGCGGCCCCGAACGAAAGACTCGAAGAAACGCGGCGCCTCGGGAACCTGCCACTCGGCTTTTTCCACGACCCCGTCGGTGGCGCGCACGACCAGGTTGCCGTGACCCTCGATGCGGGTGACATGATGCACATCGATCTTTACGTTTTTAGGCATGGATGGGCTCCTTTGCGGTCTTCAGGAAAAGGTTGAGTCGGCTTTCCAGGTCCTCCGGTTTTTTCCCGTAGAGGTTCAGGATGGTGGTCATGGCCGCGGGGTTGGCGTCCTCCGAATATCCCCGGCAACCCACGCAGGGGGCGCCCTTGCTGGGGCAGTTGGCGTCGCAGCCGGCCCGGCTCAAGGGGCCCAGGCAGATCTCGTTTTTCTCCCAGAGGCAGCTATTTTCCCGGATGCGGCATTCCACGCAGACCGGGTAGCTGGGAATGAAGGGTTCCCGGCCTAAGGCCAGGCAGCGTACGATGTAGCTGAATTCCTTCCGGTCGATGGGGCATCCCCGGACCTCGTAGTCCACCTTCACCACGTCCTTGACCGACTTGACGGACTCCGAATGTAGGTGGGGCATGAGATGTTTGTCTCCGTAGACCGTTTTTCCAGCGTCCTCCTGGCTTCGTTCATGTTTCAAGCCCAGGATGCCGCCTGAGACGGCGCAGGCGCCCAGGGAGATGAGGATGCCGGCCTTCTTGCGGATACGCTGGAGTTTTTCCTCGTCCTGGGGCCGGGTGATGGAACCTTCAATGATGGCGATGTCGAAAACCTCGCTTTGTTCGCTCATGGCCTCGCGCCATTCCACCACGTCCACCACACCCAGGAGGTCAATGAGCGCTTCTTCCATGTTTACAACCTGCAACTGACAGCCCTCGCAACAGGCGAAATCGAAGATGGCGACCTTGGGTTTTGCCATTAGATGGCCTCCTTCAGATCAAATAGGTCCTTGTAGCGGAACACGGGCCCGTCCTGGCAAACGTAAAGGCCGTTGATCTGGCAGTGGCCGCACTTGCCAACCCCGCATTTCATGCGGCGCTCGAGCGAGACGAAGATGTTCTGGTTAGGCACCTGCAGGTGCCTCAGTTCCTTGATGACGAACTTGTACATGATGGGGGGCCCGCAGATCACCGAAGCCCAGGGTCCTCCCGATATCTTCACCATGGGGAAGAGGGTGGTGATGACGCCCACGTGGCCCTTCCAGCCGGGGGAGGCTTGGTCCACGGTTTCCAAAACCATCACGTCCGCCTGACGTTTCCAATCTTCCAGGTCGTCGTGAAAGAGACGGTCCGCGGGGGAGCGGGTGCCGGAAAGGATGATGACCCGGCCGTAATCCTTGCGTTTGTCCAGAACGTACTGGATGGCGGAGCGCAGGGGCACCAGCCCGATGCCGCCCCCGATAAAGAGGACGTTCTTTCCCTTCATGTCGGTATCGACCGGGAAGACGGTCCCGAAAGGCCCCCGGATGCCGACCTTGTCCCCGACCTTCTTCTTGTGCAGGGCCTGGGTGACGTTTCCGATGCGGCGGATGACCATCTGGAAAGTTCCGGGCCGGGTGGGGGAAGAGGATATGGAAATGGGCGCCTCGCCCACCCCGGTGACCGAGACCTCCACGAACTGGCCGGGCAGGTGCCCGAGGTCTTTTCCGGAGTCCATCCGCACCTCGAAAAAAGAGTCAAGGGCGGTCATGGGCTCCACCCGGGTGAGGGTGGCGGGCTGGGGCAGATAGATGTCGTGCGGCGCGGGAGTTTCGGGTTTTTTCTCGACAGTGGTTTCCATGGCTTATTCCCCCCAAAGCTTGTTATAGACTTCGACCGGATTGGAAATTTTCGGGACACAGGCGCTGACGCATCGTCCGCAGCCCACGCAGGTGAGTTCCCCCATCTTCTCCGGCATGTACTTGGCCTTCCGGTAGAAGCGGTGACGGAAACGCTCGGCCGAGCGGTTCCTGAAATTGTGCCCGCCCGCGACGGAAGCGAAATCCCTCAGCAGGCATCCATCCCAGGACCGGCATCGGGTCCCGCAGTTGAGGCTCCAATCCACGTCATCCTGCACGTCAAAGCAGTAGCAGGTGGGGCAGACCACGTTGCAGGCCCCGCAGGAAAAGCAGAGGTTGGCCCGCTCCTGCCAGAGGGGGTGGTCGTAGTTGCGGCCGAGAAGGTCGGGCAGGTCCTCGGCGGCGCACTTGAGCTGGTGCTTGCGCTGGGAACCCAGGTTTTCCTCCCACAATTTTTCCCGAGCCGCGAGCTGTTCGGGGGTGGCGGCGGGGGTGGGGGCGAGGTAGCGCATCAGGGCCTGGCCCTTGTCAGTCTTGGCCTCGGCCAGAAAAACATCCCCCACTTTCGAGAGCAGGATGTCCCAGCCCTCCTTCACCACGCCGGCGTTCATGCAGGCAGAGAAGTTGTTGGCGGAAATAGTGAGGGGGTCGAGCGCCACGATCGAACAGAGGGCCCGGCGGGCCAGGTAGTGCTCGTCCTTCTGGTTGCCGCTGAAAACCCGGTCCATCTGGTTGATGGCCACCACGTCGTAGGGGTGCACGCCGAAGAGGATGAAGGGGTCGGACTGGAACACGCTCTGATACTGTACGCCGTTGTTGAAAGTCATCAGGACTTCCTTGGCGGGCAGAAGGTATTTTTTCGGGGGCAGCTGGGTCACGTCGTAGTCGAGCCGGATGTCGCTCACCCGGGAAATGGGCTCGAAGGCGAAATGCCCGTCGTGCTCCACGGGGGCGATGAGGGTTTGGTTGAGCAAGAGGCCTTCGACCCAACCATTGAGGTAGCCTGGATCTAACTGCTTGACGGTCATGGAAGCCTCCAAAAAACCAGACAAGATATTTTTATGACTCCCCTGCCAGTAAGTTTATGGACCTGCTTGTCATGAGACGTATGAGCCTCCTCATAGAAATTTGTTGAAGTGATCATCTTTTTTAAAAGCCATCCGGGTGAACTTGTTTCATTGTTTTGGGTGGAACCGATCGAATATGCTTAATAGCAAAACAGGAAAGTAACTTTGCTTGATCGTTTAGGGACGACGGGATTTTTAACTTGTTGAGACAAAAAGGTAGTCAGGAGAGCCGACCCACTCACGCGAAAACAAGGCATGAAGTTGGATTCCAAATCGGGGATTCTCCCGACCCTTCCTTACCCGCCCGGCCGTCTTCAAAATTTTTTATGAGTGGAATCATAAATTTTTTCCTGAAGGGCCTGTAATTTGCTCCTTCACGAGCCCATTCTTATGAGGAGAAAAACATGGCCACCCTGAACCCGCCTCCGGCCGCGCAGGCCCTGCCCAAGAACGACCCGAGGGTCCGGCGGATCTTGACGATCATGAGCACCCACGGCAAGCGGCGGGACGCCCTCATCCAGGTCCTCCACGCGGTGCCAGGAACTTTTCGGCTACCTGCCCAAGCCAATCATCGAGCTGGTGTCCAAGGAACTGCGCATTCCGGCCTCCCAGGTCTACGGGGTCGTGACCTTCTACCATTTCTTCACCCTGAAGCCCCGCGGCGAACACAGCTGCGTGGTTTGCACCGGGACGGCCTGCTACGTGAAAGGCGCCAACAACCTCATCGAGGAACTCCAGAAGGGCTTTGGCATCAAGCCCGGCGAGGTCACCAAGGACAACAAGCTGGGCATCCAGACCGCGCGCTGCATCGGTTCCTGCGGGCTGGCCCCCGCGGTGGTCTATGACGGGGAAGTGATCCCGCGCGTGAAACCGGAGGAAATCGTGGCCAAAATCCAGGAAAGACTGGGAGCCGAGCTATGAAAAACCACGCCCTCTACAACCTGCGCGAAAAACTGATGGCCGAGCGGGCCCAGCACGCCAAGAAAGTGTGCGTGTGCATGGGGGGAAGCTGCATTTCCTCGGGAGCCCAAAAGGTTTTGGACAAGATGAAGGAAGAAGTCCGCCACCTGAGCCCGGGATCGGGCGTCGAGGTGAAGGCCGTCGGCTGCATGGGCGCCTGCGCCAAGGGCCCCCTGGTCAGGATCGAGAACGACGACGTCATCTACCAGAAGGTCACGGCCGAAAACTTCAAGCCGATCCTCACCGACCACGTCAAGAACCACAAGCCCGTGCCCCACATGGTGATCTTTTCCGACACCGATTCCCAACCCACCATGAAATCCAGCGAGCATTCCTTCTACAAGAACCAGAAAATGATCGTGCTTGAAAACTGCTCCAAGATCGACCCCGATTCCATCGAGGATTACATCGCCATCGGGGGCTACAAGGCCCTGCAAAAGGCCCTCACCCAGATGTCGCCCGAGGAAGTCATCGGCGAGGTCAAGCAAAGCGGGCTGAGGGGCCGAGGCGGCGCCGGGTTCCCCACGGGCAACAAGTGGGAAATGTCCTATAAGTACGTTGGCGAGCAAAAGTACCTGGTCTGCAACGGCGACGAGGGGGACCCGGGCGCCTTCATGGACCGCTCGGTTTTGGAAAGCGACCCCCACCGGGTGCTGGAGGGCATGATCCTCGGCGGCTACGCCATCGGCGCCAGCCGGGGTTTCGCCTATATCCGGGGCGAGTACCCGCTGGCCATCCAGCGTTTCGGCAACGCCATCCAGAAGGCCAAGAAAATGGGCCTGGTGGGCAAGAACATCCTGGAGACCAATTTCTCCTTCGACGTGGAAATCCGCATCGGGGCCGGCGCCTTCGTCTGCGGCGAGGAAACGGCCTTGCTCGCCTCCATCGAGGGCAAGCGCGGCACCCCCCACCCCCGCCCGCCCTACCCGGCGGAAAAGGGCCTCTGGGGCATGCCCACCATCATTAATAACGTTGAAACCTTCGCCAGCATCGCCCCCATCGTGGAAAAAGGGGGGGAATGGTACGCGGGCATCGGTACCCCCAAGAGCACGGGCACCAAGGTGTTCGCCCTCTCGGGCTGCATCCAGAACACCGGCCTGGTCGAGGTGCCCATCGGCACCACGCTGCGCCAGGTGATTTTTGACATCGGCGGGGGCATCCCCAACGGCCGAAAATTCAAGGCCGCCCAGACGGGCGGGCCCTCGGGGGGCTGCATCCCTGAACAGCATCTGGATACGCCGCTGGATTACGACGCCCTCGTCAAACTGGGCTCCATCATGGGTTCGGGCGGGTTGATCGTCATGGATGAGGGTTCCTGCATGCCTGACGTGGCGCGGTTCTTCATGGAATTCTGCATGGACGAGTCCTGCGGCAAATGCGTGCCCTGCCGGGTGGGCACCAAGCAGATGTACGACCTTCTCACCAAAATTTGCAAGGGCACGGCCACCGAGTACGACCTGGAACTGCTGGAGTCCCTGGCCCCCATGGTCCGGGAAACCAGCCTCTGCGGCTTGGGGCAAAGCGCACCCAACCCGCTCCTCTCGACCTTGCGGTACTTCAGGGACGAGTATGAGGCGCACGTGAAAGAAAAACGCTGTCCGGCGGGTGTCTGCAACTTCACCCCGGCCCCCGCGGAGGTGCATTAATGGCTGAACCCTTTACCATCACGGTCGACGGCCGGGACATCCAGGCCCTTCCGGGCCAGAGCGTCCTGGACGCCTGCCGCAAGAACGACATCTTTATCCCCACCCTCTGCCATTTCGAGGGGCTCACCGAGATGGGCGCCTGCCGCATGTGCCTGGTGGAAGTGGAGGGGGTGAACAAGCTTTTGCCCACCTGCGTGACGCAGGTGCACCCGAACCAGAAGATCCACACCCAGACCGAGAAACTGCAGAAGTACCGCAAGATGATTGTGGAACTCCTCTTTTCCGAACGCAACCACATCTGCGCCGTCTGCGTGGCCAACAATAACTGCGAGCTGCAGGACCTGGCCAAGTCCGTCGGCATGGAACACGTGCGGTTTCCCTATCTCCAGCCCAAGGTGGAAATCGACCTGTCCCATCCCCGCTTCGTCATCGATCACAACCGCTGCGTGATGTGCACGCGCTGCGTGAGGGTCTGCGACGAGGTGGAAGGCGCCCACGTCTGGGACGTGCAGGGCCGGGGATCGGATGCCCGCATCGTGTCGGGCTTCCACGACCCCTGGGGCTCCTCACCTTCCTGCACCTGGTGCGGCAAGTGCAGCATGATCTGCCCGGTGGGCGCCATCTGGCCCAAGGAAGCGGCCCAAGGAAAACTTTTGCGGTTCCCCAACCTGGTGTCGGAGCTGGTGGAAAAGAGGAACGAGCTATGAGCAAGAAAAAAATCGGAACCGTCTGGCTGGGCGGCTGTTCGGGCTGCCACATGTCCCTGTTGGACATCGACGAGCGGCTGCTGGAAGTGGTGAAACTCGCCGACATCGTGAAAAGCCCGATCGTCGACGGGAAGGATTTTCCCCCGGTCGACATCGCCCTGGTGGAGGGCTGTATTTCCAGCGAGGAACACCTGGAAGAGATCAAAAATATCCGCGAGAACTGCAAGATCCTGGTGGCTTTTGGCGACTGCGCCGTAACCTCCAACGTGCCGTCCCTGCGCAACCAGGTGGGCACCGACGTGGCCCTGCGGAGAGCCTATGTGGAGGCCGAATCCAACGTGCCCGGCAAGCTGCCCCCGGGCGACGGGAAGGGCGTCTCGCCCCTCCTGCCCAAGGTCATGCCGCTTCACCAGGTGGTGAAGGTGGACTACTACCTGCCCGGCTGCCCGCCGGACGCTGACCTGATCTTCGAAGTTCTCGCCGCGCTATTGACCGACAAGGTTCCCGACCTGCCCAACGAAAGGAAGGCCGCTTATGGCTGAGTCCAAAATTATCAAAATCAATCCCGTGACCCGCATCGAGGGCCACGCTAAAATCTCCCTCTTCCTGGACCCCTCAGGGTCGGTTGCCGACGCCCAGTTCCACGTGGACGAGTTCAGGGGTTTCGAAAAGTTCTGCGAAGGCCGGTACTATACCGAGATGCCGGTCATCACCCCGCGCATCTGCGGCATCTGCCCGGTGTCCCACTCCCTTGCCAGCGCCAAGGCCTGCGACGCCATCCAGCGGGTGGCCATCCCCGACACGGCGGTCAAACTGCGCCGCTTGATGCAGTTGGGCCAGCAGCTTTCCTCGCACGCCCTATCCTTCTTTTATCTTTCCGCCCCTGATTTCCTATTGGGGTGGGATTCTGACCCCTCGCTTCGCAACGTGGTCGGCCTGGCCGCCAAGTTCCCCGATGTGGCGAAGAGGGGCATCCGGCTTCGCAAATTCGGGCAGGAAATTTCCCAGCACCTGACGGGCAAAAAGATCCATACCGACGGCGTCATCGCCGGGGGCATGACCAACCCCATGCGGCCCGAAAGCAAGGAAGCCCTTCTCAAGTGGATTCCCGAGGCCCTGGAAACCTCCCTCATCGGCTTGAAACTGCTCAAGGACTACATGGCCTCGCATAAGGAAGAGGTGGAAAGCTTCGCCCCCTCCGACACGCTTCACATGGGGATGGTGGCGCCCGACGGAACCCACGAGCTTTACGACGGCAAATTGCGCTGGGTGGGGCCGGACGGCAAGATCGTCATCGACCAGGTGAACCCGAAGGATTACCTGACCTACATCGCCGAGATGCCGGTGGATTTCTCCTACCTGAAATACCCCTACTACAAGCCCCTGGGTTACCCCCAGGGCATCTACCGCGTGGGGCCGCTCTCCCGGCTCAATGTCGCCTCCAAAATGAAGACGCCCAAGGCCCAGGTGGAATTCGAGTCCTTCAAGTCGCTGGGCAAGGGCCGGGCGGTCAACGGCACTTTCTACTACCATTACGCGAGGCTGATCGAGACGGTCTCCTGCGTCGAGGAGATCGAGATGATCCTCAACGACAAGGACATCCTCTCCACCGACGTGCAGGTGGTCGCTTCCCGCAACCAGTCCGAGGGTATCGGCTGCTGCGAGGCGCCCCGGGGCACGCTCTTCCACCATTACAAGGTGGACGCCAACGGCCAGTTGCTGAAGGTGAACCTGGTCATCGCCACCGGCCAGAACAACCCCTCCATGAACCGCTCGGTGCTGGAAGTGGCCCAGCAATACATTAAGGGCGCGGACGTGAAGGAAGGCGCCCTCAACCGGGTCGAGGCGGCCATCCGCTGTTACGACCCCTGCCTGTCCTGCTCCACCCACGCCTTGGGTTCCATGCCCATGGTCTTAAAGATCCACGACCATAACGGCAACCTGATCCGGAGCGTGGAAAGGTCTTAAGAAGGATAGATCCACCACCAAGACACAAAGACACCAAGAACTTCGAAAAGCTGGATTGATTTTAAAGAAGAACTCAATCAGGTTTTCGTCTTTTGCTTTTCTTGGTGACTTGGTGCCTAGGTGGTGAAGAAGAAGGTGCTCCTATGATGCTGATCCTGGGTTTCGGCAACCCCACCCGCGGCGACGACGCGGCGGGCTGGGAAGTGGCGCGAAGGCTGGGATTGCGTGAAATCCCGGGCGTGGAAATCCGTACCTCCCAGCAGCTCAATGTCGAGCTCGTCGAGGAATGGGGTACCTACGACCGGGTCCTTTTCATTGACGCCGACCCCCAGGGCGAAAGGGTAAGGGTGGAAAAGGTCGACCCCAAGGCCGACGCTTCCTCCTCCACCCACCATCTTTCCCCCGAAGCCTTGCTTCAGCTCTCCCGGATCCTCTATTCCACCTCCCCCAAGCTTTTCCTCTGCCGGGTGCCGGCCCGAAATTTCGGGTTTTCGGAGGGCTTTTCCCCCGAGACGACCCAGGCGCTGGATGAGGCGATCGAGGCGGCCTTAGATTGGATTAACGGCTAAACGGTTTTTACCGTTCCCGGGGAAACCATGAACAAAAAGAGAACCGAAGAACCAGCCGCCCCTCCCCCCCTTCGTTCGCTCGTGAAGGTTACCGTCACGGGCGCGGTCCAAGGCGTGGGTTTCCGCCCCTTCGTCTACCGCCTCGCGAACGAGTTGAAACTCACGGGCTACGTCCTCAACGGCCCGGGGGGCGTCGAGATTGAGGCGGAGGGTCTCTCGGATGGCCTCGCGGTTTTCTTGAGGCGGCTTCGGGATGAAAAGCCCACTCAAGTGACGATTGAGGAAGTAAGGGTCGAGTTCCATCCGCCCAAGGGTTACGGGAATTTTGAAATCAAGGAAAGCGATGCCCTGGGGGCCAAGACCACCCAGGTTTTGCCCGACCTGGCTTCCTGCCCCGACTGCGTGCGGGAAGTGTTCGACCCCCAAGACCGCCGCTTCCGCTACCCCTTCACCAACTGCACCCATTGCGGTCCCCGGTTTTCAATCATTGAGAAAATTCCCTACGACCGGCCCAATACGACCATGAAGGCTTTCGCCCTCTGCCCCGACTGCAAAGAAGAATACGAAAACCCCTCCGACCGCCGGTTCCACGCGCAGCCCACTGCCTGCCCCCAATGCGGGCCTCAATTGGAAGCCTGGGACCCAACTGGGTTGGTCATCGCGGGCAAGGACAGCGCCCTCCAGATGGCGGAAGAAGCCGTCCTCAAGGGACAAGTCCTGGCCCTGAAAGGCCTTGGTGGCTTTCAGCTCATTTGCGACGCGCGTAACCCTGAGGTAGTGGGATTGCTCCGCGCCCGAAAGCACCGGGAAGCCAAACCCTTCGCGGTCATGTTTCCCTCCCTCGATGAAATCAAAAAGGCCTGCCAAATCTCGAAAGAAGAGGAAGCGCTCCTGCTTTCCGCCGCGGGGCCGATCGTCCTGGTTTATAAGAAAGAAGGAGCCCAAGGGCTCGCCGAGGGTCTCGCGCCGGGCAATCCCCAACTGGGCGTCATGCTTCCCACCACGCCCCTGCACCATCTTTTGATGAGGGACCTGGGCTTCCCGGTCGTGGCTACCAGCGGTAATTTATCCGAGGAACCCATTTGCTTTGAGGAAAAGGAGGCGCTGGAAAGATTAAAGGGCCTGGCGGACCTTTTTCTCGTCCACAACCGCCCCATCGCCCGGCCCATGGATGATTCGGTCGCGCGGGTTTTGGCGGGCGAGCCGCAGGTGCTCCGCCGGGCCCGGGGTTACGCCCCCTTACCCGTAATCTTGGGCGAAAAGGGCCAGCCGGTCATGGCCTATGGGGCCTATCTGAAAAATACCGTGGCCCTGGCCAAGGACGACCGGGTCTTCTTGAGCCAGCACCTGGGCGACCTGGGCACCCTGCCCTCGCTGGAAGCCTTTGAGAGATCCCTCCACGACCTGCCCAAACTCTACGAAACCGACGCCATGGCCGCGGCGGTGGACCTGCACCCCGATTATCCCTCCACAAGAAAGGGGGCCGAATCCGGCCTGCCTGTGATCCGGGTTCAACACCATCTGGCCCACATTTACGCCTGCGCGGCGGAAAACCACGTCACCGGCCCCGCTTTCGGTGCTTCCTGGGACGGCACGGGCCTGGGAGAGGACCAAACCATATGGGGCGGGGAATTCTTCAAGCTCGACTTAAAAGATACTCGGGTCGGTCACCTGCGGCTATTCCCCTTGGCCGGGGGCGACCAGGCCGCTAAGGAACCCCGCCGCAGCGCTCTGGGGGTTCTTTTTGAGATGGCCGGGGACGAGATATTCGACTGGGTGGATCTGGCCCCGGTGGCTTCCTTTGAGCCCGCCGAGCGGTTGGTTTTAAGGAATCTTTTGAAAAACCCCGCAACGCCCCGCACCACCAGTATGGGGCGGCTCTTTGACGCGGTTTCTTCCCTGGCGGGGCTTTGCCAAAAGAGCCGGTTCGAGGGCGACGCGGCCATGTCGTTGGAATTCGCCCTTTCTGGAAAAGATACCGGGGAAAAATACCCCTTTCCCCTGCTTCTCTCGGGGGCCGGGTTTATCCTCGACTGGGGCCCGATGGTGAAACAGATCCTGGCCGACGTGAGGGATAAGGTGCCGGTGGGTGTCATTTCCCGAAGGTTCCATAACGCCCTCATCGAGTGCCTGGTTGACGCCGCCAAGCATGAAGGCTGCCCCCAGGTGCTCCTGAGCGGGGGCTGTTTCCAAAACCGGTACCTGCCCGAGGGCGCCATACGACGCCTCAAGGAAGAAGGCCTCACCCCCTATTGGCACAAGCAGGTGCCCCCCAATGACGGGGGATTGGCCCTAGGACAGGCCGTTTTCGCGAGAAAAATTCTCAAGAACAAGTGATGGTATTGACCTTCAAGTAAGAACTCTTGAAAGGATGTAACACAAGTGTTACAGTTGGGCCATGGATAAACCTCAGGGCATGAAGGATTATCTAACCCCGGAAGGGAAATATCCTGTCCGGGAGTGGCTGGATTCATTGGACAAGGCCCCACGCGCGACGGTTCTCACCTACATCGGCCGTGTCAGGGAAGGGAACTTCAGCAATTGTGAGAACAAAGGCGGTGGTCTCCACGAGATCAAGATCAACATGGGCCCGGGCTACCGAGTTTATTACATCTGGGTCCGGGGATTCATCGTCTTGTTATTGAGCGGGGGAACGAAAAGGGGCCAGGACCGGGATATCGCGACCGCGCGGAAGTACATGGAAGACCACAAGAAGAGAAATGAATAAGGGGACCAGATGAAAAACACGATCCATAAAACCAAAAAGCACCAAGCGGAAGGGGATTTTAAGGATTACCTACTTTCCAAGCTTAATGACCCCCAGGAAACCCGTGAATATTTACGGGAAGCCTACAACCGGAGCCTGGAGGACGGGAACGGGGCTGTATTTCAACTTGCCCTCCGTGACGTCGCGGAAGCCCATGGCGGGGTCGGGTGGCTGGCCAAGCAATCCGGCATGCCCCGCGAGAGCGTTTACCGGGTTCTTGCTCAGAATCGGGACCCGAAATTCGCAAGCATCCTGAAAATCTGTAAACCCTTTGGTTTTAACCCCTTCGATCAACGCCGGGTTGTAAAAGCTCACTAATCGCAAGAAAAGGTTATTCACTACGTGGGATTGGCCTTAGGACAGGCCGTTTTCGCGAGAAAAATTCTCAAAAACAAGTGACCGCCGTCACGTTGTCCTCTTATGCTCTGGGTTAAGATAAGAATCAGGATTGGTCGATTTTTGATTGGGAGATTTATTTGCCCACTAAAAAAAAGCGGAAAAATGAGATAGTCTTTAATGTGACTGACGAAGATGTCGGCTTGCTAAAAAAACCGGTTTTCTTTCGCATAGAGGAATGTTTAGCTTCGCCGAATCAAAGGATATGGAACTGTCTTTTAGATATGTTGTTTACATTTTTAATGGGGTTTGTAATTGGTTTTGTATGTGGTTTTCTGGAATTGATTTCGTCAAATAATAAGGGAGCCTTATATGTTTTGACTTTTTTATTTTGCTTTTCTCGAACTCTATTTTGGAAGAACTCTTGGTAAACATTTTACAGGTACAAAGGTAATATCTGAAGATGGATTGCCATTAACGACTAAAAGAGTAATTCTCCGAACATTATGTCGCTTAATACCTTTCGAATACTTTTCTTTTTTGGGTGGTGATGGCAAACCAGTTGGTTGGCATGACAAATTTTCAAAAACAAGAGTGGTTATCACTCGAAAATTAGAAGAATTTATCTGAGGTAGAAATTAAAAAGGAGCCCCTCATGTGTCTCGCGGTGCCGGGAAAAATACTAACCGTCCAGGGGGAAGACCCCCTTTTTCGCGTAGCTAAGGTCGATTTTGATGGCGTGGCCCGGGAAGTCTCCCTTTCCTGCCTGCCCCAGGCCAAGGTGGGCGATTACGTCATCGTGCATGTGGGGGTGGCCATCAGCCTCTTGGATGAGGAAGAAGCCCTGAAAACCCTCGAGGACTTCCAAATGATCAAGGAGCTTTCCTCAGGGCAAGTGCCATGAAATACGTCGATGAGTTCCGCGACGGCGAGGCCTGTATCGCGCTGGCCGGGAAGATCAAGGGCATCACTACCAAGCCCTGGGTCATCATGGAAATCTGCGGCGGCCAGACCCATTCCATCGCCCGTTACGGGCTCGAAGACCTGCTTCCTCCCCAAATCTCCCTGGTGCACGGCCCCGGCTGTCCGGTCTGCGTGACGCCGGTGGAAGTCATCGACAAGGCAGTCGAAATCGCCGCTAGGCCCGAGGTTATTTTCTGCTCCTTCGGCGACATGATGCGCGTGCCCGGAACGGGGAAAGACCTGCTCTCGGTGAAGGCCCAGGGCGGGCAGGTGAGGCTGGTCTATTCGCCCCTGGACGCGGTAAAGATCGCCCAAAAGAATCCCGAGAAGGAAGTGGTTTTCTTCGCGGTGGGGTTCGAGACCACCGCTTCCCCCAACGCCATGGCGGTGATCCAGGCGAAGGCCCTGGGGCTCAAAAACTTCTCGATTCTCGCCTCTCACGTGCTGGTGCCCCCCGCCATGGAAGCCATCCTTTCCTCCCCCGAAAACCGGGTGCAGGGCTACCTGGCCGCGGGCCATGTCTGCACCATCATGGGGTGGGAGCAGTACCCGCCCATCGCCGAGAAATACAAGGTTCCCATCGTAGTCACGGGGTTCGAGCCCCTGGATATCCTGCAGGGCACCTACCTCTGCGTGAAGCAGTTGGAAGAGGGAAGGCACGAGGTCGAGAACCAATATGCCCGGTCGGTTAGGAAAGAAGGGAATTTGAATCCCTCAAGGTAATCGCGGAAGTGTTTAAGGTGATCGACAAGAAATGGCGGGGGATCGGGCTGATCCCCAAGAGCGGCTGGGCCTTGAACGAGAAATACCGGGATTTTGACGCCGAGCAGAAGTTCGGCGTGGCCCATGTCACGGCCGAGGAAAGCACCGAATGCATCAGCGGCCAGATCCTGCTGGGAATCAAGAAACCCGCCCAATGCCCGGCCTTCGGCACCCGCTGTACCCCCGAGCACCCCTTGGGCGCGCCCATGGTCTCCACCGAAGGCGCCTGCTCCGCCTATTACCGCTACCGCCGGGCGGAGACGGTTACAACCTAACTCACAATTATGGGTTTAAACCTCTAAATTCGTTCCATGAAAAAGGAACACTGAGTGTTCGAATTTCATGGTACTATTTCCTCATGATTTTACGTAAAGGTCTCCGAAATCAAATCGCTGTTGCCATACGCCGCAGCCGAATTGTAGCCCTCATTGGCCCCCGCCAATGCGGCAAGACAACTTTGGCCCGGGGATGGGCGAAAACCGATTCTTCCGGATATTTTGACTTGGAGGATCCAACCGGTTTGGCCCGCCTGGAAGAAAGCCCTATGGAAGAATTGAAAAAACTCAAGGGCTTAGTCGTGATCGATGAAATCCAGCGCCAGCCGGATCTTTTCCCTCTCTTAAGGGTCCTGGCGGACCGCCGGCCGCTTCCAGCGAGGTTTCTTATCCTTGGAAGTTCCTCCCCGGTATTGATCCGAAAATCCTCGGAATCGCTCGCAGGTCGGTTGGAAACCGTCGTGATTGGTGGATTTGCCGTCACCGACGTGGGAATTCGGAACACCGATCGTCTTTGGCTCAGGGGCGGGTTACCCCCCGCTTATTTGGCCCGATCCGAGAAAGACAGCTTGGCGTGGCGAAAGAATTATGTCCGCATGTTTTTAGAGCGTGATGTTCCCCAAATGGGAATTTCCATTCCCGCCGAATCCTTGCGGCGCTTTTGGTCGATGGTGGCCCATTATCACGGCCAGATCTGGAACGCGGCTGAACCCGCCTCTGCCATGGGTATTTCCGAGCCGACTGTCCGCCGGTACCTGGATCTTTTAGAGGGAATGTTCATGGTGCGCCAGCTGAGGCCTTGGCACGAAAACCTTAAAAAAAGGCAGGTCAAAGCCCCCAAGGTTTATCTTCGGGATACGGGCCTGTTGCATTACCTTTTGGGAATTCAAACCCGGCAGGGTCTTATTTCCCATCCCAAGGCGGGAGCCTCTTGGGAGGGGTTCATAATAGAGGAAGTCCTGAAAAAATTGAATCCTGAAGAAGCCTATTTTTGGGCGACTCATAACGGAGCCGAGTTGGATTTGTTCTGCCTATCCGAAGGACGGCGCATCGGAATCGAGTGCAAACGAACCGATGCGCCCCGGTTGACATCCTCCATGCGCATCGCGATGGAAGATTTAAAGTTAGACCGCCTGTTGGTCCTCTATCCAGGCCAAAAGAAATACTCCTTAGCGCCCAAAATTGAGGCTTGGCCGCTGACACAATGGCTTTTAGAGCAAAGAGGTTCTTGAGCGTTTAAGCATTAAATTAATTTAATCTGTCGAAGATCCATTTTTCGATGAATTTTGTTTTCTAACTCTCGGATTTTTTCTGGAGTCAAGACATTTGGAAATCGCCGGAATGGATCGGCATATTCATCATCAACCTTGATCCACAGCCAGTCAGTTTCCTTGGGACCGACCCATTTTAGAATAAAGCCGCCGCGCAAGCGTTCACCCTCCAAATAGATACGTAAATGTCTCTTATAAAATTGAGCAATAATAGTTGATCCATCCAAAAGACGGTAAACACCCTTATCCCAATTCGCGATTGGTCCAGCCCCCGAATTAGGTGGAAGAATTATTCTTTCCGAAAGAAGATAATTACAAGAGTTAGACACTTCACGAGTGTAGTCCAAAGCGTTTGAAATACAACGGGTTTGGAAGGGTTTGCCAGACTGTCAATGAGAACCCGTTGGTGGCCTTCAAGACGAGCCGGACGCGCTTGAAAAAGGCGAAGGTTCTCACGAAAGCCAATGATTTTTTCCTAAGCGATTCAAAAAGAGACCGCAGGTAGGCTACCAAAAGCATGGCGCACAAGGAAAACGCCAAGTGGTTTTGGATGGTTTTCCAGGAACGGTTGTGGAATTTCTCCAATGCGAAGGATTGCTTGGCTTCCCGGAAGAAAGTTTCAATGCCCCACCGCCTCAAATAGACCTGAGCGATGGCCTCGTCAGAGGATACCCAATCATTCGTCAGTAGGAATTCGATACGGGTTTTCCGGGAAGATAGCCGTCGACGGAAGGCCACGAGACGGTAGGTGCGGCCGTTGGAGAGGGTCACCTCAAAAGACGAATGGGTGGACTTGGGCAGTTTTTTGAGAAGTTTCTTGGGCGATGTTTTGCGGCCGTTGATGTAAAGAACCCGGTTTCTTTTGAGGGAACCCACGAAGCGCAAGTCTCTTTCATCGGCGAAGACTAATAGTTCGGCGACAGTGAACCAAGTGTCGAAGACCAGGAAGTCTGGAGAAAAACCTTGATTCAAGGCCACTTCTAAGAGGGTTTTGGAAAGGTTAATTTTGGAAGGGCATGTCTTTCCTTTAAGCGCAAACCCCAAGGGGAACACCCCTTGAACGGATCGAGAAACAAGGACTGGGAGCTGGTAACCGTGATAGAAAGCGCCGTTATGGTTAAACTTTCCGGCTTTTTCCATGCGGAAACCGCTTTTCTTCAAGGGGGTATCGTCTAGGATCCAAGTGGTGCCCGGCCCCGAGAACAAGTGATCGGGGAGGCGGGAGATCAGAAGGGAAAAAAGGTCTTGAGCCGGGGCCTTTTGGAGAAAACGGTTATAGGCACGCTGAGAAGCCTCGATTTCAGGTTGAGAAACATAGGCGGCTTCAGAAGAGCAGGATCGGATTTTTTGACCTAATGCAAAAGAAGCTTGTTCGAGTGGAAACTTCATCAGGGCCATGTTTCCACTGGGGCAAAGAGAGGCCAAGAGTTGTTGCACGCCGGATAGAAGACTGGGTAGTCCCTTTTGGCATTTGCGGCTTTTCACGATTTGGAATAGATTGGAGTAGGCCATGAAAACCTCCCTGTTGGTGTTGAGCGTCTCGCAACCTCAAACTACCAACTTTTCCGGGATTTTCCTGGCCTTTTCCTTTTCTGTTTAGCTGTCTAACTCTTGTAATTAAAATCATGATCGTTCCATTTGATGGCTTTTATGTATCTTGCGGGATCCAAGTGAGGTGGCTCTAATAGGACCCAAGAAAGCAGTAATTTTCCACTGGCGTGCGCCCTTAAATCCCAATGCAGACTTGTGGCATCATGTTCCTTAATTGCGAATAGGCGATCCCCAAACTTCGGTACTGAAGACATGACTACCTCCCTCTTATGGATAAATTTCAATGCTTTTCTCGCGATCTTGTTAGCGCGTCTTAATTTTTGGAGAGGGTATTGGGTGTAAAAAAAGAGTGCAAGTTTACAAGTATACTTATGTATTCTTTTTGGGTGAAAATGACAAGGTCGAGTTGGAGAAATAAAGTCAAACAATTAACCATTGGAAAGGAAAACATGTTAGAAAATGCAGAGACAACAAAGATTAAAGAGGTCTTTTTTGAAAGGTGAATTCGAGAAGGGCCCGGCTTCCGAAGCCGATTTGGACGCGGCCCGTCCGCTTAAAAGCCTCTTCAAAATGGCCATGCGGCGGCGGGGGCTATTCCTCTCCATCCTGGCCCTGGCGGGCTTTTCCAGCCTCCTTTTACTCGTCCAGCCCTTGCTTTACCGGGAAGCCGTCAACGACGTGGCCGGAGTTTTCGTCAAGAACAGCTGGGACGACGGGTTCTTTGAAAAGGACGAAAGGACCCTGGTCGAGGCGTGGAAATCCAAAGTCCCCCACACCCGCCACATCGTCGCCCACCGTACCCCCAAGCAGGCTATGGCCACCCTGATCGTGGTGGTCGTGCTCCTCTTGTTAATCTCCCTTCTGGCTTCCTTCACCTCGGCCTGGGCGGAAATCCTCACCAGCCGGGCGGGGCACGGCATGGAAAGGGCGGTGATCCTGGCCGTCTTCCGCAAGGCGCTCCACCTGCCCTTGAGCCGGGACAGCGCGGACCGGGCCTCCTTCTTGACCAAGCAGGTCGACCAGGTGGAGCAGGTCGAGCCCGTGGTGACCATGCTGGCCCTTCGGGTCGGCCCGGAAGTCATCAGCCTGGTGGGCATCCTAGTCATCATGCTTTCCCAAAGCCGGTTGCTTGCCGTGGTGGCGCTGGCGCCCCTGCCCCTCTACGTTTGGGTGGCGGTGGCTTCCACCCGAAAGTTGGGGGTCAACCTGGACTCCTACTACCAGCAATGGCAATCCATCTCGGGGAGAATCTCCGAAAGCCTGGCGGGCCTCAAGACGGTGCGGGCCAGCGGGGCGACGGAACGGGAACTTTCGGCCCTGGAAAAGGAAACCTACCGGGCCTACTCGGGGGCCGTCTCGAAGGACCGGCTGGGCGCCTGGGCCCTTTTTGGGCAGGATTTTTTCGTGCAGGTGAGCAAGGCCATGGTGCTTCTGGTGGGCGGTTGGAAGGCCTTTGAGAAGCAATTGACCCCGGGCGACGTGGTGATGCTGGTGGCCTATATCGACCAGCTCTATAACCCGCTCGATTCACTATCGGGAATGGTCGTCATCATCCAGGAACATATCAGCTCTTTCCGCCGGGGTCTGCGTTTGGCGGTGAGGAAGCCTGAAAATTTCGGGACGATCCCCCTGAAACCCGGCCCGGGCTTGGTGAGCGTTGAGAATCTGGACTACCGCTACAGCCACGGGGCCAAAGTACTGCACCAATTATCTTTCACCTTGCTTCCGGGAAAACTGAACGCGCTTGTGGGGCCTTCCGGCTCGGGCAAGAGTACCCTGGCCGAACTGATCTTGGGGCTGAGACCCGCAACGCAAGGGAAGATCCTTTTGGATGGGCAGAATATCCAAGATTTGGCGGAAGAGGACCTGCGCCGGGCAACCTCCCTAGTCTCGGCGGATGGAATTTTGTTAAGCGCCACCCTTAAAGAAAACCTTTGCTACCAAGTGCCTGACGCGAGTGAACGCCAAGTTTGGGAGGCTTTGAAAGCGGCCTGCCTGGACGACGTGGTGAAGCGTCTGCCCCAGGGCCTGGAGACCTTCTTGGTTGACGGGCACGGTCCCTTGTCTTTGGGAGAGCGCCAGCGCCTTCAAATCGCCCGGGCCATGCTGGTCCAACCCCAGTTGCTGGTGATGGATGAGGCCATGTCCAACCTGGATAAAGTAAACGAAGGGCGAATCCTGAAGGTGCTTCAGGGCTTGCGGGGCCGCTGTACCATCCTGGCCCTGACCCACCACCCGGCCCTCGCCCGGGGGGCGGACCAGGTGATCGTTATCGTGAAAGGCAGGATTGGGGCGGTGGGAAAACCCGCTACCGTCGCCCGGGTCAACGCCTATTACAAAGGTATGATGAAGAGTTGATAAATAGTTGGTCGTATATCTATGAACGATGATCCGCGCGGTTATAAAGAGAGTGTCGGAAAACCTTCTCTAAATCTCTACGAATACTGCGGGAACAACCCCCTTAGATTTGTTGATCCGTTTGGAACGGACTATGTTGTCTCATTTCAAGCTGGGGTTGGGGCCGCAGGGATTATTACAGCTACTTATTCAAATAGCTTTCAACTCAAAGATGTTTCTGTAGGTTTAGGTGTAGGGGCCGGAGTTTTAGGAACGATTGCCTACACCCAAGAGATAGTCAAAACCGGATCGGATAATATTGGATATGTGGATGTTGCGGGCGGTGTTGGTAATGGTCTAAGTGTAGGCGTTGATACTACTTATGGACAAAATGGTGCTACTGGGAACGCAAGCGCAGGTGTTGGTTTAGGAGGGGCGGCCACCGCAACGGTGAATGTGAGTTTGACAGGTTTGTACAATAAATTTTTTGGGAATAATTCAAGCGGGGGATGCCCGTCGAAATGAAAAAATTAAATATTTCTCGAAAAGAATGGATTGTAATAAGTGTGAATTTGATTCTTGGATTATTTTTTGTTGTTTTTCTTTACTTTAAAGCTTTGCCTTTGGATCAAGCCGGTCGCTTTCGAGGCGGTTTTTTTTGGTTAATTGGTGCGGGAATGTTTTTTATTCTCACTCAATTGGATAAAGGATACGCTATGTATTCATTACAGATGAAGTTTTATAAATCGAATCATTCACAAGATTTTTTTTGGGTTACGTCACTACTTGCGATCTTTTTATGCACTATTGCTTCTGCGATGTTTTTTGTTATGGCCTATTTCAAATTTCCTTAATTTGGAGGTTTGGATGCTCAAAGCGACGGGAAATCAGGGAAGCTTTTACGACGCGGATTACGTGTGCGAGCAGTTGATCCCGAAGGATAGCTTCTACCGCAAATTCAGGGAAATGGTTACGCCCTTGATCAAAGAGGCTGACTTGGATGGTATGTATTGCGGTGACAATGGTCGTCCCCCTATTTCCCCTTCCCTCCTGGCCATGGCGACGATTCTCCAATTTTATAGGGGGTTTTCCGACAGGGAAATGGAGAGGGCCTGCATGTTTGATATCGAGATCAAATACGCCCTTGGGCTTCGGTTGGATGAGCGCCCCTTTGACCATTCCTCCTTGGGCGATTTCAGGGAACGCCTTCTTCAGAACAGCCGGGAAAAAGAGATTTTCGACACGATATTGGAACACCTGATCGAGAAGGGGTTGGTCAAAAAGGATGAAATTCAACGCATTGACGCCACCCATGTCCTGGCCGACCTTGCGATCCCCACCATGGTGACCCTGGTGAAGAAAGGGATATTCGAGGTTCTCAAGCCCTTGAGCAAGAACAGGGAAGTATATGAAGGTTTGGGTAAGGCCGTTGACTTACGCGAATACAGCAAGGAAAAGGTCAACGATGAAGGCCCTGGAAGAATGGACCTGGAGAAAAGGAAACGCAAGCTGGTGGAAGTGGTGGGTGATGCCCACAAGGTGCTGGGACACGTAAGAAACCTGAAAACCAACAAGGATTTGAAGGAACCCATTGAGATGCTCAAGAGGATCCTGCGAGAAAACATTGAGGAAGATGAAGACGGTAATCCCAAAGAGAGGGGTTACAAGGAAAAACCACCGGACATTATGGTCTCACCCATTGACCCGGATGCCCGGTTTGGGGCCAAGTCAGCTACCAAGCATTTCATGGGGTACAAGGCCAACATCACGGAAAGCGTGGGAAATAACATCATCACAAACATTAAGGCCATGCCTGGAAATGCTCATGATGCAACGACCATGGTTGAGGCCATCGTTGAGCAAAAAGAGCTTGGACTTGTTCCGGCCAAGGTAGTCGGCGACGCAGCTTATGGCCGGACGACCAACCGTGTGGAATTAAAGGCGAACGGAACGATGGTGGTGGCTCCCATCTTCAACAAGAACGACCGCGCCAAAGGGATATACCCCAAAAGCATGTTCAAATACGACTCAAAAAAGAAACTTTTGACTTGTCCCCAGGGCGTGGCAACCAAAGCCGCCTATTGGGATGAATTACACCAACTCCATTCCTTCCATTTTCCGATGTCCAAATGCAACGCGTGCGCTGTTCAGAAAAAGTGTACCCGTGACGCCGATGGGCGGCGGACGGTGGGAATCAGCATCAGGCACGAGGAGATGATGGAAGCGGAAACCTACAACAGATCCCCGCAATACAAAAAAGAAATGAGGTTACGCCCTGCCGTAGAAAGAAAGCTCGCGGAGTTGGTCCGGTATCACGGTCTCAGGCGGGCTAGATACCGGGGATTGAGGAAGCTGGGCCTGCAATGCTTTTTCACGGCGGCGGCGGTGAACATCAAAAGATGGATCAAGTTGATTTCGGGCCAAAGCCCGGGTCTTTCCTGTGTCGGCACGGCATGAAAAAGGGAACAAGAAGCGAATTAAAGGGATCAACAAAGCAGAGAAGCGGAGAAACGGAAAGATGAATCTGGTAGCCGATGAAAAACCGAAGGACTTTTTGGCAGATTTGATCTGTCAGGACAGAGTTGTGCCTCATCCCGAAAACTTAACCTGGGTTTTCCGACGGTCTCATAAAAATGATAGAACGCCTTCAGTAAGCTTTTCTGTTTACCTCAACTTCCATTGACTTAAGTCACAGCTGAATTACACTCGCAAAGCTATAACGGTTTCGCCCTGGGGAGGGGTAAAACTTCTAGGAGGAGACCTGTGGAAATTTCCAAAGCTTGGCGCCACGCGGCGGTACTCGTCGTCATCATCGGATTCACCGTCCTCATGTTCATGGGGAAGAAGACCTACGATAACGCGCCTCCCATTCCCACCAAAGTCGTTGACGCATCCGGAAAGACCCTCTACACGGGCGAGGATATCTTGGCGGGCCAGGCGGTCTTCCAAAGATACGGACTTATGGATTACGGTTCGGTCTTCGGTCACGGGGCCTATCGCGGGCCGGACTTCACCGACGATTACCTCCATCGCTCGGCCTGGATCCAACGCGATCTCAAGGCCCAGGCGCAATTCAGGAAAGCCTACGCGGCCCTGCTCGATCAGCAAAAGGCCTTGATCGACCAGCAGGTGGTGGCCGACGCTAAGACCAATCGCTACGTCGATTCCACCCAAACTCTCACCCTCACCGCTGAACAGACCCAATCCTGGCCCATCCTTGAGAAGCATTACGAGGATATGTTCATGAACAGCGGGGAAGACCACACCCTTCCTAAGAACTACATCAAGACCACCGATGAGGTAAAGCAGATCACCGACTTTTTCTTCTGGACCTCCTGGGCCGCTTCCGCCCAAAGGCCGGAAAAGAATTACAGCTACACCAACAACTGGCCCCCCGAGGACGCAGTGGGCAACCGGCCCACGAAGGCCGTCTTCCTCTGGAGCGCCCTTTCGCTGATCTCCCTATTGGGCGGGATCGCATTGGTGCTCATGTTCTTCGGCCGGTTCGACTACCTGGGCTGGGGCGGGGATGAGCCCGCGATTAGAAAAAGCATCCCCCTGAAGGAATTCAAGATCACCCCGAGCCAAGTCGCCACCTATAAGTACTTCCTTATCGTGGCCCTGCTCTTCGCCTTCCAGACCCTGATGGGGGTCTTCACGGCGCATTATTTCGTCGAGGCCACGGGCTTTTACGGTATCGACATAAGAAACATCCTTCCCACCACCATCACACGCACCTGGCATTTGCAGCTTTCCATCTTCTGGATCGCCACCGCCTGGCTGGCCGCCGGGCTTTTCATCGCGCCCTTCATCGGCAAGAGGGAGCCCAAACACCAGGCCTTCTGGGTCAACGTGCTCTTCGGGGCTGTGGTGCTGGTGGCCGTTGGTTCCATTGTGGGCGAGTATCTAGGCATTAAGGCGCAATTGGGCCAGTACTGGTTCTGGTTTGGCCATCAGGGCTGGGAATATTTGGAGCTGGGCCGGTTTTGGCAGGCGCTCCTTACGGCGGGCATGGTCATCTGGACCGTGCTTGTCATTCGCGCCGTCTGGGGCAGGCTCAAGGGGCAGGATTGGGGAAGCATGCCCTACCTGCTGGTCTACGCCATCCTGGCCATTCCCCTTATGTTCTCGGCGGGCATGCTCTATACGCCCAAGACCAACTTCGCCGTCGCGGATTTTTGGCGCTGGTGGGTGGTGCACTTGTGGGTTGAAAGCTTCTTCGAGCTCTTCACCACCGTGGTCGTGGCCTACTTCTTCGTGATCCTGGGCCTGGTCACCACCAAGACCGCCATCCGCGTGGTGTACCTGGATATCATCCTTTTCCTCGGTTCGGGCATGATTGGAACCGGCCATCATTACTATTGGACGGCACAGCCCGCCATTAACCTGGCGTTGGGAGCCTTCTTCTCGGCCATGGAGGTGGTGCCCCTGCTACTCCTAACGCTGGAAGCCTATGACTTCGCCAAACTAAGAAGCGGGGAGGCGGGCACGAAGGAAAATGACGGCTTCTTCGCGCACTACTGGGCCATCATGTTCCTCATCGCCGTGGGGTTCTGGAACTTCCTGGGCGCGGGGGTTTTCGGGTTCCTCATCAACCTGCCCATCGTCAACTACTACGAGCATGCCACCTACCTGACGCCCAACCACGGCCACGCGGCCCTGATGGGGGTGTACGGCAACCTGGCCATCGCGGCCCTGGTGTTCGTGTTGCGGTTCCTGGTGAAGCCGGAATACTGGTCCAACAGCCTGCTCAAGGTTTCCTTTTGGTCCTTGCAGATCGGGCTGATGATGATGCTTCTATTGGATATCTTCCCGGTGGGCATAATGGAAATGGTGCAGAGTTATACCCACGGTTACTGGTTTGCCCGCAGTCCGGAATTCTGGAACCAGCCCCTGGTGCAGAGACTCAGCTGGGCGAGGGTGGCCGGGGATTTGGTTTTTGTGGTCGGCGGGGTACTGCCCTTGCTTTACTTTACCGCCATATCGATGTTCCACTTGAAAAAGGCCGACTCGGTCGAAGGGTAGGCCCTGTCCCATACCCTAAAACCGATAGTCTGTCCCGGGCTGGGGGAGCCGGCTCGAGACGGACCTTCCGGTCCAGAGGAGGATGTTTTTTTCGGAAGGTTGGAGAAAGTGTTGAATGATTCGTAACGAAAAGCAGTATCAGATATCCTTCCGCAAAATCCTGCCCCAGGCGGTACAGATAGGCCCGATGGTTGATGTTGTAAATTTTATTAGTTGATTATGTCAAAATAAAATCGGGTCAGACGCCGAATTAATCCCTGAAAAACATATAGGGATATTTCAATTTTCACGACGCCTTCCCAATAATCAAAGCACTTAAAATTTTTTGGGGGGCGGGGGAATGTGGGGATTTTTTCATAGTACTAGGCGCTTGGAAAAAGTGCTTTTCATAGCGGCCTTCCTTCTGCCTTGGACGGGTTTTTGCGGCTCGGCGGATTTCACGCCCAAACATATCCCCTTAAGCCCGCAGCTTTCCCATCCCCATAACGGTTGGGTCCCCTACATACCATTCGTCTTGATGCTCCTTGTGGCGCTTTTCTTCTGGCTGGAATTCAGGCGCCCAACCCACTGAATGGAACAAAAATCCGATTTTTCCACCAACCGCCGGGTCCTCTTTATTTCTGCCATCGCCATTGGCATTGGGGCTATCTGTTCGCTAATTGCCCTTCTTTTACTGAAGGCTATCTACCTCTTCACTAACCTTTTCTTCTATGGGCAATGGTCATTTACCTTCCGTTCACCCGCCGGGAACCATTTGGGGTGGTTTGTCGTACTCATTCCCGCCTTAGGTGGCTTGCTGATCGGTTTATTGACCCGTTACGGGTCGGACCGAATCCGGGGTCATGGCATACCGGAAGCGTTGGAATCGATTCTTTTTAACAAAAGCCTGATGCAACCCAAATTGGCCCTCATCAAACCCTTTTCCGCCGCCATTTCCATTGGATCAGGGGGGCCCTTTGGAGCGGAGGGGCCCATCATCATGACAGGCGGTGCCTTTGGGTCGATCATCGCACAAGTTTTCCACCTGACGGCAGTGGAACGCCGGACCCTGCTGGTGGCGGGCGCCGCTGCCGGGATGTCGGCCACCTTTGCCACTCCCGTTGCGGCGTTGTTTTGGCGGTCGAGCTTTTGCTTTTCGAATGGAAACCACGGAGCGTTGTGCCCGTGGCCTTATCTAGCGCGGTGGCGGCGGCCTTGCGCCCGATCCTATTGGGGCCGGGCCCCCTTTTCCCCATGCCGCCCCATGGCCCCCTGCCTTTCTTGGATCTATGTTGCGCGGGAGGTGTGGGAATGGCCGCCGGGCTTTTCGCGGCGATTCTCACAGGGACTGTCTACAAATTTGAGGATCTTTTCCAACATCTGCCGATCCATTGGATGTGGTGGCCCACCCTGGGCGGCTTGGCCGTTGGGATCGGCGGCTATTTCCAACCACGGGCCCTCGGGGTCGGTTACGACGTGATCGGGGATTTTCTAAGCGGCCATATGGGCCTGGCGGCCATCTTGGCGCTCGTTCTAGTGAAGGGGTTCATCTGGTCCCTTTCCCTGGGATCGGGAACTTCCGGTGGAGTGCTGGCGCCCTTGCTTATCATGGGAAGCGGATTGGGCGCCCTGGAGGCCTCTTTTCTTCCTGCGGATGCCTCCTCCCTTTGGCCACTGGTCAGCATGGCCGCCCTATTGGGGGGAGTCATGCGCTCGCCCTTTACGGCCATCCTTTTTGCTTTTGAGTTGACCCATGACGAGGGTGCCTTACTGCCACTCCTCATCGCCACGATGGTTGCTCATACTTTCACCGTGCTGGTGATGAAACGGTCGATCCTCACCGAGAAGGTAGCCCGACGGGGCTTTCATATATTCCGGGAATATTCTGTGGACATCCTGGAAAGAGTGCACGTGGAGGACGTCATGAGCCGGGAAGTTGTGGGAATCCCGGCAGGTATAGGAACCAGGGAACTGATGTCGAAATATTTCAACGGAACCCAAAAGCACCGGGGCTATCCAGTTTTGGACGAGGGGGGGCGGTTATTGGGCATCCTCACCGTTTCAGACCTATTGATACGACCCATAAGGAAGGGCGCGAGGGCCGGGGATTTGATCCGAAGGGAACCGGTTGTGGCTTTACCGGGTGAAACTTGCCGTCAAGCTGCGGGCCGTATGGCCGCCCATGGTATCGGACGCCTGATCGTAGTGGAAACCTTGGAACCGCGGAAGGTCATCGGTATCCTCTCCCGAAGTGACCTTTTCAAACCTTCCTTGAAGTATCTGGAGGAAGAAGACATAAGGGAATCTTATATATTTCGTTCGGTGAAAGAAACGGCCGGCCGAAAACCTGCCGCCTCAGGGATGAAGGTAACGCCCGCTCCGGTTGGCGAAATCCCTTAACCCATTCTCGTTGAGAAGTACGGCGGTCCGTTTTTTATCGACGGCCACTAACTTTTCCTTTTCGATTTTTGAAAAGGCCCGGGATACGATTTCTCGGACGGAACCGATCCTCGCCCCGATGGCTGAGTTGTTAGTCAATAAGACCCTATACTTGCCGTCTTTCAGGGTTCCCTGAGTCTTGAATTCCTGAATTAAAAAGACGGCCAGACGCTGGTCCACCTCTTTTAAGGATAAGGCTTCGGCCAGGGCGGAGGTCTTGCGCAGGCGGGAGGCCAGCAGCTTGACAGCGCCCAAGGCGATGGCGGGATGGCTTAAAAAGACCCTTTGGACGTCGCCCTTGGAAATGAAAAGCACCTCGCTTTCCTCTTCGGCAGAGACGGTGGAAGGATAGGGCTGGCCGTCGAAAACCGGGACTTCGGCGATGGTCGAACCCGCCTTTTCCACGTGGATGGTCTGCTCCCGGCCCTCCTCGTTGGTCCGGTAGGCGCGCAGCGAGCCTTTCACGATCACATAAAGGCCCCGGGCCGCCTCCCCGGCGACAAAAAGAATCTCACCCTTCTTTAACCGGCGTTCCGTGCAGATCGCCGAAACCGCCCGAAGTTCCACCGGGGTCAGGGAACCAAACATCTCGGTTTTCTTCAAAGCGGTGATCTTATCCATGGCTCCATCATATCTAGGAGTGTTGAAAAACCCATCTGCGATGGGATTTTTCAACGGCAACTTCAAGGTAACCCCAAGATTTCCTGGGGAAATCATGGGGTCGAGACTGTTGCAAGGTGGCTTTTTGTCCCTGGAACGGGGTTCCAGGGACTTTTTCAACAGTCTCATCTTCGCCCCGTGACCTAAGTCACCGACTTCCGAAGCCCTGATTCGTAGTATTGCCGTGTTGAATCCATTTCCAGGAGGAAATCATGAAAGCCGAATCAAGCCAAACCGTTGCTAGCATCGCGACCGAGTACCCTTCCAGCATTCCCTTGTTCGAAAATTTGAAAATCGATTATTGTTGCGGGGGAAACAAGACGCTTAAGGAAGCCTGTGAAAAGTCAGGCGCTTCGCTGGAAAAAACCCTTCAAGCCCTCGGAGAAATATCAGTGTTTCCCGATCGGGAGCAGGATTGGTCAAAAGGAAGCATTTCCGAATTGGTCGATTTTTTGGTGACCAAGCACCATACCTATACCCGTGAACAGCTGGCCCTTTTGGAGAAACTCTCGGAAAAAGTGGCCCGGGTCCACGGCCAAAACCATCCCGAACTTCTGAAGTTACGGCAGGTCTTCACTCAAATCGCCGATGAACTTGAACCCCACATGCAAAAGGAAGAACAGGTGGCTTTCCCCTATCTTCTGGCTCTGGAAAGAACCGCAAGGGGTGAAAAAACCGGGGAACTCTTTTTCCCTTTTGAGGTTTTCCAAAACCAACCCCAGCGGGTTTTAATGGCCGACCATGAAGTTGTGGGGGAACAATTGAGGGAAGCCCGCCGTTTGACCGGGGACTTCACGCCCCCCAAGGATGCCTGCGTAACTTTCCAGGCCTTTTATCAGGCCTTCACCGAACTGGAGGCGGATTTGCACCGGCATATCCATTTGGAAAACAATGTGCTTTTCCCCATGGCGGAAAAATGCGAGTTGGAAGCCGCAAACCAACAGCCGGTAGCGGGCCGTTGACCCAACCCCGCAGAGGGAGGAACCAATGATTCCGAAGGAACACGGGGCCTGGAACGCCCTCTTGGTCAGCCTTTGCGCGGGCTGGATGGCCCTCGCGGGATGGAACCCAGCCGCCGTGGCGGCGAGCCTTTTCTGGTTCTCGGCCTTTATCCTTCGGGGGCCCCTGTCAGTCGCGAGGCAGTACCGGTTGGCCGACCCCCGCCGATCCCGCCGCGCTTGGGGTTATGCCCTGGCCCTGTTCGTGATCTTGGTGCTATCCGTTGTCCTTTTCTTTCAAACAGCTCCGCCTAAGGCGGCCCTGGCCGTGGGGGCCGGGGCCTTGCCCCTGGGGTTCCTGCTTTCCCTTTTCGCCTTTTACCAGCGGACCCTGAGGTTTCTTGCCGTTGAGATGGGGGGATTCGCAGGACTATGCCTCCTGTCCCCGGTGATTTACCTCACCCGAGATGACGCTAATTGGAACCGCGGTCTTTTGATCTACGTTCTATTTGGCGGTTATTTCCTGCTCGCTCTCCTTTATGTAAGGGTCCGCTTGGGATGGAAAAAGCGGATTGGAACGGTCGGGCCACCGGGATTTTCCGGCCGGCTTTATCCATACGCTGGAACCCTATTGGCCTGGCTTTTTTATATGCTGGCGGTGTTCTGGGTCTCGGGAAACAATTGGGAATCCCTGGCTGGACCTTTTTACGCGGGGGGCCGTATCTTGGCGGGTGCCCTTGGGGAACAAGCCGGGTTTCCGGCCATGAAATTGGGCCTTCAGGAAATGACCCACTCGCTTGTTTTCATGACGATGGTCTTTTTCACCTGGAACCTATCCTGATAGGAGGTGCCCCATGAAACGCGAGAAATATTTCTGGCCCTTGAGCCAATCCCACCATCGTGCCCTCATGGCCGCAAAACGAGTAAAAGAACAGCTTACGTCTATACCTCAAGGTGAAGAGACTAACCGATTAAGTACAGTTTCTTCTGAATTGAAAAACCTTTTTGATGAGGAACTTCGCCAGCATTTCTGGGATGAGGAAAGATTATTGAGCCTATTTGAGGCGCGTATGAGAAACTTCGATCCGGATGTTGAGCGGATCAGAAAAGACCATCGCTTATTGGAATCCCTGCTTGCTCAAGGCAAAAGAGAAAGCCTGCTCCAATTCGCCGAAATGCTCGTTCGCCATATCCGCTTCGAGGAAGATGAATTTTTTGGGCGTATGGAGAAAGTATTTAACGAAGCGGACCAGAAATCTGTTTCGGAAATTCTTGTGCAAAGTTCGCTTTGTAAATAAGAAGTTAACGCTTGGTCAGACCCGATAAGGCGTGGGCCAAATCTTCCATCAAGTCGGCTTTATCCTCGATCCCAACCGATATCCGAACTAGGTTGTCCTTGATGCCTCGTTTTAGGCGCTCTTCACGGGGCAGGGGGGCATGGGTCATCCCGGCAGGATAACTGACCAGGGATTCCACTCCCCCCAGGCTTTCGGCCAAGGAAATCAACTTGAGCCGGGAAAGAAACCTCTTCACGGCCGGGTGACCACCCTTGAGTTCGACACAGATCATCCCCCCGAAACCCGTCATTTGATTCTTGGCGACCAGGTGCCCGGGATGCGATTTCAAGCCGGGGTAATGGACCTTTTCCACCTTTGGATGCTTGGCAAGGAATTTCGCCAAGGCGAGGGCGTTTTCCTCGTGGGCCTTCATTCTGAGGGCGAGGGTCTTGATACCCCGTAAGGCCAGCCAGCAATCCCAAGGACCGGGAATGGCTCCCGCCGCGTTCTGGTGGAATTTCAGATCCTCATAGAGCTTCTTATCGTTGATCACCACCGCGCCACCGATGATGTCGCTGTGGCCGCCGATGTATTTGGTCGTGCTGTGGACCACCAGGTCGGCGCCTAGGGAAAGGGGTTTTTGGAAATAGGGGCTAGCAAAGGTATTGTCCACGGCTAGGAGAACGCCCCGTTGGGAGCAGATTTTGGCCACCTTTTTAATGTCGATGATCTTCAAGAGGGGATTGGAAGGGGTTTCGATCCAGACCAATTTGGTATTGGGGCGAAGGGTCTTTTCGAAAGAACCAGGCTTTTGGAAGTCGGCGTAATCCACGTCGAGCCCCCACTTCTTGAAAACTTTTTCCAAAAGGCGGTAGGTGCCCCCGTAGATATCTTCCCCCGCGACCACGTGGTCGCCCTTTTGAAGCAGGTTGAAAACCGAGGTGGTGGCCGCGACTCCGGAAGCGTAAGCCAGGCCGTACTTACCCCCTTCCAAAGTGGCCAGGACGGTTTCCAATACCCGGCGCGTGGGGTTGCCCGAGCGGGAATATTCAAACCCCTGGTGCTGGCCTACGGCCTTTTGCCGGTAAGTGGAAGTCTGGTAGACCGGGGTGATCACCGCTCCCGTGCCGGGATTGGGCTCCTGTCCGGCGTGGATGGCTTTCGTCTGAAATTTCATTCGTCTCCCCTTTGATTATTAAATCGTAGTTTTTTTTTCTTAATGCGAATGAGAAAGGTATTCAGCCGGGGTCAGGATGGGAAAGTCCGATCCTTTGTAATCCCGAACATTACGGGTAATGAGGCAGGACATGCCGTTCTGGACGGCAGTGTAATACTGCACCGCGTCCTCGAAATCTTTGAAGCGGGACGCCAGGGCCAGGGCGATGATTTTCTCATCGACCGGGAGAATTCCTACCACCGATCGTAATTTCTCCAAAGCCCTTACGGCCTCGGGGTTGGATATTTCCCTGCGCAGGATGTAATGAACATTGGGAAAGGTAAGGGCGGATACGAACCCTTGGGTTTTTCCATGGTCTAGTTCCGAGAACAAAGCCTGGGCTGGGGCCAGGTGGGGTTCCCGGGCTGTCAGGAGGTCTAAAACGACGTCCGTATCAATCAGAAGCCGTTTCACTTGGAATATTTGCCCGCGAGATAATCGGCGTAAAGTCTCTTTTCATCTGCGCTTTTCTTCATGGGCGCGACGCCGGACAACTCCTTAATAAGTGGAGTGATCTGGGTTTCGTAGGTGGCTGGGGGCTCGGATACCGAATCGAAGTATCTTTCCACCAGTCGGGACAAGCTTTCCTGGTGGCTTTTGGCGTAGGCCTTTGCCTTCTCTATCGATTTTTGTTTAAGCTTGAGGGTGAGCTTAATGTCGGTTGGTTTCATAATACGTATAATATTATTATGTCTATACGTATAGAGCAAGTTTATATTTTTCATATTCTGCTGATTAATTAGCTAATTTGAAGTGTTTTTAAAAATTCAAACCACTCTTCCATGCCTTCGCCCGTTTTGCAGGAGACGGAATAGAACTTTACTTGCGGGTTTAATTTTTGGCAGTCCTTCTGGGCGCGGTCGACATTGAAATTCACGTAGGGCAACAAGTCCACCTTGGTTAATACCACGGCGCTGGCCCGGAGGAAAAGCGCAGGGTACTTCATAGGTTTTTCGTCGCCTTCCGCCACGCTTAATAGAGCGACCTTGATGTTTTCCCCGAGGTCATAGGTGGAGGGACAGACCAGGTTGCCGATGTTCTCAATTACTAGCAGTTTTACCTTATCGAGCTTTAGATCTTTCAGCCGGTCTTTGATCATCTGAGCGGTCAGGTGGCAGGTGCCGTGGGTTTCGATCTGGATGGCCTGGCTTCCGGCGGCCGAGATGCGGTCAGCGTCATAGGTCATCTGGATATCGCCGGTAATGACGGCCATTTCATGGCCGTAGCGCTTGGCCATGGATTCTAAGAGGGAGGTCTTGCCCGACCCCGCCGAGCTGACCAGGTTGAGGACGGTCAGGCCCTTTTCAGTGAAAAAGTCACGGTTTTCCGCAGCGATCTGGTTGTTCACGCTCTGGGCGGATGTTTTGACTTGGATTTTCTCACTCATTTAACACCTCAAAGATCGATTTAACCGCCAAGACGCCAAGTTCGCCAAGAACTACATAAAGATTAAGAAACATCAAAAGAACATTTTGGGTATTTTAAAGATTTTTGCCTTTCTTGGCGTCCTTGGCGTCTTGGCGGTGAAACAGGTTCTGTCTTGTCTTTACTCGTCGTTGACTTCGATGCTTTCTACCAGGCAGTCCTTGCCGGCGGTGATTTTGCGGTCATAGCCCCCGCAGGCGGGGCAGCCATCGCCCATCTTGGAGGTCACGTATTCCTTCCCGCAAGAGCAGACGAAGGTCGCGGGGATGAACTGCGGGTTCAAAACAACGTCCTTATGCCCCTTTTCCTCCAGAACCAGTTGCAGGTACATGGCCAGGGAATCGTAAAAAACCCCCGACATGTCGCCGATGCTCAAATTGACCTTCTCTATGCGCTTGCCCTGGCTGTGCTGAAGCACCAGGTCGGCGATGTTGAGGGCCACGGAGTATTCGTGCATGGGGCTAGTTATCCATGAGGGGGATGTTAAGTCAAGGCCATGACTAAACCCGTATTACCGCCAAGACGCCAAGTTCGCCAAGAACTACAAACTTCCTAATTTGAAAGAAAAACAAAGTCTAAAGCTAATCATAGACTTTCTTGGCGGTCTTGGCGTCTTGGCGGTGGGTTAATCCTTATGCCGGGTTGGCGGGCGCCGCGGGCGTGGGCTTGGGTGGCGGGGCGGCTTGGGTCCAGATCGCGGAACCGCGCTTGTCCACGGGGGGCGCCCAATGCGCCTCGGAGGTGATGGACTTGCTGGCGCAGCCGTCCACGCAGGCTCCGCAGAGGATGCACTTGAAGCGGTCCAGGTGGAACCAGCGGGGGCTTGCCTTGCGGTCCATCTCGATGGCCCCGGTGGGGCATTTCTTGGCGCAGAGCCCGCAGAAGGTGCAGGTCTCGGCCTGAAGTTCAATGCGGCCCCGGGTCTTGTCGATATCGGGCCGCACCTCGAAGGGATAAAGCCGGGTGGCCGGCTTTTTCATGGAGCTGAAGATCGCGAGTTTGGACATCTGAAAGTAGGGCATGGATTACCTCTCCGTACAGCTGATGCAAGGGTCGATGGTCAAAACGATCACCGGCACGTCGGCGAGCTGGCAACCGGCCAGCATGTGAACCAAGGGGGGCACGTTGGCGAAGGTCGGGGTGCGCACCCGGTAGCGTTCCAAAAACTTCGTCCCGTTGCCCTTCACGTAGTGGAACACCTCGCCCCGGGGCTGTTCCAGGCGGGCGGAGAACTCGCCCGTGGGCGTCCCCGTCATCTTCAAGTCGATGGGGCCCGAGGGGATTCGCTCAATGGCCTGGCGGATCAGCCCGAAGGATTGGTGGACTTCCCGGCACCGCACCTGGGTGCGGGCGTAGCAGTCGCCGGCCGTCTCGACGACGGGCTGGAACTGCAATTGGCCGTAGGCGCCATAGCCTAGCATGCGCATATCGGAAACATTGCCGCTGGCCCGAAGCACCGGCCCGACCGCGCCCAGCAGGTAGGCATCCTCTTTCGTGATAACGCCGACGCCCACGGTGCGCTTCTTGACCGATGAATCCTTCTCGAAGATCGAGGTGATCTCGGAACTCATTTTCTCGATTTCCACCAGCTCCTTGGATACGCCTCCCATGGCCTCTTCGTTGATGTCGCGGCGAACGCCGCCGATCTTGCAGCTTCCGAAGATAACCCGGCCCCCGGTGGTGGCTTCCACCAGGTCCAAAAGCCTTTCCCGGACGCGCCAGGAATGCATGAAGAGGTTCTCAAAGCCGAAGGAGTCGGCCATGAGCCCCAGCCACAAAAGATGGCTGTGGATACGGGACATTTCGCCCCAGATCACTCGAAGGTACTGGGCCCTCTCGGGCACCTCGATTTTCATCACACCCTCGACGGCGTGGCTGAAGGCGTGGCTGTGGATAAAGGAGCAGATGCCGCAGATGCGCTCGCCCACATAGACCATGTCGGTAAATTCCTTTTTCTCGGCCAGGCGCTCCAGCCCCCGGTGGATGAACCCGATGGAGGGGATGGCCTGGACGACCTTCTCATCCTCCAAGACGAGGTCCAGGTGGATGGGTTCCGGCAAGACCGGATGCTGGGGCCCGAAGGGTACGATCGTTTGCTTTCCCATTATTTTGCCTCCCCGGTATTCGCCGGTTTCATATTAACGGCCTGGGGGACGACGGCCGGTTTAGCGGCGGCGGCGGCGTTCGCCACTGCCTCGGCTTTGGTCTCGTTGAAGGGCGTTTTCTTGGCCAATTGGTAGAACTTTCCGCCGAAGTCGAGCTTCAGGTCGGTCACCTTCATGCCGAAGAGATCCTGCAACTCGTTCTCGTAGGTGAAGGCCGCGAAATACTCGCCCGTGATGCTGGGGACGACCGCGTCGGCGCGGGGAACCATCAACCGCAAGCTCACCATCTTGTAGTCTTTATCGAAGCAGTAGGTGATCTCGAAATTTTCCGCCAGGGTCGTCGCGCAGATCTGACCCAGGCGGTAGCCGTCCTTCTTCAATTGGGCCACCTGGGCGACCAGGTCCTTCTTCTCGATGCCCTGGATGGGTTGTTCTTCGAATCGAACCGTCATGACGCCACCGCCTTCGCCGCCGGAGTGGCCATCGCCACTGGAGCGGCTTTTAAGTTCGTGGCCTTCTTTTCCAAGAGGCCGAGGGCCGTGACCACGCCGTCGATGATGGCCTCGGGCCGGGCCGCGCAGCCCGGCACGTACACGTCCACGGGAATCGTGGAATCGACCCCCTGGTGCACGTTGTAGCACTCGCGGAAGATGCCGCCCGAAAGGGCGCAGGCCCCGATGGCCACGACCGCCTTGGGTTCGGGCATCTGGCTGTAGAGGTTGCGCACGACCTCGCGGTTCTGCTCGTTCACCGACCCCGTGATCAAGAGGATGTCGGCGTGCTTGGGGTTGCCGGTGTTGATGATGCCGAAACGCTCCACGTCGTAGAGGGGCGTCAGGCAGGCCAGCACCTCGATGTCGCACCCGTTACAGCTGGAAGCGTCGTAGTGCATGATCCAGGGTGATTTCGAAAGATAGCTCACGGTAAGTCCTCCCCTTTAAGGATGAAAGTAGTAAAGCACCAGCACGTTCACGACCCCCAGCACCAGGGTCACGGCCCAAGAAGTTTTCAGCGTCCATTGCCACGTCAACCGGGCATAGGAGTTGTCGATCAATATTTCAAACAAGTAGATGGCGCCCACCGCCAAAATCGCGATCCAAGGCGAATAGGCCGCGAAGAAGAGGTAGACCAAGCCCATCAAGAGCACATTCTCGTACCAGTGGCCCACCTCGATCAGTGCCAATTGCGACCCCGAGAATTCGGTGGTCAAGCCCTTCACCAGTTCCTGGTGGCCGTGGTGCGAGGTCGAGAGGTCAAAGGGCGACTTACGCAGTTTGATGGTCAGAACGTAGATGAAGCCCAGGAAAACGCCCGGCAAGGCGATCCACAAGGGGTGGATGGAGGCCGCCACCGCGGTTACGTGGAAGCTGTGAGTGGCCTGGTACATCCCCAGAGCCATCAAAAGAAGCATGGGCTCGTAGGACATCATCTGCAAAAGTTCCCTTTCCGCCCCGATGTTGCTGTAGGGCGAATTGGGTGAGTAGCCGGCCAAGACCAAAAAGAGTGCCGCCACGGTGAGCGCGAAGACCACCAACAGCAGGTCGCCGCCCATGAAGAAGAGGGCTCCGGTCAGCACCACGAAGAGGAAAAAGCAGAATACGTAGTAGGCTTGGGCGTGATTTACGACCACCGTGCGCTTTTGCAGGAGCTTCATCACGTCGAAGAAGGGTTGGAGGATGGGCGGGCCCACCCGGCCCTGCATGCGGGCCGTGACGATGCGGTCAAATCCGCCTAAAAGAACGCCCAAAATGGGGGCGCCCACCAGAAAGACCACCAGGCCGATGAGTTTTTGGGTCAGGGTCAGCCCCGAGCCCAAGTCCGGCATCAGGATAGGCGGGATGAAGCCCCAGCCGGGGTTGGTGGCGGCAAAAGCGAACATCACCAGGATCAGGCCGATACAGGCGGCCCCGCCGATCATGGCAATCATCTTCTCGCTGAAGATGGAGGTGAGGTAGTAGTTGCGCATCTCCACGCCCATGGTGCGGCCGATGGCGCCCTTGAACTGCGAGTTGCCGTTGTTCATGTTGGCGCCCGCCAGGTAAGAGGCCACCCGGATGTCCTTATTGGGCCTGAAGATGAAGACGGGGGGCAGAACCAAGAAGGCCCCCAGCATCACCAGCATGATTGACATGTTGCCCCGGGTGAGGGGTTCCAGAAAAACCCCGGCCGATTGCAGGTAGGGAAGAATCATGTAAGAAGAAACCAGGGGGAAAAGCGCGCAGGCCGCGATGGTGAGAACGGAGAGGGTCCCCAGCGAGGCCCATTCGTAACAGCTGGCCTTGTCCTGGGCCCGGTCGAGGGTGGGAATGCTGACCAGTTTGCCCATCCACTTGGCCCAGAAGAAAAGGGTGGGCGCGCTGCCAAAGGCCAATAGCACCGCCAAAAGCGGGTTGGACTGGATGAAGGCTTCCAAGCAGGCCCATTTGGAGATCAACATCCCGAAGGGCGCCAGGAACATGCCCAGGATGCCGATGAGGAGCACGAAGGCCAGGCCGGGCCGGGTGACGATGAGCCCGTCCATATCCTCGATGTCGCGGCTGCCGATCTTGTGCTCGACCGTGCCGACCGCCTGGAAGAGCAGGCCCTTGGCGATGGCGTGGAAGATGATCAAGAGGATGGCGGCCCAAACGGCCTGGGGCGTGCCGACCCCGGCGCAAGCCACCACTAGCCCTAAGTTGGCGATGGTGGAATAGGCCAAGACCCGCTTGGCGTTCGACTGGGTGACGGCCTGCAGGGAAGCGGCCAGAAAGGTGACACCCCCGACGAGGCCGATAAAAAAGCCTACCGCCGGGTTCTTTTCCAACACCGGAGCGAACTTGACGATGATGAAGACCCCGGCCTTGACCATGGTGGAAGAATGGAGCAGGGCGGAAACCGGCGTGGGGGCCACCATGGCACCCAACAGCCAGGAACTAAAGGGAAGCTGAGCCGATTTGGTCAGACCCGCGAAGCAGATGAGGGTGGCGGGAAGCACGGCCACCAGAAGGCCCGTCTTGCCCAGGGCTACCAGCGAATCCAGAGCCGGGGACATGTGGTTTTGGGCCAGCAGAAGAAGGGCCAGGGAGAAACCCAAACCCCCAACCAGGTTCAACCCCAGGGCCAGGAAGGCGTTGCGCTTGCCGATTTCATCCTGGTTGTAGCCGATCATCAGGAAAGAGCAGAGGGTGGTAACTTCCCAGAAGAAAAAGAGCCAGCCCAGGTGGTTCGAGAAGACCACCCCGAACATGGCCGAGAGGAACAGGAAGAGCAGGAAGAAGAAGCCCCGGCGGTTATCCTTGATTTCAGGGTGGTGGTGATGGTGGTCTTTCATGTAGGAGATGGCGTAAACGCAGATCAAGCCGCCGATGATGCCGATGATGAGGGCCATGATGAGCGAGAAATTGTCCACGTAGAGGGTGCTCTCGACCTTGGAGGGGCTAAGCACGAATTCGGTGTAGGCCACCATGGCGGTTTGAATCAAAAGGAGGGCGGGAACCCAGGCCTCTTTCTTTTTAATGTCCTTACAGCGGTACAAAAGATAGAGGGTGAGGATGGCTTCCCCAGCCAGCAACACTTGGTCCCCCCAGGAGGGGTCAAAGCTGAAGAAAACCGCCTGGCTGCCGATGTATTGGCAGGTGAGAACGATGGTCGCGGCGGCGATGGCCGCCACACTCAGGTTCACCACCCAGGCCCGGAGGGCCTGATTTGAGATCACGGCCAACAGCAGGGCCGACACTAATGGAAAAAGAATCAAGAAGCCGATCAAGTTCACGTTTTTCCTCACTTTTTAATTGTTTTGATGAGGTATTCGTGAACAGCTTAGGGCCATATAGGCCTGTTTATTATGACATCCATCACACAAAAGAGTCGATGAAAGGCTCCGTGCGGGGTAAAAGAAGCTTTGTCATAATGGATTTGGAATTTGGGGCTTAAAGTTCGTAGTCTAAAGAATAGTCACGAAATATTGTCAAAGGTCCGGTGAAAAAAATTATGAGACATAAATTCAAACATACCCTTTTTTTAGTTCTTGTTTTCAATTCCAAATTTTGTTTAGGGAACGATTCTACAAATGGATCTAAACCCGAATTCAATACAGACATATCGACCGATTTTCTTAACAAAGCAAACGATAAGGAGTTTGAAGATCATCAAGCAATAAACAAATTGTCTCACCATTCAGATGATTTAATGTTGTATCTCGATAAGATTAAAGAAGCGGCAAAAAATGATGACTATCTTTGGTTACTAGAACAGTTCCAATATCCGGTTTGTTTTAAAATTAAAGATGAAACAATCGAAATAAAAAATTCGAAAGAAATGTTGAAATATAAAGACGTCATTTTTACGAAAGACCTTAAAAAGATAATTATGGATCAAAATCGGGAGGATATTTTTACAAGAGATACGGGAAGCATGATTGGAAATGGAGAGATTTGGTTTGATCCTGGAGAAATCTATACTATTCAGAATGATGATTTCCGAATTAGTAATTGTACAACCGCGAATATTAAGCATTTACCTAAAAAGCCCCCAATTCATCCATACGAAAACTTAGAAGGTGATTGGAAATTAACTGATTACCAACTCCGTGGGGTTGGAGCTGTTGATGGAGATGAAGCAGATACAAATATAGGAAAAATCGCGTCAATTAGATCTAATGTAGTTACCCTTAATACATTTGGTAGGAGTTTGCCCGCGTCAAGAATTTGGGTGTAAATTTCCACGGGCGCCTGGATCAAGCAGCTTGAGCTTCTGTCTCCTTTCTTGAGGTGTGGACTTTAAGTCTATTCCATCTTTGTTGTTGGGCATCTGCCACTGCCCAAACCAATTTGGTTAATTCCAATTCATTTTGCATCATCCCCGCCGGCCTCAGCCTTCTCCTCAGCTCCAGATTGAACCTTTCTATGAGATTGCTGGAACGGGTGATGAGCCAGAACTTAGGGTCTTCCCGAAAAAATTGGGTGTAGGAGTCAAATTTTTCTGCCGTCATCTCCACGGCTTTGGGATAGGTCTTGGACCACCTGGCTTTGAGGCTTCCCAAGGCCACCAAGGCTTCTTCTCGGCTCTTGGCCCAATATACTGCCTTGAAATCCGCCATGAAGGCCTTTTGGTCCTTCCAGGCTACCCGGAAACGGACGTTCTTCATCTTGTGTACGACGCAAAGCTGGTGGGTTACTCCCAAGCGTTTTTCGACCGCCGCGATAATCCCGGCATGGGCGTCGGACACCACCATCCTCAAACTTTTCCTGTCCAAGCCTCGGTTCAACAGGTCTTCCAGCATGGCTTCCCAAGAAGCCTCGCTCTCCCGGTCTCCCACTAAGTACCCGAGAAAATGCCGTTTCAGGTTTCCGTCCACCCCGATAGCCACCAGTAAGGCTTGTTTTACCCCTGTCTCCTGACGCCTGACCGTTAGGTAAAGCGCATCCAGGTACAGGTATCGGATCCCTTCGGGTAAGGGCCGCTTTTCCCATTCCCGCAACGTGGGTTCCAAGGCATTGGTCATCTGGCTAATGTGGCTGGCCGACCATTTCGTTCCAAAGGCCTCGTTCATCCCTGCCGCTACCGACCGGGTAGAAGCCCCTTTCAACCAGAAATTCATTCCCAGATAACTCATCAGGGCTTGGCTGCCTTCCCTCAAGGCCTTCAAAGTCTCGGAAACGAACCCTTTGCCCTTCCTCAAAACAGGCTTTCTCAATTCCAACCGGCCTAGAAATCCAGGCACGAAAACCTGTTTGAAACCATTACGGTAACGAGGTTTTTCCTGCCTTTCGTAGGGTTGACTACCTAAGAACTCGTCCCGTTCCTTCTCCAACTGGGCATTGAAGGCCTTGGAAAGCTGTTGGTTGAGAGCCTCCCCGACCCATTGGCCGATCTCCCGGCTCCCGACCGCCGACTTGACCATGGCTTGGGTTTTCTCCCTTGCCAAGGCCTGCAAGACTAGGTGTATATTCTTCATGGGCGTAACGTCCTTTCACAAAAAGGATATGGTGTCCTGAACAAACACCATGTTACGCCCGCTTCCTTTTACACCCTCCTAATTTACGCGGCCAGGAGTTTTAACTGTCGAATATTTCCCGAATCTAAGAAGATGAAAAGAGATGATTTTGATTTTTGGAGACCGGAACTTTGGGGTTCGGAAGGTGGTGGTCTTTGGGCAGAAGATTTTAATTTTGATAGTGAAATATATGTTTATAAAACAGAGCCAATAGGGAAAAGCTATGAGTTGTTTCAAATCGTTGTTGACTTGCAGAAACAAAAGATGATTTTGACGTGTGCGGAAAGCGGGTTTTATTTATTTGAGCGAATTGAGAAATAATTAGTTCTGCGCAGTTATTATTTACGCCTGATCCAAAAGCTGACGCTCCTCCAGCACTTGTCGATCTCCAAACAGCCTTGGAAATATTGATCGTAATGTTTTGCAAGAAGGGGCCAATGTTTCCGGAACATGTACTGGCCCGCCCACATCACCTCGAAGGCCGGGTTGAATGCCAGGAAAGCCTGCAAAAAGTATTGCTCGTTGTAGAACTTGAAATCCCGAAGAGTCAGTTTTTCCGGATACTCAAAGGGCAGGAAAATATCGTGAAAGTGCACCCAAACGCCCTTTTTCAATCTTGGCAGGATTTCCAGAAACTCGAGCTGAACGTCACTCCCGATTTTTAAGACATGGCTGGAATCGATGAACAAGATATCGTTCTTGCCCAACTTCTCGAATTCCGCCAAATTCACTTTTTGAAGGGTCGTCTTTAAGAGCCGGGTGACGCCCGGAACCCCTTTGCAAAGGGTTTCACTGGCGTAGGGCTCGATCGCCGTCAAATCGCAGGCCCGTTTTTCGGCTTTGTTCCGCAGGGCCGCATGGGCCGCAAGGAAGGTGGAAAAACCGGCGCCGATTTCGATGATCCGGCGGGGCTTGAGATCCCGGATCAGGCCGTAATAAATCCCCGCGTCCACGCCCCGGAAAGCGGGGTTAAAGTGGAAATATTCCTCCTCCCGAGAATTCGAAGGGCTTTGATCGGGAAGTTCCTTGAACTCCGCCAGGTAGGTGCGGGTCAGCCTGTTGAAAAGCTTGATTTGCCTCGGGACCTGAAGGTCGATGCCCGGAAGGGAGGATTCTTTGTTCCAGTCGAAGGAATCTAACTCTCGCAGATCGGGGATGGGCTCCTCAAAGTTATTGGGAGTCAGGTTAAAACCCATCTTTTGGTAGAGGGGCAGAAGCTTTTTCAGATACTTATTCAATCGGGTCACCCCCGGGTCGGATAGAAACTTGGCAATTATATCTGTTGCGGGCAATGAAGAATCTATATGAGTTCGTTATGAAAAGGGGGCTTAATTGAAGTGGTTTCAAACTGGGTTCCCCGCTATCCTTCAACAATTACGACCGAGATTAAAATAAATATCGGAATGTAATACCATTTTGATTTAAGGCGACGATTTATGGTCATTCCCTCGACTTTTTCTTACGGTTATCAGAAAAACCGGGTTGTTTATTTCCTCATCTTCTTATTAACGAACACCGCCATCTCACTGCTCAAGTTGCCGACCTCCTTTCAGGTTGGATTGGTGGTGGTTGGGCTGGTGTTACCCTTGTTTGTCGCGGTCCGTTTCTCCCGTCACCCCGATCCAATGCCTCCGATGATTGATCAGGTCGAATTATTTGGGAAAATCCCCATTGTTATAATCCTTCTAGGGTTTGGCCTTTGCGTGTTCCTAAGATTTTATAAGTTGGACTCCCTGTTTCTCTGGCCAACGGGGGACGAGGGCTGGTTTGGAACCGCCGCCATTCAATTGGCTCAAAATTGGGATTGGAAATTTTTTTATACCTGGGGCCAGCTCCCTCCCCTCACCATTTGGGCCGCGGCGGGCCTGATGAAAATGGGCTGTTCACCCATCCTTTGCCTTTGGCTTCCCTCGGCGGTTATTTCAACTTTAACCGTTTTGATGGGTCACTTCGCCGCCCGACAATTTTTCTCTAGATCCTTTTCTTTGGTTTTCGCCGGACTCTTAGGTTTCGGCTATTGGCCCCTGTTAATGGGGCGTCTTTGCCAGCCGGGGAGCTGGCTGCCGTTTTGGGAATGCGCCACCTTCTATTTTTTAGGGCGATTTCTGAAAGGTGATCCAACTAAAAAGCCGGGAACAGCGCCGGCCTGTTTGGGATTCATGACAGGTTTAGGGTCCTTGACCTTCACTTCCTGGCCCGTTGTGGCGCTGGTCGTGATACTGGTCGTTTTTTCCAAATCCTTACTTGGCACCCCCAAAAACCCTAAGATTCTTTATTGGTTCATGGGGTTTTTCGCCTTGGCACTGACGCCTTTTCTCTTAGCGGTCATTACCGAGGGTTATGGATGGCACGCCTCTTCCGTCGCGGCTTGGAGCGGCTGGTTCCCCTGGCGTCATCAAATCCCGGTAGTGGAGCATTACCTCACCTCACTTCTTTGGGGAACCTTCGACAAGGACGCCGCCTATAGCCCGCAAGTCTGGGGGTTTTTGAACCCCTTGTTGGCGTCTTTCTTTTTTCTTGGAATCATAGAGATGTTGCCATACGCGCGCACGACTATTTACCGTTGGTTCTTTTGGATTTTTTTCTTGTTCCTTTTGCCGGGCCTTTTAACCATGAATATCGAATCCATCCGGATTGTTCAGGCCATGCCTCTGTTGATTCTGATGGCCGCCCTGGGTCTCTATACTTTTCTTTCCTCCTTTACCCCCTCCCGGAGGCCTTGGATTTTTGGCGCCCTTCTTTTGATTTCAGCGGGTCTCGATTTCTACCAACTCACCTTTCCCTTTATGAATTATGAACAATACCCCGAAAGGGTCCACGACGGAAGGCCCCTGGAGTCTTTGAAGGCTTACCAAATTCTTCAATCCACCCAACAACAACTAGGACCCGGCTTGATCTTCACGGATTTCGATTTCGACTGTCCGAACAACACGACGCTCTCAGTGATGGCCTATCCCTTTAACGCCGCCCGAAATCCCCAATTCGACCCCCACCTGTCCCGTTGGGCCGCCCTTTTCGTGAACGTGAATTACCGCCCCTTTATCGAGAAGCGATTCCCCCAATCCCAATGGAACTGGGTGGGCCAGGGATTGGGAGATAACGACGGCGGTTATGCCCTGGCCGTTATTCCCATCACCCCCGAAAACCAAGGCGACCTGGAACGATGGCGGCAAGCCCACGAACTCATGCAGCAAACCAATCTGCTGTGGTATTCCCAATGCCCAATCCAATGGCCCGCCATTTTCCAGTCCCTCCAGGGCGCCTACCCGATCGCTCAAACCGACCTTTTTTTGGAAAGCATTTATTGGGAAAAAACGGCGGCCTATTACTACAAGAAAGTTGATTTCAAGAATTGCATCAACGCCTACTTGCAAGCAGTCAACCGGGGTTATCCCTCGGCGGGCCTCTTTTTTAAATTGGCCGACCTGCTCTTGGCCTTGAAGGATCCCATGGACGCCATGAACTTTTACAAGCAGGCGACCTTGGCGCCGCTGGATCTGACCAAAGCCTCCTCCGGATTGGCCCAATTGCAGCAAAGGTTTTCAACCAGCCGTTAACCATTAAACCGATTGGGTTTTCGACATCAAATCGAGTAGAAATTACATTAGGATATACTTAGCTTCCCGGGCCGCATCTATTTTGGGTTTGGGATATGGTTATATGAAGTTATTAAAAGGAATACCTTCGAATGACCTCTATTTTGAAACCTCATTCGGCACAGCCCCATTTGTTATGCGCCGTCTTAGTTTTCCTCATTCCTGGCTTCCTGCGGGCGGATCAGGTCTGCTTGACGAGCGGGAACGCCCCCGGGGAAATCATCACGACCTCCCAAAACACGAACTATACCTGCACGGGGGGGAGGAAGTTTCCATCCAACCGGACAATTGCAATCCCATTATCAACGCGGGTTCCTGGCCCTTCACCCAAGTCTTTAATATTCCCGCAGGCACGACGGGCAGCGTCAGTTGGACCCTCTCCGTGAAAGCGGACGATTCGGCCACCGCCTTCTTGAACGGCACCGAGATTGATAGCAGCATCTGTCCGGTAGGATGCAACAATCTGGTGAATTGCCCGTCAACCAACGGTAATTACACTCTTGGGACGGTCGTCAGCACCGGACCAAATACCTTGGTCGTCAATATGATCAACTCAGCCCCTCCTTGCACTTCCATGGGATATGAATTTTGCTGTTACTATAATCTTGCCTCAACACCAACCTCCACCAATACGCCCACCCCCATCTTGACTTTCACGGCCACCCCCACGCTTACGCAAAGTTTAACTCCAACGCCCACGACTACCCTCACTCCCACCACTTCTTTCACCGCCACAGCCACTTTTACGTCCACTCCCAGTTACACGATCACTAACACTCCGACCATTACTTGGACACCCACTCCAAACCTCACGCTCACCCCGACGCCTACATCAACCGCCTCCTTCACCCCATCGGTTTCTCCTACACCCATTCCCAGCGCCACGATCTCGGATACCCCAACCATCACTTTAACTACCACCCAAACTTTTACCGCTACCCCTACCCCAACCTCGACCTGTTCTTTCACCCCCACTTGGTCCACGACCGTGACATTTACCCCTACCATCACCCTCTCGCCCACCGTGACCCTGACCCCCACCATCACATTGACTCCTACCATCACCCTTTCACCTACCGCGACCCTGACCCCAACCGTCACCATTCCTTTTGTGGATATCTTTTACGTGGACCATAATGTCTTTCGGTCATCCCAAGGGCCGGTTTCGGTCGAAGTGGGGTATTCGGAATTTCCCGGGCCCTATACCCTCAAAATTTACAACTCAGCGGGGGAATTCATTCGGGATCTATCCAAGGACGGGAACAACCCCAGCAACCTGAGCGCCCCCATCAGCCAATGGTATCCTTGGTATGGAACCAACATGAACAACGACCAGTGCGCCAGCGGGGTTTATCTTTTTTATTTGACCGAGCCCGCCAGCCGGAAGTTGAGAAAGGTCATCCTGATCCGTTAGCCAAAAATCGCGGGGTATCTGCTTGCGGGAAAGGGAATAAGAGTAAAAAAGAGCCTGCATGGCTCAAAGAACCCCAACGTTTTTAGATGAATTCGAATAAGATAAATGCTCTTTTCCAGAAGCGAAACCATCCAATAGGGGAGTTAAACAATGGCCGATAGTAGTTTCGCGCTCGATTGCCCGCTTCCCTTCAACGATTATGACCGGGTGCTTCTGGCCCACGGCGGCGGGGGAACCCTGACCCAGCAGTTGATCGAAAAGATATTCCTGCCCGCGTTCGGTAACGCGCCCCTCTTGAAGCGCCACGACGCCTCGGTGATGGACCTGCCTGGCACCCGGATCGCCATGACCACCGATTCCTACGTGGTCAAACCCATCTTCTTTCCCGGGGGGGACATCGGAAAGCTGGCCGTGACGGGAACCGTCAACGACCTGGCCATGGCGGGCGCCAAGCCTTTTTACCTGACGGCCGGGTTTATCCTGGAAGAAGGCTTTCCCCTCGACCAGCTTTGGAAAATCGTACAGTCCATGCGCCGCGCGGCTGATGAGGCGGGGGTTTCTATCGTGACCGGGGACACCAAAGTGGTGGACAAGGGCAAGGGTGACGGGGTTTTCATTAACACCTCGGGCGTGGGGGTGGTGGAAGGCAAGTGGGAAATATCCCCCGCTGGGGTGAAGCCTGGTGATGTGGTCATCATCAGCGGGGACCTGGGCCGGCATGGCATCGCCATCATGGCCGCCCGGGAAGGGTTGGAATTCGAGACCACCTTGGAAAGCGACTGCGCCTTACTGCATGAGCCGGTCCTGGCCCTCTTGAATGCGGGGCTGGATGTTCACTGTCTTAGGGACCTGACCCGTGGTGGGCTCGCTTCCGCTATCAATGAGATTGCCCAGGCCAGCCAGCATTCCATACTTTTGGATGAAGCCAAGATTGCTGTGATCAACCCGGTTAACGCCGCCTGCGAACTCTTGGGGTTGGACCCCCTTTATGTGGCGAATGAAGGCCGGTTTACATTGATCCTCCCTGAAAAAGAGGCCTCAAAGGCCTTGGAAATATTGGAGAAATTCCCGGTCAGTGGGCAGGCGAAGGTAGTCGGGCAGGTTTTAGAGGGCTCGGGCAAATCGGTTCGTTTGAAGAGCGTGACGGGTTCCACCCGCATCCTGGACCTTTTAAGTGGGGAACAGCTTCCCAGGATTTGTTAATTCATCGTGACAACCGGGTAAGAACCTCAGTTTTTAACGATTTAAGGCTTTTCGGGTCATTGATTTCGTCAATTCAGCTTTTTTTGTTGAACAAATGGGCCTTGATTCGTCTAATATTTAGCTGCAAAATAAAGTCACAACACTTTCATAAGCCAACACAAGGAGATCTATATGGGTAGCAAGAAATTAAGCCTGATTTTTTCCCTCGCCGCCATCGCTGGCCTGGCGATTGGGTGTGGCAGCACCAAGGTAGCTCAAACCGAAACCAAGCCGGTAGCGGAAGCCGAGCCGACGACCGTTCCCACCCCGGTCAAGTTCAGCGACTACATGGTTCAACATAAGGACACCCTCTGGGCCATTGCCGGCAAGAAAAGCATCTATGCCGATAACTTCGCTTGGCCTTTGATCTTCAAGTCCAACCGCGACATGATCCAAGACCCGGACCTGATCTACCCCAACCAGGATTTCAAGATTCGCACGGGAGTCTCGGATGACGATATGTCGAACGCCCGGACCTTGGCCTCCAAAACGCCGAAGTTCGCACCACATTCCTCACCGCGCAATACCTTGCCGATCGATTATTTCTGATGACCGCCGACAATCAAGCCCGTCCCTCTAGGGGGACGGGCTTTTTTGTTTTATAAGCCTTTTTTACGAGGTCGAAAACATGAGCGGTGATTTCAAAGAAGACATCCAAAAGAGCGCGCTGGAAGCGACTTTAAAAGTTCTGGAAGCCAAGGCGTCTTCCCTAGTTTGCCCCATCCATGGAAAAAGCCCGAAACTCAAGATGAACGAGGGGGCCGGTCCCGGCCAGCAGAATATGGGGTTCGATTGCTGCTGTGACACGCTGGCGAAGATGATGAAGGAAACCCTCGAAACCTAAAACAACAGCTATTAGCGGTTGGCTTTTGGCTAACGGCCAAAGGCTAAAAGCTGTCTTGTTCAGAAGGGAAAACAATGATTCATAAGATTCGTTGGGGCATTCTTTCCACCGGCGGTATCGCCCATGCCTTCGCCGAGGCGCTGAAGGTTTCCCAAACCGGGGTGCTTACCGCGGTGGCCAGCCGTAAGGAAGAAAGCGCCTTTGAGTTCGCCAAGCAATACCAGGCCCCCTATCACTACGGTTCCTACGGTGATCTCTTGCAAGACCCCCAGGTGGACGCGGTTTATATCGCGCCGCCCCATCCTTTTCACGCCGAGTGGGCTATCGAGGCGGCGAAATACGGCAAGGCGATTCTGTGCGAGAAACCCCTGACCATGACCTTGCGGGATACCAGCCGGGTCGTGGAAGCTGCCCGGAAATACCGGGTATTCCTGATGGAAGCCTTCATGTACCGGTGCCACCCCCAAACGGAAGAGTTGGCCAGGCTGGTATGCCAAAAAGCAGTGGGTGAAGTGAAGTTGATCGAATCGGTCTTCAGTTTTGACCGTCCGGTGAATTTGAGCCACCGGCTTTGGAACGCCAAACTGGGCGGGGGCGGAATCCTTGATATCGGCTGTTACCCGGCTTCCATGGCCAGGCGGATGGCCGGTGCCGCGATGGGAAAAACCTTCGCCGATCCGGTGACCGTGACAGGCACGGGTGTGATTTCCAAATATAGCCCGGTGGATGAGCTGGCCGGGGCATCCCTGAAATTTTCCAAAGGGATCCTGGCCCAAATCTTCTGCGGCTTGAGCCTGGCGAAAGGCGTCGGGGTGACGATCTGGGGTTCCAAGGGTAAGATCCACGCGCCGACCCCCTGGCACCCGGGCCGGTGGAGCAAGGGTGTCTCGACGATCGAGGTTCAGCTTTACGAGAAAAAACCCAAAACCCTCAAGATCATCGAACCCCTGAACCTTTACGCCCTGGAAGCGGATGAAGTGGGGCGCTGCTTGAGCAAGGGATTGAAGGAGTCCCCCCGCATGTCCTGGGCGGATTCCCTGGGCAATATGAAAACCCTGGAACTTTGGCTCAAGGCCGTCCATTCCAACGAGGCTTAGTGTTGAACTATTCCGGCGGGGACTTGACCCTTTTTTCCTAGACCGTGGTAATGCACATGGGAAATCAGGTCCGACGCGATCTTCAAGCCGATCAATAACAAAATCACCCATTTACTTTTTCCCACGATAAAGGTCAGGAAAGCCCCCAATATGATCGTGATATGCATGACCACGACCCTTTTATAGGGTTCGGCCATGAGGTCCTGCCGGCCGGGATTGACCGACCTTTTGGCGACCCACATCAATAGGGCCTGTAACCGGGGAGACAGGTTGATGGGGGTATTGTTGATTTTCGCGGAAACAGGTTTGAGTTCGCTTTGCCAATCATCCATGGGATGGTAATCATCCTTTTTTTCCGGGGCGGGCGTGGGAGTAGTTTCCGCAGGGACGGCAGACTCGGGGTTCCAATCGTATTTGAAGAAAGCAAACCCGTGGCTCAAGAAGAGGGCCAGCGCGGGGACCCAAAATCCTCTATTAAAAAGCAGGTCCATGAGTACCGGCAGGGGATTGGGCATGTGTTTAAGCCCGTCCGGGCCGAAAAAAGCCGTGAGGAAAATGAAGTGGCCGAACATGAAAGCCCCAAAGTGAACGCAAAAGAAGGGAACAAGGAAAAAGCTTAAAATCAGCATGGTCCGGAAAATCTTAATGATCTGGTAAAAGCCGATGATGGCGGTCTCCATCCAAAAGAGCACCATGACCGAATAGAGATCCCAATTCCAGGCAAGGACCCCAATGGCAGGGATTAAGTTGACCGCGATGAGAATCCAAACGGAAGATTCGGGCATGGACCCATTATAAGAAACGGGTCCAGGGGGCTTAAACTTTAAACGGGAACCAGCTCGTCGTAAGTGCGGATCTTCGCGATCACCTCGTCAATGAGGTAATCCGGCGTCGAGGCTCCCGCCGTGATGCCGACCTTGGTCTTGCCCTCGAACCACTTTGAGTCCAGTTCCTGGGCGGTTTCGATGTGATAAGTCGAGTTAGGTAAAAAGGCCTGGCAGGTATCGGCCAGTTTATGGGTGTTCGACGAATTTCGCCCGCCGATCACGATCATGATGTGGACCTGCTTGGATAAGGTGGCGGCCGCGCTCTGGCGGTCCTTGGTTGGTTTGCAGATGGTATTGACCGGGATGACCTCCACGCAACGCTTCTTTAAAAGGTTCACGAAGGCGTCGAACTTTTCCATCAAAAGAGTGCTTTGGCAGACCACCCCGACGCGGGAACCTTCGGGCACCATGGCGATATCCTCTTCGTTATACATGATGAGCGGGTTCTTCATCCGGCTGGCGATGCCTTTGACTTCAACATGTTTTGGATCGCCGATAATGACAATCTGTAAACCCTGTTCCTGAAGTTTTAAACCCTCGTTATAGATTTTGGTGACCAGGGGGCAGGTGGTATCGATAATCTCCAACCCTTTTTCTTTGATGTTATTGAGTTGGTTGATATCCAGCCCGTGGGCGGTGATAACAACCTTGTTGTCCTCCACCTCTTCGAGGGAATGGACAATTTTCTTGTTCATGGAAGCCAAGCGCGCCACTTCCTGGGGATTGTGGATGAGGGAGCCGAAGATGAAAGCCCGGTCCATGGTTTCGGCTTTCTGGATGGCCCTTTTCACGCCGAAACAGAAGCCGGCGGCGGCGGCAACGAGAATCTCACGAGACATAAATCTCCCCTGTTAACCACGAATGTTAAACCCCAAAACCGGAGGGGCTTTGGGATTTGCGATTATATATAATGCGCTGGTTGGAAAGCATCCCTCCCTGCGGTCACGGAGCCATTCCTTGGGTTTCTCAATCTATCTAGGCCCCTATCAGCCCTTCCTCGAACAACGTCTCTATGACACTATCAAGAACCTCCGGGACTCCGACCGCCTCATGCCCCTGGTAGTCCTGGTGCCCAATCGTGTGCTGGTGCGGCATCTGCGGGAAGCCCTGGCACGTGCGCACGGCCAAGTCTTCAACATCCGCTTCCTAACCTTTCACCAGTACCTGCTGGAGGCCACCGAGGGTAAGTGGATCGAAGAAGGCTACCGAATGCTTCCTGAATCCCTGGTGTCGTGGGTCTTGCGGGAAATAGCCCGGAAATTGAAGCCCGCCCTTAGCTCCTTTAAAGCGGTGGAGAACACCCCCGGATTCCACAAGACCTTGCAAGCCACACTTTCCGAACTTCGACAGGCCGGGGTGGAACCAGCGGACCTGAAGGAATCTTCTAAGAAGATCGGGCGGGATAAGCCCCGGAAGCGGCTTTCGGAAAAATGGGATGAATTCTCCCGGCTCCTGACCGCCTATGACGCTTGGAAGAATCAGGAGAAAAGGAAAGACCGAGAAGACCTTTATGTGGATGCCCTGACCCTGCCGCCACCCGAAACCCCGTTGTGGACCTATGGGTTCTACGATGCCCCGACCCTTCAGAAACGAACACTTCTCCATCTTTGCACGAAACAGGATTCCCGGTGCTTCATCCCCTACGAGGACAATCCCGCCTTTGAATACGCCAAGCCTTTTGTGGAATGGGCGAAGAAGCATGGGTCGGTTAAGGGAGTCGGGAAGTATGAAAACGGGAAAGCGACGCCATTAGGCAGACTACAAAACAATTTATTTCAAGCGGAACACCAGCAAGGCACCCCTCACCCTGACCCTCTCCCTCAAGGGGCGAGGGTGTTGGGTTCTCCTTCTCCCTTGAGGGGAGAAGGCCGGGATGAGGGTGAGGGTTTAACGAAGTTCGAAGAGTCGGACGTGAAGATCCTGTTGTGCCCAGGTGAGCCAAGAGAGATGCGGGAAGTAGTTCGTTCTATCACCGAGGAAGCCGAAAGACAAAAAACCACATTCACCCAATGCGGGTTGATCCTACGGCAATTCGACACCTACCGCCGGGAGATCGTGCCGGCCTTTGACGGCCAAGGGATCCCCATCGCCAAAAGACCCCCGGTCTTCCTCTTGGAGACCCCTGACGCCAAGGCCTTCCTACTTCTTCTTGAGTGTTTCCAAAACGAATTCCCTCGCGAGACCCTGATGAATTTCCTTTCCAGCCCCAATCTCGACCCGACGGGGTTCGGATTGAAGCCTGCCGACTGGAACCCGCACCTCTGGGACCAGGCTTCTAAAGAAGCGGGAATCGTAGAAGGCGAAGGCGCCTGGCTCGACCGCCTTCAAGACCACTTGCATGAAGGCGCTGATCCCAATGGCCGTGAAGAGGAAAGCTTTTCGAAAGAAGAAAGGGAAACCCTCAAGGCTTTCCGCAACCAAGTGCTCCAATATCTCTTCCAACAAAGACGGATGTTCGAGAAAGAAAAGAATTGGGTAGGTAAAACCCGGGTGCTCTTTGATCTAACGGAAAAGATATTCCGACCCTCCGACTCCAAGGAACAGTTAAAGACCCTTCGCCGGGGTGTGGAGATCCTCTCGAAGGATTCCTTTACGGTCGAAAAAGACGAGTTGGCCTCGATGCTCACGGGGCTCATGGACGAGGTCTCGATCCCCTGGAAGGTTGAAGGAACCGGCGGGGTTGAGGTCTCGGACCTCATGCAGGCCCGGGGCGTTCCCTTTGACGTCATCGTTCTGCCTGGGCTGGTCGAGCAGGGCTTTCCCCGGGTACCCCGGCAGGACCCACTGCTCTTGGATGAAGAACGACGAATCCTCAACGGTCTTCTCGAGGGCAAGGCCCATATCCCCGAAAAGGCGGAAGGCCGCCTCGAAGAAAAGCTTCTCTTTCTCCTCACCGCTCGAAGCGCCCAAAAATGCCTCATCCTTACCACTTCGCACTTGCACCCCGGCACGGGCGCGCCCCGAGTTCCTTCCAGCTACCTGCACGAGACCCTGCGGGCCGTGACCGGTCAGCGCCAGGTCGAATGGGGAGCGGATTCTCCCTATATCAAAAAGGTCGCGGTCTCGGATTGGATCCGCAGCGAAGGCGCCACCCGGGTCGATGACCTGGAAGAAGTGCTCACCCGGTTCCAGGAAGCTCGCCAGGGCAATCCCCTGCCCGCCCAGGCCTATCTGGAAGGGAAGCCCTTCTACCAGGAAGCGCGGGAAATGCTCCAAGAACGGCAGGGCAAACGCCGTTTCACCCCCTATGACGGGGTCTTCGAGGACGCCAAGACCATTGAAAAACTAAGCCAGGAACATTCACTGAAACAAAAGCCCCTCTCGGCCTCACGCCTAGAAACCTATGCCGCCTGCCCTCTGCGTTATTTTTACCGCTATGTGCTGGGGTTGAAGATCCACCCCGAGCCTGAGCGGGTCTTTCAGTTGGACCCGGCGGAAAAGGGAAACCTCATGCACGAGGTTTTGGAGGAAGTGCTTTCCCGGGGCGTGAAGGAAGGCTGGCTGAAGGAACGCGACCAGGAGAAAGCCCGAAAGACCCTAGCCGAGGAAACCCAGCGCATCTTCAAGCGATTCGAGAAGGAAGGCGTACCCGGCTCCCTCGCCCTGTGGCAATGGAGCCAGTTCATTTTGACCCAAGACCTGGAAAGGGTCTTGCGGGAGGTCTTGGAAGACCCTAATTGGACGCCGGTGGATTTCGAGAAAGCCTTCGGTCGCTCGGGCCAGGCCGAGGTGGCCTTTTCTACCCCTGCAGGGACCTTCCGGCTGGAAGGCTTCATGGACCGCGTGGATGTCTCGGCGGATGGGAAGCGTTTAAGGGTGGTGGATTACAAATCGGGAAGCAATATCGGTTTCAAGAAGAACAGTGTGAAGGAAGGCACCAAGATCCAGATGCCTCTCTACCTTTGGGCCTGCCGCACGCTCTATCCCAACTTAACCCCCGAACAGGCAGTTTATGAATTCATCACCGCCAAGGGTGGTTACGGTTCCACTTCTTTTGATGCCACCGATTGGAACAAGGTCGAAGAACCCTTGAAGGTTCTATTAACAACTGCCTCACAAGCCGTGGAACGGGGACTTTTCCCTGCGGCGGCCAAGGCCTGTGAGCGATGTGACTTCAGGTTGCTTTGTGGACCTGGCGCTGACAAACGTGGCGAGCGGAAGCGGGAAGATATGAATGTTGGAGATTATTTCAAGTTGGAGGAATTGGCATGATCAATGATCAAAAGAAAAACTTATTCAAAGAGAATAGAAATGCATTATCTAAATTATTTGTTTTTGTTTTATTTGCTTTTTCCCCTGTTGGCGCTCAAATCGTAACTCCAACCTGTACTTTTCGTCCCGAAGAAAAAAACTTATTAGATCAATGCAGCAAATGGGTTGATCAAAATTTGAAGTGTAAACAATTTTCGCAAAATAATTATCGAGTTCCTGATTTTGATAAGGCGCCAATGGGGAAATGTACCCAGATGGGTAAGGAAATATTCGGACATTTTGATCAGAACAGATCCTTGGGTTTGGTTATTGAAGTTGATGGCGGAAATTGGATGGGTGCGCACGGTTTATTTATTGAAGATCAGGAGTATGTTTATTGTCATTTCTTGAAAGGTAATTTATCCGCAAAAGTATTTACTGAAAGAAACCAATATTGCATGTTGGAATTGTTGTCGTTTACTAATGGACCTGATTTGATATTGGTGCGTGATCCAAAATCCACTGAAGAAAGCAATGCTTCTGTTTTTAAGGAAATAAACGGCGAAATGAAAGAGGTCTTATCTTATAGCTATGCTTCAGTGTGCCACCAATGCATTGGCGGGTATGAAACACGCCTAATCCCGGAAGAAAATGGAAATTTAAAATTAATCACACTTAGCATCGACAATGAGGTTGGATTTGAAAATGAAAACTATTTCGATTTATTGAAAGCGCATATTTTTGAGAATGTTTATGCCTTTAATTCTTCCACTGGACATTACGAATCGAACGAACCCCAAAAAGAACTTCCGCTTGTGGAAAGTGCCTTTAACTGGTTCTATGACAAAGATCAAACTTCTTATTCAGGACCTCCATCCGAGATTTTTGATAATGAAAAAAATTTAGAGGAAATAATTAGTTATTTGCGATTGGATAAGAATGATCTGAGAAGAAAATTTGCTCTAGGTGTTTTACGACGTAATGCCGGAAAAGATTTCGGCGATAGTTGCGATTTATGGGAAAAGTGGAAAACTGAAAGAATAAAAAGCGCTTCACAGGATGATTCGGACAAGTAAATATTCTTTAACTGTTTGGGAGTCGAGTAAAAAATGTTATTTTCGAGACTTTAAGTGATCTCTGACCAAGCAATCCGAGACCACGTCACTCACGACCACGAGACCCTCTTCGCGGTAGACGCAGGGGCGGGCACGGGTAAAACCACGCAATTGGTCGCTCGGCTCATTGCCCTTTTGCTAGAAAAGCAGGTTCCCTTAAGCCGTATCGCGGCCATCACATTCACCGAAAAGGCCGCAGCCGAGTTGGCCCAACGCCTGCGGTCCAAACTTGAAGAGGCCCTGGCGAAACAACCCGAACAGAAAGACCTGATCCTGAAAGCCTTGGAGGATATGGAACGGGCCCCTATTTCGACCATCCACTCCTTCTGCGCGGGGTTATTGAAGGAATACCCGGTGGAAGCCGGGGTGGACCCTCAGTTCGCTTTGATGGATGAGGTACAATCAGGGGCCTTCGAGACCCAGACCTGGGAACATTGGCTCAAAAAGAACCTCTCCCAACCGGTCGAGCCCCTCTTTCAGTTCCTACGCTTGGGCGGAACCTTCGAGCATGTGGATGAATTGAAGCAATTCCTCAAACGCAACCGGACCCTTCTGAAAACTTCGGAAAAACAGGCCCTTCCCTCGGTTGAGCCTTTTCGCAAAGAGTGGAAAGAGTTCCTCATTTGGAGCAAACAAGCCGCGAAGGACTGTAAAGACCACAAAGACAAGTTGTATGAAGCTCTGAAACCTTTTGGGCAGAGAGTCACACCATCGAAATTTTGGAAAAACCCTCTCCCCTTGAGGGAGAGGGTAGGGTGAGGGGTAACCAGGAGAGCCATTCCCACCCTCATCCCGACCTTCTCCCCTCAAGGGAGAAGGGGAAAGCACCTGATACAGGTGGTCCGACAAAGCCTGAAGAGATAGCTTTTGCATTGGCTTCACTAGATATCCCCAAGGTGAAAAGAACCGGCAATCAAAAGGCTTGGGACAAGGCGGTTTTGGATGAGATCCGCCTGCGTTTTGAACGGCTCGCCGAGGACCACGTCGCTGTTTTTGCCCCCTTTCGGGAAGCGGTGTTGTTGAACCTCATCCATTGGATCGGGGGATATCTGAAAGAATGGGAAACCCAAAAGGCCCGGAGCGGGTTCCTGGATTTCGACGACCTGCTTTTGAAGACTCGGGACCTCTTGCGTGATCACCCGGACAGCCGGGAAGAGATCAAGAAACGGTTTGATACCCTCTTCGTGGACGAATTCCAAGATACGGATCCCTTGCAGGTGGAGATTGTGTTCTTCCTCTGCGAAAAATTGGCCCCCCTACGCCAAGGCTTCGGGGGGCAGGTTCAAGTCATAAATTGGAAAGACATTGAACTTGAACCTGGAAAGTTATTTCTGGTGGGTGATCCGAAGCAAAGCATCTACCGGTTCCGGCGGGCGGACGTAGCCATCTATGAAGCCACCAAAGAACGTATCTTGGCCAACGGGGGAAAGGTCGAGGTTCTGACCGAGAATTTCCGCACTGTGGGCGGGTTGGTGGAGTGGGTCAACGAGCGGTTCCTTCCCCAATTCGAGGGTTCGGGTATCACCTATCGAGCCCTGAACGCCAGTCGGGAAAAGGGAAAGACCGAAGGTACACTCCCCATCCTTTGGGGGCTGAAGGTTCCTGTGCCGGAAGGGTCAGAAGACACCAAAGCCTTTTACCGCCAGCAGGAAGCTGAGTGGGTGGCGGCCTATTTGAAAGACCGGATACTCCAAGGTGGGTGGACGGTCGCGGACCCCAAAACCCATGAGCGGCGGGCGGTTCGGGCGGGGGATATCGCCCTCCTTTTCCGCGACCTCTCCAACGACAACGAAGAATACTGGGAAGAGGCCCTACGTAAGCGCGACCTGCCCTACCAGATCATCGGGGGCAAGCGGTTTTACAACCGGCCCGAGATCGTGGCTCTTTCTGCTCTCCTCACTTGTCTTTCCTCACCCGCGGATGAGGCGGCATGTGTGGCGGTTCTGCGGGGACCCCTCTTTGGGTTCTCGGACGAAGAATTGTTCCTGCATCGTGCCGACAAGGGTTCCTTCCTGTTCCTAGAAGATGCAAAAGAGAAAATGGGCAAAGCTTTTGGTTACTTGCGGGAATGGTTCGATGCCACCCGCACCCTGGGCGTTTCGGAAACTTTGAGCTATCTCTATGAGCACACGAACCTTTTGGCCATCACCGCCGGGCAGCCCCACGGGGAACAACGGGTCGCCAACCTCATGAAGGTCTTGGACCAAGCGCGGAACTTGGAAACCACCCAGCATTTCACCTACCGGGCCTTCACCCAGTGGCTGACCACCCAACAAGAAGAAGGAACGCTCGAGGGCGAGGCCCCGGGGCCCGATTCCTCCGAAGACCGTATCACCCTCATGACCATTCACAAGGCCAAGGGGTTGGAATTCCCCATCGTATTCGTTTCCGCCTGGGCGTCGGACCCTAAGGATTCGGGAAGCCTGGTGGACCGAAAGGCCATGGCGGGGGCCTTCAAGGTGGGCCGGGCCGATCTGAGGTTGAAGACGACCAACTATGACTTGGTCAAACAAGACGAGGAGCTTCAACAGGTGGCCGAGAATAACCGATTGCTTTATGTAGCGGCGACTCGGGCCCGGGATTGCCTGCTTCTTCCACACTTTACGATGCCTGCCGAAGGTAAATACCAGACTGAAAGCCTCTTCGCGGGGCCCCTCTTGAAGGCTTTGGAAGAAAAGGACTCGCCTGTACGTTGGGCCGAGTCGGACAGCCTCAAGGAATCCCTAGAAGACCCGCCGGTCTGGACGGTGAAGCTGAACGTGGACCCCAAAGACCCCGCGCTTCAAACAGAAAAAGAAAAGTTCAAAGCTGAGCAGGAAAAACGCTGGTCACAGATCGAGGAGATGAAGGGCAAGCGTGTCTTTCAATCGGTCACGTCAGTCCTGAGTGTGGATGAGGATAAAAAGGGAACGGAAGAGCGCATCTGGGAAGGGCCCGAACCTAGCTCTCCTTGGAGCGGGAAGGAATTGGGTTCCTTCACGCATTTACTCTTAGAAAAGGCTTGGGATTGGAAACCGGCCCAGATCCCTCAGGCGGCGGAATATTACGGCGAAAAGATGGGTTTATCGCCTGAGCAAAGGGCTGAGGCCGCCCAGTGGGTAGAAAGAACCCTCGCGAATCCCTTGATTCAAAGGGCAAAGAAAGCTGAAAAATCTTTCCGGGAACTGCCTTTGATGGGGATGGAAGAGAAGGCTTTCTTGAACGCGGTGCTCGACTTGGCATTTCTTGAGGAGGGAAATTGGGTCATCGTTGATTACAAGACCGATAAAGACCCGAACCTGTTAGCTGAAAAATATGGAAAACAATTGAGGCATTACGCCAAGCTTTTGGAACAAACCACGCCTTATCCCGTCAAGGAAGCCCATCTTCTTTTCATCCGGGAAAATAGGGCCCAAGCTGTTCTACTCTGAACCTACTTCTTCTACTCAGAATCTTTCCAAAGTTTCCATTTCATGGCTAAACGCGCTGCTGGGAAAGCCTTTTGAAGGGAAGATTCCAAGGTTTGATTTAATTTCGAGGAAGATAACAGAGGGTCCTCGGGATAAAAGGCTTTTTCCCAACTGGCTGTAAAAAGAAGCCGCTCGAAGTAACAGGTCTGCCACCAAGGGTCTTGAGGAAGCGTCGCATACCCATCCAAGAGGGTTTGGAGAGGTTCCTGCCAAGAGTGGCCGTTGGACAATTCCAAAATTTTTGAGCATTGGGTTTGGAAAAGCCGATAGGGGTCCAAAAATTTTAGCTCCTCTCCTGGGTTATTAAGTGGAACCTTGTAAAGTGTCCATGCGGCCGGCTGGTTTTCCCCGGAAAGTGGAAAAGTCTCAGCTTGGGGAAAGCATCTCTTCAGATAAGGTTGATCTTCGGTTGGCCCTAAGAAGGCCGCCCATAGGGCTGATTTAGAATCGATGGCGGGGTTCGCTGAAGCGTCCCAGGGATAACAACTGACGAAAAAAATACGACTCATGGGATCGGCTTTCAGATCTGTTAAGACCAAGCCTGGTCCCTGGGTTTGAGCCCAATTTTGCAAGCGGGGGCAGGCCCGGTATTCAGCCAGGTTAATGGATTGCGGTGGATACCTGTTTTCCGGGGCAAAGGCCGCCTTGGCTGGGCCTGCCAGGTGGTAAAAGTCCATCCCGGCAGAAAGCAGAAGAATGATAGCGAAAAGAGGCCACCTATATTTAATCGAAAAGGTTTCCAACAGGATATTTAAACCCAAAACGGTGATGAGCAATGACCAGGGAAGAACCAGGACGATGCGTAAAAACTCTAGATTCACGGACAGCAAACCAGGCGCCATCAATAGAAAAAAGAAAACCAACAACCATCGGTTGAGGGGCTGGTGAATGCCACGGACCATCTCCACGTGCGTATGTCGGTGAAAGCGGCCAGTCAAAACGGAATGAATCCGGCCACTTGTATCGGATGAAAGCGACCGCCTGCGGAGCGAAGCGACGAGGGCTGTCCTCTAGACGTTGGAGAAACCAATGGGTTCTTCCGCGTTTGAAACCTGCTTAGTCGAGGGGATGATAATACGATTTATCCCCTTGTGAAAAGATTTGTTTGCTCCCCCCTTTCGCGAAGCCTTTTTCCCTTTATTTTCGAACTGCCCGCCGGGTTTTCCGCATGGACTCCCCTTTCAAAGTGACCTTGTGAGCGTTGTGCACCAAACGGTCTAGGATGGCGTCGGAGAGAGTGGGATTTCCCAAGGCGTCATGCCACTTTTCCACCGGAATCTGTGAGGCCACCAGAGTGGACTTGCGGTCGTAGCGGTCTTCCAGAATCTCGAACAAAGCCCGTCGTTGCTCGTCCACCAATGGCATGGAGGCCCAGTCATCAAGGATCAAAAGATCGAACCTGGCCAGGTTGGAAAGAAGTCGCAAGTACTTTCCGTCCACCCGGGAGACGGCCAATTCCTCCAAGAGTCGCGGGAACCTCAAGTACAGCACCCGATGGCCTTCCCGACAGGCTTTGTGGCCGAAGGCACAAGCCAGATAACTCTTGCCCGCCCCTGTGGGTCCCACTACTAGGCAATTGTCGTGATCCGAGATCCATCGGCAGGAAGCCAGGGCCATCACTTGGCCTTTGTCTAGACCTCGGGGTTGCTTGAAATCCAAGTCCTCAATGCAGGCGTTCAAGCGAAGCTTGGCCGTCTGGAGACGGTTGGTGAGCCTTTTGTCGTCCCGTGTCGTCATCTCCCGGTCCACCATGAGACCCAGCCTTTCCTCGAAACTCAAGGATTTGCAGTCCTTGTTTTCCATCTGCTCCTTGAAGGCCAAAAGCATTCCTTCCAGGTGCAAGGCCGACAGCTTTTCCAACATCGGTTGAGCCAACATAATTTCTCCTTCAGTTTTGAGTTTGGTAATACTCCGCGCCCCTCACAAACTCATGAGTGAGGTCGGGTAATACCGGCTGTTCTTGCTCAAAGTTTTTTTGATCCAGTCCCGACTTGAGGATGGACTCGATGTGGTGATAACAGGGAGAAGGGATGTTCAAGGCCCTGCGACAGGCCGCATCCAGGCGATCTTTACCATACTTTTTCCCTAATCGCATGATGCCAAGACAAGACCTGAAACCCTGCTGAGGATGGTAGTGAGAGGCTAATATCTTCTCCACGACGGTTCTTGTGGCCTCGCCTGACTCACCCGCCCATTGGGCGAGTCGCACCGGAGTCCACTCGGCGTATTGGCGATGGTTTTGAGGCATATGCTCTGGAATCGTTGTGTGGCGGTGGTTTTGATGGGACCGAGCATGGCTTGCCACTCGCTTTCCCAGATGGAAGATTTCAACCACGCTGACGGTAAGCCGGGCTTCCAACTGTTGGCGCGCCAGTTGATAGGGCACGCTGTAGTAGTGTCGGTCGACCTCTACGTGGTAGTCGATATTCACCCGAACCTTTTTCCATTCGGAAAACTCGTAGGGTTCCTCCGGAAGGGGTTTCAACAAGGTTTTTTCCAGGGTTTCAAAGAGAGTTTGGCGGTTGGAAGAAAGCTTTTGGAATGGCCGCTGGTTGTAGGCTTGAAGGAGTTGCCAAAGAGTCTCATTGAGTTCCTGAAGGGAAAAAAAGGTACGGTTCCTCAAGGGGGCCAGGATGCGGCGTTCCACACCCTGAACTCCCACCTCCACCTTGGCTTTGTCCCGGGGCTTGGCAGGCCGGGCTGGAAGGATGGCCGCTTGGTAATGCCGGGCCATTTCTTGATAGGTTCGATTGAGATAGGGTTCATACAGGTGGGACTTCGCCACTCCCGACTTCAGATTGTCCGGGACCAATATTTCCGGTACGCCGCCGAAAAATTCAAAGGCCCTGACATGGGAGGCGATCCAGTTGGGCAGTTCTTGGGTCCAAGTGGCCTCCACGTAGGTGTAGTTGCTGGCTCCCAACACAGCCACGAAGATTTGGGCCTCTTTCACTTCGCCGGTTTGACGATTCACCACTCCCATCGTCATTCCAGCGTAATCCACGAACAACTTCTCCCCAGCCTTGTGGGACTGCCTCATCACCGGCTCCAAGGCCTTCTCCCATCGGCGGTAATGCTCGCGAAACTGGGTGTATTGGTAGCCTTGGGGGTTGGCTTGCTGGTACTCCTCCCACAAGAGCTGGAGGGTAACGCCTTTCTTTTTGAGTTCCTGGTGGAGGAAAAGAAAATCGGGAAAGGGCTTTGAGAGGGCTTTTTCGATTTGTAACGGGGATGAGGGAAAAAGGAGTTTTTGTAACCCCTCATCGTTCATCTCTTCCGGCAGGGGCCAAGTCAGGTTGGCTTCCTGGGCTCTTTGAATGTACTCCCGGGCGGTGGTCCGGCCAATCCCCAAAGCCGACCCGATCTGTCGGCTGCTCATTTGTTTTTCAAATCTCAACCGCAATACTTCACGAATCTGACGCAAAGGTGTCCTTCCTCTTGGCATGATGCCTCCCGTTGATAGTGTTCAACGGGAGGCACCGTACCACTGTGGTTAGGATTCCCTGTGTCGCTTCGTCCTAAATACTCCTCAACAAACGAACCGCCAAATATGGCCGGATTCGTCCGATTTAGGTGGCCGCTTTCCTCCGATTTACGCACTCCACGCAACCCAGGAGAAAAAGGGCGCCCTGAAGGGGGTTTAGGAATCCGCCCCAAAAGGGACCATAGGCGAAAGACCGGTCCAGGGAGCCCCACAATAAAACCGTCAGGTATGAAAAAGAGTTAATCCATTGACCGAGGAATCCGGAATCGGATTGAAAGGGCGCCAGCCGGCTGATATGTCCCCCGAAATTTTCTGAAATCATGGCATAAAAGAAAGGCAAAGCCAGCGCTAAGAAACCGGCCAGGAACCAGGGCCAATCCCGTCTCATGGGTTCATTCCTCCATGCTTTCACCAACCAAACGAGTCCGACCGCCATGACCATGAAGAACCAGGAAGGAAAGGAGTATAGTCCGGCCGCCAAAACCAGTCCCCAAGCTATCGCCCATAAGCGGCCTTGAGTTTGGGTCGGGGACTGGCACCAGGAGCCCCAGGCATAAAACAGAAAGCCCGTTAAAAGCGGTAATAGTGTGCCGGCTAGGGAAAAACGGCCGAAATAAACCGGCCAGAAACCCAAGGCGCAGAAGGCGCAGAGGGCGTAGGAACTTGAACGGGATAGGAATTTTCGTGCCGCCGCGTAGGTGACCCCCACGTTCGCCAGAGAAATAAGGGCGGTTGTAAGCCGAAGGGTGAGAAACGGGGAACGGGTGATGGAATAAACGCCGTTCAGCATCCAAATAAACAAAGGAGGATGCTGGGCATTACCAAAAAAGAATCTCCAAGTCCAATGCCGGGAAAGCTCCAGGGCATAGGACAAGTACAACGATTCATCGCCTAGGGGCCAGGGCAGGTAAGTGTTTAGTCCCCAAAACCTAAAAAAAACTGCCAGAATTAAGAGGAATGCTGGAACCCAGGAGGCAAGAGAAGGAAACCATTCGTCCATCTCAAAAGGATAAAAAGGTTTCGTGGGCGATGGATCCATCCAACGGGCCCCGAAGGGGACAATCACTCCGATGAGGATGACCCAGCATTTGACGGTGAGGGAAGAAGGAACACTATTAAGAACGAGACCGGTCAGAGTCCATGCAACGACCAATACCAGGGGGGATAAGAATGGCCGGGGGGAGGTTTTCATTTTCCTCCTGAGGCTCCCAGCCATTCCTGCATATGAACCTCAATGAACCCAAGTTCTTTGATCCACCGGTCGTGGAGTTCCTTTGAGAGCATATTCTTTTTCAAACAGAGGGACATCAGTGGGACGCATTCATGACATAAGGACAGAGCTTCTTTCAAGTGCCGCTGGGTCTTGAGTGCGCTCGTGGAAGCCTTGGCTTGTTTTACCTGCTCGGGCAATTTGTGAGCCTGGCGTTTCAAGCGGGAAACCGTGGCGTTTTTCAGGGCCCAGGGAAGGTGTGAATAGACCTTATTAATTTCCCCCGCCAGGGTCTCGCATTGAGCTATCAAATCCAAATCCAAAAAATCGGAATGGGACATCGGTCCTCCTTGAACCCACGTTTTATTTTATGGTTTTCAGCTAAAAAGGGCACAATTTCCCAGTATCGTGTAATAAATCGAAAGGATTAAGCGTTTTGCCCCAGAATGCGATTGAAACTTTTTCGGATGAAATGTTTTAAAGGTTCCTCGAAAAAATGATAAGAAATAGAAGCGATAAAGGTCGTCAGGCATACCACCAATAATAAGTTAAGAAGAACATATTTTGGATTCACGAAAGGATGAAGAATGAACAAGGCCATTGGATGGAGAAGGTAACAGCCATAACAATACTTTCCGGGAAGAGCCAAAATTTTAAAGGAGGGAGATTCGAAGAAAGGGAGATGAAGCCCTCCCAATAGAAACAAGAAAACACCCAGGCCAATTACCTCGGAAATATAGATTTCGGTCAAGCGGTCGTTCTCCCGGCTCCCGAAGTAGCTAAACAGGGTCAGGATAAAACCCGTAACGCACATCCACTGGGCCAATGGTTGATTGTGAATCAGATAGTCGCTATAACGCCTTACGGCGAAGAAAAGCAAAATACCAATGGCGATTAAATCCAGCTTGGAATTGGTGGCATAAGATTGAATGCAATCAATATTACGAGCGTAAAAGTAAAAGACAACCCTCCAAACAATGGCCAGTCCTAGGATCAACCACAAAAAAATTATAAAACCCCTCTCGGTACGAAGTTTTCGCAGAGCTAGGGGATAAAGCAGGTAAAACTGCTCCTCAATGGACAGGCTCCAAAGGATCAACCAATGGGAAGAGTAATCCCAACTGTTTTTCCAGATCAAAAACCAGTTGAACATAAACAGTGGAAGGGAAAGCCAGAACCAGAAGCCGTAATCGCCTTTAGCGATGAAAAAATCCGAATAGACCGGATTGCTTGGGGAAAGACAAGAAAACACTAAAACCCCCATTAACAAACAGAAAAAGTAAAGAGGCCAGATCCGGGCGATACGCTGGGCGTAAAATTGAAGAATATCGGGTTTAGCCAGGCCACCCCGGTTAAGGGAGATCACGTTGGTGATCAAGAATCCGGAAACGATGAAAAAAATAAAAACACCATAAACCCCATTAATACAAAAACGACCCCAAAGCCAACAACTCAAGGGATGATCAAATGGTATATTGGAATAGGAATGGACGCCCAGGACCACGACAATACAAAAGGTACGGAGTAAATCAATCAGCTGCCATTTTTTGGCCATTAACGGCCTACCTTTGAGAAGAATTTAAGCCAACGTATCGTGCCTAGGGATTTTTTTGTTTGGATGCCAGCCATTGTGAGGAAAGGGTCAAGTCCAAGGGCGAATGGGCTGCCGAATCGAACGACTTTAAAGCCAAAACCCTCTTCCCTTGGATCCATTGTAGAACACCGAGGCGGTAATAGAGATTGGCGGAAGGGTCCCCTTTTTTCACCGCGTTTTTTATGCAGATTTCGGCTTGAGAAATATCCCCTTCTTTCACCATTAAATCGGCCCTCTTGTCCCAATAATTGGACAACAAGAAAGGATTCCTAGCCATCGAAGGAAGGGCGTCCGCCAGGAGATCCAAACTCCTCGAGTAAGACTCACCTTGTAGATGCTGGAGGGACTCATCGATAAAGGGTTTTAGGGCTTGGTTGGCTCGAGCCCATTGGAGGAAAGCCGGCATAAGGGTACCGGATAAGGGAACCGTCCATAGCATCCACCCCCCGTCGGAAGGACGGTCTTCCTTAGACAGCGCGTAGGACCGGGAACTGGGAAACCTTTTCTCGAGGAAAGGGCGTTCATTGACATTCGCCAAAAGGGCTACCCAACGGGCTTGACGCAAGTCGAGGGAGGGGTTTTCCAGGGCGTTGAAGCCGTAGTCGGCCAGGTTGAGGGTTTGATCGCAGAGGCCCGGGGAAAAGTCCGAGAAAACAAGCCCGGGTCCCTTCTCGCGACTTATTCTCTCAAGTATGCCATAAGCCTTAAAGCGCTCAAAGGACTTGGCGTAGCCTTTCCAATTGTCCATCGAATCCCAAAGTTGGTGGTATTTTTCCAAGTGAACAATATCGAGGCCCGCCGAGGATAATATGACCAGGGCGAGAAACCAGGTCATTCTTTGATTGGAGACGGAGGTTAAGAGCCGACCTAATCCAAGGGCCGTGATGGCCAAAAGGACAGGCAGTACGGTTACCACGCGGAAAGTTTCCCTTTCCCGGGTTAAAAGTCCGGGTAAAAGAAAAACAATCATGGCCAAGAATAACCATTGGTAAAGATTCTCTTGTCTTTTTTTGTAAATTTCCAGGATGCCGATAAAGAACAAAGCCCCCAATACCGGGTTTAAATACCCGCCCCAAACAGGTTGATAGGTGTGAAAATTCGGGTCCATGCCCCAGAAAATAGAAGATATATAGGAAAAGGATACTTGGATCTGTTCCGAGAGGGGGATCCTGTTTCCAAAGGCGGATAGATTTTTTAAATAACTTCCATAATTCATTTTCACGGCTTCCACTAACAAGGGAGCCATGATTGTGAGACAAGCCAGAAAAAAAAGAAGCCATTGAATTCCCGCCTTCCGGGAATTTTTATTTTTGTATTGGGCGGCGAAAGCCGCAACCCCCACCATCAAAGCCACGACCGGCCAGGAAAGATAGACGTAAAAACCGATCCCGACTCCCAACCCCAGCCAGACCCAGCCCAGATTTGTAGTTAGGCGCGGGTATTTCAAAAACCACCCCAGCAACGCCAAAGCCCCGCATTCCGCTAAAACAACTAAAACAGCCATTTGCGAAAATCGACCGATAAAAATCGGCCAGAAACCGAGGGATAAAAGAAATACGATGATCAAGGAGAACGACTTTGAAAAATAACGCCGAGCGGCCCAATAGCCTAACGGAACCGTCAAGAGGGAAAGGACGGCGGGGAATAGCCAGAGTGATAAGAGAGAAGGACCAAACAACTTATAGACTAGGCCTAAACCCCAGAGATAGAGCGGGGGTGTTTGATTGACGCCGAAAAACAGGGTCCATTTCCAATGACGACAAAGATCGAGGGCGTAATAAGACATCAGGCCGTCATCATAGTTGGGCCAAACCGCGAAGGAGGTTAAAGCGAAGAATCGACCCAGAATGGCCGCGCCTCCTAGGAGAAACCAAATCCAAGAGGGTGGATCGGGAAAAAAATCCCTTTGATAAAGAGGTGGATCTGCGGTGGTGACGGATGGGCTGATCCCGAGAGATAACAAAAAGGGGAGAAGGATGCCAAACCCACCCACCGCCCAACGCATTGCTGGGGGGAGCGGAAAATACGAGAGCAGCGCGTTGGCCAGAAGAAAGACGAGGAAGGTTCGCCAAGGGAGGGGAAGGGTTCTCATGGGGCTGGGAGACTCCGCAGGTTGTCCTTGGCGCTGGTGTGGTTAAGAGGCGAACGGATTGCAGCTTCGAAGGCTTTCCGGGCATTGGGAAGATCGCCTTGGGTGTACCAGTAGACCCCTAAGTCGTTAAAGAGATTGGCCGCCGGATAGCCCAGGGTCAAGGCCCGGTGGAGGCGCTCCAGAGTTTGCGCCGGATGGCCCTCATTCATCTCGCTATAGAAGAGCCTTTCCCCAAGGCAGGATTCCAGGAAGGGATCCTTTCCGGTCTGGGAAAGCAACGGGTAGAGCAAGGGATTCAGTCGATGATTGACCCTGTTCAAAGGAGTCCCCACCCATTCCAGGGTCGCAGGCCGAAGGGCTTTCTCGAACTCAAGCCATCGGTCGAAGGTCTTCCTGTCCAGTTCCTGCAGAGGCAAGACGCCCAGGACCAAGGTAGCATGGGAGCCGTCCCCATCCGCCGAGAGGGGAAACCATCGTGATTCAGGGAAGCGTTTCGACAAGAAAGGCGCGTAATTGATGTTGGTAATTAAACCCGCCCAGTGGGCTTGGGTAGGAGAAAGACCGGGATTTCTCGACGCATTGAAGGGATAAACCGCCGTTGTCAGCGTCTGATCGGTTAATGTTTCGTCAAACTCGGTGAAGATGAGTCCGGGACCCTTTTGCCGGGAGATGGAGGATAGGATCTGGTAAGCCTGCCAACGCTCCATGAGCTTGCATGAAAGGTAGGATGCTCTCCAGTTGGTAGACCAGAGGCGATGGTAGGGTCCCTCCAAGTGGTAGAAGTCCAAGCACATTGATAACAGGATCAGGCCGACTCCAACCCATTTCCAATTTATGGAAGCCAAAGCCCCCAAAACGTTCCAGGCCCCCTGGGCGGCTAGTAGCAGGACGAAAGGCAAGACTAAGACAACGCGAAGTGGCTCATATTGATTGGTCAATAAAGCGGGCAAGGTAAAAAGAACCAATCCCAGGACAAGATAAGCGTTTGGGGGTTGACGAATTTTTCGGGCCAGAGAGGCAAAACCCATCATTAAAAAAGTATCCATGACCGGGTTCAAATACCCCCCCCAGATGGGGTTGTATGCCAGCCGATCCGAGGAAACACCCCAGAGAGGCAAACAAAGATACTTCCACCAAATGCCCAGCAACGGACCTAACTTCAAGCCATTTCCCCAAAGGGAGAGATAACTCAGATAAGAGCCGTGTTCACCTTCCAAGAAGGTCCTGAGAAGAGGCAAGGGTATTAAGAAAAGAGGTGCCAAGAACCATAGGGGGGAAAGAAAAGAGTGGAGCCCTTTTCGCCACTCAAGGTATCCCACCCCTAAAACAACCCAGAGGAGCATTACCGGCCAGTGGAGATTGACATAGAAACCAGAGCCTAGGATAGATCCCAACAGGAAGGCTGTTATCGCTCGAGTCGGGGGAAGAACCGCGCGGATATAGAGGCCGAAAGCCAGAATGGCGAGCCATTGCCAAAAGAGGAGCAGGCCATGCGGCAAGCCGACTCGCCCAAGGAAGAGGGGCCAGAAGCTCGTCGCCCAGAAGACCGTAATAATCACGGAGACCGGCCTGGAGAAAAAAAGACGAGAAGCGCCATAACTCAAGGGCAGGGCCAAGAGGGATAAAAGGGCGGGGAAAAGCCAAAGGTTGCCGAGGGAGGGGCCACCTATCTTATAAAAAAACGCCAAAACCCAGTCATAGAGAGGGGGGACCTGGGATTTCCCATAAAAAAGATTCCAAGACCATTTCTCGGTCAGGTTCAGGGCAAAAAAACTGAAGTCTCCCTCATCCACCATGGGCCAGACTGAGAGGGTGGTCAAGGCATGGAATCGAAGGAAGATCGCAAATGTGAAAAGGAGAACCCAAAAGATCCCTTTTCCCCAAGCGGATGGGTTCCAAGAAAAGATTTCCTGGTTTTCTGGGGCTGAAGACGAACGGGCCAGAAGGTAAAAGAAGGGCCCTAGGATGCCGAAGAATCCAATCCCAATCTTAAGGAATTGGTCGAGTGGAAAATAGGATAGGAGAAGGTTGGAAAGCAGGAAAATCCAAAAACAAGGCCAAAGCCAGGGAACAGGGAGGGTCTTGTCGGATGGGGCTGCGAGACTCATAAAGGGATCTTATCCTTCCCCTGACCTAAGTGAGCGAGCGCCAAGCTCGCCGCCCGATGCCCGGCGGCGCAGGCCCCCTCGATGGTGGCGGGCAATCCGGTAGCCGTATAATCTCCCGCGAGGAAGACGTCGGGAAAGGCGGTCGCGCAGGAGGGGCGAAGGGCCGAATTCTCTGGTGTCAGGCGGAAGGTGGCGGCTATTTCCTTCACGACTTTCGAATGGAGGCGGCTGGCCTGCCGGGCTTGCGGGAAATGACGCTGGAGTTCTTCCAGGGCCAGAACCACCAGTTCCTTCACCGGTTGGGCGGCCAATTCCCGGTCCGCGCTGGAGACCAGGCTTAAGTATTGTCCGGGGCCCGGATAACCCCAATTGGCGTTGCGGTTGAAGGCCCACTCGAACCGGGCCCCCGGCAGGCCTGCCCAATGGCCCTCCATTACGGGACGGTCCAAAATAAAATTGACCGAGAGAATCGGGGAGTGGCCCAGGCGCTCGGAGGAAAGGGGCGGGGTAAGATCGGAAGTGGCCCAGAGGGATTCCAAGGACCGGGCCGGAAGGGCCAGTATCAGGGCGTCTCCCGAGAGGACTTTCCCCGAAGCGGTGACTACCTCGAAGGGACCGCTGGCCAGTCGCAACTGCCGGGCCCCATCCCTTAGGAAAAGGAAAGAGCCTTTTTGCCGAAGATAATCCTCTACCTGGGGAAAGGCGATTTCCCCCAATGGCATAGCCGGGAAAGCCAAGGCGCTGTCCGACCTAGAGCCAAAGAGGGATCGCCGTAGGGCCTCCCCAAACTCGGCCATAGCGGCCTCATCCGGCTGGAGGTTCATGATCGCCCGGCAAAGAGGTCCCCAAAACCTTTCCCGCGAGATCGGACCTTGCCGCTCGTGGTCCATGTATTGGGTCAGAGTTTGAACCCCCGGGGGGAGGGAAAAATCCGCCCGTGAGAAACGGCGCAGGGCGAAGGAGAGTGACATTTTTTCCCGTAAAGGAAAGGCCCCCGAGCGGAGGAGTCCCAGAATCAAATGGAAGGGCGCGGGGGCCTGGGCGCACTTAAAGGAAGCGGGGATGCCTCCCGGGGTCATCCAGATGATTTCCAGAGGATTAACCCAGTGGAAGGCGTTCTTGATTTCAAGCCTTTGGAAAAGTTTCCAGGTTTCCCGGTAGGCGCCCAAAAACAAATGGGGACCATTGTCACAAACCGCGGGAAAGGTTTCGGAAGGCGGAATACTGTAGACCCGTCCCCCCAGGTGGGAATGGGTTTCCAAAAGGGTGGTCTCCACCCCCTGTTCGGCCAGAGCCGTAGCCGCCGAAACACCCGCATATCCCCCGCCCACCACCAGGACCCTTTTCATTCCCCAAGGACCTTTCCAAGGAGGCCGCGGCCTAGAGCTCCCACGACCGATAGGAGCTTATCCTCCCGGGAAAGGCTGACTTTGCCTTCCAGGATTCGGGAGGGATTCTCGTAAAGTCGCTGGTAAAGCTTCACATAGACCGCCGCGATGGCTTCCGCGGTGGAAAGGCCGGCCCTCTGACGGGGGGTCAAGGCCTTCCGGGCAATGGTCCAAAAACCCCAGGCCCGCTCCAGCTGGAACCTCACGAAAAGGGGCCAATGGGAATTGCCCCTCTCGATGTTTTCCGGCCTCAAGTGGAATTTTTTAAAATCCTCGGCTGGGAAATAGAGCCTCCCCAGACCCAGGTCCTCCTTGAAATCCCTCGTGATGTTGACCAGCTGGAGAAAAACACCCAGGTTCTCGGCATATTTCCGGTAGGCCGCGTCCCGGTAGCCGAAAATCTCCATGCTCGCCAGGCCGGGTCCCCCAGCGACCTGGAGGGAATAGGCGTGGAGCTCCTTGAATTTCTTAAAACGGACGGGTTTCAAGTCCCGGGCGACCCCTTGGAGGATGCGTTCCAGCGGTTCCGGGGAGAGTTTAAAATCCAATATGACGGACTGAAAAAGGGATAAGTCCGCGCCCTGGGTTTTTCCCTGGAAGGCCTGTCTTAATTGAGCGCCCAATTGGCGGATCAATGCTTTTTTACGGGTGAGGGGCTCCTGGCCATCCGCGATGTCATCGGCGGTCCAGCAAAAACGGTAAAGTTCCTCCATGGCCGCCCTTTGTTTGGGGGGCAGCAGAAGGAGGGGGAAATAAAAGCTGGACTTCTTTTCCAAGGAGCCTTTTTGGAGGTTCACGGCTTTTCCTATCCCGAGTGAAATGAGGGTGTCTGCCTTTTAAGGTCGGATGAAACCCAGAACCGCCCGGACCGCCAAAAAGGTCTTCTCCAGGCCATTCCAATGGGGCCGTTCCTGGAGCACATTGTAATCCATGGAACGGATTTTCGAGAGGACCCCCCGGCCGCCCAGGTAGGTTGCCCTCAGTTCCAGTTTCAGTCGGCCCCGCACCCTGTTGACAAGGGGAAACCCCCTTTGGAAATAACCCTCCGTATATTCCACCGAAGACCGGACCAGGTTCCGGATTTTCGGGGAATCCCTCAAAGCGAGCAAGTCCGAATGACGGACGCCCGCTTTTCTCATCTCTTCCAGGGGAAAATAGATCCTCCCTTTTTTCAAGTCGATGGCGGTGTCCTGCCAAAAATTGATGAGCTGGAGGCCGGAACAGATGAAATCCGACCATTGGTGGAGCTGTTTCTCCCGGTATCCAGAAATCAAGAGCACCATCCTCCCCACCGGGTTGGCGCTGTGGCGGCAATAATAGAGAAGGGAATTCCAAGTGGAATATCGGTGGTTCTTCAGGTCCATGCGGTAGGCTCTTAACAGATCCAGTGGAAGGGAAAGGGGGATTCCGCGCGATCGGAGGGTGTAGGCGAAAGCCTGAAGAAAAGGGGGCGAAGGCTTCCCAGCGAGGGCTTTCTCGAGCCCCTTCTCCCATTGGTTGATTTCCTGGAGACGGCGCCCGGAGTAACACTCCTCATCAGCGAAATCATCGGCAGTGCGTGCAAAGGCGTAAAGGGCCGCCACATGGGGCCGAGATTCCTTCGGCAGAAGAAGGGAAGCCACCGGAAAATTCTCGTAATGGGAGGAAGCTTGGTTTTCACAAGCCTGATAGGCCGCTTTCAAGGAAGTGGGTATCGGATTAGACATGGTTCAAGATTAGATGGGAAAAGGCCAAACGGGAACTCAAATTTTCGGGAAGACAAAAAAATATGGCATTCACCCAGGCCTTTGAGAAACTATCTTTTTGAAGCTCAACTCTCAGAAGGGATCGAAGAAGGAGCCTTCAATCCGACGGTTTGTAGGTCCGAATCCACCATCAGGTGAACCAACTGCCGGAAGTCTTTTTCGGGCTTCCAACCCAGAGCTTTTGTGATTTTGGAGGGGTCCCCCCGGGTTTCCCGGACCTCCAAGGTGCGATTAAAGACGGGGTCCGTTTCAACGAATTTTTGATAATCCAATCCGACGTAGGAGAAGGCCTCCTCCAGGAATTTCCGGATGGTGTGGCTCTCGCCGGTGGCAATGACAAAATCCTGGGGTTCGCTATGCTGGAGCATCAGCCACATGGCCCGCACGTAATCCCCGGCGAATCCCCAATCCCGGCGGGTGTCCAAGCGGCCCAACCGCAATTTCTCCTGCTTTCCGGCGAGGATGAGGGCCAAACCCCGGGTGATTTTTCTTGTCACGAAAACTTCCCCCCGGCGCGGGGACTCGTGGTTGAACAGAATGCCGTTGACCGCGTACTTGTTTTGGGCTGTCCGGTAAAACTCGACCATCCGATGGGCGAGTTCCTTCGCCACGCCATAGGGGCTTTGGGGACGCAGAGGGGTTGATTCGGACTGGGGGACTTCCGCATTTGACCCGAAGATTTCGGAGCTGGAGGCTTGGAAGAAACGCGCGTCCGGCACCGTTCGATAGAGGGATTCCATCAGATAAAGAGGGCCCATGCCGTTAATCTCAGTGGTCGTTATCACCATTTCCTGTGAAGAATCATCATAGGACTGGGCCGCAAGGTTATAGACCTCGTCGGGGCGGATCACCTGGAATAGGTCTGCTATCCGGCCGCGATCCAAGAGATCGCCCCCCTGCAGAAAAAAACGGTCGTGGAAAGGCTCTCGCAACTGTTCAATATTCCTCAGGTTAGGGTCACCCACTTGAAGAAGGCCGTGGACTTCATAGCCTTTATCCAAGAGGAGTTCGGCCAAGTAACTGCCGTCCTGGCCCGCGACACCGGTTATAAAGGCCTTTTTATTCACCGATGGGTCCATTGGGGGTAAAGCGGGAATGGGTCAGGCATGGACCACTTGGGGATAGGGCAAGGGAACAATTAATTGTGTTCCTGCCTTTAACAAATCCATCTCGCGGTTTTTAAAAGATTCTACGTAATGCCAGGGAAAAATGAACAGGTAATCGGGCTTGCGGGAACGGGCTTCCTCCTCGCTGATGATGGGGATGCCCGTCCCAATTGTTTTTTTCCCCACTTTTTCGGGGGTTCGTTCGGCGATATAGGGTATCAAGCGGGGAGTGATGCCGTAAAATTGAAGGAGGGTGTTCCCCTTGGTGCTGGCCCCGTAACCGATGACGGTCTTCTTCGCCCTTTGGATGTCATTGAGGAGATCCAGGGTTTGGGCCTTCACCTTCTGGATGCGGTCAAAGAATTCCAGGTAGGGTTGGGCCTCCAACAAGCGGAGCTTTTTCTCGTACTCCAGGAGGGATTTCACACGGTACTCGCCGATTTGCTGCGCGTGATAGGGCTCCTTCAGCTTGGCTCCCTCGGCGTGGGTGATATAAACCCGGAAACTTCCGGAATTAACGTCATTCAATTCCACGTTCACCACCTTCAATCGGTGGTCCTGTAGCATTTGGAACAGTACGGTAAAAGAGTAGTACTCGATGTGCTCCGCCAGGATATTGTCGAAGGCGTTCTGCTCCAGCATGAGGGGCATATAGCTCATTTGGATGATCCAGACGCCATCCGGATGGAGGCATTGGCGGGCCTCCTCCACGAACCAATTGGGGTCCTCAAGATCGTAAAACATGGCAATCGAGGTGATGACCTTGGCCTTCTGACGGCTGTGGGTATTGAAATTTGCGGAGCTGAAAAAGTCCTCCACGATGACATTGGCATGTTTTTCAGAATGTTGTTTGAGGTTTTTCGCCGGATCGATACCGATCCGGAAATACTCTTTCCCCCAAAAACTTAGAAGGGTTCCGTCGTTGGAAGCGATATCCAGCACTGTATCCCCGGGTTCGAGAGAAACCATTTTTCGGGCCGAATCCACGATGTTTTTGAGGTCGGCGACCATGGATTCGTTGATTCCGGACCGGTACCAGTAGCGGCGGTACATCTTTTCCGGGGGAAAGCTTTCAAAAAGCTGGAGGAGGCCCGACCCCTTCCCAATGCCCACCTGAAGGGATGATTTTTCGCCGTCCAGCGGATCGTCCACGAAATCGGAAACGTACTGTACGCCCAAATCCATCACGGGGACCAGCTCGGAGCCGTCAATCCTGCAGGTGGTTCGGGCCATAGACTTTCCTTTATGGGTGAGATTGAGAGGAGGTTTTTCCCCAATGAATTGCAAAATTAATGATAAGATTAAGCGAAATTTTACATGTCTGGTAGAAGACTTACAAGTAAAGCCCCGGATTGAAATCAAATTCAGGAACTTCCATGGCGAAAAGCATCGTGATTGTGCCGACCTATAACGAATTGGAAAATCTCCGGGAGATTTATCAGAGGATCACCCGCGCCTCCAAGAGTTCACATGTTTTGATCATTGACGACGGTTCCCCGGATGGTACCGGCAAGCTGGCGGATCAAGTGGCGGCCAAAGACAAGCGGGTGAAGGTCATCCACCGCTCCGGCAAATTAGGGCTGGGAACGGCTGTCATCGCGGGCTTTCAGTACGCCCTCTCCCACAAGTACGACACCATCATCACCATCGACGCCGATTTGTCCCACGATCCCTCCAACATCCCCAAGATGATCAGCCTCATGAAAGAATACGACTTGGTCATCGGTTCCCGTTACGTGAGGGATGGGGGCATGGTGAACTGGAGCATCCGGCGGCTTTTGATCAGCATGTTCGCCAATTACATGCTCAAGAAGATTCTGCGAATCGAACAAAAGGATTGTTCCGGCGGCTTCAAGTGCTATCGGGCCGAATTGCTTGAAAAGATCAAAATTGACCGGATCATCTCCAAAGGCTATGTCTTTTACGTGGAAATCCTCTACCGGGCGCTAAGGGTCGGGGCCAAAGTAAAGGAAATCCCCATTATTTTCGTGAATCGCGAGAAGGGAAAAAGCAAGCTGGGTTTAAACGAGGTGGTCAGCTATGCGGTCAATATTTTCCGCTTATGGTGGATCACCCTAACCGGGGGAATGTAACCAATGGAAAAAGTCACGAAAAGCCGCCAAGAATTCTTCAAGGAGTACCTCCACTATACTTCCGTGGCCCACTCCCTGTGGCGTTGTTATGAGTGTGAGAGGTTCGCCAAAGAGGAGTTGTCGGGGCCCGTCCTGGACCTAGGTTGCGGGGACGGTTATTTCGCGAAATCCGTTTTCGGACATCTTCAGGCGGGGGTGGACCTGAACGCCGAGGAAGTGTGGAAGGCCCAGGAAAGGGGCATTTACGACCAGGCCCTGGTCGCCAGCGCCACCGAGTTGCCGTTCAAGGACCGGACCTTTAACACGGTGATCTCCAACTGCGTTATGGAGCATATACCCGATATTGACAGCGTGCTTTCCGAGGTTTACCGGGTTTTGAAGCCGGGAGGCAGGCTGCTGACAACCGTTCCCAGCGAATACTGGGATGGTGACTCCTTTTATCAGAAGGTCTTTAACGCCGTCGGTTTCAACCAGGCGGCCCAATGGTACAACCGCGTGCTCAACAAGGTCTCAAAGCACTACCACGTGGACGACTCCAAGGTTTGGAAGAAACGCATTGAGAAGGCCGGGCTGAAACTTCAAAAAAGCGAGTACATGATCCCAATCCGGACCTTCCATTCTTTCGAACGGTGGTTCATTCCCGCCATCCCCTCCAAAATATTCAAGGCCTTGTTTAAAAGATGGCTGCTTTGGCCTCGAATCTGGGAACCGGCTTTTTTCTCGTGGTGGTTTAAGGACCTTTTGAAAGCCGAGGACAAAATCGGGGCCTGTTATTTCCTGGTCGCGGTCAAACCCAAGGGAAAAAAGCGCTAAACCCCTATCGATGGTCCCTCGGCACAGAAACCTCACCGTTCCTTCCTTACGCCGGGTTCAACCCGGAGGGGAGAGGACTTAAAACCCTTTTAAAAATTAAAGGAAGACCAAAGGGATGTTCCCTCGCCCGGTGTCCCTTCCCGGTGAAGCGTCAGGGTGGGGGCGATTCTCGATCTTTGGAATAAGGTTATCACTTCCACCCGGTGGTCTCCCGCCTTGAGGGTCAAGGGTAGAGATCCTTTTTTCGCGGGTTCCATATAATCCCCCCCCGGGGTGAGATTGAACCGATCTAAAGTCACGTCAAATATTTTTTTGCCGTCGATCAAAAGCTGAACCCGGTTCTCCACATTCCAGACAAGGGTATAGATTCCATCCGACGCGACATGAATAGTCCCGCGGTAGTCGACCTCCATCGGGTCCAGGTTCACGTCGGGAGGAATGGGATCGGTAACCTGGCGGGTTCGATCCTTCCAGGACAACAAACCGAACATCAAACCTTGGTGACCGTCGCAATAGGATCTTTCCCAAAAATCAGGTGGAGAGGGACGGACCTCCAAGAGGGCAGGCGGGGGAGGGGCGCGGTTCGGGAGCGGCCGTCTTTTTGAGACAGTTAAGGAATAATTCTGAGAGTAAGCCGCGATATCGGTAAAAGGAATCAAACCTCTCCAAAACAGAGGGGTTCCGCTTGAATCCGGGCCGGGGGCTTGGACGCCAGTCCACTGGGCGGTTGGAAAGGCCAGGGTGAGGGGGTTCTGGGCGACGCCCGGATTGGCCGTCGTGTAGAGGACGACATCGGATCCCTTTTGATTGAAATCCATATAGACCAGGTTAGAATTGCGCCAAATCTGGACGGGGTTATCCTTATACAGGATATTTATATAGTTGGGCGCTAATTCAGGCACCAAATAAACTTGATGCCCTTGAGCGAGATCCTTCCTGACTTCTTGAAGAACCAATGTTTGCTGAGCGGGCATTTCCGCCCACTGGTGATAAACCCTTGAAACCACTCCTTGGGCCGTCCAGGCCCAAAAGGCAACAAATAAAACCAGCGCAAGTCTATAAAATGAAGGGCCTTTCCAAGGTTCCAGGATTCCCGGCATCACCGAGCTTAACCCCCACCCCGCGATGACAAATAGTGGTGCCGAGCAGCCCACCAGGCTTTCTATAGGATGATCGTTGACCACAATAAAAGAGGAAGCTCCCACCAAGGCGGCCAAGAAGAGGAGCGTTTTTTTCCAGGTAGGTCTCGCGAAACAATAGGCGGTTCCCAATGCGATTAAGATGGTTTCGGTGTATCCGAAAAGCGGGTCTCCCAGGGAAGCGGTTGAATGCTCGCCCATCTTCCAAAACAAACCGAGAAAAGCCTGACCGGACCTTTCCAGGAGAGCTGAAATGCTGGACCAGGTGCCGTTGTCCAACAAAAGAACCTTCACCCGGTTGAGGTTCGGCGCGGCCCCAACGATAGTAAAGGAGAGGGCGAGGAACAACCATAGCGCCGAAATCCATCCCATCCAGCGGATATTCTGGGGTTGACCGGATACCTTGGGCAAAGACAAAAGCAGAAGAACCAAGTAAACACACAAAGCCAGGCAAGGAAGAAGGGATCCCATGACGTCCGCGGCCCGGGCAATCCCATTGTCCCTGGGGAAGGCATGCAAATTGTTATGAAAGTACACCAGGGTCAAAAGAAGGGTCATGCCCACTACCAGGAAGAGGGGTCTTTCCAAAATTCGCCCTTCTTTCTTGGTTTCGTTATAGATCCAATCAAAACCCCCATGAAAAGAAAGGGGGACCAAACCCAGAGGATGGGATCCATAAAGCATGCCAAAGCCAATACCGCCCCCCATTGAAGGAAATGCGAGAAATCTGGCTTTCGGACCAGACGGAAAAGGAATAAAAGTACCAAGGCCAAAGCCAAGGGCTCGTTGACTTCCGCCGCCCCCGTTACCACTTTCACGGTGAGGGCTTTGCTGAAGGCGGCGATTAAAGCAGCGAAAACACCCACCCGACGGCCGAATGTTTCTTTTCCAAGAAGATAAATAACCCACAGTCCCACGCTATCAAATAGGGCCAGTGAGAATCGTTGGAGGGCGAAAAGAGAAACTCCGGGAAGGAATTTCATCAAAAGGAAGGTGAGAAGTCCGGAAAAAGGTTCCCGATCCCCCATGAAATAGGAAAAAGCGTTCCGATAATCCCCCGAATCCCTCAGGTACTGCATTTGGCCGATATTCGTGAGATAGGATTCGCCGTAAAAAGCGGGGAGGGGGATGGTGGGATAAAACCGCAGGATGATTCCCGCCACCAACGCGGCCCCGACCCAATAATGGGCCGTCCGTGAGGAGATCTCTTGCTCCTGAGCTTTCTCAGGCAGGGTCCAGAAGAGGGCGACCATGCCGCACCAAGAAAGAATGAGAACCCAATAGGATTGTTGGAAAGGCAAGTTTTTGGCGACCGCCACCATCCAAATCGAGGAGGGAAAGGTCAGCATGACCAAAGAGAAAGCGATCCAAAAGAGCCCGAGAAGCCAGCTGAGCTGGCGGAAGGAAAGTTTTTTCAAGAATTCCGTCAACCAGGGCAGGGGATGCTCACGAAGCATCCGGAAACCTTGATAGAAGATGACCAAAACCACCAGAACCAAGCCCAGTTGGTTTTTATGGAGAATGAAAGAAATCAAGGCGCACAAAGTGGCCACGGGGATCACCCATGGATCCAAAGATCCAAGGAAAGGTTGGGAAGGGGCCGGGACAGGAACCGGCAAGGTGGGTTGGGCGGGTTCTCCCGAGATTTTGGATTTTTTATTTTTTTTAATTGGTTGCGCCATGGGTTCTCCTTAATACATCGGTGCCATTTTTATCGGCCTAAGACGTTAACCCACCGATGGACAAGGATGGGTTCAAACATTCGGTAAGCGAAAGCATCGATCCTGATGTTTCGCTACAAAAAGATCTAACCGCACGGTCGAGCTGATGATTCATGATCCGATTAAAAATTAAAGGAAGCCCAAAGCGATTTCGGTTCTTCCGCCGAGTCGCTCCGGCGAAGGAAGACATTGGGCGCCCCATGGGTTCGCAGGACGACAGTGATGGCCTCCACTGGATGATCGCCTTCACTTAAGTAGATGGATTTTTCACCTTTTTCTGTCGTTTCCCTCAAGGGGAATTGCTTGGTCAGGGGGAAAGTAATATCCAAAATTTGGTGGCCATCCACCCGGAGCTGGGTCTGATTATCGAGCTCCCACGACAACCGATACTTGCCCGCTTTGCTGACGTGGATGACCCCGTTGATTTGGATCATCTTTCCGCCGTAATCCATATCGGCACGGGGTGGGTCGTTGCCATTGGAGTCCTTGTCTTCGTAATCCACAAACCCGCCGGTCAAACCATGATTGGTGGGACAATATCGGCGCTCCCAAAAGGGCGCGGAAACTTGGCGAACCTCAAAAAGGGGCGGTTCCAATGGGGGTCGGCGGGGGAACCGAGCGGCCGCTTTTTGCGCCTTCAGATATTTATCTGAATAGGCAGCGACATCCTCAAAGGGAATAAAGCAACGGAAAGACTGCGGGTTCGGATTCGTAGGAATTTGGAGGGTTTCCCACTGGGCCGTTGGAAAGGCGGCCATCATCTTTTTTTTCATGTCCAGGTTCACGGGATACAAATAAACATCGATTCCATGGGGTGGTTTTTCATTGGGCCCGAGGAAAATAACGTTTCGGGTCGGCCAAAAGAGATGAACGGGATGGCCTTCAAAAAGGGTGGAACCATTATCATGCTCGATGGGAGGGTCTAGATAGACCTGATCCCCTTGGTTCAAACACTTGAGCGCGTCCTGCCGGGTCCAGCTGCCGTCATAAAAGTAGGTTTCGTTAAATTGATGGTAAACCCGGAAGTAGGTGCTTTGGCCGCTCCAGTACCAAAAAGCGAGAAGGCAGGGAACCGCCAGGAAAAAGAAAAACCGGCCTTTCGGAAGCCTGGCGATGGAGGAGAGCAATTGGTTCAGCCCCATGGCGCCAAGCATGATGAGGGGTGAGACACAAACCATGGCCCGGCCGCTATGGGTGCCCCCTGAGACGATATAGGGAGCCAAACCCATGAGAGCGGACAAAAACACGATATTTTTAGCCAATTTGGTCGGCCGAGCGGCATAAAAGGCCAGACCCAAAGCGATTACGATGACTTCCGTATATCCAAAGAAAGCATCCCCTGGTATAGCCATGTCACTCCGGTCCCCGCCCTCAAAGAAGATGGCTTTAAGACTCCAGAAAGAATTTTGGGCAAATCGGTTGAGATAAACCGAGGCGTCGGAAATGGACTCGTATTGCCGGATACGGCCGATGAAGGCCTCGTTGGCCATCATGGGAAATGAAGCGATCACGCACAGCCAGGATCCCGCCAACCAACCGGTCAATTTGGGCCATGTTCCTGATCCCATCATTTTGGGGTAAACGAGCAAGGCCAGGAGCAGGAAGCCCAATAATACCAAGCAGGGCAGGGTTTCGCCCGAGACGGCTAAGGTACGGGCGATCCAACCATCCACGGGAAAAGCGTCGTTGGTGTAAGCGAAATAAACCAAGAACACGAAGGAGGATGCCCCCACGAAGGTCCACCAAGACCAGTGGATACCATCCTTTTTCTCATAAAGGAATGCCCAGCCAAGAACGAAAAAGATGAAAAAAGGCACAAAAGGACGGTATGGCGCATAGAAGTAAGTCCCCACGGCAAGGGCCAAGCCCCATTGTAAAAAATGGGAAAGATCGGGTTTCTTCATCAAGCGGAAAAAGAACAAGAGAGCCAAGGCCGGCCCCAGAGGCGGACTGACCATGCGAACCGCCCAGATAACTTTTAAAATCAACGGTTTGCTGACGGAACCCAAAGCTGCGGCGATGACGCCAGTCTTCCTGCCACCGACTTCTTTTCCCAAGAGATAGAGGATCCAAACCAGGCAAAGATCCACCAGGGTGGAGCCTATTCGTTCAATAGCGATAGAAGTTAAGCCGGGCAACAAACGGAATAAAAGAATTTGAAACCAGTTCCCGAAGGGTTCTTCGGCTCCGAAAACCAAACCCCACCGATAATCATGCAAATCAGCCACTTGTCGGGGGTTTTCCAGGTCATTGTCCAACCAATAGGTGCTGACGGGTGTATCGATGTGGCAAAGGCCCAGATAAGCACAAACGCCGAAGGCGGCGATCAACCAAAGGCGCGCGATGATGGGGGATAAATCCTTATCCTTTTCATTCTCTGGCAAAAGCCAAAAACCCGCCACCATGCCGATAAAAATCACCCATAAGGCCGTGTAGGATTGGGAGTAAGGGATGGTGGGAAATTTGGGTGGTATCGCCCAGTTAAAATTGCGGAAGGTCAGCATAATTAAGGAGAAGGCGATCCACAGGGAAAGAACCAAAATCACCCCGGTAATCGGCCCCAAGAGAACCGCGACCCGCTTGACCCAATCGGGCAGTTTGGGGCGGTTAATCTTGGCGATTTGAAATATGACCGCCACGACCAGAAGGACTTCGCTCCATTGAACATCCCCCTTCAGAAAGGCGCCGAGTGCGAAGAGTAGGATTAGGGTGCCCAACCAGGGGCGAATCAGGTCAAAAAATGATTTGGAGGGATCGGATTCAGGTACCTGGGGTCCGGTAGGGGCAATGGGGATTTTTTCCGGAGCCTCCGGTTGGATGCTTTTTTTCATACGTCGAGGCATAGTTGATTCCTAAACGGGGTATAAAGAAAAAACGACCAATCAGTATTAATTCGGATGACATTGTAGTCCAGGGACAAGCGCAAGGCCATACCGAAGACTTGTCCCTAACCACAGGTAAAAGCGCTGCAATCAAAGGTTGGTATGATCGCAGTTCACTATCGGTTGCAAAGGCTTTTTATTCCCGATAAACTACCACCCCTTAAAGCGGGTTGGAGCATGTAAGGTTGAAAAGAAAGGGGTAAAAGTCCTTCGGGTTTAAATTTTTTTATTTGATCAGGGACATTTAGCTCAGCTGGTTAGAGCGTCGCGTTCACATCGCGAAGGTCACTGGTTCGAGTCCAGTAATGTCCACCACCTATGCCCCGCCAAATCAGGCGGGGCTTTTTCATTTTGGGGCAAGGAATCCCCTCTGTTACAATAAAAACTTATGTGTACTCGATATGTTTTAAAAAGCAATCCGAAGGTTATCTCCCAGCTTTTTAAAGTCACCGAAACCTTGGATTGGAATCCAAGCTATAACATCGCCCCTTCCCTGAATGTTCCCGCGCTGATTAGGCCCCTGGGAACCAAAAAAAGGGTTTTCAAAATGTTCCAATGGGGCTTTGTCGCTTCCTGGACCCAGGGCGGGCGGTTGGTGGTGAATACCCGTGCGGAGGATATCTTGGACAGGCCCCTCTTCCAGGAAAGCTTCGAAAAGTGGAGGTGCCTGGTCCCCATGGACGGTTTTTACGAGTGGCGCCATGAAGCCAAAGAAACCCGCCCCTTTTATTTCAAAATGAAGGATGACCGGCCTTTCGCCGTCGCAGGAATTTGGGCCACCCAAAAACTGGAGACCGGTTCAGTGGATTCGCTCAGCCTCATGACCACTATTCCCAACGAGGAAGTGCGGGCCATTCATGACCGGATGCCCGTTATCCTGGAAGAAAAAGATTTTTCCTTTTGGATGGACACGGAAGATATCCGGGATTTTAAGAAACTGAAGGATCTGTTGAAGCCCTATCCCGCCGAGAAAATGGTCAGTCTACCGGTCAGTTCCAAAGTCAACAAAACAACCTATAATGAGCCCCAATGCGTCGAGCGTTCAGACGAGCCCGAGACGCTTTCTTTTGGTTTTTAGTTCCGATCTTTTTTTAAACTTGCGAAATTGGACGAGGTTTCCCATAGGGTCAATTCGTGTAAAACGACTTTTTCCCTTTTGAGGACGGGTTCCAACCTTTTCCAGATCACCACCAGTAAATTTTCCACGGTCGTTTGAAAATTGGGATCGTCGTTGAAGGGTTCCACTTCCCGGTTGATGAAACGATGGTCCAATAGGTCAAAGACCTCTAGTTTTAATATTTCCTTCAAAATCTTAAAATCCACCACAAATCCCGTTTCGGGATGGATTGGCCCTTTCACGGTCACCCGCAGCCGGTAGGAATGGCCGTGAGGGTAGTGGGAAGCTTTTGGGTCGTCTTTCCTGAAGCCGGAGCATTTCTTGAAAATTTCCAGGTTCTTGGCCCGGTCCCATTTGGGATTGTAAAGGTAATGGGCCGCCTCAAATGCGATTTCTTTGGTGAGTTCGATCATGGGCTGTTTCATGGTGATTTAGCTCTTTCTATCTAAGGCTGGACTGTCATTGATCGGTGAACTTCTGGGCGATGGGAACCCGGCGGCCCATGCCGAAGGCCTTCGTAGTGACCTTCAGGCCCGGCGCCATCTGGCGGCGTTTGTATTCGTTGCGGTTGATCATCCTTACGATGCCCTGGATCAGCTCGGCATCATAACCAGCCTTTTTCAATTTGGATGGAGGTTGGTTCTCTTCAATGTATAGGCGCAGGGCCCCATCCAACAGATCATAGGGGGGCAGGGAATCCTGGTCTTTCTGGTTGGGCCTGAGTTCGGCCGAGGGGGCCTTGTCAAAAACCTCCTGGGGGATCACGGATTTTACCCGGTTGGCGAAGCTGGCGAGTTTATAAACCATCCCCTTGGGGACGTCGGAGATAACGGCCAGCCCTCCGCACATGTCACCATAGAGGGTGCAATAGCCAACCGCCAACTCGCTCTTATTGCCCGTGGATAGGACCAACCGGTTGAATTTGTTGGATAGCGCCATCAAAAGAAGCCCCCGGAGACGGGCCTGGATGTTTTCCTCGGTGATGTCGGTTTTCAGTCCCTCAAATAGAGGCGCCAGGGTCTGGAGGGAAGCTTGGTAGAGGGGGGTAATGGGGATTTCCTTGAACTCGATGCCCAGGGCCTGAGCCAATGAACGGGAATCCTCAATTGATCCTTTAGATGAGAAGGGGGAAGGCATCGTGACCCCCATGATGTTTTCCGGGCCCAGAGCCTCGGTGGCCAGGCAGGCCACCAGGGCGGAATCGATACCGCCGGAGAGGCCGATCAATACCTTCTCAAACCCGCATTTGCGCACGTAATCCCTGGTGCCCGTCATGAGCGCCTGGTATATCCAACTGGTTTCGGAAGGTGGCGGGGAGGGTAATTTGGCCGATGGATTTTCGGTATCGTAGATGAAAAAATCCTCCTCAAAAGCCTTACCGACCTGGAAAAGGTTTCCACCCCCATCCATAGCCATACTGCAGCCGTCGAAAACCAGCTCGTCATTTCCCCCTACCAGGTTGCAATAGAGTACTGGGGCGCCCGTTTTTCTGGTCACTTCCTTCAACAAGGCCTGGCGGACGGGAAGTTTGGCGGCGTGAAAGGGAGAAGCTGACAGGTTTAGGATCAAATCGGGCTTACCCTTGGCGATATCCAAGACCGGGTCCTTTTCATAAAGGTGGTTGGAAAAGCTGCCCTCCACGTTCCAAATATCCTCGCAAAGCGTGATGCCGATCTTGAGGCCCCCATATTTGAAGGGTGCGGCGGGTTGGAGAGCGGGAGCGAAATAACGCGCCTCATCGAATACGTCATAATTAGGCAGTAGAACCTTATGATAAATATGAAGGATCTTCCCGTCCTTCACCGCTACGGCGGAATTAAAAAGGGCGGGTCCGGGGCCCTTGTTCTCGAGGATGGTGCCCACGACCGCCAGGATGCCCTGAGCGGTTTGGGCGGTTTTTTCCACAGCCTTTTGGGCGGACTCATAGAAGGTGAACCGGTCCAACAGATCCCTCGGGGGATAACCAGTCAGGGTCAATTCGGGGAAGACGGCGACCTCGCAGCCCTCGGCCTTGGCTTTTTTCAGGTTTTCGGCCACCTTGGCGATATTGCCGTCAAAATCCCCGACGGTGGTATTAATCTGGCAGACGGCGATTTTCATGGGGCTCCGTACCGGACCGGCCCTTGGAAAGGGGCGCGGGGATGATGGGTGCGATTAGTTTATGGTGAACCAACCTCTAAGTCAAAAATTGGGAGGACCCGCATGGTTTTTGGAGTCTTGGCGGACACCGCCGGGTTATTAACAACCGGCGAATTAAGCCTTTTACGCCGCGCCTTTAAGGGAGTGGACGCCATCCTGCACGCGGGTCCGGTGGGCGACTTGCGGGTGTTGGAACAATTAGGCCAACTAGCTCCCACCAAGGGTGTTTGCGGCAACGCAGAGAGTTCCATCGTCCGTTCCGAAATGTATGTCAGGATCGCCTGGCGACAAGGCCCCCTCACTCTCGGCTTAACCCATGGCTATGGGAAGCCCCAGCATTTGAAACAGTTCCTTTTACGGCAATTCGAGGAGGAGCCGGTGCAAGTGATTGTTTATGGGAATAATTTCGAACCCACCGCCCGCCAATATGGCGAAACTTTTTTCTTTAACCCTGGTTCTTTTTCCGGCCGGTTGCCGGAGGGCCAAAAGGGGCACGGAAAAAAACGGGTGGGCCTCCTTTACCTCAAGGGTCGGAATGTGGAAGGGCAACCTGGAATCCTTTTGGTCCCTTGACTTCAGAAAGCGGTTCGAAGCTATAATAAGACTGTTGATAATCATTTTCATCTATTCAGAGGAGAGGGTCCCATGGTTCAATTGACCGATTCAGCGGCTTCCAAGGTTAAGGATTTCGCCGCGAAAAACGAGTCTTATCAAGGAAAAAATTTCCGTGTCTACGTCCAGGGGGGGGGATGCAACGGCTTCTCCTACGGCTTCGCCTTTGACCAAAAACGCGACGACGATGAGGTTTCCAAGATTGGGGATGTCGAGGTTTTGATCGACCCCCAAAGCGCGCGGTACCTCAACGGTTCCAAGATCGACTATATCGAGGACTTGAAAGGCGCGGGGTTTGTGGTGGAGAACCCCAATGCTACCGGTACCTGCGGATGCGGGCACAGCGTCAGTTTTTAAATCCCGTCCGGATTAAAGTGTAAAAAGCGGCTTAGGCCGCTTTTTTACTTTTATGCCCTTTCAAGAAAGGCAAATTATGGAAACCCTCGAAAAAGTGGCGCTCAACACGGATGTCCTGGCCGGAATGGACGGAAAGGTCAATGAATCTTCGGTAAAGATGAAACTTCCCCAATTCAATCTGGAAGAATATCGCGGCAAGCACGTGGTCGTGAAGGGTTGCGCCCCGACTTGGGCAGTGATGTTGCTTCAGCACCAGCTGGAGGGGGTCGCGGCCAGGCTTTCCTTCGTTTTGTATGACGGCAGGGAATATCCGATTTTCTGATTTTCACCCGTCTTTTTATCCCCCAATCCCGCAGCGCAATTCTAGAATTACCCTCATGACTCTCTGGCGCCATATTCCATCCAGTTTTATCCCTACCGCCGGGCAAATGGCCTACGACGAACAGTTATTCTCGGGTTTACAACCCAGTGATCCCCCCACGCTTCGTTTTTTTACGTTCCCAGTTTCTACCCTCACGCTCGGCCGATTGGAAGCCCGGCGAATAAAATTAAATCAGCAGGCCTTTCCCCATGAAATTCGGCCCACGGGCGGGCGGGGAGTTCTCCATGGGCCGGAGGATCTCTGTTACGCTTTGCTGGCCTCCAAACAAGACCCGATTGTGGGTGGAAGTTTAATAGATAGTTATTGCCGGATCGGAAAACTCCTGGCCCGGGCCCTCCAATCCCTGGGCCGGGACGTGGTCATGGCGGAGGACAAACATATGGGATGGGGTGATCCCCATTGCTTTTCCGCGCCCAGCCAAGCGGAATTAACCCTTAAGGGAAAAAAAGTCGCGGGCGGGGCCCAAGCCCGACGGAGTGATGTTTTTCTTCAACAGGGAGTCATCCTCCTGCGCGTCTCGGAGGAATGGAAAAAGGCCTTTCCCGGTTCGGGTTTCGATTCCATGACGGGATTGAATGAGGATCCAACCTTGCCTTCGGTGACCCGAACGCAAGTGGAAACGGCGATTTTGGAATCTTTCAAGCGGGAAGGAATTCAATTTTCCTAAATTAAAGGGGGAGTCATTATGGCAAAGGAAAGGCTGCGTTACGCTCAAGTGGCGCCGGAAGGCTATCAGGCCATGCTTCAATTGAGCCAATACAGTAAAAAGTCAGCGCTGGAACCCGCCCTTTTTGAACTGGTCAAGATCCGGGCTTCCCAAATCAACGGATGCGCCTTTTGCTTGGATATGCATACTCAGGATGCCCGGGCAATAGGTGAATCGGAACAACGGCTCTATTTGTAGGACGCTTGGAGGGAATCACCATTCTACAGCGAAAGGGAAAGGGCGGCCCTTCAATGGACCGAGGCCGTGACCCTCGTCTCGCAAACCCATATTCCGGATGAAGCTTATGAAACAGCGAAAAAACAATTCAACGACAAGGAATTGGTAGACCTTACCTTTGCGGTGGTCGCTATCAACGCTTGGAACCGATTGGCAGTGAGCTTTCGATTGGAAACGGGCCATTATCATCCCATTCCAAAGTCTTAATGGGTTGTATTTTACAGATGCCTTCCCCTCGGCTAAATGAGAAACTAATCCTGAATTACACAAGCCGCGCCGGGAGTTGACATGAAAAAGTTTGATGCTTTGATCATAGGAGGAGGTCCGGGGGGTTACAGCGCGGCCTTGCGCCTGGCCCGCCAGGGAAAATCCGTGGCCCTATTCGAGAAAAGGAAAATCGGCGGTTCCTGCCTTCATGTCGGCTGCATCCCCACCAAACTGCTCCAATCCGCCGCCACTCGATTCCACATGATCTCCAAGGAAGGCATGTCCTGGGGAATTGAGGCGGAGAATATACGGTTCAATTTTCAAACGATTGTGGAAAGGTCCCGAAAAACCATTTCGATTCTCGAGAAAGGCATTCAATCCCAGTTGGCGGCCTCGAAAATTGAGTTAATCCAGGGAGAAGCGGCCTTGAAGACCCCGGACTTGGTTATTTGCTCGGGGGAAGAATATCAATCCGGGCTGTTGGTTTTGGCTTTGGGGTCCCGGCCGCGAATCCTAAAGGAATTTCCAATCGGTGAATCCATCGTGACCAGTGATGAGCTGTTAACCCAACCCCGGCTTCCGAAGTCCCTCCTCATCATTGGGGCGGGGGTTATAGGCTTGGAATTCGCCTGTCTCTATGCCCAATTGGGAGTCAAGGTCCGAGTCTGCGATGTCCTGCCCCAAATCCTCCCGACCATGGATGAGGAAGCGCGCCTGGTTTTATTGAACGCCCTGAGGCGGTTGGGCGTGGAGATCGAGTTGGGATTGCCGAAGGTTCAGATGAAAGACGAAGAATTGGTCTTGGTGGCGGCAGGAAGGATTCCCAACTCCGACCAAGCCGGACTGCCCCAGTTGGGCCTGGAAATGGAAGGTTTCAAGATCAAGACCCAAGGGTCCCTGCGGACATCTTTGAAGGGGGTTTATGCCATCGGCGATTTAACCGGAAACTATCCCTACGCCCATACGGCCTATGAGCATGCCCGGCTTGTCGCCCAGGCCCAAGGATCGGGCGGTCCAGAAGAATCCATGGATGACAGCAAGGTTCCCCATGTGGTCTTTACCTCGCCGGAGATAGCCTCGGTGGGTTTAACCGAAAAAGAAGCGAGGGAAAAATATCCTCGGGTTACGACCCATAAGAACAATTTTGCGGCCAACAGCAAGGCCCGCATCCTGGGGGAAATCCAGGGTTGGGGAAAGGTCGTCGCGAACGGGGACTCGGGCCGAATTCTGGGGGTTCAACTAGTGGGACCGGAAGCAACCGACCTGATTGGAGAGGCCTGCCTGATGTTAGCCCAGGGGACGACCCTTGGGGACCTGGATAAGGTCATCCATCCCCATCCCACGCTCAATGAGATATTCAGTTTCCATTAAGCCCAGTAAACCTTGTAAATAAGCATAATTTTCAGGGTTCAGTCTTTACGAATCATGCCGTTAGAATAGGGGAGTCAATCCAACCATAGGATCGGGCATTTGATAAAAACCACGCTTATCTTGTTCCTTTTGGTGGTTACTTCACCTGCCTGGTCGAATCCACCGATGAAGGTAATTTCCAGCACGATGACATCGACCCGTTTCGACATGAAATGGCCTTACCGGACGGTAACCACCTATAACGCCAGTCAAACCAGGCCCTATTACACGACCGGACGGATCGTTTATCTGGTAACCCATCAGGATGTCTCTAAGTACCGTTACCATCACCCTCAAAATACTTGTCAAAACGAATGGGGCTATTTTTTCCCCCCGGGTACGAAGCTTTGCAACCGCCGTCCAGTGGTGAGTTTTGGACCGCCTGATTACTATACGGTGGCCATTTACCCCAAGTAACCGGATCGACCACCTAAGCTCCAAACCTCTCCTTGTAACAAGATTCCTTCCCTTATGTAACATCTTCTTAACAAGCTTCGACGACAATTAATACTAACCACATCGACTCTACGCTCTTTCTACACCTACCCAACGCCTCATCCTGTAGGTGGCACGGAGGACGTATGTTGAAGCTGGATCAATTCTCGGAAAGCGTCTTGTTCCAATGCGACCGATGCCGGCATGTGGGAGAACTTTTCACCGACATCATCGAGGACGATGGCGCTTACCATTGCTGGAACTGCCTGAACGAGATGAAAAGGTCGGGGAAAAAGACCAACGAAAAAAAGGAAAGACATGTTATTAACGGATAAAAGCCCCAAAGGCGAACCGTTGTTCGAGTGCGACTCTTGCCGTGAAACGGGTGAAATCGGAAGTATTTTCATGGACGAAAAAGGCGCGCACCATTGCTTGTCCTGCTGGTGTGAGCGTAACGTGAACAAAGCCAAGCAGCGCCGTTTGAGCGTCGTCGAGCGTTAAGTTTTCCTGCCGGGCCGGGGTTCCCCCGGCCTTCAAAGATGTAAAGCCTTCCTTATCCCATAAGAAATTTCAAACCATATCCACCAGTTTGTGTTCCGGGCATTTTCTCTGGGTGTATTCTTTGTCCCACGCGGTCTTGAATAAGATTACTGGCCGGTCGCGGCGGCCGCGGGTTTTCAAGACCAGCTCCGACGCTTCAATATTTCCACATCATTCTGATATCAATAAGTTACATTTGAAAGTAATTTGGCCGATTCGAAACATTGATTAGCTTCATCAATTCGGTTTTGAAATTGAAGGCAAGTTCCTAAAACACGATACAAGTGAGCAGCTGGAATACCTTTTTGGATTGCATTTCGATAAGCTTCGGTTGATTGAAGGAAATGTCCATCTAAGAATTTAAAAAAACCAATTTTTTCCCAATAGATCGTATTTAGAAACCGATCTTGAGAAGAATAGATGGAAAGTGAAGAATTTGCAGTAATGAAACTTGACCACGATTCGAAATGCCTTTTGTTGTTCACTTGGAAATCTAAATTTCGGTAGATTTCATCGACTATAATCCAATTTTTTAACATCGGGATTGGAATTTCTGAAGTTGGGATAATAAAGATTCCAAAAGGTTTTGGATCATATATTCCTGTTTTGTCTGTATTAAGGACTTTGTATTTCATCACTGGAAAATTTTTTAAAAAATAAGGCGCATATTGAGAGTCCGTGATAAGTGCAGTCCAACGAGGATTCGAACCGGAAAGGGAAGGGTTTTGCAGCGCGTTAAAGGGATAACACGTAATATTAATGAGCTTATTTTCATAATCTGGATTGAATCCCAAGAATACGTTTAATGGACCGGAATTTTTGCTGATTTGTTCTAATGTTTGGTAAGCATCAAAATATTGAACGTTACGCCATTGTTTTTCGGAAGAATATTTTTTTATATCCGAATAGGGTCCCGCGAAGTGATAGAGATTTAATAACAATGAGACGAATAAGAAAAACGCAAATTTTAAATAGTGCAGGCGACGGAGTTGATTATCTAGGATAAATAAAGAAATCACACCGTATGTTTCCAATAATACGATAATTGGCAACACTGCATTGATACGAAACATGTTGCCAAAACTAGTTAATATTCCGGGCAATAGCCCACAGATTAACACCACAAAAAATATCCAATATGTACGCATCGATTTACTCGCGATGATTTTGAGAACACCTAAGAATATAAATGAATCAGAGACTGAATTAAAAAGGCCACCCCAAATTGGTCCAAAGGGGGCCGAATCAAGACCAACCCAAAAAAGACTTATTAGATATTCAAAAGATGTTTTGAAAATGTTTTCCTTAAACAGGTATGAATCAACCCAAATTGATCCATTGATTCCCCCTAAGCGTTCCGAAAGGATTGGAAATGATATTGATATGGTTAAAAAAATCGGAAACAATCTCCATAAGAATTCATTTTTAAGAAAAGTAGGAAGGGAAAGCATCAGAACAATAAGAGCAATTGCAATGGTTAACCAATAATTGACGATATAAAATCCAAGCCCGATGAAAATACCCATCAAAGATAAATAAAGCAATTTTCGTTTATAAATGTTTGCTTTTTGATATCTAACAAATAACCCTACAACCAACAACTCCACTAGCTGAGCAAAAACGTGTGCAAAACAAGACCTACTTAACATTATGCTCCAAAACGAAACGGTATATAAAAGGGCAAAGAGCCAAGAAGTGACTCGACAATTGAAACTGCGAGCCGCCCAATATGCCGTAATTATCGAAGCCACCGAAAGAATGGCGGGAAAGAGCCTAATGGAAAATAGAGAAGGTGGGAAAAAACCGTAAAAAAAATGTAGTAACCAAATGAACATAGGCTCCGTTTGAAAGAGACCCATTAAAAGATGATGGTTGATTGTCGAAGGGTATAAGGCTAAGTTGCCCACGATTCCTTCGTCCGACAAAGGCCAAGAAGGGATCTGAGTTAAAAAGGCAAATCTTGTAAAAAACACGACTAAAAAAAGTAGAATCCAAAATATTATCGGTATCTTGTCGCCTGCTAAGATTGAGTCGTTGAAGTCCACTTCAGCATAAACCTGGTACTTAACTAGGGAATAGGCTGACAAGATGAAAGGAATAGCCACACCCAATAAAAACAAGAATAATTTCGCAGTGATAGGGAATGGAAAGTAGGAAATGAAGCTATTCGTCGTGAGAAAAATAAAAAAATACATCCACGGCTTAAAAGTTATTTCGTTTGTCCTAATAAGTCTGTTGAACTCCAAGTGGTTTCACCTAATTGAAGAGAAAAAATGAAATTCATTTCATTATAGACAATAAAATTGTGTTATTAGCCCATATCCACCAGTTTGTGTTCCGGGCATTTTCTTTGGGTGTATTCTTTGTCCCACGCGGTCTTGAATAAGATTACCGGCCGGTCCCGGCGGTCACGGGTCTTCAAGACCTGGACCGGAGGATCGAAGGTTTCCGGGTCCCCTACCAGCCAGGCGCTTGATAGGAAAGGCAAAAGCTCCAAGTGGGTCTCGGCCCCGTATTCCGCCTTCAGGCGGTACTGCAGGACGTCGAATTGCAGGCGTCCCACGGCCGCCACGTAAAAATCCAAATCGTTCCAGCTTCTCAACAATTGAACCGTGCCTTCCTCGGTCATCTGTTGCAAGCCCTTGTCGAAAGATTTGCGTTTGGAAACGTCCTTGGGCTGGACGTGGGCGAATATTTCCGGTTGGAACTGGGGAAGGGGTTTGAAGTCGAAACCTCCCGTCAAGGAGAGGGTGTCGCCGATGGAAAAGACGCCCGGGTTGATGACCCCGACGATATCCCCGGGATAAGCCACGTCCAGCGTGTTGCGATCGGAGGCCAGCATGGAATGGGGGCGGGAGAGGCGCAGTTCCTTACCCAGGCGGTGGTGCTTGACCACCAGGTCGCGCTCGAACCGGCCCGAACAGATCCGCATGAAGGCCGTGCTGTCCCGGTGCTTGGGATTCATGTTGGCCTGTAGCTTGAAGACATAGGCCGAGAAGGGGGTTTCCACCGGGTCAATGGTGGTTTCTCCTCCCGAGGGGGTGTCGGCGGTCCGGGCGCCCGGCGGGGGGGCCATTTCCACGAAGGCGTCGAAAAAGGGCTCCACCCCGAAATTATTCAGGGCCGATGCGAAAAAGACCGGGGTGACTTCACCGTTCAGGAACTTGTACGGGTCAAAGGGGTTTCCCGCGACGTCCAAAAGCTCCAGGTCATGATGGAGCTTTTCAACAAGTTCGGGGGTCAAACGCTCCGCCACGATGGGATCTTTCAACGCTAGCCGATCCACCGCGGCCTTGGCGGCGCCCCCGACGGAGACCTTGGAAAACAAAAGAAGCTCTTGCGTTCGGCGGTCCATGACACCCTTGAAATCACGCCCCGTTCCCACGGGCCAATTGATGGCGGAGGAATGGATTTTCAGGATCTGCTCGACTTCCTGCATCAGGTCCAGGGGGTCCCGCCCCGGCAGGTCCATCTTATTCACGAAAGTCATGACGGGGATGCCCCGCAGGTGACAGACGTCGAAAAGCTTGCGGGTCTGGGTCTCCACGCCCTTGGCCGCGTCGATGACCATGATGGCGCAATCGGCGGCGGTCAATGTGCGGTAGGTGTCCTCAGAGAAATCCTGGTGACCGGGGGTGTCCAAGACGTTGATGATGGCGTTCTTGTAGGGGAACTGCATGGCCGAGGCGGTGATGGAAATGCCCCGCTCCTGTTCCATGCCCATCCAGTCGGAAACGGCCACCTTGCCGCCTTTTCGGCCCCGTACCATGCCCGCCGTCTGGATCATGCCGGAATAAAGTAGCAGTTTCTCGGTCAGGGTGGTCTTACCCGCGTCCGGGTGGCTGATGATGGCGAAGGTGCGGCGTTTCGCGATCGCGTTCTTGATTTCTTGTGACAATGCAGTATCGGTCATAGGCCGGGTATCCTACCATAAACCTTTTGAGGCTCAAGGCGATTGGTTCTTGATGGAGCCTGAAGGGACCGATAAACTAAACACGTTGCGATCTATTCACCAGGACCGCCATGAAATTTTTAAAGAAAATTGTCCGCGAAATCACTATTTTTCTACGCCGCACCTGGTTTCTGATCGCCCTGCTGGGGGTGGCCTTCCTGGTCTACTTGTCCGACGGGCACCGAAGCGAGGTAATCCTGTGGATTACCCTGTCCTATATCTCCTCCTTCGTTTTTTACACCTTGACCATCTACCTGCCGGAGAGGGTGAGCAGCAAGAACATCCACCGGGTGGTGGTGCCCTACCTGCAATCCGTCATCAGCGATACCAAGAATATTTTTTATAGTTTCCTGGCGGCTTCCAAAAAATATTGCGACATCGAAAACCTGAAGGAGGAGGACTTTCTTGAGATTTTCAAGAACATCAACCCCACCGACCGTTCCACCCGCCTGGACTATCTTGGTTTCGGCAACTGGTTCGAGTACTTGGAGCACCAAAAGAAAAGGATCCGCCGGACCATGGACAAGATCTTGACCTATGAGCGTTATCTGGACAGCGATTTCATCCTCCTCCTTGAGAAAAACCACAATTCGACTTTTTTCGAGATATTGGATTTCATTGAGCACAAACCCATGCCCTATAAGGATTTCGCCTTCCTGGCGGACTCTTACCGGCATTGTTACGAGCGGGCCGGGAAACTCGAGCAATACCTGCTCAAATACTCGGCGGATGTGTAATTAAGATATGAACGGCACATCCAACACAAAGACACCAAGACACGAAGAAATCTTGTTTATGATGCCAGCAAAACCCAAACTTTTATTTTTAGCGGCACCTTAAATTTATCGAACTCCAAGGTCTTGTTTAGTGTCTTTGTGTCTTAGTGTTGGATGTTGGTTTTAACTGTTTTGAGGAAAGGACTTTTATGCGCGATACCTTTTGCCTGGCCTGGGACCAAGCCCATGGCGCCAAGCTGGTCGATTTCCACGGCTGGAACATGCCCGTTTCCTACGAGAAGGGGATTCTCTACGAGCACGAGGCCACCCGAACCTCCTGCGGCCTATTCAATATCACCCATATGGGCCGGTTAAGGATCGAGGGCCCGGATGCATTTTCATTCTCCAACTACGCCTTTACCAACGACCTGACCCACTGCCTCCTCGGGAGCGCCCTCTATGGGTTTCTTTTGAACCCCCAGGGTGGAGTCATCGACGACGTGATTGTTTATAAGGAATCCGACGTTAAATTCCTTTGGATCATCAACGCGGGCGGACGGGAAGTAGATGTGGAGCATTTGCGCAAGCTCTCGGCGGGTAAAGACCTCAAGATCGAGGTGCTTTCCGACCAAACAGGTTTTATTGCGCTCCAGGGGCCCAAGGCCCATGAGGTTCTGAGCCGCCTGGTCAAAGACGCGGATCTGGCCAAGATTCCCTATTTTGGATTCGGCAAGGGAACGATCCAGGGCAAGCCGGTGTTTATCATGGCCACAGGTTATACGGGCGAGGATGGCTATGAGTTGATGGTGGATGTGAAAGACGCGCCTTTTATTTGGGACCTTCTGGCGAGCCAGAAGGAAGTCACCCCCTGCGGCCTGGGCGCCCGGGATTCCCTGCGGCTGGAAGCGGGCCTTCCTTTGCATGGCAATGATATCGATGCGACCACCCAGCCTTATGAGGCGGGGTTGGGCTGGGCGGTAAAGTTGGAAAAGCAAGGCGGCTTTTTCGGCCGGGAGGCCTTAAGGAAGGAAACATCCCGCAAATTGATTGGTTTGACCCTGGAAGGGCAAAATATTCCCCGGCAATACTACAAGGTTCTCTCCGGGGGCCAGGAAGCCGGGGAAGTGACCAGCGGCATCTTCTCGCCCACGCTCAAAAAGGGCATCGCCCTGGCTTATTTAAAGAAAGAGTTTCTGGATAAGCCCCTGGCGGTCGAAATCAGGGGAAAAGCCGTCCCGGCGCAGGTGACAAAGCTTCCCTGGGTCCGGCACATCACTAAACAAAAGTCCGGCGCGTCCAAATAACAGGAATATCTAAGGGAGGGTCCTATGCCTGAGGAAAAGTATTTAGGGGTGATGGATCGAATCCATGACCTATCCAAAAAGTGCTCTACGGGTGAAGTTTCGAAAGAATCCTTCGAAAAAGCCGTTGAGGCGGAATTCAAGAAATTGGAAAGCAAGGCCTTTTATTTGGGTATTACAGCGACGCTCATGGTTTTATTTGCCATCTTTGTTTTTATTAAGCTTTTCCCTGGGGCTTTCCTTGTTTTGAAGTATTAAGTGTTTCGTTGAATTGATCGAATCTTAATGCGGAACGGCCAATTTTTACCTGATATTGGTAAAAATTGGCAAATTGGCTACACCCCCCGGTTCTCCTAGCTACACCCCACCGTTCGCCTAGCTACACTCCCGGTCTTCTTGACGTCAATAAAGCTTACGAACAGTGGCAGGAAACGGGTAAAAATAGAGATATGGCTATTTAAATTTTGCAGCTTATGGCATCTTTTTCTGAATGTTTAAAGGAGTTCATTCTTTGATAGTCCAAGATACTTTTCCTACCGACTACGACCCCCAAAAAGATCCAATCGAGATCCTTGAATATGACTCTTCCTGGCCCGAGAAATTCGCTTTGGAAAAAAGAACCATCTTCCACGGATTAGGTTTCATGCCTGGGTTGAAAGTTGAGCATTTTGGGAGCACTTCGATTCCGGGGTTGGCCGCTAAGCCCATCCTCGACATCATGGTGGGTATTTCCCATAGGGAAGATTGGCACAAGTTGGTGAAACCCATTGAGATGAAAGGGTATGTTTATTGGTCAAGCAATCCTAAACCGGATGAGATGTTTTTCGTGAAAGGGATGCCCCCTTTCGGGGTCAAGCGTACCCATCATCTTCACGTTTATGAGCTATATGGGGAAAGATGGAAAGGAACTGGCTTTTCGGGATTATTTGATCGCACATCCCCAGGAAGCCAGGAATTATGAGGCATTGAAGAAGAACTTGGTCACGAGATTTCAATATGACCGGGAAGCTTATACCGAGGGGAAGACGCCTTACATAGAAAGCGTCTTGAAGAAGTTAAAAGACCAAACGCATAAGGCGAACTGAGGTCGCCACGTCGCAAAATGCCCCGATTGGGGCTGCTCCTCGCGATGACAGATAGAAAAATGAAGGAATAAAACAATGCCCAACATCGAAATTAAAGCCCATTATCCCGACTTAGCCAAGGCCCGGCGGATCGCCAAACAATTGAAGGCCCGCTTCGTTGGCCGCGACCAAGCAAGTAGATACTTTCTATAAAGTATCCCAAGGGCCGGTTGAAATTGAGGGAATCCAGCCTCAAGGGCGCCGAATTGATCCCTTATGTCCGGCCCAATGTCCGGGGACCTAAAACGAGCCAATATGTGGTCCTTCCGGTGGTGGACCCGGTAAAGACCAAAGTTCTTTTAAAGGGACTTTTGGGAGTGGAAGGGGTGGTGCAAAAAACCCGGGATCTATTTCTTTTGGGCAATGTCCGGATCCATTTGGATCATGTTAGGGGTTTGGGAAATTTCCTGGAGTTCGAGGCGGTCATGGTGAAAGACTCAGCCAAGATGCGAAGAGCCGAGACAAAGAAGGTGGAAAAATTATTGAAGATTTTCAAAATCTTTCCCAAAGACTTGATCGATATCGCTTACCGGGACATGTTGAAAAGAAAAAAATCGAAGAACGCGAAAGCCTAATTTGTCTGGAAAACACAGGTTCTTTTTAATATAGTCAATTCCGTTCCCACACCTCTCTACACCTTCCCCGTAAAAAATGTGCTGATAGTTAATAGCCGGTAGCTAAAAGCCAAAAACTACCAGCAAAACGCTGCCTTCCAAGGAGATCTCATGCGCAAATACGCCAAATCCCATGAGTGGTACGAAGACCTGGGGGGCGGGAAAGATCCGGATTGGAATCTCCAAACACGCGGCCCATGAACTTTCCGACATCGTTTTCGTCGAATTGCCCGACGTGGGGAAGAAACTGGCGGACAAGCAAAGCGTCTGCGTGTTGGAATCGGTGAAGGCCGTGGCGGATGTCTATTCGCCCGCCGGGACCGTGGTGGAAGTGAACGGCAAGCTCAAGGACCAGGCTGGGCTGGTCAACCAGGACCCGGAAGGGACCGCCTGGATCGCCGTAGTGCAGTTGGACAACCCCAAGGCGTTGGAGCATCCGGACTACCTGAACGAGCAAGATTATCTCGCCACCATAGGCAGCTAACAGATCCACAGTCGGCAGTTCGCAGTTATGCCTTTAACTGCGAACCGCGAACTGCGAACTATAAGTTGTGAACTGGAGTTAGAGTGACCTACATTCCCATTACCCCCGAGGAAGAAAAAGCCATGCTGGCCGCCATCGGGGTCAAGAGCGTCGATGATCTTTTCGCCGATGTTCCCCCCTCCGTCATCCTGAAAAACGGGCTGAACCTGCCTCCCGGCCTGACCGAACCCGAACTGAAGCGTTTCTTCAACATGATCGGAAAGAACAACCATCCCGTCTCGGAACGGCCCTGCTTCCTGGGCGCGGGGCTCTATTACCATGAGGTTCCCTCCGCCGTAAAGGCCGTCGTGACCCGGCCCGAGTTTTTGACCTCTTACACGCCCTATCAGCCCGAGATTGCCCAGGGCACCCTGCAGGTGCTCTTTGATTTCCAAACCTACATGACCCAATTGACGGGTTTGGAGGTCTCCAACGCCTCCCTTTACGACGGCGCTTCCGCCGTAGCCGAGGCCGCGCTTTTAGCCTTGAGGGTGAAAAAAGCCGAGGCTTTCGTTTACGTTTCTAAGGGGTTGCATCCCGAATACCGGCAGACCATCCAAACCTACCTAAACCCCCAGGGTCATAAGATCCGCGAGATCGGCTTGAAGGGTACCGAGACCGACCTGGACCAGCTCAAGACCGAGCTTTGGCCCAATTCCGTAGTGGTCGTGCAATACCCCAACTTCCTTGGAACCATTGAGGACTTGGCGGCCATCTCAAAGATCTGCAAAGAGAAAAACTCCTACCTGGTGGTGGCCGTGGCTGAGGCTATGAACCTGGCCCTTCTGCCCTCGCCGGGTTCGTTGGGAGCCGATGTCTGCGCCGGGAGCGCCCAATCTTTTGGCAACCTGCTTTCATTCGGCGGACCCCACGCGGGGTTCCTGACCGCTCGTTTTGAGGATATCCGCCAGATGCCGGGTCGCATCGTGGGAGAGACCACCGACCGCAACGGCAAAACCGGCTGTGTGCTGACCTTCCAGGCCCGGGAACAGCATATCCGCCGCGAAAGGGCGGCTTCCAATGTTTGCACCACCCAGTCCCTCATGGCCAACTTCGCATCCGCCTGGCTGTTCTACAAGGGTGGAAAGGGCGCCCAGCAGGCCGCCAAGGATGGGGCGGCCATCGCCCACAGGTTGGCCTCGGAAATAGCCAAGATCCCGGGTTTCAAGGTTGAAACGAGCCGTTACGCTAATGAGTTCGTGGTCCGCCCACCTACCGCGGGTTTCGCCGATTTCCTGGCTGAATGGGGTTTGGTGGCGCCCTACGACCTGTCGGTGGATTATCCCGAGTTCAAGGACTGTGTCCTGGTCGCTTGCACCGAAATGAACAACCTCGATGATATGGAGTCACTCCTTTCCGCCTGCGAGGAATTTTCAGTCAAGGGCCACGTGGGAAAGGTTCACCACAAGCCCACGGAGTTGCCAGCTTGGATCAACATCCGGACCCCCGCCGACCATAGAGGAACACCCTGAAGTGGAACTGGTCCGCTATTACACGGCCCTCGCCCACAAGAATTTCTGCATCGACGATGGGTTTTATCCGCTGGGTTCCTGCACGATGAAATACAACCCCAAGGTGAATGAGGAAATCGCCCTGGGCGACGCCTGGGCCAACCTTCATCCCGCCCAGCGGGAGGACGAGGTGCAGGGCGCTCTTCAGGTCATTTACGAATTGGAGCATTGGCTCCATGAGGTGACCGGCTGCCACGCTTTGACGCTCCAACCAGCCGCCGGGGCCCACGGGGAACTGACGGCCCTTTTGATGGCCAAGAGATACTTCGCCGACCGGGGCGAGCACCAAAGGGTGAACGTGATCGTGCCCGACTCGGCCCACGGCACCAACCCCGCCTCGGCCACCATGGCGGGCTGGAAGACCGTCTCGATCCCCACCGATGTCCGGGGCAACATGGATGTCGCCGCCTTGAATACGAAGCTGGGCAAAGACACAGCGGTCTTGATGCTCACCAATCCCAGTACCCTGGGGCTCTTTGAGGAAAATATCCTCGAGGTAGCCCGGCTGGTGCATGAGGCGGGGGGACTGCTTTACTACGACGGCGCCAACATGAACGCCATTGTCGGTATCTGCCGCCCGGCGGATATGGGCTTCGACCTGGTGCATTTGAACCTGCACAAGACCTTCTCCACGCCCCACGGCGGGGGCGGGCCCGGTAGCGGCCCGGTTGGCTGCACCAAAGCCCTGGAACCCTACCTGCCCGAACCGAGGGTCTTTAAGGAAGGGAACCGCTATTACCTGAAATCCGGCTCCCCCCATTCCATCGGCCGCATGAAGGGGAACGTGGGTAACTTCGGTGTTTTGATCCGAGCCCTGGCCTATTGCAAGCGTCTTGGCAAGGAAGGTCTGGAAAGGGTGGGCCGCGTCGCCACCCTGAACGCTAATTACCTCTTGTCCCGTTTGAAAGGACCCTATACCCCAGGTTATGACCGAATCTGCAAGCATGAGTTCGTCCTGACCGCTGAACCCTTGAAGGAAAAGTATGGAGTCTCGGCACTCGATATCGCCAAGCGCCTGATCGACTTCAACGTACATCCGCCCACCATTTATTTCCCATTGGTGGTGCATGAGGCCGTCATGATTGAGCCCACCGAGACCGAAACCAAGAAGACCTTGGATGAGTTTGTGGAAATCATGCTCAAGATGCGGGCAGAAATGGAAACCAACCCGGACGTCTTCAAGAGCGCGCCTTATAACACACCGGTCTCACGCCTCGACGAAGTGAAAGCCGTGAAAGAACCCAGGCTCGTCAAAAAGTAGTAGGTATGTCATTGCGAGCCCTTCGACTCCCGCTGGTCGCTCAGGGCTAGCCCAACGCTGAAACCCAGCTTGCGGTGAGCGAGCGAAGCGAGTCGAATCCGTTTATGGCGGGTTCTCGAATTGACTTCTGAGGCTGTTTAACTTGGGTTATGAGCCTGCGACTTTCCCATCATGTAAACCGTCTAATTCTTGTCAGTCTCATTAAACCCCGGAGGATTTTCATGAATAAATTAGCGTGTGGCTTGGTTATCAGTTGTTTGCTCACCTCAGTCTCGGCTTGGGCCCAAACGAATCCCGCCTCAACTCCACAGGTCGATGCGCCGCCACCCGTGGCGACCCCCAAACCCCTGCCGCCCGATGAGAAGGCCGCCCGGGACAAATGGCTGAACGCGAAGGCCCAAGAGGTTCAGGCCGAACACGATTACAACGCCGTCAAGTTAAAGCACCAGGTGGATAACAGCCAGAAATGCGTCAACGACGCCCAAGCCAAGAACGACACGACCAAGGCGGCGAAGTACCAGGCCAAACTGACGGTGCTGGATAAGATCAAAACCGACCAAGACCAGATCCTGACCTTGAAACTGGACCAGATTAATTCTGAGAAGGCCGACAATAAGACCGACGCCCAGAGCGACTCGGACCAGATCAAGAGCCTGCAGGATGACATCAAGGCCCAATGGCAGTCGATGAAGTAAAAAAAGCAGAAAAAATCAAAAAGGGATTGGATTAGATCCAGTCCCTTTTTTTATTAAGGATTGAACTTCTTTTCCAATTCTTGATATTCGGGCGAATGAATAATAGTTTTAAATTGGGTATCGTCGTAAATTTGTTTTTTATAAGTCGGATCTAGAAGATAAATCTGGTTGATTTCTTCAATGGATTTATTTTTTTGAGATTGAGCCCAATAAACTAGTGCCAAATTGTAATGTGACGTAATTGTTTTTGGGTTGATCTGTAGAGATTGTTGCAGAGTATTCACTGCGGCGTCCAATTGGCCGTTTCTGTAATAAGAATATCCCATCAACCCATAGGTTTCCGCATCTTGGGGATTTCCAACAAGTGCCCTTCGGTATTCGGAAACAGCATTTAAGTATTGGTGTTTAAGATAAAATTTCTTCCCTTCCGATATATGGTCTGTCTCAACTGCCCATTTGTAAAAAGCATTGTCGGAATGTCCAGAATAAATCGTGTAATCCCGATTCTTTTCTATATCGTAAATGTGGATTTGACGATCACCAAAATCTAAAGGCCCTCCATCAACCCATACCACCCAATTTCCGTCATCTGAGATAAAAAGCTCTTGTCCAATTCCTATTGATACCTGCGTTTTTCTTTTCGGATCAAACTGAAAATAAACGTTAGCGCGCATATCAGTCGTCCCACTAGCTTCACCTCTATAAAACAGATCGTGATTAGGTGCCCAACCTAAGAGATTCCAATGAGTTTCACCGTAATATTCATTGACTGTGTCTTCCTCACTGCCACCAAATTTATATACCTTAGAAGTTAAATTGTTTCTGTATCGGATAGCGTTGTCGTCAGAGCCATCGAAGATGAGTGACCATCTTCCATCATCCGAAGGAATAAATACCTTTGAATCAGAAGTTGCTGATGCAATTTCGTTGTTTAGACAAATTAAATCCTGTCGTTTTTCAAATCTTGGTTCTATTCGAGAAGAATAGTTAGGTATAGCAGGGTCTTGAATATATGAACCATCAGACTTTACCAAATAAGGTTTAAAAACACTTTTCCCTTTATGTTGATATACCCTACGCCAAATATAAAAAGACGGGAAATTTGGTTTATCTTGGCTTAAATCACCTTTAATTGGTTCTATTGTATTTACGGTTACTGCCTCTTCTTGAGCAGTCGCGTGTGGAATTGGGAGGAAGAACGGTAGAACTATTAATAAAAATGATCTAACTAATATTCTCAATTTTTTTAGGATACATAGTTAGCTCCTGATATTTGAAGCTGATTTAGAGATATTTTATCAGACACATCTGCAAGTCGATGACCTATTCATGATTGCATGAAGGGTTTTCAATTCCTACGGTTTCGAATATCCTAAACCACCAATGAACTCTTCTTTCTCACCAACCGCACAGACCTCCATACCTGAGTTTCTATTGAATCCTCACCCGAAGCATGTTTTTCGGGACGCCATCGCCCAACTTCCCATGAACGGCATCCATACCATCTGCGAGGAGGCCAAATGCCCCAACCGGGGGGAATGCCTGCCCCGCCATGGAACAATTTCTATCATGGTCATGGGTTCCATCTGCACTCGTGGATGCCCCTTTTGCGCGGTGACGACGGGGAAGCCCCTGCCTTTGGACCTTGGGGAAACCCAAAAGGTAGTAGAGATCGCCCGTGCCTTGAAGGTGAGATATTTGGTGATGACGTCACCGAATCGAGATGAATTGTCAGATGGGGGCGCATTCCAGTTCGTGAAGATTGTTACTGCCTTGCGGGAATTCAATCCGGCCTTGAAGATTGAAATCCTGGTTCCGGATTTTCAGGGCAAGGAAACCTCCTTCGAGATTCTCTTACAAAATCCACCCGATACCATCGCGCATGACCTCCAGACCGTACCCCGGCTTTATGGACCGATTCGCCCGGGAGCTGAATACACCCGATCCCTCAATCTTTTCAAATGGTTTAGCAAGCATGCTGATCTCCAAAAGGTAACTCTAAAGGCGGGGTTGATGGTTGGTTTTGGCGAAACAGAAAAAGAAGTATTTGAGGTCTTACGCGACGCCCGTGAAGCGGGGGTGAAATTCTTTACCATCGGCCAATACTTGAAACCGCCAGGATCGACACTGGAAGTAGTGGAATATGTACCATTGGAAAGATACCAGCGCTGGACAGAAGCAGGACTAATGATGGGCCTATCCGTGCAGGCCTCTCCTCTGACCCGAAGCAGTTACCTGGCGGACCAGTTGGCGAAAAGCGGAGCATAAAGTGGAATACTCATCCGATTCCATGGTGAAAGCCACACTTCATACCTCCCAAAGAAAGCCCCGTCTAAAGGGGGGGGTTCTCCCCTTGGTTCAATTTGGCATCCGCAATCTCGAGCGCAGGTTCCCCGGCTTAAAGGTAGTGAATTCCGCCGTTACTCCCGAGAAGGTGGAATTGGTTTTGGATTTCAAACGCCTGGATGACGACCTCTTGCGGGTTTTACAGTCCTTCAAGTCGGAAGTGAAGAACCTGGGAAAGAAAAAAGGTCTTCAGGAAGACCCGCTCTGGCAATGGCAATACGACGAGGAAATTTTAGAGACAATCCAAATTTAAGTATCTCTACTTTGGCAAATTCCAAATAGCGCGTTGCTTGCGACTATTCCCCCTTTGAAAAAGGGGGAAAGGGGGGTATTAGTCGTTGCCGATGGGGTTTGAAAAGGCTAACTCCCCCTTAGTCCCCCTCTTCCAGAGGGGGAAAATTAGAACGACTCCAAAATTTGCCAAAGTCGAGCAAGCATAAAAAAAATTTACAAAATTTCTTCAAGAAGCCGGGAACCATGAAGGACCCGGTGGATTTCAACGGTGCGGCCCCGGACAACGTAGAAAACCAAGTAATCCTCCAGCGTCAGCACCCGGTAGCCGAGCCGTTTGAGTTTCTCGTGCCGGGGCACCCGTCCAATCAAGGGATGGGCTTCCAAATTTCCAATCCGTTTGACAATGGAATCCACGAATGCCAGCGCTCGGGGAGGTGAATCTTTCGCGATCCAATCGACAATGGACGTCAGGTCATCCTGGGCTATCGGGAGATAGCTCAGTGAATATCTACTTGGCATGAATGCGTTGTTTAAGGGTTTGGACCATCAGGGAGTGGGAAACGCCTTTTACGCCGGAAGCGGATTGGAACTGGGCGATCGACAGTTTCTCGAAAAGATCCAACTCGGCCTTTAACTTCTCGTAATGCCCCATGCTCATGACCACCAAGTCGCCTTCCCCGTTGGTCGTCAAATAAACGGGTTCATCCTGCTCATGGCATAAAGCGGAAATCTTGCGGGTATGGTTTCGAAGGCTGGAGATGGATTTGATGATGGGCATTAAGGTTTGCCTCCTGCAGGGAGATATGCGCAAATTAACACCAAATTATGATATTGGCAAGGGCAAGCATGAGCCTGGCTTGGGTTGAGAGGGAGATTAAGAGCTAGTTTTTGGAAAAAAGGCTGGGGAGCCAGGTGGTCAAAAACGGAACATAGGTAATCAGCAATACCATTCCATACAGCATGATGAGCATGGGCAATACGGACTTATAAACTTCCACCATGGGTTTTTTGAAACGGTAGGAGGATAAAAAGAGGTTGAGCCCCAGGGGAGGCATCAGGAACCCCAATTCCATGTTGGCCAGGAAAATAATCCCCATGTGGACCTGGTCGATCCCAAAGGCCTTGGAGATGGGAACCAGGAGCGGCACCACGACGATGATGGCCGCGAATATTTCCAGGAGGCCGCCCACGATCAGAAGCATGAAATTGACGATGAGTAGGAAAAGCCACTGGGAATGCACGGTCGCGGAAACCCAGGTGGCCAGTTTGGCCGGGATCTGGGCGTCCACCATGTCATTGGTGAACCCAAGGGAAACCCCCAGGATCAACAGAACGCCGCCCACCAAAATGCCGCATTCGGTGATGACCGTGGGAATGTTCTTCAATTTCAGGTCGCGGAACACGATCACTTCCACGACAAAGGCGTAAAGAGCGGTCAGGGCCGCCGACTCCACCAGGGTGACCTTTACGATGAAAAGGAAAAAGAAAACCACGATCGGGAGAGCCAATTCCCATTTGGCGTCCCAAAGGGCCTTCAGGGCCTCCCGGCTTTCGAAGGGATGCTTGGCGGCTTGTTCCTTGGAACCTTTCCAAACTCCCCAAGCGGCGGTGCCCAATACCAGCAAAGCTCCCGGTAGTAATCCGCCAAGGAATAAATCAGGGATGGGGGTCATGGAGACGACCCCGTAAAGGATGACCGGCAGGCTGGGGGGAAAGAGCAGTCCCAGGGAACCGGCGGAAGTTAAAAGTCCCAGTGAGTTTCTTTCGGTGTATTTTTCGGCAATCAGGATGGGCATGAGGAGCCCGCCCAGGGCCAAGATGGTGACGCCGGAGCCGCCGGTGAAAGAGGTGAAGAAAGCGCAGACCAGGCAGGTCACGATGGCCGGGCCGCCCTTCATGGAGCCGAAAAGTGATTGGAAGACTCTCAACAGGCGTTTGGAGGCCCCACCCTCGGCCAAAAAATATCCGGTTAGGGTGAAGAGGGGGATGGTGGGAATGGTGGGGTTCACCACCATGCGGTAGGTTTCAGCCGGGATGGAGCTGATGGGGGTATCGGAATTCCATAGGAAGAAAAGGGCCGCGCCGCCCAAGGCCACAAAGACCGGGGCTCCCAAGATCACCGCGGTGAACAAAATAACGAATGCCAATAGGACCAAGCCTTGGGGAGGGTTATGAACCATGAAACCCAGGTACGCCAAGCCCAAAGTCACGGCCAAGGTGAAGAACCTCTCCAACATCCGGCCGGAGGAGCGCCAGATTAAGCGGCACACGATCAGGGAAAAACCGATGGGAAGCAGGCAGAGGACGGCCCAGGTGGGGATTCCCAGGGAAATGATATCCCCCGAATCTTTCTCAATCATGGCAAAGCTGTAGCTGGCCTTGGCCAGATAAAGGGTGATGGCGGCCCCAAACCCGTAAGTCAAAATGCGGACGGATTGCTTGTAGCGGTCCGGGATCAGGCTGGCCGTGGAGGCCAGGGCCAAAAGTTTTCCTTCCCGGGCCGCGATGGCCCCGCCGCACATCATGATGGCCAGGATGCTGTGCTGAACCAGGGTGAGGGAGCCGGGAACGATGTTGGCCGGGATGAAGGAAAGGAGGGGATTCAACTTGCGGCCCACGATATCCAGTAGCGGCAGGATCATCATGAAACCAAAAAAGAATGTCAAAAGCAGGTTCTCGGGGATGTGCCAAAAGGCGCGCCGGACGGGCGCGCCATCCGAATGGCCCTCCATGGCCAATTCCGGAACGTACTCCGACACTTGCGGTTCCGTCCCAGCCGGTTTGACTAAAGGATGATCTTTCCCCTTTCGTTGGGGCCGCTTCGAGCTCATTCCGGCTGGGCCGCCTTTTTGGCCCGGTATTCATCACGGTACTTGACGGCCATTTCCATGATGTCCTTCGGAATCAGGGTGCCCGCTATCTGGGGATAGACGCTTTGGAACAATTTTTCCCATAGCTCGTGTTGTTCCGGGGTGATGTCGTGAACGACCAGGCCGTGTTCCTTCATGGCGTCGATGGCCTTGTCGCTGTTGGCGCGGATTTCATCCCGGAATCTTTTGTCCGCCACGGCCGCGGCCTTCAGCAACGCGGGCCGGGAGGCCACGGGAATTTTGCTCCAGGCCTGGGTGGTGATGATGGTGGCGCCGATCAGGGGGCACCATTTCATGTTGGTCATATGCTTGGCAAGGCCGAACCACTGCGAGGAAAGGGCAAGAATGGGGGTGGTATCGAAGCAGTTGATCATGCCGGTCTGGAGGTTGGGAAGGATGTCGGTGGACGAAAGGGGAATGGGGGAAAAGCCAGCCGATTGCCAGATGTTCATGGTGTCGGCGTCGTCGCCCCAGACGAAGAGTTTCATTTTTTTGAGGTCGTCAGGCGTGAAGATGGGGGTCTTGCCGAAGAAGTAAACCCAGCCCGCCTCGCCCCAATTCAAGACCTTGAAACCCTTGGCTTCCAGGCGCTGTTCCAGGACGGGCTGCATCTTGGACCGGACATAATCGCTTTCCTTATAATCCTTATAAAGCATTGGAATGGAAAGCACGTTCATGGCCTTGTCGATCTTGGAGAGCCCCACCACGGTGACCACGCCCACCTGGATCTGGTTAATGCGCATCTTGGTGATGATGTCCGGTTCCTCGCCCAACTCACCTCCGCCGTAAATCTTCAGCATGACCCCTGATTTCCGCCATTGGGCGCCCATATCCTGGAGAATATCGTCAAAGGTTGTATGTTCCGGGGCCAAGGTGCCTAGTTTCAGGGTAATGGCGGCATTCTGGGCCCGGGCAGCCGGGGCGAAGAAAAGAACCGCCAAAAGAGCCAGCCCGATCAGGGATGTGATTCGTATCGTCTTCATGGGATTTCCTTTTCTGCTTTTTTAAAAACAGTACGCGCTTCCTTGAACTATAAGAACAGCTTGTCCTCGTTGGCCAGAAGCCAGCGGGCCCTATCCTGCATCAACAGGTTCACCAGCCGGTTGCCGGGTTCCTTGTCCGGGTCGATGGCCAGGGCCTTGTTCAGCATCTCCTCGAATTCTTCCTTGTTCTGCTGTTTCTCATCCACCGCCTCGGCATAATTCAAGTAAGTCGTGGCGTCCAGGCCCTTGTTCAAGACCAGGGCCCGGTCGAAGTGCTCCCGGGCCTTCTTGTCCGAACCGCCCATCATGGCGGGCTTGCCGCCCTCATAGGTGATAAGAAAATCCTCAATAGCGCCCTTGTCGTAATCGGGGTCCAAGGCGTAGGCCCGGTAAAGAAGGGCCTCAGCCTCCGGCTCATCGGCCATCAGCTCATTGTCGCCCTTATCCAAAACGATGGCGCCCAGCCAGGAAGCGGCCGTCCAGTAAAGCAGTTCCACGTCGTTCTTGTCGGCCTTGGCCACGGTTCCCTTGGGGTCCAGTTTCAACATTTCAATGAATTTGTCATGCCGGGCTTCCAGACCCCGCAGGCCGTAGCCCTGGGCCCGAATGTAAAGGTTCTTGGCCCGGCGGGTCCAGGCCTTCTTTTTTTCGTATTGGGCGTCTTCCATCCTTTCCTCGTCCGATTGGACAAAGGCATAGGCGTATTCGGTGAAGCCCTTGGCGAGGGCGGTTAGGAGGCCCACATGGCGGGGGGTGGCGGAAAGCACGCTTTCCATCAGCTTGAGGCTGAAGGGAACCGACTCCCGGATGAGCTGGGGATCGTTGTCCGAGCTGAAAGTATCGCCGGTGCCCGCGAGGCTGTCCGCGATGGAATCCACGGCCATGGATTTTAAAAAACAACCCTGCAGGGAAAGACCCAGGGCCAAAAGGCAAGCCAAGGGGATGTAACGCAAAAAGATAAGTTTCAAAGGAACCTCCCTTACTCAGGCCAAAGCCACCATTAAATGGCCTATCTTTTTACCTTTTGACGATGGTGGTGTCAATGACGGCTTACCTGACGGGAAACAGGGAAATGGTCTTTTTTCAGGAATATTAGGGATAAAAGCTTTCGGAATGACCCGATGTCTTACCTAGCACACTATTCAGCCTGGGTACCCTCAATGGTGGGCGGTATGGGATCGGGCAGAAAGAGGGTGACGGGGGGCATGGGGGTTCGCCCGGCGCGCCAGGCAGGCGGCTTTGCGGGCTTTCCATGCTGAATAATGCCCCGCCGTTTTTGAGGAACAGGGTTTTTTCCACTGGTTTTGTCCGTGATGCCAATGACAGGTTTCCCCGGCCTTGATGGTTTGGGTTCCGTTGGAGCCCTTCATCTCGACCGAGCCCTCATGAGTCGTGGTCTCGACGTCTCCCCCGGTGTTGGAAATCTCAAAAACCGTTCCCCGGACACCGCACACAACCCCGCCCGATTCCACTTCAAACGAGGAACCGGTTTGTGCCAGGTTTTTCCGGACATCCGAAAGGATGCGCCCGGCTTGGAGGGCTATTCGGGTTAAAAAACCGGCATCGCCCTGGTCCGCCAATTGCTTCACTTGAAGTTGGGTGTTTTGTCCCGCCTGAACGAAGGTGTCTTTTTTTAGGTTAAGGACTACCGTGGTGTACTTGCCGACCTTGATGGAATCCCCTTCCTGCAGGTTGTCCCCTTCCTTGGCGCTCACCCAATCCGGTGTTCCCGATTTTTGAATCCAGACTTGTTCTGCCCCGTCAATGTTTTCAACGGAATAAAGGGGGATGAGGTCCTTCAGCGGGGGTTCAATGTCGGCCCAAGCGTAACAAGAAATAAGCAGGGGAAGGATGAGGAAGGCTTGGGTCAAGCGCCGCATGAAGTCTCCAGGGGTAACAAGTATGAACAATTGTATCACCACGATAACCTGCCGAGGGTCATTGAAAAGCGGGCCTTTCGGCCCGCTTTTCAATCGATACAATGGATGAGATTAATTCGCGGCGGGAGTCGTGGAAGCGGCCGGAGCCGTATTGTCCGCGGGAGCGGTGGAAGCTCCTGTGTTTACGGCACCTTCCGACTTCTCATCGTGGATGGCCTTGGAATTGTCATCCAATTCCTGGTTCAACTGCTTGTACTGGTCTTCCGTCAGCTCTTTCTTGCCGTTGGACTTCAGGTCAACTTGCATTTCCTCCCGGATGGATTTGACTTTGCCATGGAGAGCCGTGGCCTCGTCCTTGGTCAATTTTCCGTTCTTGACCCCGGCCATGATCCGCTTGTTTTGGTCTTCGAGCCGGATGCGGATTTCATGGATCAAGGGATGGTCCCCTTTTCCCTTAGCCATTGGGGCGGTTTGGGCGGCGGGGGCAGCGGAAGCGGCGGGAGTGGTGGAGTCGGATTGGCAAAGCGCGATCGCGGCTGCCCCGGCGAACAACAAAGCGGAAGTGAACGACAAAATCTTTTTCATTTTCACAATCTCCTTAATAATTATTATTTCGCATCGGCAAATGTTAGACGAAGAGGGGAAGGGATTGGTTCAAAAACAAATGAACAGACGTGTAAAATCATCAGAGTGCAATAAAAAAGGCCCGGTGATATCACCGGGCCTTGCTTTCAATTTATTTATTACTTGGTCGCCGGAGCGCCGCTGTCGCCCGAAGGAGCCGGAGCCGCACTGGTTGTGCCGCTCGTTGAGGGGCCCGAAGCCTTGGACTTTTTGTGCTTGTGGGTCTTTGTCTTGTGGGTCTTGTGCGTCTTTGGGGGAGCCGACCCCGTTGTGTCTTGCGCCAAAACCAAGCCTGAGGTCGCGGCCAGGAAAGCCACCGCTAAAGCCAGTACAATCGACTTTTTCATTAGAATCCTCCTCGAAGTGGTGCAACCTGTAGTTCATCCTACACTGATTAGACGTTAGGGGAGCTTCAATAGTTCCTATATTTCCCTTTAAACTCAAATATTTTGTCATTCGTTTTCCTATCTGAAAAATAAATCAAATACAGCTTGATAATTAACCGACCGGTCGGTAGGTTTACGGCATGGCCAAACTTTTAAACGAAAAAAAGCACGAAGATCAGAAAAAACGGTTTGTCGCCCAGGCCCGGAAACTTTTCGCGACCCACGGGGTCATGGAAACCAGCATGTCCCGCATCGCGCGGGCCTGTAAGGTCACCAAGGCGGGCCTTTACCACTATTTTCAAAGCAAGGATGAGATCGTTAAGGAAATTTTCCTTACGCATGTGGAGCAAAAGGACCAAATTATCACCTCGCTTCAGCAGGCCCACAGCCTTGAGGAAACCCTCTACTTGCTGGGTAAGAACCATCTTTTGGAAATGAAACGGCCGGACCATGTTGAACTTCTCAAGATCCTGTTGAGTGAGACCATGAAAACTTCCGAGATGCGCAAATTTTACGATCATTTCATCATGGAGCAGATCAACTTGATCGTGCAGGACGTCATCATGCCCAAGGTGAGCCCTTCCAAACCGCCGAAACAGATCAAGTTGTTGTTTTTCCAGTTTTTCGCCAGCCTGATGCACTATTCGTGGCATCGGATGATGGTTGGCGATTTGACCCCTTTGATCGGGGATGAGGAAAACTACGTGAAAATTTTGGCCAAGACCTACGCTGGTAGGTTCCTGGAAGCTTAGGGCCACGCCGTGGATCGCTTTTTATTTTTTTGGATTAGACAAAATTCCGCTGGAAAGGATCATTCCTGGTGGAGGGAGTGGTTTTGAAACCCATGGTGCTTCTTAGTCGGGAGGAGGAATTCCAGGCTTTTGTCCAGGAGCACCGGGGCCTGTGGTTTCGGCTCGCCTACAGGGTCTTGGAAAACCGCGAGGAAGCGGAGGATATCGTCCAGGAAACTTTGGCCATCCTCTGGGAAAAAAAGAGTGACCTGGAAGTAGAGAATCCGGCCGCCTACGCGGCCAGGTCGGTTTGGCTGAATTCAATCAAGAAACGCAGCCGCAGAAAGCCTCAGGTTCCGCTGGAGGAGATCGCGGAACTCCAAGCCCCGGAGGACGAGGGGCCGGGCGAAGGCCTGGGGGATCTGGACCCGATGGAATTGGAGGAAGCCCTCCTGGAACTGCCGGAAGCCCAGCGGGTGGTCATCCGGATGAAATACTACACGGGCCTCACCCTGAGGGAAATCGGCGAAACTCTTCAGATTTCCCTTAACACGGCGGCCAGCCGCTGCCGGTACGCGCTGGAGAGCTTGCGCGAGCTACTGGGCGCGCGGCGATAGTCCGATAGAGCTTCAAAAAAATGGAGGAGATCCTATGAACGAAGAAACGAAAGAGAACGAAAAGCTGCAGGCGAATGTTCAATTCCGGACCGGTGGTCCTACCATCGCGGTGGCGGGCGTCCTGGGGGGGGCCGGCATCGCCCTGGGGCTGCCGCTTATTGTGTTGGTTTACGGCCAGTCCCTGGGCGCTACCCTTCTGACCATTTTTGTAATCACGTCCCTCTTGATCGGGGGGACGGTGGCCCTGGCTTCGGCCGTATTGGGCCTGGTGATTCCCCAGCAGGTCAACGGTGCCGGTCACGGCCCTTGGGGAAGGCATGCTTTCAAGCACTGGGCCAGGCGCCATTGGTGCGGGGAACCCGAGGGCGACTGGAGGCACTGGAGCGAGAAGGATTGGAAGGATTGGGTCGAGAAAAAGAAGGAAGAGTAAAAGCGACCAAAAAACGACACTGAATTCGACATCAAGGAATTGTTATGAAAAAGTTTTTCATGTTTGGAATGGGAATGTGGTTGGTCGCAGGAATGGTCTTCGCCCAAAACACTTTAGCCCTTCAGGATTACCTGGGTCAGGTGAAGGTTCAGGGTTCGGACTACCTAGCCTCCAAGGCGGCGGCGGAGGGTTTTGAGAAAGAATCCCATCAGATGGACCTGACCTATTCACCCCAGCTGGTGGCCAGTTACAACCACCTGGACGACCAATCCCAGCAGTCTACCGTTCTTTCCACAACTGAAACCCTAGCGGATACGGCTGGTGTTTCTCTCGTGGACAAGTTGCCCTTTGGGCCATCCATCGCTGTGGGCTACTCTTTCAATAATATCAACTTGACCTATTCACCTTTGCTTTTAGGCGCTTTTGCTTCGATGGGTGGCTCTAGTTCCTTATTTCTCAGTTCGTATTATCAGCTTTCACCGGTCGTCTCACTGTCCGTGCCCCTCTTCAAGGATTTCGGGGGGGCCCAAACCGGAGCAGGGGTGAAAGCCGTCCAATATGGACTGGAATCGGCCCAAAAGATGTCCGTCTTCCAAAGGGAAGGGATCCTCTTTAATGCCAAGGTCGCCTATTGGAACCTGGCCTTGGCCCGGGAGGAAGTCGAGATCCGCGAGGATACCTTGGCCCGCAGTCAGAAAATCTGGGATTGGACCAAGCGGCGGGTCGCGCGCAACTTAGCCGACCCTCCGGACGCCCTGCAGGCGGAGGCTTCGGTGAAACAGGCGGAACTGGACCTGCAGACGGCGGAAAACGGGGAGCGCTCCGCCCGGTTGGCCTTTAACCGGTTCAGGAACAACACCACCGAAGAGGTCCCCGAATCTTTGGAGTCCCTTGAGGATTCGTTGAACGAAGTGAAGGTGGTCATTCCGGACGCTCTGCCAGATAGAACCGATCTCCAGGCCGTGGAGGCCCAGACACGCCAAAGCAAGGCCTCCTATGACCAGACCTATCAGAATATCTACCCCGATATCACGGCCTACGCTTCGTGGAGGGGAAATGGGTTGGACCCGAGCTTTCAAAACGCCAACAACATCGCCTTCAGCACCGACCACCCCACCTGGATGCTGGGAGCCCAATTCAACTTGTCTTTGGATGTCTTTACCGCCGAGAGGACGGCGGAGGGATACCAGAAAGCCTATGAAAGCTCCGTCCTGGTTTTGCAGGATAAAAAACTGTCGGTGGCCCAGGATTGGAAGGATATCCAGGACCGGCTGACGGATGTGGAGAAGCGCCTGGTCATGGCCACGGAATTGGTGGCGCTTCAAAAACAAAACGCCGACGCCGAAAAGACCCAGCTCGACCTGGGTCGCACCACCCAGTTCCAGCTTCTCTCTATCGAGAATCAGTATTCCTTGTCCCGCCTCAGCCGCCTGGGCTTGGTGGCTGAAAAGTTGGGACTCCTGGCCCAGGCCCAATGGTGGCTGTCCGTCAACTAACGGGGAAGGGAAGGAAATCCAACATGAGAGCACTCATCCTGAACGGGTCGGCCTCCGGCCAAACCCTGCTCGAACAAGCCAATGAAAAATTGGACGAACTTCTGAAAAGTCTCCAATGGGAAGTCAACACCTTCCGTCTCAGGGACCTAAAACTTCAGGAATGCGTCGGATGCTTCAATTGCTGGGTCAAGACGCCGGGGCTTTGCTCCACCCAGGATGACGGCCAGGAACTGAACCGCCAACTGTTCCAGGCCGACCTGATGGCTTTGATCACGCCCATTCAATTCGGCGGTTACGGATTCCTCCTGAAACGGGCCCTCGAGAGGACCGTTCTCCCGAACCTCCTGCCTTCTTTCGTCTCCTTCCGGGGAGAGACCCATCACCCCTGGCGAAGCGGGAGGAAAGTGCAATTGATGGGGATCGGAAGCCTGCCGGCCCAAGACGCGGAGAGCGAGAGGATCTTTGATGACCTCCTAAAGAGAAATTCCATGAACTTCCAGAACCCACCCCACTCCAGTGCTGTCCTCTACGAGGGCATGACGGAGGATTCTGTCCAGCTCATCGTCCAGGATTTGGTGGCCCAGGCGGGGGTGCGGCCATGAGCCAAGGAAAAAACATCCTTGTTTTGGTTGGCAGTCCCAAGGGAAAAATCAGCGTTTCTCATATCCTCAGCCAATATTTGGCGGACCGTCTCTCTTTAGGCGGTTCCCAAGTGGGGCTTCGTTTTTTGGCTGTTTCCAGGAAAACAGTGGAATCCTTTGATCTTCTGCTTCAGTCCATGGCGGAAGCCGACGTGCTGGCTTTCGTTTTTCCACTTTACGCGGATCAATTGCCTTCCGGATTGGTGGAAACATTGGAAAGGTACAGTCAATACCGTAAAGAGCATCCCGAGCTTCGGACCCAATCGGTGGCGGCGGGCGTGAATTGCGGGTTCCCCGAGGCGGATCACAACCGGGGGGCTCTCTCCGTGCTGAAAAGGTTCACTGAACTGCGGGGGCTTCAATGGCTGGGCGGCCTCTCCCTGGGCGGTGGAGGGATCGTCGAATCGGACCGGCCCCTGGGCGAACAGGGGGGAAGAGTGCGCCGCATCGTCCGGGCCTTAGATTTGACCGCGACCGCCCTCCAAGAAGGCTTGCCCTTACCGGAAGAGGCGGAACGGCTTGCCGCCCGTCTGATCATTCCCCGTTTTCTTTACCGTTGGATGGGAAATTGGGGATTCCAAAAAGAAGCCAAACGATGGGGGAACGGGAAAAAAGAGTTGGTTTCGTCCCCATTTGCCGCCCAGGTTTGAAAAAAGGTTAAACAACTGAAAGTTTCATAATGAAAGTGAAGGAAAGAAAAGATGAATCTCCCTAAACTCGCCATTGAGCGTCCGGTTTTCATGAGCTGCGTGGTTATCATGATCATGGTCCTGGGCATCATGGGCTACCTCTCCCTGGGAGTGGACCTGTTTCCCGACGTCAGCTTCCCCTTCGTCTTCGTGACCGTGCCCTACCAGGGGGCTTCCCCCGAAGAAATCGAAACCCAGATTTCCAAACCCATGGAGGACGAACTAAGTTCCCTCCAAGGCGTCAAGAAGGTTTCCTCCTCGAACCAAGAAGGCTTCGCAGTTATTTGGGTGCAGTTCACGCTGGAAACAGACGCCAAGGACGCGGAACAACAGGTGCGGGACCGGGTGGCCTTCGTGCGCCCCCAGCTCCCGAAAGGAGTGGATGAGCCCATCATCCGGCGCTTCGACCCCACCGACCAGGCGGTGGCCATCTTGAGTCTCCAGGCCCCGGGGCTTTCATCGGCCGATGTTTATGACCTGGCCGACCAGTACATCAAACCCCGCCTGGCCGAGGTACCGGGCGTGGGTGTGGTCAATATCGTGGGCGGGCACAAACGGGAAATCCAGGTTCAATTGGACCGGGACCAGCTCAACCGGTACCGCATCAGCGCGGGCCAGGTGGCCGACAAAATCGGGTTGAACGGCATGAACGTGCCGGTGGGCAAGGTGGACCTGGGTCCCCAGGAATTGATCTTCCGTTCGGTGGGTGAGTACAACGATTTGGAACGCATCAAACGCACTCCGGTCAACTTTTACGGTTCCGACGTCTCGGTGACGGTGGATAAGCTGGGACAGGTTATCGATACCACCGCCGACCCGGACAGTTATAGTTTCGTGAACGGCCAAACCACCCTGGTCCTCCAGGTCTTTAAGCAGTCCAAGGCCAACACGGTGGCCGTGGTGGATGGGGCCTTGAAGCAGATGAATAAGATCAACGAGTTTCTCAAGACCCGGCCGGGGAACCCCCAACTCTCCCTCATCCAGGAAATGGCCCGTCCGGTGCGGATGAACTTGACCGACGTCCAGTACACCATTATTGAGGGCATCCTGTTGACCATCCTGGTGGTGCTGCTTTTCCTGGGTAGTTTCCGGTCGACCCTCATCACGATTACGTCCCTTCCCGTGTCCCTTTTGGGAGCCTTTTTTCTTATGAACAGCCAGGGCTACACCCTGAACGTCATGACCCTCCTGGCCCTTTCCCTGGCCGTTGGGCTCCTCATCGATGACGCCATCGTAGTGCGGGAGAATATCTGGCGGCACATCGAGGAAGGCATGCCCCCCAAGGAGGCCGCCGTAAAGGGAGCGTTGGAGGTAGCCTTGGCGGTCGTGGCGACTTCCTCCGTTATCATCGCGGTCTTTTTGCCCATCGCTTTCCTGCACGGGATCGTGGGCCAATTCTTCCGGGAATTCGGGATGACGGTTTGTTTCGCCATGGGGATTTCGCTTTTTGAGGCCATGGTCATGGGGCCCCTGCTTTCGGCGTACTGGGCGCGGAAAAGCTCCAAGGAAGACAAGGAACTCCCCGTCATCGGTCCCATCCTCCGGGCCTTCAGCCGGTTCCAGGATTTCTTGGAGGCCCGGTACTCCGTTCTCATCGATTGGTGCCTGAAGAACCGCAAGAAGGTGATCGGGGGGGCCATCTGCCTGTTTTTCTTCTCCATGCTGGTCTTGGGCCCCAAGATCAAGTTCACCTTCCTGCCCACAGCCGATGTGGGTGAATTCGTGGTGCTGTTGAAATCGGCGCCCGGCACCTCCTTGGACGAGATGAAGCAAAAGACCGAACAGCTGGCACAGGTCATCCAGAAACATCCAGAAGTTGTGGTGCTCTCCGGTTCCATCGGCGGCGTGGACGCTTCCGGGGCCCAATCGGGGGTCAATAAGGCGCGTCTTTACATCCGGCTCAAGCCCTATCAGGAGCGCAAGTACACGACCTCGGACCTGATGGCGATGGTGCGCAAGGAGCTGACGCCTTATAAGGAGGCCCTTCAGCCCCAAGTGGCCGAGGCCAGCGCTTTCGGCGATCAGGCTCCCTTCAACCTCGACCTGGTGGGAGATGATTACACCACCCTGGTACCCTTCGCCAACGAGGTCGCCGAGAAGATCCGCGGGATCAAGGACCTGGCGGACGTGCAATCAACCTATGACGGGGGGAAACCCGAGTTCCAGGCCGTGCTCGACCCGGAACGCATGAAGGCGCTGGGGGTCTCGGGCGTTGACGCGGGGATGGAACTGCGTACGCAGGTGGAAGGATTGGTGGCGGCCAAACTGCGGCAGCACGGGGAAGATTACGACATCCGGATCCGTTTAAAGGAAGACCAACGAAACCTGGAAAAACAGTATCCCTCGATTTTGGTGCCCAACCAGAACCACAACATGGTCCGGTTGTCCGACATCTCCCACCCCGTGACGACCGAGGGGCCGGCCCGGATCGACCGTCAGGACCGTGCCCGCTACATCATGATCTCGGGGCAGTTGGGGCCCGGCGGCGCCTTAGGCGGCGCCATCGACAAGTCCAAGGAGATCATGAAGGGTATGAAACTGCCGCCCGGGGTGACCTACGAGTTCGTGGGCCAGGCCCAGGACCTGCAGGATTTGATGGTAAGCATGCTGGAAGCGGTGGGGTTGGCGGTGCTCTTCACCTATATAATCCTGGCCAGCCTCTATGAATCGCCGATCATCCCCTTCACCATCATGCTGGCCATCCCCTTGGCCATCGTGGGGGCTTTCTTCGCCCTCTTCATCGGGCAAATTTTCGTACCCACCTTAAGTTTGAACATCTTCAGCATGGTGGCCTTGATCATGCTTTTGGGATTGGTTACGAAAAATTCAATCCTTTTGGTGGACTATACCCTGCAGATGATGAGAAAAGGCATGCCCCGGGATGAGGCCCTGAAAGCCGCCGGCAAGGTGCGTTTGCGCCCCATCCTCATGACCACTTTCGCCCTGATCGCGGGGATGTTGCCGGTGGCCCTGGCTTTGACCGAGGTCGGGAAATTCCGTCAATCCATGGGGGTGGCCATTGAGGGGGGGTTGTTAAGCTCTCTTCTTTTAACCCTCGTTATCGTGCCCTCGGTGTTCGGGTATGTGGACGATTTTCGGCTTTGGCTGACGCGGATTTTCTCCGCCTTGAACGCGGAACCCGCCGCTGTCCCCGCAGGAAAGAAAACGAAAACGCGTTGAAAAAGCTCTGATTTTACCTGTTCGGTCCATAATGGTTATCGCCTCCAAGAAATAAGGAAAACATCTTGAATTTACCCAAACTCGCCATCGATCGCCCGGTTTTCATGAGCTGCGTGATCATCCTGATCCTGGTCCTGGGAGTCCTCGCCTACAGCATCATGCCGGTCGATCTTTTTCCCGACGTCAGCTTTCCTTTCGTCATCGTGACCACGCCCTACCAGGGCGCCTCGCCGGAGGAGATCGAGACTCAGATCTCCAAGCCCCTGGAGGACGAGTTTTCCACGATCCAGGGGGTGAAGAAAGTCACCTCCGTCAACCAAGAAGGCTACTCCGTGGTCATGGTCCAGTTCAATATGGACGCAGACGTGAAGGATTCCGAACAGCAGGTGAAGGACCACTTGTCCTTCGCCCGTTCGACCCTGCCCAAGGATATCGACGAGCCCATCGTGCGGCGGCTGGACCCCAGCGCGCTTCCCATCGCCCAGTTGAGTCTTTCCTCGAGCCTTCCCCCCGCCCAGGCCTACGACCTGGCCGATCAGGTCATCAAACCCCAACTGGCGCAGGTGCAGGGAGTGGGCGTTATCAGTATCCAGGGCGGGCGCAAGCGGGAGATCCAGGTGCAGCTCGACCGGAACCTCTTGAACCGTTTCCGCATCAGCGCCTCGCAGGTAGCCACCCGTATCGGCTTGAACGGCATGAACGTGCCCGTGGGCAAGGTTCAGGTGGCGGGACAAGATCTGCTCTTCCGGTCGGTGGGCCAATATGACGACCTAGACCGCTTGCGGCAAACCTCGGTCAACTTTATGGGGTCGGATGTTTCCGTGCCCGTGGAACAGTTGGGCAAGGTCGTGGATACGGTGGAGGACGCGCAAGGCTACAGTTATATCAACGGCCAGGCCACCCTCGTGATCCAGGTGGTGAAACAATCCAAGGCCAACACCGTCGCGGTGGTGGACGGGCTCCTGAAGCGCATCAGCAAGATCAACGAGAACCTTCAGGGGCGCCCCGGGAACCCCCATCTGATCATGTTCCAAGACATGGCCTGGTATATCCGGATGAATTTGGAGGATGTCAAGTTCACCATCCTCCAGGGGGTTTTCCTCACCATCCTGGTCGTTTTCCTCTTTTTGGGTAGTTTCCGTTCCACCCTCATCACCATCACGGCCCTGCCCGTGTCACTCTTCGGGGCCTTCTTCCTGATGAATGGGGTGGGGTTCACCCTCAATATGATGACCCTGCTGGCCCTGTCCCTGGCGGTGGGGCTTCTCATCGACGACGCCATTGTGGTGCGCGAGAACATCTGGCGCCATATCGAGAAGGGGGAGGAACCCCGAAAGGCCGCGGTTGAGGCCGCCATGGAGGTGGGCCTGGCGGTGGTGGCCACCTCCTCGGTGGTCATCGCGGTCTTCATGCCGATCTCCTTCCTGAGTGGTTTGGTGGGTCAGTTCTTCCGTCAGTTCGGCTTGACGGTTTGCTTCGCCATGGCCATCTCCCTCTTTGAGGCGATGGTCATGGGCCCCATGCTTTCGGCCTTCTGGGGCAAGAAAAGGGGAAAGGGTTATAGCTTGATCGATACCATCGATCATTTCTGCGCCCCTTTCCTCCGGGGGTTCGCGCGGTTTCAGGATAACCTTCAGGAAGGTTACATCGGGGTCATTGGCTGGTGCCTGAAACACCGCTTTTGGATCGTCCTTTCGGCCATCGCCATCTTCCTCTTGAGCCTGGGTCTTCTGCCCTTCATGAAGGTCGACTTCAAGCCAGCCGCGGACGTGGGCCAATTCGCGGTGTATTTGAAAGCCGCTCCGGCCACCGACCTGGAAACCATGCGGGACAAGACCCTGATGATCGAGGCCCTGGTGCGGAAGCATCCGGAGGTCGAACTTGTGGCGGATACCATCGGCGGATCGGACGCCACCGGCGCCAATCAGGGATCGAACAAATCCAACCTCTATATCCTGATGAAGCCCTCCAGCCAGCGGAAGATCGGCACGGCCGATTTGAAAGAGATCCTCCGTAAGGAACTGGAACCCTATCGCGACGAATTGAGCCCGCAGGTGTCCGATTTCGATCCGGTCATGGCGCAGGCCCCTTTCACCCTGAACCTGATCGGGGAGGATTACTCAATCCTGGCGCCTTTCGCCCAGGAGGTGGTGGAAAAAGTCAAAAACATAAAGGGACTGGCGGACGTGCAGTCGACCTACAACGGGGGCAAACCCGAGTTTCAGGTCAAACTGGATCCGAGGAAACTCAAGGGCCTGGGGGTCTCGGGGATCGAGGCGGGCAACGAGCTTCGAACCCAGGTAGAAGGGGCCACGCCGGCCAAGTTCCGCCAGGGAGGGCTGGAATATTTCATCCGCGTGCGCCTGCAGGATGATCAGCGCAACCTGCAGACCGAGTTCCCGCGTGTTTTGGTCCCCAACCAGAACAGCAACCTGATAAGGCTCTCGGAAATTGCGCAACCCGTCACGACCCAGGGGCCTTCCGAGATCGACCGGGAAGACCGGGCCCGCTATGTGCAGATCACCGGCCAACTGGCCACCGGCGGGAGCTTGGGCAACGTGCTGAAGGAAGGAAAGAAAATTCTGGATGGAATGCAGATGCCCAAGGGGGTCTCTTATGAGTTCGTGGGACAGGCCGAGGATTTCCACGATTTGATCGTCAACATGCTCATCGCCGTGGGACTTTCCACGCTTTTCACCTTCATGATCCTGGCCAGTTTGTATGAATCGCCGATCTTTCCCCTGGCCATCATGATGTCCATCCCCTTGGCCATGGTGGGCGCCTTGGCCGCGCTCTTCATCGGCGGAATCTTCATCCCCTACGTCACGCTGAGTATCTTCAGCATGATCTCTATCATTATGCTGATGGGATTGGTCACGAAAAATTCCATCCTGCTGGTCGATTACACCCTGCAGATGATGCGCAAGGGAATGCCCCGGGACGAGGCCTTGAAAGCCGCCGGCCGGGTTCGCCTGCGACCCATTCTTATGACTACCTTTGCCCTCATCGCGGGGATGCTGCCGGTGGCCCTGGCCCTGACCGAGGTCGGTAAGTTCAGGCAGTCGATGGGCATTGCCATGGAGGGAGGACTCATCAGCTCCCTGGTCTTGACCCTCATCATTGTCCCGTCGGGGTTTGGTTACGTGGATGATTTCAGGCTGTGGATTCGACGGCTTTCGGGTGAGGGAGAGGATGATTTGGCCCCGTTGGAGTTACCTTCGAAGCCCCCAAAAAAGAAATAGTTCGGTTGTTTTGTTCCCGCTCATCCTGAAGGGTGCGGAACCGCAGAAGGAGAGAAAGGGGGCTGGGCAACCGGCCCCCTTTTTTCTTACCCCTCCCTTTGAGTATGATGACGCACCTTATTCCCCGACCGAGGCTGTCCCTTGAGCTTGACCCTCATCCGATCCAAGAACATCGTGAAAAAATACGGCGAATTCACAGCCGTGAAGGGCGTTGATTTCGATGTGAAGACCGGCGAGTGTTTCGGGTTTCTCGGCCCCAACGGCGCCGGCAAATCCACCCTCATGAAGATGATCTATTGTTTTTCCCCACGAACGAGCGGGGAACTGACCGTTTTTGGCATGGACCCCGACCAAAAGGCCCCCGAGATCAAGAACCGCCTGGGGGTCGTGGCCCAGTCGGACAATCTGGACGAGGAAATCACCGTCGCCCAAAACCTGGAGATTTACGGCCGGTATTTCGGCCTGCCGCCCGCCGAATTAAGAACAAAAATCTCTGAACTATTGCGGTTCATGGCCCTGGAAAGCCGGGCTAATTCCAAGGTGGATGATCTTTCCGGCGGGATGAAGCGCCGGCTGGTCATCGCCCGGGCGCTCTTGAACGACCCGGACCTCATTATTCTCGACGAGCCCACCACCGGGCTGGACCCCCAGGTCCGGCATCTCATCTGGGCCAAACTCCGGGAATTGAAACAGCAGGGGGTCACCCTGCTCTTGACCACCCACTACATGGAAGAAGCCCAACAGCTTTGCGACCGACTCTTGGTCATCGACAAGGGCAAGGTGCTGGTTCAGGGCAAGCCCGCGGACCTGGTCAAGAAGCACCTCAAACCCTTCGTCATGGAACTGCCATCCTCCGCCAAACTGCCCAAAGGGGCACTGATGCGAAACGTGGCGGTGGAAAGCCATGAGGACCGTTTCTTTCTTTACTCCACCTCGCCCGCCGCCCTGGAGCGGATCGCCCTGGCTTCTAAGAATGATTTCCAGATCCGTCCCACCGGGCTGGAAGACCTGTTTTTGAAACTCACCGGGAGGGACCTCCATGAGTCCGAATAAGATGCGGCCGGTCCCCAGCACTGCCCAGCGTCTGGGCTCGGTCTGGATGAGGCATTACGTGGTCTATATGAACGAGCTCTATACCAACGCCTTCCCGACCCTCTTCGAGCCTTTGATCTTCATCATGGCGGTCGGATGGGGCCTGGCGGCGGCGGTGGGGCCCATGGGAGGGGTGGATTACCTGTCCTTCATCACGCCCGCCCAGATCATGATGTCAGCGGTTTACACCTCGGCCTTTGAGACTTCCTATGGCACCTATTTCCGCCTGGAAGTGGACCACCACTACGATTCCATGGTGGCCACCCCGGTGGGACCCGCGGAAGTCTTCTGGGGAGAACTGCTTTTCACCGGGACCAAGGGGATCTTTTACTCGGCGATCATGCTGGGGGTGCTTTCCCTTTTCCATGTCCTGCATTCCCCCTTGGCTCTCCTGGTGCCCCTGGTAGGGTTTTTTACCGCCATCGCTTTCGGGAGCTTGGGGTTCTTCGCCAACCGCTTGGTCCGGAACATCAGCCAGTTCAATTACTTCGTCTCGGGCGTGATCTCGCCGCTCATCCTTTTTTCCGGAACCCTCTTTCCCATCGAGAAGCTTCCTCCCTTCATCCAGCAGCTGGCCTATGTCCTGCCCCTTTACCATTTCGTGCATCTTTCGCGCGAGCTGACCACGGGGGTTTTTGCCCCCGACCTTCCGGTCAGCCTGGCCTATATCCTGACTGTTCCCTTTATCCTGGGGTTTTTAGCGGTACGGGCCATGCGGCCTAAACTGATTAAATGACCGAACCTCTTTATTCCGAACGGATGGATGAGCGCCAAGCCATGGTGAAAGAGCAGATCCAGGCCCGGGGCGTCCGGAACCCCTCGGTCCTCCAGGCCATGAGGAATACTCCCCGGCACCTCTTCGTTCCCGAGGAATTAAAACCCAAGGCCTATACGGATGGGCCCCTTCCCATTGGATTCGGCCAGACCATCAGCCAGCCCTACATCGTGGCTTCCATGATCGAGTTGTTAGAGCCCCGAAAGGAACATCGCGTCCTGGAGGTAGGTTTGGGTAGCGGATACTTGACCGCAGTTTTATCGGGCCTGGTAGGTGAGGTTTTCGCGGTGGATAAGGAACCCCAGCTTTTGGTATCGGCCCTGGATCGGTTGAAAAGCCTGGGCATTATCAACGTCGAAGCTATGGCGGGGGATGGCAGCATGGGATGGGTTGAAAAATCACCGTTTGATTCCATCCTGGTTTCTGCCGGAGGCCCAGGGATTCCAAAGAGCCTCATTTCCCAACTAAAAATAGGAGGAACCCTTTTGATCCCGGTGGGAAAAAGGGAGGAACAGGCCCTTGTAAGGGTTATTAAAAGATCCGAAACCCATTTTCAGGAGAAGGAATTGTACCGGGTGAAGTTTGTTCCTTTGGTGGGGGTGGAAGGCTGGAAGGATTAAAAAAAGACTTACGGTTTTGAAGGGATCTTCCCAAATACGGTTGCCGGAATCACTTCCCAATGGTCGGAACTGGGAAACATCCAAATCAGGTGCAGGGCCATCCAATCCTGGCTAGTTTTGCGGTATTCCACCCGAAGGGCGTGGGCACCCCGGCTGAGCTGGATTTCTTCCTTCAACGATTTTCCATTCTCAAAGCAGGGTTTTCCATCGATCCAAACCTTGGCCCAATCCCAGGTCAAGGCCTCGAATTGATAGGTTCCTGGTTGAGGAATTTCCAAGGTCCCCTGCCAACGGATAAAAAAGGGCGGGTAGGTCTGGAAGGGAAAATCCTCTTTGTTCGAAAAGTTCAAGAGGGGATCGGCCTTAACGGTTACCGGATTTTGGGCGGGTTTGGAGGCGTTCCAGTAGGTCCCCACCAGGCCCCGGTTCCATCCTTTCCAGGGGTTGAGAGTTTCCTTGGGTATCAGATAGCGGTAGACCAATGTTTGTCCGTCGGGGCCCGTTAATAGATCTTCCTGCCCCCCGGGGAATAGGGTTTTGAAAAACCCTTCAATGCCGGTTTTTCCCTGTTCCAGGAACAAAACCGCGTCCTTGTCTTTGGGGATTCTTCCGCTGGTCCAATCATCCAGGCTCTGGGGAGAGACCGTCGCGTGGGAGGCATCGGAGAAAAATTTGACCGTGTGGTTGAGGAAATAGAGGGAAGGGATGAAAAACCGGTACCGGTCCGGGGCCGATCTTTCCAGGTTTTCGACGCTTTGGCCGATATAGGTTTGCTCCTTGCCGTAAGCCATTTGGCATTCGGGGGAATGGGCCATTTGAACAAAATAAACCCGGGCGTTGAGCGCTGCCAAAAGGGCGAATAGGATCAGGGCGCTTGCCGTCAAAATCATTTTCGGGACATTTAAAGCGACGAGGCGATGCCTCAATTCTCCCAAAGCCAACCCCGCGAAATAGGCCGCGAAAACGGAGAGGATCCAAAGCCGGTTGGAATTGGCCGGGTCGTCGGTCAGGGAACCGACGGCCATGAACAAAAGAAAACCCGCCAGGGGATAAAACCCCGTCCGTTCTCGGCGGTTCAGCCAGGCCAACCCCAGGCCCAGCACAAACAGGACCCCGGTGATTCCGTCCAACATAGGTGTACCCGGCAAATTGTGGCGAGGGTTGCTATCGCCCCGTCGGTTGAACATCAGACAATCGGCGGCTGTTTGCCGCCAAATCGGCACGAGGCTTTTTTGGGATACCACCGCTTGGCCGATGAATAGATCCTTTTCCCGGTTTCCCATCGTCCGGTTCATGACGAAATAGGCCAGCAGGGGAAGGGCAAAAGCCATCAGGAGGACGGCCCAGGGAACCAATCGCCGAAGGGATAAACCTCTCTTTTTCTCGTAATGGGCATAAAAAAAGAAGAGAAGTGGTACGACCTTGAACAACTGGTAGGTGTAGAATCCCAATCCCAAGACAAGGGCCGATGCCAGTAGGGAAAGTCGGGAATTCCTCCTAATCCCATAAAGCCAAAAGGCCAGCCCGGCAAACAGAAAAAGGCCTAGTTCGCACGCGGCGTGCATGTTCCGTGGCGCCGTCCAGTTCCAGCGCATCAACGCCATTATGGCCAATCCAGATAGGGCGGTTCGGGGCCCCGTCCATTGTCGGAAGGTCCAATAAATGAAAGGAAAGGCCAACATGGCCAAGAAAATATAGAGGCCATGAAATGAAAGGTAAGAAGCGCCGAAGATCAAATACCAAGCCGCTGAAAGATAAGCCATGAGGAGTTCGGGAACCTGGTAATGGTAAATCTCATAGAAGGGCCTCCAACCCCTCAAGACCCATATTCCATACTCGGCTTCCAAACCCTGGTCGGTGTGCATCCCGGCGGGCAGGGAATCCAGCCGGTACAGTCGAAAGAAAAGGGCGGCCAGGAAAATGAGGCAAAAGGCCAGCGTCTCGATTTTCGGCGATAGGGATTCGAGTGAAGGCGTGGGTTCAGGCGCAGTTATCCGGGAGTCCCGGGCGAGAAGCCAAAAAGAAAGACCGTAAAAGAAAAGTCCCGGCGCCAAGGTCCAGGGCAAAGAAGATTGCGCCATGAAAAGCTGGCCGAGGGCGGCCGTGAGCAGGGGAAGGTAAGGATTGAAAGATTTTGGCAAACCGCGCTCCCGGCGAAGGAATTGACGGCTATGATACCTCGGATGAGGGCCCGCCGACATTGACGGCTTTAAGGCGGGGGCCCTAGGATAGGCCTCGAAGTTATTTTTTTGGGAGGAAATTTGAAAGCGGCTTCCTGGGTATTGACCCTCTTTTTCATCCTGGCCTTCGCCGGGGCCCTTTCTCTCATGCCGGCTCCAGGCGATATCACAGCTCCCCTCTCGGTTCACGTGAGCGCCCGGTACGAGGCCCAATCCGCCGTGGAAACGGGGTGGGCCCTTCCCCTCGCCGCGGTCCTGGGCGATTACCGTTCCTTCGACCTGCTTCTTTTCTCGCTTTTGGCCATGGGCGCGTGGCTTTTGAGGTGGGGCAGCGCCCAGGCTATGAACGTCCAGCTCTCAAGGCTCCAGGGGATGGGCCTTCTTTTATGCGCGGTGGGTAGTTTGGGTCTTTTGATCATTGGTTATTTAAGTATTTTGAAAGGTTGCCGGTTCCTCGATTATGAATGTTGGGCGCTTTTCACAACGCCTGATAAGGCCAGGGTGCTGGGCGCGGCCTGGGTGCTGGGGCTAGCCATCATCGCCTTTTTGCCTTTCCTGATCATTCGTGCCAAGGGCAAGACGTGACCCCACATCCGGCGCTCGTTTTCCACTACTTCCTCCCACTGCTTTTGGCGGCCATTGGTTTTTGGGGTTTGTTTTATTTCAACCGGCTGGACCACAAGGCGGGGGCCTGGTTTCTGCTCCAGTTTTCAACCGGTATCTTCCTATGCCAACTCGCCTTTGAAAATCCCGCTCCCGGTTCCAGCGCTCCTAATCCCCTGGCTTTGGGCTTGGGTGTGGGGGCCATCCTGACGGCTTTATTGGTAGGCTCCCTCCTGCTGGGGCTGGCTTCCTTTTTGAAACGCCAATATGGGACTTGGGTTGAGGATGAAATCGACCGAAAGTTGAAACCATGAGCGCCCATATGCTGATCTTGCTCCTATTGGTGCCCTGGGCCGGGGCCCTCCTTTGCCTGGGAGGAGCCCTTCTTTCCAGACGTTTATGTTCCCTTCTATATATGACGTCATTGATATTGGACATGTGGGTTTTGGTTCAGACCCTTCCAGTGGTTTTGGCGAAGGGTTTTTGGAATTACGAGTTGGCGGGTTGGGCGCCCCCCTGGGGCATCGAGCTGAGGGAAACCCCACTCAACGCCCTATTGGGCGGGTTCATCCTGGGAGTGGCCCTATTGGCTTGGTTTTACGCAAGACGGCTTCGCTTTCCAGGACCGGGAGGGGCCTTGAGGGAAAGGTGGCTTCTCTCCCTCTTTCTTTTTGTCACGGGAACAGTGCTGGAGCTTTTGTTACTTAGGGACGCCTTTTCCCTGTACCTGCTTTTGGAGTCTCTGGTGGTATTTGGGGCGGGCATCCTCCTCTTGATCAATCCCAAAGGGGCCTTGGACGCCTATCGGGTTTTACTTTGGGGCAGCGCCGCCGTGACCTTTTTTCTTTTAGGCGTTGTTTTCCTCGCCGCTTCCGCCGGTACGGTCCAATTGGATGACCTTCTAGCCCAATTGTTTACCTCCAAAACCCCCGAGGTGGCCCTTTCCGCTGGCTTTTTCGTGTTGATGGTGGGGGTCCTGCCCGCCCTTTTTCCCACGCCCTATCTTTTTAGCCGTCTCCTAAACCATACCCCTTCCTTTGTCACCGGTTTCCTGGTTTCCACGGGGGCCCGGGCTACGGGATATCTTTTGTTCGTGCTTTGTTTCTTCACCTTGAACGTGCCGGGGCTGGTGTTGCCACTCTGGGTGACGGCCTTCCTGTATGCGCTCGTGTTCCTGTCCCTCGCCCAATTTTTTTTAGCGGCCCGCCAAAGGGATTTCCAACAAGCCATGGCTTACCTGGCTGTGGCTCAAGGCGGTTACATCCTGGCTGGTTTTCTCTTGGGGAATAAAAGCGGTTTGGCGGGCAGCCTGCTGGAAGTGTTGAGCCAGACCCTCGGCGTGGCCGGGCTTTTCTTCGTTTCGGAAGGTTTGCGCCAGGGGGCGGGGCCTCATCCCCTCTTGCGCTTGATCGGCATGGCCCGGCACCGATTTTGGACCTTCACCGCCCTGATGGTTTTCCTGGCCACGGCCGTAGGGATCCCCCCGACCGGCGGATTTTTCGCGAAGTTTTACCTGGTCCAGGGCGCCTTGGAAAAACACGATTGGGTTCTCCTGGTCATCTTGGGGGTGACGACCCTCTTCAACCTCTATTACCTAGGAAAATTTACCTTTTACCTATGTGAGCACCGGCCGCCAGTACCAGATCTGGCACCCCCTTCCTTCTCAACCCTTTTTCCCATCATGGTCCTGGCCTCGGGCGTCCTATTGTTGGGGATCTTTCACCAGGAAATACTCCACACCTTCGTGGAACCCGCCCTACCCCGGGCCTTCCAGAACCTGCCTGTACCCAACGTGCCCTTCCTGGGCAAGGCCGTGGAATAGATTAAGGTTTAGGTTAAAGCTTCATTTGTTAACGCCATCAGGCGGATAATAGTCCTTCAAAGTAGTTTAAAAAGGGGAACTCTTATGCTCAAGATCGAAGCCATCATCAAGCCCCACAAGCTGGACACGGTAAAGGAAGCCCTGGTTAAAGCCGGGGTGACCGGAATGACGGTTTTGGAAGTGCGGGGGTTCGGCAAGCAGAAGGGCCATGAGGAGATATTCGAGGGGGGCTCGGTGCCCATCGAGTTCCTGCCTAAGCTGAAACTGGAAATTGTCTGCCCGGACGACAAGAAGGACGCCATTCTGGAGGCCATTTCCCGCTCGGCCAAGACCGGCAAGATCGGGGACGGCAAGGTGTTCGTTTCGCAAATCATAGACGCCTTGCGCATCCGGACCAACGAGAAGGGCGATCAGGCCTTGAAATAGGCCTTCATGGAACCGGCTTCCCTCGCCTTTTACCTCAGTCCCGAGACGCCTTCCAAGGACGGTCTGCAAACTCTCAAGCATTTCGGTTTTAAAAACCTTTCGAAGGCCTGGAAAGAACTGGCCGGCCTGGCCCAGCCCCCTTTTGATCGGGAGGCCTGGGAACCTCTCCTGCCCTTGATGATCCGGGAATTCGCGAAATCCCCCGATCCCGGCCTGGCTCTCTCCCAGTTTTCCACCTTCGCCGAAAAAGCTTTTCACCGGACCCAGTTATACGAATATCTTTTTCGAACACCCCCCGCCCGGCAGGCCCTGGCACGGGTCCTAGGCTTAAGCCCCTACCTGGCTTCCATCCTGTGCCATGAACCCGGCCTTTTTTATTGGCTCTTCATCGACGAGGGCCTTTATTCCAAGTTCAACCGGGATAAGTTGGGCGACATCTTCCGCTTGGAGATGGAATCGGCCACGGACCTGGAAGGCAAGCTGAACGCCCTGCGCCGGGTGAAAAGGCGGCGCATGCTGCGCCTGGGGGCCCGGGACATCCTGGGCCTGTCGAACGTGAAGGATTTGACCCGGGAGCTTTCCGATACAGCCGACCTGATCCTCCAGAAAGCCTTGGATCTGGGGAAGGAAGCCTTGGGTCCCCGTTACCCTTCTCCACCCCCGGGGTCATTCACGGTCATGGGCATGGGCAAGCTGGGGGGAAGGGAATTAAATTTTTACTCCGACGTGGACCTGCTTTTCGTCTATGAGGGCACGGGGGCCGAGGCCCGGCGCTATTTCAACGATCTGGCGGAATGGGTCATCGCCGCTTTGCCGTCCCAGTCGCCCTTGGGGCTTCTATATAAGGTGGATATGCGCCTTCGGCCCGAGGGGCTGGGGGACATGGCCAAGTCCCTGGACGCATACCTGGAACATTACGAGAGCCGGGGCCAGCCTTGGGAACTGCAGGCCCTCTTGAAAGCCCGACCCTGCGCCGGGGACTTGGGATTAGGGGAAAAATTCCTGAAGGGCGTGGAGCCCGTCATCTTCCGAAAGAATCTTGATTCGGTTTACCTGAAGGAAATTCGCGAGATCATGGGGCTCATCAAACAAAAGATGGAATCCAAAGGACGGGAAAAGACCCATGTGAAGCTAGGGCTGGGAGGTATTCGCGAGATCGAGTTCATGATCCAGTTCCTCCAGTTGGTCCACGGCGGGGTGCATCCCGAGGTGCGCAATGCCAACAGCCTGCAGGGTTTGGAGGCCTTGGCCTCCGGCGGGTTCCTGCTGAAGCCAGACGCCAAGACCTTAGAGGAATCCTACTGTTTCCTACGTCAGTTAGAACACCGTCTGCAGATGGTCGAGGGGCTACAGACCCATACGCTTCCCTCCAAGCAGGCGGACCTTGAAAGATTGGCCCGCTCACTTGGTTTCGAGAACGAGAAGGGAACCAGCGCGGTCAGAAGTTTCCATACTGCCTACCGGGAAGTCACCCTCAAGGTGCATGGGCTCTATCAGGAGATTTTCAAGATCCGGCCCCGTCGGGACGTCGTCTCGAAAATTGTGGAAGGGGCCCTGGAAAACGACCAGGAGAGTTTGGCGGAGACGCTCCAAGGGGGGGTATTCCTCGACCCAGTCCAGGCCGCATCCAATCTCACCGCCCTAGTCGGGCGCCTGAGGCGCTCGGCGGGGGCCAAGGGTGAAACCCTTTGGAACCAGGTGGGGCCGGACCTGTTGAAGTCCCTGGCCAAGGTGCCCTACGCGGACCGGGCCTTGAACCAGATGGAAAGTTTCCTCCGGGCCAGTTCTTTGCCTGATGTCTACCTGCGTTACCTGGGCGAAAACCCCACCCTGCTGAAATGGATGCTGGAGCTTTTTTCCAATAGCCTTTTTCTTTCCGAAATCCTGGTGACTCACCCCGGGAATTTCGACATCGTGATCCGGGCCCTGGGCGAGCGAACGCCCCAATCGGTGCAGGATTTTCTCGACGTCCTGGAGGATCGGATCAGTCAGACGCCGGACAGGGAAGACCGGCTTAATCTTTTACGGGAAGTAAAAGACGGCGAGGTCTTGCGGGTGGGCCTACAGGACCTGATGGGCCGCCGGGAACTGTTCGATTGTTTCGCCGAGCTTTCCCGCCTGGCCACGGCCCTTTCGCGCTCGGGGCTCGGGATCGCGACGGAGCGCATGGATATCCCCTGCGTGGACAACTCTCCCTCCACCCCTAAGGGTTTCTGCCTTTTCGGCATGGGGAAACTAGGCGGCCGGGAAATGAACTACGGATCGGACCTGGACCTTCTTTTCATCTATGGGGATAAGGAAGCGAAGGAAGTCGGGTTCGAGACCTACCTCAAACTATCCGAAACTTTCACACAAGTCATGGCCTCCTCCACGAACCATGGAAAGGCTTACAAGGTGGACGCCAGGCTTCGGCCCATGGGCCGGGAAGCCCAGATGATCCATTCGGTAGCGGCCTACCGTCAATATTTCCAGACCTTCGCCCAAAGCGCGGAAAGGCTGGCCTATACCCGGGCGGTCTATTTGGCCGGGGACCGGCAGACCGCCACCGAGGTGAAGGAAATGATCGATGAATTCGTTTACGGCCGGGGCCTGACGCGGCAGGAATACGATGAGATTTTGGATATCCGACAGCAGATGGAGGAAAAGGCCAAGATGGCCCAAGGACTTGAGCTCAAGGTATCTCCGGGCGGCATCGTGGACATCGAGTTTTTCGTCCAGTTTCTCCAGGTGGCTTTCGGAAAAGATAAGAACATCCTGCGGGTACCCCATGTCCCCACGGCCCTGGGGATTTTTAAAGAGGAGGGAATCGTTCCCCCAGAAATCTTGGATGAATTACTGGGAGCCTACCGCTTTTACCGGTTGTTGGAGGCCCGTCATCGCATGGTGCGGGAAACTGGGGATGACGAACTCCCAACGGATTTGGAAAGGTTGAAACGGCTGGCCTGGCGGGCGGGCTTGGGAAAAGAAAAGGAAGCCGCGGAGAAAATGCTGGAACGGGTGGAGGAAACCCAAAAGAGGGTGCGGGCGATCTTTAATCGCCTTCCGGAATGGCTTCAACTGGAGAAAAAGTAAAACAGGCGGACCCTTTGGGACCCGCCTGTTTGTGCATATCGGGGTTACAAACTCTTGTGTGTCCCATCGCAATAGGGCTTATTGTTCGAATGTTTGCATTGGCACAAAAATGTCGTTTTGGCTTCCTCGGCCTTGAAAACCATGGGTGCGAATCCCTCGTGGGCCTTGTGGGAGCCGTCACAGAAAGGCTGATTGTTTGAGTAGCCGCAGGCACACCAGGCGTAAGTCTTTCCCGCTTCCAATTCCACTTTCGCGGGTTGTTTAGCGGCGATATGGGGTTCCGGCATTTGGGTCTCCTTAATTAGTTTTCGATGTGAAAAATGCAACTTTTACGTCCCTATCATAGGAACCATTCTTTTGAATAAACAATGACCTGAAATCCTTTTTGGGTTACGAATCAGTTACTTTATTTCCTGCAGCCTTTTTGTCCATGGATAGGTCCACTCACTCATTCGGGCCCAATAAGGTTGGGCTATTCCCCCATTTGGACATAAAATAGTAGGGGGATTGGGCAATTCGACCCCCGATGAGGGCAACAACACCAAGGATTTAAAATGACCGACACCTCATTACGGGAACAGGAATGGCTGGAAGCGGACGGGCTGGGGGGTTTTGCCTCCGGCACCGCCTTAGGATTGCGCACCCGCCGTTACCACGCCTTGCTCTTGACTGCCACCACCCCCCCGACGGGCCGCATGGCCCTGGTGAAGGGCGTCGACGCTTGGGTGGAAACTGGCAATGACTTCAATTTCCTCAACCCCCAGGCCTATTATCCCAACGTTCAGGTCCCCGAAAATACCGACAACCTGGTTTCCTTCGAGAACGATCTTTGGCCCCGCCGGGTCTATCGGCTCGCCAACGGGCTCCAATTGGAGTATGAATTTTTCGTCCCGCATGGCCGTCCCATGGCGGTGCTTTCCTTTAAGCTGCTTTCCGAGACGGGGTCGGTCCGCCTTTCCTTGAGGCCTCTCCTGGCCGGTTGTGATTACCATTCCCTTCACCACGAGAATCCCAACTTCAACTTTGACGCCCAGGTATTTGACAAGCTCGTGCAATGGAAGCCCTATCCCAACACGCCGGTCATTTCCGCAATGCATAACGGCCATTACCACCACAAACCCGAATGGTATTACCAGTTCCTTTACGAAAAGGAACTGGAAAGGGGTTTGGACCACCTGGAGGATTTGGCCTCACCGGGATTGTTCCAATGGACTATCACCAAGACCCGGGCCGTGATCCTTTTTTCCGCCAACGGCATCCATCCATCCGATGAAAAAGATATTCCCCAAGTGGAGGAACTGTACGAATCCCTGAGGAGCGCCGAGGAAAAAAGAAGGAAAGCCTTTTCCTCGCCTCTTCAGCGCTCGGCCGAGGCCTATTTCGTCAAGCGGGGAAAGGGCAAGACCCTGGTGGCGGGTTACCCTTGGCTGACGGACTGGGGGAGGGACACCTTCATCGCCCTCAGGGGATTGGGGATCGCCTCGGGAAGGATGGAGGACAGCCGGGAAATTCTCCTCGAATGGTCGCGGACGCTGGATACCCAGGGCATGCTTCCCAACCATTTTCCAGACCGGGGAGAGGAGCCGGACTACCATTCGGTGGACTCGGCCCTTTGGTTTATCCTGGCGGTGAGGGAATATGAACTTGCCCATGGGAAGGAAACCGCGAAAGAACTGAACCGGGCGGGTTGGAAAATCCTGGAAGGTTACCGTGCGGGGGTGCGCGTGGGGATCGGCTTGGATACGGACGGACTCCTGTGGTCCGGGGAGGGGAACAGTTCCCTGACCTGGATGGACGCCCGGGTTCATGGAAACGCCGTCACTCCACGGGTGGGAAAACCAGTGGAAGTGGAGGCTCTTTGGCTGAACGCCTTGGCCTTCGCGCTCTCGACGGAGAAAAATCCCGATTCCGAATGGAAAGAAATTTTCGAGAAAGGCCGTAAATCTTTCCAGGAAAAATTCTGGTACGAGCAGGGGGGGCATCTCTATGACCTGGTGGACCGGGACCGCTACCCCGGGTCGGTCGATACCCGTTTCCGCCCCAACCAGATTTTCGCGGTGGGGGGGCTCCCTCTGGTTTTAGTCGCACCGGAAAAGGCCCGCAGGGTCCTGGAGGAAGTCGAGAAGAGGCTTTGGACTCCCGTCGGGCTGAGAACCCTGGCGCCCGGTGAACCGGGTTATCAGCCCCACTATACGGGGGGCGTCGTCGAGAGGGACAGCGCCTACCACCAGGGTCCCGCCTGGCCCTGGCTGGCCGGGCCCTTCGTGGAGGCATGGTTAAAATCGCGGGGCGGAGGCGCCTCCGCCAAGGCCGAGGCCCGCCGGAAATTTTTGGAGCCGTTTCAAGAAATTCTCCGCGCGTCCGGCACGGGGCATATCCCTGAACTCTTCGACGGGGAAAAGCCACACCTACCGGGCGGCTGCCCCTTTCAGGCTTGGTCGCTGGGAGAGTTGATCCGGATGGAAAAGCTCCTCTCCGATTGACTCTTTCCGGATTCCTCGTGAAATTCCATTCTCTTCGGCTATTTCCTATAATACGCGCCTCATGAAAGAATATTTTATCCACATCCGAATCGCGGCCTTATTTGGAATGGCCCTGGCCTTCTGCGCTTTTTCCCCCCTTCGCGCGGACGATTCGGATCCCCGCTTAAAGGTCGTGGATTGCGTAGGGCCAGCCACTCTTTTGAGGGAGGATATAGAAGAAACCTCGCGCCCGCACATTGACCAATGGGTGGATGACAGCGAAAGAATCACGACCGGGCCCAAGTCCGAGGTGGTTCTACGGCTCAAGAACCGGGCTTATCTGCACCTGGGGGAGAACAGCCGCTTGTCCGTCAGCCGGCTCCGGTTCGATGAGACCCGGGGTCTTCTTTTCCGGGTGACCCTCCTTTCCGGGAAGCTGGTGGCCCAGCTGGACCAATCCCCCCATTACCCCTTCGAGATCTACGCGGGGGATATGCTTTGTCAGGCCCGGGGCACCCTGGTGGAGGTGGTGTCCCAGGGGAAAGAGGTCAGGGTCTATTCCCACCAGGGGTCCTTCGTGACTAGCGCCAAGGGCCGCACCGATTGGGTGAAAAAAGGGGAGGTCATCACCTATGAGAGCGGGGTTTACAAGGACAAGTACGCTTTCCCCACGCAGGATGTGGCCGACCTGGCGGAATGGCGGGAACACCTGAACCATATCCGTACCGGCCGTTTCCATCTTCCTCCCCCCTCGACTGCCCCTTGACTAGGGGGGGCAAACCCCGGACAATTGCGATCTTTAAAACCAAAATCCGACACTAAGCCACGAAGATACGAAGAACCCCCTTAAATTAAAGGTTAAACAAAGACTAAGTTTTTCTTGGTGTCTTTGTGTCTTTGTGTTGGATGTTGTTTAGTTTAATCAAAGGCTACAGAAAAATGATCTCGGCTAAGGAAGTCACCCTTCGTTTCGGCAAGAAGACCCTGTTCGACAAGGTCACGGTCAAATTCAACCCGGGCTATTGCTACGGCTTGATCGGCGCCAACGGGGCGGGCAAGTCCACCTTCATGAAGATCCTGGCGGGCCAACTCAAGCCCGACGAGGGCGAGATCGCGGTGGACCGGGGCGTGAAGGTCGCCATGCTCAAGCAGGACCAGTACGCCTTCGACGAATTCACGGTTTTGGACACGGTTCTGATGGGCAAGGAAGACCTTTGGAAGATCCAACAGGAGAAGGATGCCCTTTACGCCAAGGCGGAAATGACCCATGACGAGGGCCTGAGGGCCGCCGAGCTGGAGGCCCAGTTCGGGGACATGGACGGCTACGCCTACGCGGCCGCCGCGGGCGAGTTATTGGAAGGGCTGGGAATTGAGACCGCCCGTCACGACACGAAAATGAAACTCCTCACCGGGGGCTGGAAGGTGCGGGTGCTATTGGCCCAGGTGCTTTACGCCAAGCCTGACGTGCTTCTCCTTGACGAGCCCACCAACAACCTGGATATCCGCACCATCGACTGGCTCGAGGATTACCTGAACGCCTACGAGGGAACCATCATCGTCATTTCCCACGACCGCCACTTCCTCAACCACATCTGCAGCCATATCGCCGACGTGGACCGGGAAAAGGTGACGGTCTACACGGGCAACTACGATTTCTTCGTCCACGCTTCCCAGCAGAACCTCGACACCAAGATGACCGAGAACGCCCGCAAGGAAAAGCAGATCGCCGAGTTGAAGGCCTTCGTGGCCCGCTTCTCGGCCAACGCCTCCAAGAGCGCCCAGGCCACCAGCCGGGCCAGGCTCTTGGAAAAGATCGAGCTGGAACAAATCATCCCCTCGACCCGCCAGTATCCCCGGCTTTTCTTCAAGGAAAAGCAGGGCGCGGGGAAGGACATCCTCAACGTCAAGAGCATCAGCAAGGGTTACGGCGACCTGAAGGTGCTGAAAAAAGTCAGCTTCATCGTGGGCAACGGGGACAAGATCGCCATCATCGGGCCCAACGGCGTGGGCAAGACCACCTTGATCAAATGCCTGGTGGGTTCCTACCAGAATGAGGGGTCCGACCTGTCCCAATGGGGCTTGAAGGTGGATGAGGGCCAGGCCGTATGGGGCTCCACGGTGCGGCTTTCCAGCATGCCCCAGGACGTGAAGGAAGAACTGGTCAAGGACATGACCGCCCTGGAATGGCTGCGCCAGTTCGCGCCGTTGGAAGAGGGCCAGGTCATCCGCGGGATGCTGGGTCGCATGCTTTTCTCGGGCGAGGAACAGGACAAGAGCGTGAAGGTGCTTTCCGGGGGCGAGTGCCAGCGCATGGTGCTCTCCCGGTTGATGATCGAGGGCGGGAACGTGCTGATCCTGGACGAGCCCACGAACCACATGGACCTGGAATCCATCGAGTCCCTCAGCAAGTCCCTGGAGGAATACACCGGTACGGTGATCTTCTCGTCCCATGACCAGGATTTGATCGGCAAGGTGGCCAACCGCATATTGGAGCTCAAACCGGACTTTACCTTCGTTGATTTCAAGGGCAACTACGCGGAATACGAGGACTGGACGGCCCGGGAAGCCAAAAAGGCGAAGGAAATGGCCAAGAGCGGGTCTAAAAAGTAAATTTGCCGCTAAAATTAAGACGTTGTAACTTTCAATAATCTTTCTTCAAATCCAAGGATATCGAGCTAAACTTAGGCGTATGTTTAAACAACCTATAAAAAATGAAATTTATTCCCGGCTCCGAAAAAAAGGATTAGTCCTCTTTTTTATTTCTACCGTGACCGTGGGCGGCCTTTGGTTTGCCGGGTGCACTGCCAAACAATCCATCCCAACTACCCCCAATGCATTGACCCAAGTCCAGCCTTCTTCAACGGCCACCGTATTATTCTCCTCAACAACAACTCCAACCGAAGTTTCCACCGCGACAACCACTCCAACTTCGACGGCAACGTTCATACCAACAACTGTATTCAATCCAGAGAATGGAATCGTGACTGGGAATAACCTTACATTAACAAGTAGCAATCTAGTGTTAAATGACAATTACATTGTCACAGGTGGTACTGGTGGTTCTGCACCCTATTTAGATTCAGGCGGTGCGGGTAGTAATGCGGGTTTTAATGCAGGTTCAGTTTCTCTCACTAATGGTGATGAATTAAATGTTTCAGCCGGTAATGGCGCATATGGTTCGGGTGGCGCGGGCGCGGGCGGTAATGCGAATGTTACTGTAGGTTCGCTTTCTCTCTCTAGTAGTGGTTTAACAATTTCAGGTGGTAATGGTGGAATGAGTTATGGAGGATCAGGTTCCGGTGGTAATGGGGGAAATGCCACTTTAGTTACTTCTGGCGGAATGACTGTTAATTAATCAGATTCTGATTCTTTATTCTTACTCCTCAGCCCACTCCCAACCCTTTTCTTATCTAAATACAAAAATGTCCAATCATTGAAGTTGTTACCCAGGGTGCTTTTTCCCCTAACAATCGTATAATAACGCCCCTAAACATTCGTTTTGGAGGACATATGGCGGAACAAGACTGGCAGGCCAGGTTGAAGACGGGGAGAAACGATGCTTGCCCTTGCGGTTCGGGGAAGAAATACAAGAAGTGCCACCTGCAGGCGGACGAAAAAGCCGAGAGCGAAGCCTTGGCCAAGACCAATGCGACGGCGGCTGAAGAGGCGAAGAAGCACGAGGAAGAGCACGGGCATGACCATGACCACCAAGGCCATGAGCACCCTCACGAGCACGCCCACAAGCATGAAAAAGGCGGGCCGACCCGGACACAGAATCCGGTGAACGCGCAAAAGCAGGTTTCAGCACCCCGCAAAGTTGGATCGTCCTAAACCTAAGCCAATATTTTGAAGTGATTCCATTCAAGAGGTAAGAACATGCCCCGAGAGAACATCAGTACTGGTTCAAAATGGGAACCTATCCTGGGTTATTCCCGCGCCGTGAAGGTGGGGCCGCATCTTTTCGTTTCCGGTACCACGGGCACGGGGTCCGACGGAAAAATCGTCGGGGTCGGCGATGCCTACGCCCAAACGGTGCAGGCCCTCAAAAACCTGGTGGCGGGTTTGGAGAAGGCCGGCTTTTCGGCGAAGGATGTGGTACGAACCCGGTTGTTCGTGACCAAGGCAGCCGAATGGGAAAAATACGGCAAGGCCCACGGGGAAGTGTTCGGCGAAATCCGCCCGGCTATGACCCTCGTCGAGGTCACTCGATTGATTGACCCGGAGATGATGGTCGAGATCGAGGCGGACGCCTATAAGGCGTAAAGCATAAGTTAGAAGTGAGGAGTTAAGAGTTAGAAGTTACAACACGTCAAAACTACAAAGCCTTTTCCTAACGGAGAAGGCTTTTTTATTTTTGGGGAGAATTGGATTTAAGTTGGGCCAACAACAGCTTGGAAGGCGTGAGGTCCAGGGGCGCTTGGGTGGCTTTGAGAAAAGCCCCAGCCGCCTCCTTTTTGAAACCCTTGGTGAGGTACAGGTTTCCCAGCTCAAAACAAAGCCCCGCGGTGGGGTATCCGTCTTTGACCGCGTGTTGAAGGGCCGCCAGGTGGGCGCCGTAATCCAGTTTGCCGTATTCAAAGGCCGCGACCTTGTCCCAATAGACCGATTCCAAGAAGGGATCCCCTTTTGCCATCGCTTCTCCCTGGGATAACTTGGCCAGAAGTGGGTTCCAATCCTCGTGGAGCTGGTAAAGACGGTCCTCATCCACGTTGCGCATTAACTCATTCAACCCTATCCATCGATTCAGGAATTCAACCGGAATGCTGGATCGGGGAAACACCGCCAGGGCCGAACCTCCATCGGCCTTTTTAAGGTCCCGCCCCACCCAGAACCATTGGACCCCGGGAGGCGCTTCTCCAGGTAGGGTTGAAAATGAACGTTCACATATAGAGCGGCCCACTCCCCATGGGGGGGAGTACCGGCGGAATTCCACTCTCCCGAAAGCGGCCGGGAGCAAAACGAGAGGGTCGCGTCATTTTGGGCCTCGGTGTCGAAATCGGCCAGGATGAGGCCCGGCCCCTGTTTCTCGAATGTTTCCCTGAGGATTTGATAGGCGCGGAACTTTTCCACCGATTTGACGGGCCGGTCAAAATTTTCCGGACTCGTATTGGCATTTAACCAGGGACTTGTCATGCGATAGACATCAAATACGAGGCCAACGATGAGGAAAAAAACCAGATAAAGCCACCGCCTTTCAGTGTTCAGGACTTCCAGAAAAAGCAGGAGTCCCAGGGCGGTCATGAAATACAGCAGGGGAAGAACCTGGATGATCCGGAAGGCTTCCACGTTCATGGAAAGAAGTCCGGGGAGAAGCAGAAGGGGAAATGAAATGAGGGTCCACCCGGCCCAAGCCGATTTACGGTGTTTGACCACCTCCAGCAGGCCCAAGAAAAAGAAGGCTCCCCAGAGGGGGTTTAAAAACCCGCCTTCCACAGGGGTATAGGCCGCTTCCTTGTCAAAGGCGCCCCAGAAAAGAACCGTCAGGTAATGCCAATCCACCTCGACCTGATGGGTCCAGGGAAACCAACCACTCCAGGGGGTCAATGAAACTAAATGGTTTCCATACCCTTCTTTAAAAGCGGCCCAAAGGAAAGGAAAAGCGCTCAGGCCCATTCCAGGAAATACCCAAATCCATTGGAAACGGGATTCCCTGCTGGTCCAAATTTTCCAGGCGGCCAAGAGAACAACAACCAAGGCCGCGGCCGCCCAGGAGGGGAAAGTGAAAAACCCTAGTCCCGCCGCCAGGCCGAAAAAGAAAAACCGGAGGGACGCGCCTTTTCCCGTTGGACCCTTAAGCGCCCAGGCCAATATCCCCAGGGCCAGAAACTCGATCGAGGGGAGGGCCATGGTTTCATGGCAGTGCCGTCCGATGTACAAGGGCCAGAAGGAGAAGGATAAAAGGAGACCGAATAAGAGAGCGAAAACGGGATTTATCAAAAGACGGGCGGCGAAATATCCCAACCCCAGGGTGAATAACGATAAAACCGCCGGTGGAAGCCAGAGGCATAAAAATGGGTTGAGGCCGCATTTAACGGCGAGGGCGAAGATCCAATAGGTCAGGGGAGGGTTCTGGCCGAAGGAATACAAGAACCGCCCGGTCCAATGTTCGCTGATCCGTAAACCAATGGTACCCATGCCGCTCTCGTCCGGGCTGGGCCAGGTGGGAAGGGTTTGGATGAAAGCCAGGCGCAAAAGGACCGCCACCGCCGCCAGCAAAAGCCCGCCCCCGAGTGAAAGGGAGAGAAGCCCGTCCTTCTTCCAAGGCGGGTTGGAACCTTCCGCGATTTTCTCGCGCCAAACGTAAAAAAGGGGAAAGCCAGAGCCAACCAAGACCAGGGCCAACTGGATCAAACCGTTCATGGGATAAAGGGTTAAAACCGAATTAAAGACGAGAAAATAAAAAAACCAAAGGATACGTTGTTCACCAAGACTTAAAGGGCGGGGTGAGGCCAAGAGAACCTCGCTTTTCATGAATCAAAGGTCCTATCATCATAAGGGACGACGACCCATTTGCGTAGTCTCACCCCCTGGAGGAATGCTATGACTGAAACATCCACCCCCATCGCCCTGGTGACCGGGGCTTCCACCGGCTTGGGTTTGGAATTCGCCAAGCTCCTGGCCAAGGACCGTTACGGACTCATCCTGACCGCCCGAAGCGCGGGCAAGCTCCGGCAAATCGCAAAGGAAATTCACGGCCGGGAGGGAGTTCCCGTCGCGGTCCTCCCTTGCGACCTTTCCAAACCCGGCTCGGCCGCCCAGCTTTTCAAGAAAATCCAGTCCAAGAAATTGAAAGTGGAGGTGCTGGTGAACAACGCGGGGGTGGGGGTTTGCGGCGATTTCCTGAAGAACGACTGGTCGGCCGAGGAAGCCATGCTTCAATTGAACATGCTTTCCCTGACCGAGCTCACTAAGCGGTTCCTCCAGGGGATGGCGGAACGGAGGAAGGGAAAAATACTCAATATCGCCTCGACAGCGGCCTTCCAGGCGGGGCCCCATATGGCGCTTTATTACGCCTCCAAGGCTTACGTGGTTTCCTTTTCGGAGGCTCTCTACGAGGAATTGAAAGGAAGCGGTGTGACGGTGACGGCCTATTGCCCGGGCCCCACCAAAACCGAGTTCGATCAAAGGGCGGGGATGGTTTCCTCTCCCCTCTTCAAATCACCCCTGGTCATGGGCGCTCCCCAGGCGGCCCGAATGGGCTATCAGGCCATGAAAGCGGGGAAGCCTTTGGCTTTCGCGGGATTCGCCAATTGGTTCTTGAGTTTTACCACCCGATTCGCCCCCCGACAGCTTTCCGCCACGATCGCGGGGAAAATGAACGTTTGAATTTTATTAAACGTAGCTGACTTTGTTTTTGGGCGGGGGAGGATCGGCTTTTTTTTCTTTTTTCTTTCGCCTCTGGGACATGGAGGCCGATTTCTGCCGGTAGTGCAGCATCCAAAAGATCCCCCCCACCAAAAAGTAAATCAAGGCGAAATCGGGGGCGGCGAAGAGGCCGAACTTGTTTTCCACCCCTGCGCCGGCCAGCCGGTAGGCATGGATCAGGCCTGTCATGGATAACACCGCCGCCGCGAAGGCCCAGTAGGCGGCCCGGTCGAACTTGCGTTCGATCATGTAAACCATCATGGAAGCGAAAACCATGGAAGTCAGAAGAAACCCTTGGCTGAGGGAAGCCACTCCCTGGATATAAAGCATCCCTCCGAACTTGTCCCACACCGAAGATAAGCTGACGCCCGCCACCTGCAGCGTGGGCATGATTATCATTTGCAACACAAAGGCCGCGAAGGCGGGAATGAGCCCGAAGGCCACCGCCAGCCCGTGTTCCTTGGGGATCTCCATGAAGGCCTGGGCCGTGATGATAATGGCGATCCAGAGCAGGATGCCCAGGATGCATTCCTGGGGGATGATCTTGAGAAAGAGCGTGACGCCCCCGATGAGGCACATCAGGGTGATGAGGACGCCGTTCAAGATGGAATAACCGTGCCGGGCCCCCATGGCCTTCCAGCCGGGGTGGCCGATGTAGATGGTGGTGGGGAAGGCGCTTCCGAAGAACCCCGCCAAGAGGGTCGCCGCGCCGTTGGCCAGCAGGGAGGGCTTGGTCGGGTAACGGGTCCCCCCCGGCCTCGGCGCTCTCCAGGTTCTGGAGCGACCCCACCACGTTGAAGAGGCCCATGGGGAAAATGACGGCCAGGTATTTCCATCCCATGGGGCTGAAGAGGAGGGCCAGCAGATCCTTGGGCGCGGGGTGGGGCGGGTAGAGGCCCCATTGGATCGGGTCGGAAGAGACGTTCAGGTGGATGACGTGAATGCTTTGCAGGGCCCAGGCCACCAGGCTTCCCAGCACCACCGCCAGGAAACCGCCGGGCAGGCCGTAGGGCCACTTCACCCTCGAGGCGTAGGAAACCAAAATGAGCATCATGGGCAAGAGCCCCACCAGCGGGTTGGCGAAGATCTGGAAGATGAAGCCCATGGCGATGAAGGTGATGGCCACGCCCGCCAGGGCGCAAAGCATGGCCGCCCTCGGGGTGTTTTTCCTCAGCCAGTCGCCCACGAAGGCGCCGGCGGTTTCCATGAGGCCGTTCAAGAGGCAGGCGAACAGGCCGACCTGCCAGGCCAGGCGGTAATCGTGGGTCTCCTGGTAGACGGGGGCGATGATGAGGAAGATGAAGGCGATCAGGCTGGGGGTGTTGATGCCGAAGGGCAGGGCCGTCACGTCGTTTCGCTTGGTGCGCTGAGCCAAGCGGCGGGCCTGCCAGGCGTAAAAAAGATTGCCGAGTAGGATTGAAAGGGCGGCCCCGGGAAGGATCTGTCCGGTGATGAATTCGGTCGGGAAGCCGCAAAAAGCCTTGCACAAACCGCCAACCAGCATGAGCTGAAGCAGGTTGTCGATGAAGAGTCCGAAGAACCCATCCAGGTCCCCCCGGGTGAACCAGGGAAGGTTGGGGTCGTTAAAGAACCGCGCGAAGCTGGCCCGGTCCCCGATCTTGAGTCCTCCGAAGATCTTTTGCATGACAAGAGCGTAAACGGGCCTTAAAGCACGGTCAAGGAGTTTTAGAGATTCTAACAAAACCAACTTTTTCACCGCCAAGACACCAAGGCACTAAGAACTTCACAAGGCCGGTGGTTAAAAACGATGTAAATCCAAAGCTTGTATTTTGCCTTTCTTGGCGGTCTTGGCGTCTTGGCGGTAAAAATTGCCGTTGGATGTTGGTTTGGGGTTCGTACTCGAAAATCGATTTACTTGATGAAATATTTTTAGGGGAGGGATTGACACTCTTTCAGATAATCAGTATTACTGATAATCAATCCATTGATGATAAGGATAATCAAATAAATGGTTCTCAAACCTTTATTCCAAAAGACTAGTGAGTCTTCCCGCCTCCCCGAGGGAATTCCCGAAGCCCTCCTGGGGAAAATGGGCTTTCTGCTGAACAAGGGGGCCCAGAAGATCCGGGATGCCTATGCGGAGGCCCTGGAACCCCTGGGGATCGACGGAAAGCAATGGGGGGTGATGATCGTGATCAACGAAAGGGGTTCGGTCAGCCAGCATGAGATCGGGAAATGCACCCATATCGACCGTACCACCATGGTGGCGGTCATTGACGACCTGGAACAAAAGGGCCTGGTGGAAAGGCAAGAGCATCCCACGGACCGCCGGTCCCACGCCCTGGTCTTGACCCCCAAGGGAAAGGAAATCCTTCCCAAAGCGCACAAATTGGGGGAAGCCGCCGATAAAAAATTCTTGGCCGGCCTTTCGTCCCATGAGCAGAAAGAAGTCCTGAAGCTGTTGAGGAAGCTGGTTTTATCCCATCTTGCCGTTGACGCGAATCGAGGAACGACATGAGACGACCGACACTGACTTTGATTTTCGGCGGAGCCCTGGCCTTAGGCGGTTTCGCCCAAGCCCAAACGCCCATTCCTTCGGATTTGACCTTTCCGGTGTCCGCGGCGGCTCCCGCCCCGGCTTCCAGCGCCGGGTTGTTGGACCTAACCACGGCCCAGCAGGAAGCGGTCGAACATTCCCCCAATTACAAAAAGGCGGTCGATTTCGAAAAGGAGACTTCCTGGGGACAGGTGGAGGCCTTCACGGACGGATTTCTTCCCCACATCTCCATCAGTGGGAAATATTTCATGGCGAATCAATACGCGAATGAGAATGTGGCTTTATCGTCCGCTCCGCCTATATCGTATATCTCATTCGACGAAAATTTCCCCATCGCTAACCTCTCCTTGGATGCCAGTTTCGACCTTTTCGACGGGTTGCGTAATGTCAACAAACTCGACGCCGCCAACAACAGCCATGAGGCGGCTAGTCTTCTTTCCCATTGGGCTTCCTTCCAACTGCAGGAACAGGTCCGATTGGCTTTTTACAAGGCTCAGGCCGCCAAAGAACTGTCCGACATGGCGGACGAGAACGTGAAGACGCTGGAGGACCACCTGCGCATCGTCGACGACCAGATGGATAACGGCCAGGCCACCAGATACGACGTCCTGCGGGTCGAAGTCCAGCTTTCCGAGGCCAAATCGGACCAGATTTCCTACCATGACAACGTGGTCCTGGCCCGGGAAGCCCTGGCCCAGGCCATGGGCCTTCCCCAGGACGACCGGATCCTCTCGGGGGACCTGCCCGTCCTGAACTCGGACACGATCCTTTTGGGAATCGAAAAGGTCGATTTCAAGGACCGTCCCGACTTGAGGGCCAAGGAACTCCAGGCCCTGGCCGCCGGGGACCAAAGCGCCGCCGCGGATTCCTTTTGGGTTCCCAAGGTTTCCATCACCGGCGAATACCAATGGTACAACCTGCAAGATTACGCTTTTGGGGGAAGCCCCACCAATACGGGAACTGTTAGCGATAGTTATTTCGTCGGGGCGTCCGCCACCTGGGACCTTTTGGACGGGGGGACTTCCTGGGCCAAGTCCAACGAGGCCCACGAGCGGGCCAACGAGGCGAACGACGATTTCGCCGCTTCGAAACTGAAGGCTCCCTACGATTTCGATATATGGAAGCGGACCCTGGTTTCCAAGGTCTCCCTCTACCAGGCGAAACTTACCGATATCGACAAGGCCAAGGAAAGCGCGAGGCTGGCCACCTTGGGTTTCAAGGCGGGCACCCGCACTACCACCGACGTTTTGGACGCCGAGCTGGAAGAATTCCGGGCCGCGGCGGGGCTGGTTCAGGCCCAAGTCGACGCCCTCGAAGCCCTCATCAACCTGGAAACCGCCGTTGGAAGGAGAATCAGCCATGACTAAGGAAAAAAAGAACCTCTTCATCCGCGTCGTCGTCGTGCTGGCGCTGGCGGCGGCCTGCTATTTCGGCTACCAGTCTTATTTTTACGTTTCCACCGACGACGCCTACATCCAGGCCCATTCCCTGATGCTTTCCTCCCGCATCGGCGGTACGGTGCAAAAGGTTTTGGTGGATGAGAACGACAAGGTGAAGGCGGGCCAGCTTTTGGCCCAGATCGACGACCAGGACTATTCGGCGGCCTACAACCAGGCCATCGCCGACCAGTCGTCGGTTCAGGCCGACCTGATCCAGGCGGCGCAGGATTACGAGCGCATCAAGAAACTCTACCAGGACCAGGCCGTTTCCAAGAGCGACTACGACAAGGCCATTGCCCGTTACAACAACCTGCAGGCCCGCCTGAAGGCCGACCAGTACAAGGCGGACGCGGCCAAACTGAACCTGGGTTATACCCAGATCACCGCCCCCGAGGACGGGTCCATCGCCAAAAAAGCGGTGGAACCGGGCATGGTGATCCCCCCCGGGCAGGCCCTCTTCGGCTTTGTTTCCTCCCAGGAACGCTGGGTCACCGCCAACTTCAAGGAAACCCAGCTTTCCGGAATCCACCCCGGGGAGAAGGTGGATATTCGGGTGGACGCGGTCAACGGCAAGAAGTACGAGGGGGAGGTGGATTCCATCGGCTCCGCCACCGGCTCCACCTTCACGCTATTGCCCCCGGATAATTCCACCGGCAACTTCACCAAAGTGGTGCAGCGCATCCCCGTCAAGATTAAGCTTCTGAACCTCGCGGCCACGGATATCGATCGCCTCGCGGCGGGCCTCTCCGCCGTGGTCGACGTAAAGATTCATTAAGCACAAACGGCATTACCACAAAAAGAGTTTTTTTCATCGCCAAGACGCAAAGTTCGCCAAGAAAGACAAAGCAAATATTTTTGGATCTCTTTTAGGTTTTCTTGTCCTTAGTTGTTCTTGGCGGCCTTGGCGTCTTGGCGGTGAAAATCGCCTTTGTTTTTTCTTAGAGATACTTAAAAGGAATCACGATGGCTAAGGGACAATCCACATCTTCAGCCGCCGCCCTTCCCGCGGGCCAGGCGGGGGCGTCCGCGCCTCCCCAGGGTATTTCCCGGGCGGCGGTGATGATGGTCATCACGGCGGGCCTGGCCTCGATGCTCGAGATCATCGATACCTCCATCGTGAACGTGGCCATCCCCACCATGATGGGGAACCTGGGGGCCACCCTGGATGAGATCGGCTGGATCGTCACCGGCTATATCATCTCCAACGCCATCGTGCTTCCCATCTCCGGGTGGCTGGGGGTGAGGTTTGGGCGTCGTTCCTACTACATTACCTGCATCCTGCTTTTCGTGGCCGCCTCGGTGGCCTGCGGCCTGGCGCCGAACCTCTCGACCCTCGTGTTCTTCCGGGTTATCCAGGGACTGGCGGGAGGGGCGTTGCTTCCAACCTCCCAGGCCCTCATTCAGGAAGCTTTCCCCGGCCGTTCGGGCTTGGGGAGCGCCCTCTACGGGATGGTGGTTATCATTGGCCCGACCTTAGGTCCGCCACTGGGCGGTTACCTGACCGACCATTTCGGCTGGCGCATGATCTTCAACATCAACCTGCCCTTAGGGCTCCTAGCGGCCTTCATGGCGGCCATGTATGTCACGGACTACAAGGTTGAGAAGCACCATGAAGAACACCACAACCGTATGAAAACCGCGCCCATTGATTTCACCGGGTTGGGCCTGCTGGTCGCGGGGGTGGGATGCCTGCAGTTCGTGCTGGAAAGGGGCGAGGCGGACGACTGGTTCTCCTCCCAGACCATCGTGATCATGACGGTCATCACCGCCATCTGTATCCCGGCCTTCCTCTGGTGGGAACTGAAAACCGAGCACCCCATCGTGGATTTGAGGCTCTTCAAGAACCTCACCCTCTTCAGCGGGGCCTTCCTGATGTCCTCGGTGGGCGGCATGCTTTACGCCCTGATCTTCTTCATCCCCATTTTCTCCCAATTGATGCTTAATATGAACGCCACCCAAACCGGCAACCTCTTCATGCCCAGCGCCATCCTGTCGGGCCTCTTAATGCCCGTCATCGGCATGCAATTGCGGAAACGCGACCCGAGGATGTTCATCTTTTACGGCCTCTCCTGCTCCGAGATCGCCCTTTTCATGATCGCCCACTTCTCGGCCCAGTCCACCTACTGGAACCTCTTTTGGCCCCTCATGATCCGCGGGGCGGGCATGTCGAGCCTTTTCGTGCCCATCAACGCGGTGGTGCTGGGCCAGTTCACCGGCCCTAAGCTGGGCCAGGCGGCCGGCATCATGAACCTGTCCCGCCAGATCGGGGGGAGCGTGGGCATCGCCGTCTTCGCCACCATGTTCAAGAAGTCCCAGGACCGGGTGTACCATAACCTGGTGTCCAACATCAGCCCGCTCAACCTCAACTTTACCGAGTGGGCCTATTCGGCCAAGGCCATGGGTTACAAGTTCGCCAACGAAGTGGGGATGTTCAGCTCGAACGGATTGCTGGCGAAGGAGGCTTACTTTAGGGTGCAAAAACAGGCCTTCGTGGTGAGCTTTGATTACATGATGTGGATCATGGCCCTGGCCTTCAGCCTGACCCTGATTCCCACTTTCTTCCTGCACCGGCCGGATAAACTAGCCAGCCCGGCGGACGCTCACTAAAAAAGCAAAGGCCTATTTCACCGCCAAGGCGCCAAGACCGCCAAGAAAACCTAGTCAATATTTGTTTAAACCCTTTGGGAAAAATCTTTTCTGGATTCTGCAATTGGTATAAATCTCTGATTGTTTTTATGTTGTTCTTGGCGCCTTGGCGCCTTGGCGGTGATAATTGTCTTAGTTTGTTGCTTTATCGGTTTTAATCATGGAGGAGAAAGTCATGGCGGAAGTTATCAAGGCACCTGCCATCGTCGAGGCGGTGGGCACGCCTCCCAAGCGCATTGAGGAATTTTTCGGGCTGGTGAACTCGGGGGACTCCGAGATCAGCCTAGCCCGCATGAAAAGCCCGCAGGGTTGGTCCGAACCGGGCCAGACCCCGGAATTCGACGAGTACACTCTTGTCTTGTCGGGCACCTTGCGGGTGGAAACCACCGGAGGCGTCTTGGAAGTCACGGGGGGCCAGGCGGTTCACGCCCCCAAGGGCGAATGGGTCCGCTACGGCACGCCGAATCCCGGGGGCGCGGAATATATCGCGGTTTGCCTTCCGGCTTTTTCCCCCCGCGACTGTCCACCGGGACCTTCCCTAGGAGAGGGGGAAGGTTCCATTCAGGGCGGCACCCTGAGCCGCCACTGAATAAAAAAAGGCCGGGCCATTAGGCCCGGCCTTTTTGTTTTAACTTTTACTTCTTAATTCTTACTTGTTGTCTCATTTACAATTTTGCCTTTTTGGGGCGTGATAGATTCCGCAACCTTGTCCAGTATGGCCAAAAGGGAATGTCTTTCATCGATGGTCAGGGGGGAAACCAGAACATCAGCCACCCTGGCGTAGATCTTCTCGATTTCCTTGGCCATGGTCCGGCCTTTTTCTGAAAGAGAAACCTGCCAGCAGCGGTGGTCCGACTCATGCTCGTGGCGTTCAATCAATCCCCGGGAAATCATGGCGGCCACAGCCCGGTTGACGGCCGCCGGGTCGGTGACGGTGGCGCGCGAAAGGTCCGCCAAGGAACATTTGCCAGTGGTCTCGATATGCCGGAGCATGATGGCCTGCTTGGGGCCGATCTTGAGGTGCTTCAGGTTTTGGGTGAAGACCAGATTGAGTTGGCGGCGGACTGCCCTGAATTTTTCGTAGGCAACGACCATATCAGTGTCCTCCCCCAGTGGAATTCTTCCAAAAGCTTCTGTAATGTGATATTGACGATAATCTAAAGAAGAAAGTGTCTAATTTGATAGCTCCCGGCGGCAACATTTGGATAAACGCGCATAAAAAACGGAGGAATCCATGATAAAGTCATTTTTTTGGGGCGTTTTGACGACAGTTTTGTTGATCTCAGGGGGCGCCTACTGGTTTATCAGTACCGGGATGATGCCCGCCAACGCGGACGGCAAACCGCCCGCGATTGAGAAATGGGCGGCCCGTAAGTCCCTCCACGCCACCCTCCAAAGGGAAGCGCCTAAAGGAGCCAATCCGGTGGCCTTAACCGACCCGAATTTAATTGAGGGTATCCACCTCTACGCGATGAATTGCGCGGTCTGTCACGGCGGCCCCGACGCGAAGCCTTCCAACATCGCGGTAGGGCTTTACCAGCCGGCACCCCAGCTGGCCGAGGATGGGGTGGAGGACGACCCGGAAGGCATGACCTTTTGGAAGGTCAAGCATGGCATCCGCCTGACCGGTATGCCCGGCTTTAGCCGCACTCTTTCCGACGATCAAATTTGGAAGCTCACGCTTTTCCTGAAGCACATGGACAATTTGACGCCGGGTGCGAAGCCCGTATGGATGAAAGTGCCCAGCCGGGGTTCCTGATTTTTGTCGGATTTATTTTTTTTAAAGTAGACCCATTTGAATGGAAGCTGTGTACCGCCCCCCCGAACCCGTGGTAGAGGCCGCAAACCCGTGGGAGGATCTCCGGAAGCCGTGGTAGCCATCGGTGAACCCGTGGTAGAGGCCTGCAAACCCGTGGTAGCGACCCCTTGAAGCCGTGGTAGCCTTCGATGAACCCATGGTAGAGGCTGGCGAACCTGTGTTCAGTTGGCCATAACATTAACCTATACCATATTATTTCCGGCAATTTAACATTGGGGAAGTGGTTTTGTTAGAGCTTTCTATTTCGCTTTTTCATTTTTTTCGGGGGAGGGGTCCATGGAAAAGGTCCATTCCCAGGCGGCGTAACCGGTGAAGGGGTATTCGTTCTGGATGAAATCCCTCCCGAAAGAGAAGACGATGTGGTTCAGCGGGTCCAGGTTGATGAACCCACCCAGGTTGAATCCCGCTCCGTCCGGGATGCCCACCTGGTCGGCGCTGTGGTAAAAAACCTCCCCGCCGACAGTAAAGGTTTCCGAAAGGTCCCTTTGCAGTTCCCAGCCCGCGAAGACCCAGTTTTTTTCCCCGGGGCCCGGGTTGAACCAATAGCCCGCACCCCCGAAAGTGGTCCAGGGTCCCCAGCTTTTTTGGGCCCATAGGGGCAAGAGAAATAGATACTGTCCATACCCCAAGCCTTGGGAGGTGTCGCCGGTTGGCAAACTCACCTGCGGGAAGACCGCTACTTGGGGAGAGTTATCGGTTTCGTGGATGAAGCGCCACTTGCCCCCCACCAGGGTATCGCCAAAACCGAAATGGGAAGCCCCTTCGTCAGGAAGGGTTAAAGAAAATTGACTAGTCAGGCTCAATTGCAGGTCGGGTAAGCCTCCATAATTAAGGTTCAGGAAGGGAGCCGTCCCGAAATAACCAGGCTGAGTCCTCACTCCCGTCGTTCCGAGGTAAATTTCCCAGTGGCGGTAATCCGTGGGTTCCGGGTCGTCCGTCTCGAAGGGCGGTCCCGCCCAGGAGATTAAGGGAAGAAGGGCCAGCGCCAGCCAAAACCAAAATTTCATTCTCACCTTCTTAAAATTAGTAATGGGTCAGTTTGAAAGGTTTATTGTTTTGCAGTCATTGCGAGCCGCGATCTTTGTGGCGCGGCAATCCAAGTTTATGGTGGGTGTTCGAGGTTGGCTTAAAAAACTGAACGCGAATGGCGAACTGGGATTGCCACGTCGCAAAACGCCCCGATTGGGGCAGCTCCTCGCAATGACTGCGAAACGATTATCCTTCGTAAAACCCCGCAAGCCTAACAAGGTAAATAACTCGATTCAACAGAGCTTTGGATAATTACCCTTTTGTTTAGAACCCTCCTTAAATAAAAAAAGCCGCCCCTGTGATGGGGCGGCTTTTTGAAGAAACGTTACTTTCCAACAACTAACAGATGGAATGAGCCTGGCACAGGTTTGCGGTGAGGCTTAGGATCATCTTTGGTGGGGGTGGGTGGAGGCTGCATTTGGGCGGTCATCAATAGGATATGACCCGTTTTGGAATCCAGGGCCAGGGTCTTTGCCATCGGCTCGGTCGGGACGTTTTCCACGAGCGTGAATTTGTCGGGGGAATCCTCGTGGATGACCGTCAAGGTGCCGTCGCCGTTGGAGCTGAACACGTTGCCCGTGGCGGGATCAAAGGCGGTCCCATCTACCCGCTCGCCGATGGGCAGGGTCTGGATCACTTTCCCGTTCTTCGCGTTCATCACCACCAGGTTCTTGTTGTGACAGCCGGAAAAGAGACGATTGTTCTTTACGTCCATGGAAAGGCCGGAGGGCGATTCGCCGGGAGCCAAGGGCCAGGTCTTGAGAACCTTCATGGTTTTGGCGTTGATCTTAAGTACCACGCTTTTAGTCTCCAAGTTATCGAAGATCAAGCCTTTCCCGTCGGAGACGGCCACCTCGGGCCCCCCGTCCAGGGCCACGGTGGTCACCACCTTGTCAGTGGCGGGATCAATCACGGTGCAATTGTGGCTGTCGCCGTTGAAGGTCAGGATATGCTGGGTGGCCGGGTCGTAAATAATGACGTCCGCGTCTTTAGAGTCGGGGATCTCGGCGAGGCGCTTGAAAGTCTTCAAGTCAAAAACTACCACGCTTCCCGGCACGCCGCTGGTGGCGTAGCCCTTGCCCAGGTCGGGCAAAAACACCACGCCGTGGGGATGGGGCACGTTCTCGACGGTTCCCAGCAGGGTCAAGGCGTCCGCGTCGACCACCTGCACGCTGTTGTCATGGGTGAGGTAGATCCGCCGATTGTCGCTGTCGACGGTCAGGAAATCCCATCCGCCGTCGCCTGGAAGCGAAATTTTTTGGATAATTTTGTACCCGCTCTTCCCGGTTTCCTGCGCACGGGCACCACTCGCCCCTAACGCTAGGCCCACCACCAGCCCCAACATGCCTATAACCTTGAACTGATTCATTACGGCCCTCCGTGTTTAATTAATCGATCAACGTTAAGCTGACTTCAATTTTCTTTTCCTAACCAAGACAACTATTAGACGGTTCGAATCAAATTTCGGATTTCCCCTAGGTCGAAAAAATTTGTTCCTGGCGGCGACATTATCTGCACTTATTCAACCCTGGGAGTGACGGCAAAGTTACAATTCATTTTCAACATCGTGGAGTAAATGATAATGGAATCTTTTTCCCTTCCGACAAATTTGTGTTATGGGCGGTACTTCCTACTGATTGATCCTCCCTTTAGGCTTGTTATGAGACCATGTCATGTATGAACAAGGAAAAGGGGTAACAACGAATAATCCTGAGTTATTCGTGAATCGATAATGTTGATTCCCTTGAAATTACGAAGCATTTTAATTTTTGTAACTGTCATGACAATGACGGGCAGATGACGATTTTGTCAGCTTATCGTAACGCCCAATTTATGTCATCGAAACACTCGGAGTAATGAAAGGCATTAAATTCTCCCGCGACTCAAGGCGTCTTTAAAAAATTCGCCGGATGTCCATTTTTGGAATCCCTGAAAGTGATTCCAACCATTAGTACGAGAAAGGGAGTTTTTATGCGGATCAATCAGCTGGGTTTCAATCGGTTGGCGCCGGTGCTTTTTTCTTTTATGTTCTTGATGTCCTTCTCCACCCTCAAAGCCCAAACGGCCGCGACCACGCCGGTGGACAGCCAAGGCAATACGCTTTCGGCTTCCGTGTCGGGGGTCTCGGAACTCCCCGAGGTCACGGTGAAGGCCAAGGGCATCGACCAGGCCCAGTCCTTCGATGAGATGCACGACTCCCTGAACAAGGTCAACATCCTTTCCCAGGACCAGATCAACCAAACGCCGGCCAAGACCGTCGCCCAGGCGGCCCAGCAATTGCCGGGCGTCGGGGTTCAGCATGACACCAGCGAACCCCGGTACATCACGATCCGCGGTACAGACCCGACCCTGGACATCGTCACCTTCAACGACACGATCATTCCTTCCTATGACAACTCCACGAGGTCGGTGGACCTGGACGACATCCCGGTCGGGTTGGTGGGCGAGGAAGAAGTTTTCAAGACCATCCTGCCGGATATGGACGGCCAGGGAGTGGGCGGGCAGATGAACCTGGTCCCCAAATCGGCCTTCGATTACCCCGATAGTTTCCATGAAATCAAGGCCGAAGCGGGCATTGTGCCGCAAAAGAATGAACCTACCGCCAACGGCAATTTGACCTGGGGTGAAACCTTTGACCTGGGGGGGCCCTCCAAACTGGGCTTCCTGGTCGCGGCCAATTACCAGTACGAAAGGTTCGGGATCGAAGACCTGGAAGAGACCTACACCCCGGCTGGTCAAGGGCAATTGGGTTCCAATTCCATCAATGAATACGACTTTCAAGATTATTTTTATGAGCGCGACCGTGGCGGGATCGGCGCGAATATCGACCTCAGGGCCGATCGGGACAACAAGTATTACACGAATTTCATGTACAGTGGCTATGACGAATACCGCAGGCCCAAATATACCACCGCTTACCAGAACATCGACGCGATCCCCGGGCAGGCCGTCCAGAATGCCGATGGAAGCTATACGGTCGACGTCGGGGCCGCCGGGACGGACGTTGAAGATAAGGTAAGTTATGAATTGACCCAGTATCGCACGCTGGCCTTGGGGTTAGGCGGCGAAAACAACATTAATGGCTTCGATCTGGATTACAAGGCCAGCTATGCCTACGCGGACACCAACGAACCCTGGCACCCTGATTATTCCTTCAAGGACAAGAACTCTCATCTCGGTGGAACGATCACTTATAACAACACACAGAACAACGGCAATAGCCCGACCTTCGATAACAGCCAATTGACCGGGGAGCTAGATCCGGCCAATTTCGCATTGAAAGGTTTCTCGAATGAAACGCAAGTTTACAACGTGAATCAATATGGCTTGAAGGCCGACGGCAAGACCGATATGGACCTGGGGGGTGGGGATAAGGGCACCCTCAAATTTGGCGCGGATGCGAACATGAGCTATGCGGTTTACAGCGACGTGAATTATTCGCCGACCTTTTTGAACAGTGCGACCATGGCCGATTTTAGTCCTACGAGCCTACCTAACTTTTATCCCGGCAATATCTATAACATGGGCCCGGTTCCAGGGATCAACTCATTGTTGAACGGGCTCAACATCAACGGAAGCACGGCCTTTGCGGGTCCCATGACCGAAACCGATCCCGTGGCGGACCAGGGGAATGACTGGGATTCTTACGAAAACGTTTATGCGGGTTACGGCATGTACACCCTCAAAACAGGTAATCTGTCAGTGATGGGTGGCGCCCGTATCGAGGCCACCCACATCAAATACGACTGGTACCGGGCCTATGTGGATGAATACGCCGCAAAACCTCAGACCGAATACGGCGCAGCCCTTCCTGAAACGGGGACCATCGATTACACCAATATCCTGCCGAGCCTCGGATTCAAGTATGCCTTCGATCCCACGATGAATGCCCGGCTTAATTATTCGGAGACCTTGGCCCGTCCGACCTACAACCAGTACATCCCCTCGCCCACCCTGGGTCAGAATGAGAACGGCGGTTTTTCCTCGGCGGACCCGGTCGTCTCCAATACCTACGGCAACCCGAACCTGAAACCGATGGTCTCGGATAATATCGACCTTTCTTTGGAACTTTACCCCGAGAAGGGCGTCATCCTGGCCGTTGACGGCTTCATTAAGGATATCACCAACTATTTCGCGACTGATTATAACGAGTCCATTTCCTCAGGTGGGGTGACCCAGGTCATTACCTATTCAAATATTCCAAATTCGTATATCTATGGTGTGGAATTTCAGTACCAACAGCAATATTCCATGCTGCCCGATTTCTTGAGCGGGTTGGGTTACCGGGGTTCCATTTCCTTTATTGGATCCCAGGGTGAGACCTCGCCAGGGGTCAATACCGAGCTGCCTAGCCAGTCCGATCTCATCTTTAACACGGGAATCTTTTACAAAAAGTACGGATTTACGATCGATGTCGGCGGTTCCTTCACCGGGAAACAGCTTTCCCTGGTCGGGGACGCGGCTCTTCCAGGTTCCTTGGGCGGACCGGTACCGAACGTTTACTACGACGACTACTTCCAGATCGACGCGAAGATCCAGTACGCCTTTACCAAGGACTTCACGTTGTATGCCGAAGGGGACAACCTGAATAACGAGCCGCTCCGTTATTTCCAAGGGACTTCCAATCTGCCGATCCAGAACGAATATTATGGACCGACCTTCGATGGCGGTATCGACGTCACCTTTTAAGGGAAGCTGTAGCAAGATTTAAAGAGGATTCGCTCAAACTCCTCTGTCCAGCCCGGCGTGAGTTTTTAGGAACCCAACACGGTTTCGGAGTCAGGGACCGAAACCGTGTGCCGGGTTCGGGCTTTATAAGCGTGGAAAATCAGTAAAGAGGATGGTGTTTCAGTTTGCGAAGCGACGAAAGTGTAATCTTTGCGCCATCTCGGGGATTTTACATACCTGTCATCCATGCCCGGCGAGCAACAGGGTATTCTTTTATCAGGCACCCGGGTAAAGACGTGACCTTGATTCTGCCTTTTCGAATCACTCAAACCAAAAACTAAAGGGGAGTTTTCAATGAACTTGATCTTCATGCACATGGCCTTGCTGGGCGACACCTGGGTGATTGGCCTTCTGATCGTAGCCAGCGTGGTTTCCATCGGGGTCATGTTCGAGCGTTGGTTGGTCTTCCGTAAAAACCGGGGGGACGTAGCCTCCCTGTTGGATTCTCTGGCGGCCCGGTTGGAGGAACAAGATATCCCGGGGGCAGTGGCCCTGGCGGAAAAAAGCAAGCGGGTGGAAGCCCGGGTGGCCCTGGCGGGCTTGAAGAGCTTTTCCAAGGGCGCGGCGGCGGCGGAAGAGGTCATGGCTTCCCACTGGCTGAGGGAAAAACTGGAACATGAGAAGTACCTGATCATCCTGGGCACCCTGGGCAACAACGCACCCTTCGTCGGCCTCTTCGGGACGGTGCTGGGAGTGATCAAGGCCTTCAACGACCTGGGGCTGACGGGCCAAAGCGGGGTCTCGGTGGTCATGGCGGGCATTTCAAGCGCCTTGATCGCCACGGCCTTCGGAATCCTGGTGGCCATCCCGGCGGTCGTAGCCAATAACTTCTTTTTGACCCGGCTGGGCGAGATCCAAACCAATACCGACAGCCTGTCGCGCATCCTGTTGGCCTATCTCAAGCAAGAGAGGGTGAAATAATGCTTCCGGGCGGAAGCGACCGGGGCCTGGTCACCGGCATCAATGTCACCCCCCTGGTGGATATTACGCTGGTGCTTTTGATCATCTTCATGGTAACGGCCACCTTTGTCAGTGAACAGGCCCTGCAGGTGCACCTGCCTAAGGTGGTCAAGGAGGAAAAGGCCCCCCAGCCGGCCCTGGTAGTGACCCTGGGTTCCAAGGGTGAACTTAAATTTAATCAGAAAAACATCGACCTGGGAGGCTTGACCCAGCAGATGACGGTCGAGACGAGCGTCTACCCGGAAGTGAAGGTCATCCTCAAGGCGGACAAGAGCATCCCTTATGAGCAATTGGCCCAGGTATTGGACGCGATCAAATTGGGCGGGGTCCAGAAGGTGGCCCTGGCCATGGACCGCAAATAGTGAACCTCCCTTACTGCGACGCCGAAACGAACCACCTACCCAACGGTTTTCCGGTGAACCGCTTCTTCGACGGTTTTCGGATGGACCCTCTTTACGGCGGCATCCTGCTGTCCTTTTTCCTCCACGCGGCCTTCTTCGGGGTGGCCATGGGGCTGATCGCCTGGGGCGAATCCCCACGCTGAGTACAAGACCAATATCGACCTCAGCGCCACCCCCCTCTTGACCCTTCAAACCAAGATGACTCCCCCGCCGCCCCCTGAGCCCTGGGTTCTGGCGAAAAAGGGCAAGGCGCCTCCCCCACCCCTGGTCAAGCCCACTCCCACCCCCGAGGCGGCGGCCCCTTATGTGGTCGCCAGCCGCCAGCCTTCCCTGGTGGGCGGATTCATCGACGAGAACGATTATCCCACCGAGATGAGGAAGCAAAAGAAGGAAGGCCGGGTGATCGTGGAGCTTCTCATCAATATCGAAGGAAAGGTGGACAAGGTGACCATCCTTCAGGGCGCCGACCCCGCCTTCAACCAGGTGGTCTTGGACCGTCTGAAGGACGCGAGGTTTAGGCCTGCCCTGGACAAGTTGGGCGAGCCCATGAACTGCAGGGTGAGGTTGCCAATCTCCTTCAAGCTGGATTGAGGAAGACGGTGGGGCGAATGCCCCTTCTAGTATTTTCCACCTTTGAAAAAAGGGGGAAGTGGCCGCAACATGGGAATTGAAATAGAGGAAAATTCAACATGAATAACAAACATAAGTTGATCTTTTTCTTCTTTTTGATCCTCATGGTTTCCGGTCCTGGGTTCCTTTGGTCCAAGGATTCTATCTTCAAGAAAGACCTGGCGGCTTTCCATAAGAACCCACGGGATGGGGATTTACGGGAAAAGATCATCCAAGAAGTTCTTTCTATGAAGTCAGCCCCATCCCTGCCTAGCGCCGCGGTCAGCTTGAAGAGCCAGGCGAAAGAGGCTTCTGAAAAATCCCAATTCAAGGACGCGGCTCAATCCCTGGCCAAAGCGTCTGATTGGGCCCCTTGGGACCCCGCCATCTATTCCGATTTGGCCCAAGCCCAGGAGAAGGCGGGGCTCTATCCTGAGGCCCTTCAAAGCCTGAACCTCTACCTTCTGGCCGCGCCCAAGGCAGAGGACCGGCAACAGGTTCAGGACCGGATCGGGAAATTGGGTGAAGAAAATAAAAAATGGATGGAAGACCAGATCGGGCACCTGGACGTGGATGCCGTGGGCAACTCCCTGGCCGCGCGGCTCGCGGAAATGAGGATGGCCGCCAAGATCGAAGTGCCCTTTCTGGTAAAAGCCCTAAAAAACAACGACGGAGATACCCGGGCCAATGCCGCCCAGCTCCTGGGACAGATCGGGCCGGACGCAGCCTCGGCCATACCCGCCTTGGCGGAGCGGTTGGATGATCCGGTCACCAATGTCAAAGAAAAAGCGTCGGACGCCCTTTCGAAATTGGGGCCCGGCGTCGTCCAAGTCTTGCCGGACTTGACGTATTTCTTGAAAAACGACGATGCCTTCATCCGGACCAGTGTCGCGTTTGCCTTGGGAAATATCGGGCCTGGGGCCGCCAAAGCCGTACCGGCCCTGGCCAAGGCCTTGAAGGACGGGGATTCCAGGGTCCGGGCAAACGCGGCCTATGCCTTAGCCAAGATCGGCCCGACCGCCAAGGAAGCCTTGCCGGCCCTGGAGGCGATGTCGAACGACAGCGACCCGACAGCCAAAAAAAACGCAGCCGTAGCCGTCAAGCAAATCAACTCCATCGCCGAATAGTCTTTGATGAAATTCATTTGATAGGATGGCTCCTCCCCTTTATATATGGGAGGGATTCTCTTGCCCTTCAAATCAGAAGAAAAGGTCGCAATGAAAGAAAACACAAACGATAGCCTTTTAAGCAAGGTTCCCGAGGTGACCTTTCTTTTTTGGGTCATCAAAATCGCGGCCACCACCCTGGGCGAGACCGGCGGGGATATGGTTTCCATGTCCATGAACCTGGGCTACCTGGTGGGCACGGCCATTTTCGCGGTGATTTTCATAGGGGCCGTGATTATCCAGATCAAGGCGAAACAGTTTCATCCCTATATTTATTGGTTCACCATCATCGCCACCACGACCGTCGGCACGACACTGGCTGATTTCTGCGACCGGTCATTAGGAATAGGTTACGCGGGTGGTTCCTCGATCCTATTTTGCCTGCTCATGGGGTCCCTGTTTGTCTGGCACAAGGTTTTGGGAACGGTGGCGGTGGATTCGGTCTCCGAACCTAAATCGGAAATTTTCTACTGGGTTACCATCATGTTTTCGCAGACCCTGGGGACCGCCTTGGGCGACTGGACGGCCGATTCGGAGGGACTGGGCTACCTAGGTGGCGCCACCATCTTCATTATCCTATTGGCAGTGGTTCTCGGGCTTTACCTCTGGACCAAAGTTTCACGAACGCTTCTCTTTTGGGCCGCTTTTATCCTCACCCGGCCCTTGGGAGCGGTCTTGGGAGATTTCCTGGATAAGCCGCTGGACCACGGGGGTTTGGCGCTGAGCCGGTACGCCGCCAGCGGGGCACTTCTTTTACTTATCCTGGCTTGCTTA
>CAWKIF010000078.1:0-8336 GCA_963849485.1 candidate division FCPU426 bacterium | reverse complement strand
AATCCACGAACAACTTCTCCCCAGCCTTGTGGGACTGCCTCATCACCGGCTCCAAGGCCTTCTCCCATCGGCGGTAATGCTCGCGAAACTGGGTGTATTGGTAGCCTTGGGGGTTGGCTTGCTGGTACTCCTCCCACAAGAGCTGGAGGGTAACGCCTTTCTTTTTGAGTTCCTGGTGGAGGAAAAGAAAATCGGGAAAGGGCTTTGAGAGGGCTTTTTCGATTTGTAACGGGGATGAGGGAAAAAGGAGTTTTTGTAACCCCTCATCGTTCATCTCTTCCGGCAGGGGCCAAGTCAGGTTGGCTTCCTGGGCTCTTTGAATGTACTCCCGGGCGGTGGTCCGGCCAATCCCCAAAGCCGACCCGATCTGTCGGCTGCTCATTTGTTTTTCAAATCTCAACCGCAATACTTCACGAATCTGACGCAAAGGTGTCCTTCCTCTTGGCATGATGCCTCCCGTTGATAGTGTTCAACGGGAGGCACCGTACCACTGTGGTTAGGATTCCCTGTGTCGCTTCGTCCTAAATACTCCTCAACAAACGAACCGCCAAATATGGCCGGATTCGTCCGATTTAGGTGGCCGCTTTCCTCCGATTTGGGTGGCCGGATTCAACCGATACGGCTGGCCGCTTTGCTCCGATTTACGCACCATTGCGTCCAATTAATGCCGCAGGGTAACTTAATTGTCAGGTTGGGAGATGGATTAAGGCTTGAATTGTCCCCGTAAGCGGATAATTAAAGTAAGGGAATTTGGGGTATTTGGTTCTCAGGGAGTCGGCGTGTCCGCCGGGCGGACACTTTAATACTTCCAGCGTCCAATTTTGTTTCCAATGGGAACTCAAAAGTTATGTGACGTAACTTAATTGGACGCTGGACTAAATCAAGAAACCTCAAAAAACCCTTTAAAACGATAACTTTTACGGAATTCCCGTAAAGTATGCGAAATCATTGAGGTTTTTGGGTATTTTCAGGTTTTCCCATGACCCACCAGATTGCATCTTCTTGCCAATTTTCCAGGAAATTTTCCTGCGAAGCCTGAAAAGTCATAAAACTCAATAGTGACAATGGTTTTATAGCTTTTTCGACCCCCAAAAGGCTTTTTGCAAGTCTAAACTGTGAAAATCATTTCACCACCAAACACTTCGGCCCGCAACCGAAGTGTCGATGACCAAGGCACCAAGATAGTCCTTAGTTTTTAAACCCCCAAGTCGTTGCTTTCCTTGGTGTCTTGGAGTCTTGGTGGTGAATCATTAGATGTTCTATATAAGTGAGGCCCAATGACCAACTTCTATGTCCATGGCTACGACCCTAGGGAAAACCTACGGCTTCAGGACCAGGCTTCCACCCTCGAGGAACTGCTCCATTCGGATACCTACTATCCGGTCGGGAGCACCGTATTAGAGGCGGGCTGTGGGGTGGGCGCCCAAACGGTGATTCTGGCGGCCCAAAGTCCAGGGGCCCAGATCACTTCCATCGACATCTCTGAAAGTTCCCTGGCCGAGGCCCAAAAGGCGGTAAGGGGAGCGAGCTTTTTCAACGTCACCTTTCAACGGGCGGATATCTTCCATTTGCCTTTTCCCGCCGCATCCTTCGACCATGTTTTCGTTTGTTTCGTGCTGGAACATCTTCGCCAACCCCTCCAGGCGTTAAAGGCCCTGAAGGAAGTCCTGAAGCCCGGCGGAACCCTGACCGTAATTGAGGGGGACCATGGTTCCACTTATTTTTACCCGCAAAGCGACTATGCCAACCGGGCGGTAGCCGCCCTGGTGGAATTACAGGCCCGGGCCGGGGGTGACGCCCTGATCGGCCGCAGGCTTTTCCCCCTCTTGAGGGAAGCGGGGCTTGAGGATGTCCATGTTTCACCCCGGATGGTCTATGTGGATTCCAGCAAGCCACGCCTGGTCGAGGGGTTCACCCTTAAAACCTTTACCGCCATGGTGGAGGGGGTCCGGAAATCGGCTTTGGACGCTGGGATCCTATCGGGAGCTGATTTCGACCGAGGCATCGCGGATTTGATCCGGACCGCCCAACCGGATGGGGTCTTTTGCTATACCTTTTTTAAGGGATTGGCGGTCAAGAAAATTTAGCAGGATGATGAAAAATTCTTAAAACCGACTTTTTCGTATCTTGGTAGCGAATCACCCCTTAGAGAACAAGGGGTTTATTACGATTCGCTCCAAACCCGAGGCTGCTAGACAGGGTGGAAAACACTTTTTCAGCACCCTGTTAGCGAATCTTGAGCATGACGGAAACCCGTCGTAGACGGCAATAAGCCAAGATGTTGTTTGTGATTTGACGGAACGTAATATATATATTACACTCTTGAATGTATGGAAAAACGCCAATTTGAAGTTAAATATTTAGAGGTGGACGGCAAAGTTCTATATAAGGAGTGGCACCGTCGTTTAAAGGATGAAACCGCTAAGGATCGCATAAGGACGGCGGTTGACCAGATGGAAGACGGGAATTTTGGCGATCATCATGACCTGCCAAAAAGTGGCGGTCTTTGGGAATTGAGGATTCATTACGGCAGGGGTTTTCGAGTTTATTACGGCTACCATAAGGGAGCCATTATCGTTGTTGTTTGTGGGGGTGAGAAAGACAACCAGGACAACGACACGAAGAAGGCCGTCAAGCTTTGGGCCGCTTTTAAAGGGGGAGTTAAATGAAATTCGGATTGCTCGACCACAAAGAATACTTGTTTGAAGAACTTCAAGACCAGAAAACACGAGTTAGATACATTAACGCCGCTTGGGAAACCGGCGACTTCAAATACTTTTTAAAAGCCTTGAAAAACGTAGCCGATGCCCTTGGGGGCATGAAAAAACTTTCAAAAGAAACACAGCTCGCCAGGGAATCCCTTTACACGATGCTTTCCGAGAAAGGGAATCCAACCCTATCAAGCCTTGAAAAGGTACTCCATGCTTTTGGCGTGAAAATTGTCTTCGAACGTGAGCTTTCCCACGGAAAAAAGAGTGCCTAAAGTTTTGGAGTCATAAAACTTGTAATCTCTGAAAAAGGGTTTTTAATGTTCTTCCGCCTTTTGGTTTTCGTTGAAAATTAAAGACTTTCCTGGCGAACTTGGCGTCTTGGCGGTGAAATTTTTGAGTTTTTCAGAGGTTACAACTTACTTCAACACTCCCCTTAGGGGACAAAGCACCAAACACTTCGGCCCGCAACCGAAGTGTCGATGACTAATGAAAGCAAAAGCAAAGATTTTGGTTTTAAAACTAAAGACTATCTTGGTGTCTTGGTGCCGTGGTGGTGAATAAGTAGGTTTACTCGATATACCCGCCCTTTTGAAGGTTCCAAAGCTTCTTATATAAGCCCGGTTCCTTGATCAAATCCTGGTGGTTCCCCTGCTGAACCACCTTCCCCTTATCCAGCACCACGATGCTATCGGCGCTCATGATGGTGGAAAGCCGGTGGGCGATCAGGATGGAGGTTCGGCCCTTCATCAGGTCCTTCAGCCCCTCCTGAATGGCGTGCTCGGTTTCCGAATCGAGTGACGAGGTGGCCTCGTCCAATATCAAGATCCGCTTGTCGGCCAAAAGGGCCCTAGCGATGGAAACCCGCTGTTTTTCGCCCCCCGACAGCTTCACCCCCCGCTCCCCCACGATGGTGTTTTCCTTCAGGGGCAACCCGGCGATAAAGCTTTCCAACTGGGCGAACCGCATGGCGTTGAAGACCTCTTCCCGGGAGGTGGCGGGGTTGGAAAAGGCGATGTTGTTGTAGAGGCTGTCGTCAAAGAGGATGCATTCCTGGGGCACCATGCTCATGCTCTCGCGCAGCGACCCCTGGGTGACGGCCGAGATGTCGGTGCCGTCGATGGTGATCCGGCCCCCCTCCAGGTCGTAAAGGCGGAAAAGCAGGCGGATCAGGGTGGTCTTGCCCGCCCCCGAGGGGCCCACCACCGCCACCTTCTGGTGGGCGGGCACCTTTAGCGAGAACCCGTTAAGGATGCGCCTTTTCTTGTACTGAAAAAGCACTTCCTTGAACTCGATATCCCCCTTTTCCACCCTTAAGGGTCCAGCCCCCGGCTTGTCCTTGATGTCGTTCTCGGCTTTGCCGTATTGGAAAAGATCCTCAAAATCGGCCAGGGCCCGGTACATGTTGCGGATGCCGAAAACGAAACCCGAAAGGGGGGCCATCAGGCTGCCGTAGGTGGTGAAGATGAAGACGAAAGTGCCGTTGCCGATACGGCCCGCCGTCAGGTCGCGCAGGGAAAAGAAGATCAGGAAGAAGCTTCCCAGCCCCAGGATCAGCAGTTGGCCCGATTCCATCAGCTTGTAGCTGTTCCAGAAATCGAGCTGAAGTTCCTTGGTCTTGCCGCTCAAGGCCGCGTAGCGGTTTTTCACGTCGTTTTCCTTGGCGAAATACTTGATGGATTCGATGTTGGTGAAAACGTCGCTGATGTTGCCCTTTTCCAGGTCGGACATGTTGTTGTAGAGGGCGTTGACCCGCCTTTGCTTTTCGTTCATGAGGAAGGAAAAGGCGATATAGGCGAAGGTGGTGGCGAGCACGACCAGCCCGACCGGCAGGGTGAAGTAGACGATGGATGTCGCCGCGAAGCCCAATTGGAAGAGCAGGGGAACGTATTGGAAGATCATCACGTCGGTCATGGTTTCCACCGCCCCGGACCCCCGGGAAAGCCGGGAAATCAGGGAACCGGTCTTGTGGGTGGTGTGGAACCCGTGGGAAAGGGTCAGCAGGTGGTTGAAGTAGTACCGCTTGATGTCGGCGATGAGGTCCGATTCCAGCAGGTTGATGTTGCGCAGGTAGATCCACCGGCCCAAAACCCGCGTGGCGGTGACCCCCAGAAGCACGGCGAAAACGATAAGTAGGAACCGCTGAAAGGGGTCCGGGGCCAATTGGTGACCCATGAAGAGGGTGGCCTTATCGATGATCAGCTTGAAGGCGTAGTTTTGCACCAGGTCGAGACTGCTGATGAGGAAAGCCAACCCCACCAGCACCAGGGCGGCCCATTTGTATTTGGTCAGGAAGCCGAAATAGACCTTTAAATTGTATTTGAAGTCGATTTCTTCCTTATCGGATACGACGATCTCGGCCATGGCGTAGGGACTCCTTGTGAATGGAGGGGTATTTTAACGGTAATGGTCAGGAAAACCATCGTGGGACGGTATGCAATCCGCTTGTGGAAAGTTAAGACTACTGGTGAGGTTGGTTTTAGGTTTTGATAACAGACGATTAAAATAGGTTTATCCTAATGTGGAAATATTGGCCGGGATTCTTGGTTCCGTTAATCATCGGTTTTGAAGGAGGACGAGAATATGTCCGAGTTAGTTCCTACCAATCAAGTCGAGAAAAAAATCGTAATGCTTCGCGGTAAGAAAGTATTGCTTTCCCAAGACCTTGCGGAACTTTACGGGGTTGAGACGAAAGCTTTAGTACAAGCTGTGAAAAGAAACATGGACAGGTTCCCGCCTGGCTTTGTGTTTCAACTGACCCGAAAAGAGAGTGAAATCTTGAAGTCACAATTTGTGACTTCAAGATGGGGAGGCGCTCGCCGCGCCGAACCCTATGCCTTTACCGAGCAAGGGATCGCGATGCAATCAAGCGTGCTACGAAGCAAAAGGGCGATCAGGGTAAATTTAGTCCCGCGAATACCACGAAACTTTCAAATGCTACATGCCGTGACCGGACGCTTACTTTCAATGCGATTCCCAAATGGTTGGCCCAATATTGAGCCTCATGGGGATATAAGATGAAAAAGACCGCTCTATGTCATGCTATCTGCTTTTTTCTGCTTTGTTTTTTTGTGGCCGGTGCCGGATGGGGTGAAAACCCGACGCCCGCCTTCACCCCCTTGCCGCTCCTCAAGGTTCAGGGAAACCGGATCGTGGACGAAAAGGGCCGGCCCGTGACACTTCAGGGCCTGAATCTCTGCTATCCCTCCATCCTTCTCCAGGAAGGCCATTGGACCGAAGACTATTTCCGGGAGGCCGCCGCCTGGGGAGCCCGGCTGGTTCGGGTGCCCATCGATCCGGGAAGTTACCGCAGGATGGGGAAGGGCCCCACCTTGGCCCTCCTCGACCAGGCGGCGGCTTGGGGCGAGAAGTACGGCATGTACGTGATGGTCGACTGGCATTCCATCGGCAACCCGGTCTCGGGCGTCTTCCAGGAACCCTGGGAAAAAGAAATGAAGACCGACCTGAAGGAAATGAGGGGTTTTTGGGGGGCGGTGTCCCAGCGCTACAAAGACCGGCCCACGGTGGCCTTTTACGAGGTTTTCAACGAGCCGGCGGCCATGGAATGGCGGGGCGGCCGGATGGAATGGGCCCAATGGCGCGACCTGGCCGACCAGGTGATCGACACAATTTACGAGCAAAACCCCCACGCGATTCCCGTGGTGGGCGGGGTGCGTTGGGCTTACGACTTGCGGGGCGTGGCCGAGGCGCCCATCCGGCACGCGGGGGTGGCCTATGCGGCCCATCCCTATCCCGGGCACGCCGCCAAGCCCTGGGAAGAGAGTTGGGAAAGGGATTTCGGTTACGTGGCTGCGAAATACCCGGTGATCCTGACCGAGTTCGGCTTCGACCCCCACGACCAGATTCTGCCCGGCCAGTACAAGGCCGACCGGGAATACGGGGAGCACATCCTGGCCTATGCCAAGACGAAGGGAATGTCCTGGACGGCCTTCGTCTTCTACACGGGCCCCGGCTGGCCCATGCCCCTTTTCTCGGATTGGAACTACACCCCCACCGAATCCGGGGCCTTCTTCAAGGAGAAATTGTCTTCCAACTAGCCATGCCTGGCCGATAGGGAATCAACCGGGCTCCCTGATTACACCTGATGTGACACTCCTCGAATGAGTTGTTTGGCTTTCCCTTTGCCCAGTGGTATAGTTTTTTTAGTTATTGAATTCTGCCTTATCGGCGGTAGTCCCTATGCGTCTTCGCAATTTCTCCCGCTTTACCCCACTTGTATTCTTCGGCGCTTTGTTTTGTTTCACCCCCCTTGACCTCCATGCCCAGGCCTGCGCCCTGAATGTTTCCCCCGGCGCGCCGGCGTCCTTGGTCAGTACCGCCGTCACTTATTGTTCCCTCACGGTCTCGGCCGGAGCCACGCTCTTCATCGGCGGGGCTGTGACCTTGACCGTGACCGGCAACACGGACATAGAGGGCATGGTGGAAGGTAACAGTAATGGTTATGGAGCTCTACTTTTAAGCTTGGGGACGCCTCCGGGGGCTGGGTCAGGTGATATGGGAGGATCCGGTGGCGGCGGCCACGGCGGGGCGGGTGGGAGTGATTCATCCTTTACCGGCGGATCGACCTACGACAACCCTCTGGCCCCGGTTCTTCCGGGGAGTCCCGGAGGCAGTTTTTGCTGGCCCTCTACTATTATCCTGACCACTTGCGCCTTCCCCTGCCCGGGTGGAGGAGCTTTTATCTTGAACGCCCCCTCCGGTTCGGTCTTGATCAATGGAACGATCGACATGGGTGCGGGCTACGGGGGCAACTGGGAAGGCTTTGCTGACACCGGCGGTGGAGGCGGGGCTGGCGGCACGATTTCTATCAGCGCCCATTCCATCACCTTCAATGGGTTCTTGAACGCCGCCGGGGGGGCCGGGAGTAGTGATAGCGGGGGCGGGGGCGGCGGTTTGATCCTGCTCTGTTCGACCCTTGCACCCTTGACGGGGACCGGTACCTATTCGGTCGCTGGCGGGGCCGGGGGTTCGGGCGGCAACCCGGGCGGGAACGGGGCCTACAACACCTGCGCCACCTTTACCCCCACGCCCACCGCCAGCCCAGCCCCTACCGCCAGCCTGACCCCCACAACCAGCCCGACCCCTACTGACACCCCCCAACCCTGCAACGGGTTCACCGTTTCCAAGAACCTCTTCATGCCGTCCCAGGGACCGGTTTCTATCGGTGTGGATTCCTGTCAGGGTTCGGGCAAATACGTCCTGGGTATCTACAACAGCGCTGGGGAATCGGTAAAGACCCTGCAGGACGGCAACCTGATTCCGCCCATCCACCAGGGTTTCACCTGGGACGGCACTAACTTCAGGGGCGATCTTTGCGCGAGTGGTGTCTACCTGATCTACCTGCAGACCCCACAAAGCTCGAACTGGCGGAAGGTTTTGCTCGTGAGGTAAGGGCTGGAGAGAATTACTAACTCTTCATGATTTGGGTAAGTCCATCCGAGGCGATTTGAATCCCCACGCAAAATACAAGAAAGGCGCTCAAGCGGTTCAGCACTTGTGAGCCCCGGGGGCCCAGGTTTTTGATGAGGGCGGGGGTGAAGGAATAGCAGAAGTAGATCAGCAGGCACATGAGGATGATGGCGGCGACCAGGGCGGCGACGTTGGCCT
>CAWKIF010000077.1:0-54381 GCA_963849485.1 candidate division FCPU426 bacterium | reverse complement strand
TCATAGACGTTCGTTTCGGCGTTGTAGCCGACGTTGAGCTTCTCGCCCAGGACCTTGGCTACGACCACGGAGCCTTCCCCGCCAGCGTTGCTGGCGATCTGGCGCAGGGGAGCCTCGATGCTGCGGGCGATGATCTCAGCGCCGATCTTCTCGTCGCCTTCCAGCTTGAGCTCCATCACCACCTTCTGGGCGCGCGAGCAGTGCCACGCCGCCGCCGGGGACGATGCCCTCTTCCACGGCAGCGCGGGTCGCGTGCAGGGCGTCCTCGACCCGGGCCTTCTTCTCCTTCATCTCGGTCTCGGTGGCCGCGCCGACGTTGATGACCGCCACGCCGCCGGCCAGCTTGGCCAGGCGCTCCTGCAGCTTCTCGCGGTCGTAGTCGCTCTTGGTGTCCTCGATCTGCTTGCGGATGGCCTTGAGCGGGCCTCGATCTCGGTCTTCTTGCCCGCGCCGTCGACCGGGTGGTGTTGTCCTTGTCGATGGTGACGCGCTTGGGCCTGGCCCAGGTCCTCGATCTTGACGTTCTCGAGCTTGATGCCCAGCTCCTCGGCGATGAGCTTGCCGCCGGTGAGCACCGCGATGTCCTCCAGCATGGCCTTGCGGCGGTCGCCGAAGCCCGGGGCCTTGACGGCCGCGCATCGAGGGTGCCGCGGATCTTGTTGACCACCAGGGTGGCCAGGGCCTCGCCTTCCACGTCCTCGGCGATGATGAGCATGGGCTTGCCCTTCTGCACCACCTTCTCGAGCACCGGCAGCAGGTCCTTCATGTTGCTGATCTTCTTCTCGAAGATCAGGATCTAGGGGCTCTCCAGGACCGTCTCCATGGCGTCGGCGTTGGTGACGAAGTAGGGGGACAGGTAGCCTTGGTCGAACTGCATGCCCTCGGTGGTGTCGACCGTGGTCTCGATGCCCTTGGCCTCCTCCACCGTGATCACGCCGTCCTTGCCCGACCTTCTCCATGGCCTCGGCGATCATGTCGCCGATGGTCGCGTCCTTGTTGGCCGAGATGGTGGCCACCTGGGCGATCTCATGCTTGCCCTTGGTGGGGCTGGATATCTTCTTCAGCTCGGCCACGACCGTCTCAACGGCCTTATCGATGCCGCGCTTCAAGGCCATGGGGTTGGCCCCGGCCGTGACGTTCCCAATCCCTCGCGGACGATGGCCTGGGCCAGCACCGTCGCCGTGGTGGTGCCGTCGCCGCCATGTCGGTGGTCTTGGTCGCCACTTCCTTCACCAGCTGGGCGCCCATGTTCTCAAAGGCGTCCTCCAGTTCGATTTCCTTCGCCACCGAAACGCCGTCCTTGGTGATGTTGGGGGCGCCGAACTTCTTGTCCAGTACCACGTTGCGGCCCTTGGGACCCAGGGTCACCTTGACCGCGTTCGCCAGCTTGTCCACCCCGCGCTGCAGGGCGCGGCGGGCTTCTTCTCCGTAGATGATCTGCTTAGCCATGTCTCTTGCTCCTTATTGAATTAAAATGATGGGTAAATGGGTGATGGTTTGCGGTTGAATCAGCCTTCCACGATCCCGATGACGCCTTCTTCCTTCAGGACCACGTACTCTTTGCCGTCGATCTTGAGGTCTTCCCCGCCGTACTTCTCGAAGAGGACGACGTCCCCTTCCTTCACGGTCAAGGGAATCACTTCCCCCTTCTCGTTCACCCGGCCCTTTCCAACGGAAATGACCTTGCCCCTCTGCTGCTTCTCGCGGGCCGCGTCGGGAATGATGATCCCGGTCTTGGTCTTCTCTTCCTCTTCCACGCGTTCTACCATGATGCGGTCGTACAAAGGACGAAATTTCATCAACCAACCTCCTGTGATTTGAGTCCCGGGCCCTTCAAAAGGCCCTAGGGAAATGAATAGGATTTATTGACTACAGAAAAAACTGGTTAGCACTCAAGACAGGCGAGTGCCAATGCGGCGTTAATATAGGCATACTCAACAGGGACGTCAAGGGCGGGAAAGGGGTTGGAGGGCTTTAAAAAGAGCTCCCTGTATCAAGGAAAGTCCCGGGGGGGGTGAAAAACTACCTATAGATTTCAGGCCGCAGGAAGAAGCGCCTTTGGAGGACCTGTTTAAGCTTGGGGATATGCTTGAGGGCCTCTTTCCGGCCCTTTTCGATGAGGATTTTCCCCTTGTCGAAGTTGAAAAGGTCGAATTTCCGCAGGTCCGGCTCGATGATCATGTCCGCCGCTTCCCGCCAGGAGGTTTCCTCCGCCACGAAGAAATACCAGACCCGCATGAGGATCTGGAACACGTTGCTGGCGTGGGGAAAGACCTGCGCGTGGCCGAAGACGTTGCAGGCGATGACCACGTCCGCCCCCAGGCTCTTCAAGGCCTGGACCGGCACGTTTTCCGCCATGCCGCCGTCCACCAGTTGGCGGCCCTCCATCTCCACCGGCGTGTAGATGCCGGGGATGGAGCAGGAGGCCCGGACGGCCTTGTCCAGCGGTCCCTGGGTGAAGATCACCTCTTCCCCGGAGCAGATGTCGGTGGCCACCACCGCCAGGGGTTTCTTGAGTTCCTCGAAGGTGGCGACCCTGAAATATTTTCGGATGTAACCCTCGATGGGCCCGGAAGAAACCAGCCCCATGCGGGACATCTTGAAGGAAAACAGTTCCCCCCAGTGGGTATGGATCCCGATTTCCTCGATGCGCTTCACGGGAAGGCCGGAAGCGTATCCGGCCGCGATGATGGACCCGGCGCTGGTGCCCGCCAGGCAATCCACCTGGATGCCGGCTTCCTCGAGGGCCTTCAGGATGCCGATCTGGGCGATTCCGTAGGCCACCCCCCCGCAAAGGGCCACGCCCACCTTGAACTGGTTTTGTTCCTGGGCTTCCCGGAGCTGTTCCAGGGTATGGAAGGTTCTTCCGGCTTTTTTCTTTTTCTTAACCACAGGCCCCCTACGCTTTTCTCTCCCCGTTTTCAAAAAACAAACATCCAACACTAAGCCACGAAGGTACAAAGAACCGCTTTTGAAACTGAGGGATCCAAGAAATATTATTCTATTCTATCTTTTCTTGGTGTCTTTGTGGCTTTGTGTTGGCTGTTGGTTCGCTTGGACGGACAAGGGGTTATAGGTCCGAAAACTTGGGTTGGCGTTTTTCAATGAAGGAGGCGATTCCCTCCCTCATATCGGGCGACTCGCAGCACTTGCCGAAGGCCTCCAGCTCAATCTTCATGGCTTTTTCCAGGTCGGGTTCCTGCAACCCGTCCCGGACCGCGATCATCACCTGCCGGAGGGCCGCCATGGGCTGCAGGGCGATCTTCTTGGCGAAACCCTGGGTCTGCCGCAAAAGCTCGGCGTCAGGGATCATGTGGTTGATGAGCCCCGCCTTTTCCGCGTCCTGGGGGGCGATCATGTCCCCGGTCAGGATCCATTCCAGGGCCTTGCCCTTTCCCACCAGGCGGGAAAGCCGCTGGGTCCCGCCGAAGCCGGGGATGATGCCCAGTTTGGTCTCGGGCTGGCCCAGCCTCGCCCGGTCGGAGCAGAAGCGGATGTGGCAGGCCAGGGCCAATTCGGTTCCTCCGCCCAGGCACACGCCGTTGATCGCGGCGATTACGGGTTTTTCCATCCGCTCGATCTTCATGAAGAGGCGCTGGCCCTCCCCGGCGGCTTTTTTGCCGTCCTCGGGGGTTTTGAGGGTGGCCATGTGCTTGATGTCCGCCCCCGCGATGAAGGTTTGGCCCGTCCCGGTCAGGACGATACACTTCACTTCGTTATTAGCGGCCAACTCATCCAGGCAGGTTTCCAGTTCCTTCATGACCGCCTGGGTCAAGACATTCACCGGCGGATTGTTGAGGGTCACCGTGGCGACCTTGGCATCTATGACCGAATTGACGAATTGTCCCATGTCGTTCTCCTTTTCAAATCACGGCCAAAACAACCTCAATTTTCACCACCAAGGCGCCCCGCTTGCATGATTCGCAAACGAATCATGCGGGGCAGTACCGCCCTCAAATTATTAAACTTGAATTGAGGGGCGGCACGCCAAGTTCGCCAAGAAAGTCATTTACATTAGATAAAATCCCCAATGGCATCTTTCAAATTATTTTTATTCTTCTTACTTGGCGTCTTGGCGCCTTGGCGGTTAATAAGTTCTTTTTCTAATAATTAAAAAAACCCTTCTTCGTTTTGACGCCCAAGTAGTTCGCCGCGGCCATTCTTTTTAGGATGGGGGCCGGCCAAAAACGCGGTCCCAATTGATTTGTAAACTCGATCAATTTTCCCAAAACCACATCCACCCCAAGGGCGTCCGCCAGGTGCAAGGGCCCGCCTTTATCCTGCGGAAACCCGGTGCCCGCCATCATGGCCAGGTCGATATCCCCCGGCGATGCCACATTTTCCTCCAGGCAGTAGGCCGCCTCATTGATCATTTGGAACAAAAGGCGTTCCGGGCTGAAAGGCGTTCCTTTGATCCCCGTCTTTTGCTGAATCGATGCCAAGATGGGCTTCAAATCGGCCTTTTTCGACTCGTCGTAGGAATAAAAACCCAACCCATTCTTAACCCCGAACCGGCCTTCCTTTTTCATCTCCAGCAGGATATCCGCCACCTTCATCCGGGGCCCGAAGGAATCGTAAAGAATCGTGGCGACATCCGCGCATACTTCCAACCCCAACAAGTCCAATAAAGCCATTGGACCCATGGGCAATCCGAAATCCAGGAAAGTCTTGTCCAATTCCTCCGGGCTCACTGAGCCTTCCTGCAAGGCGAAGGCCGCCTCATTGAGGAAAGGCAAAAGGAGCCGGTTCACCAAAAACCCAGCGCATTCCTTCACCCTTACCGGGAATTTGCGCAAGGACTCGGCAAAGGCCACCGTGTCATCCACCGTGTCATGGGCGGTCTGCAGTCCCGGGATCACCTCCACCAGTTTCATGGCCCCGGCCGGGTTAAAGAAATGAAGCCCGATCACCTTTTCGGATCTTTTCACCGCTGAGGCGATCTGGGTGATGGAAAGGGCGGAAGTGTTGGTGGCCATAATGGCGGTCTCGGGCAGGGCCTTTTCCATTTCCTTAAAGACATCCTGCTTGGCCTGCATGTTCTCAAACACCGCCTCCACCACGATGTCGCAATCCTTGAAGTCGTCCCAGGAAGTGGTCCCCGAAACCAAAGGCACCTTTTGTTCCATTTCGGATGGGGCCATCTTGCCCTTGTCCACCCGGCCCTGGTAAATCTTGCGGACGGTCTCCAGTCCTTTCTTCACCCGGGCCTCATCTGTGTCCTTCAAGACCACAGGGAGCCCCGAGAAGGAAATAACCTGGGAGATCCCCGCCCCCATGGCGCCCGCGCCGACCACTCCAGCTTTGTAGATAAACATTTCTTCCACCCCCATCACACGATTAACTGGTTATTAGTCCACGGTCGACCGTCGACAGCTGACAGTAAAACCGTCGACTGCCGACTGCGAACTGTCAACTGGGTTATTTTCTTTCGAGAACCATCGCCCCGCCAATGCCACCGCCGATGCACATGGAAATAATGGAGAGGTTAATATTTTTGCGGGCCATTTCCCTTAAAGCGGTCAAAACCAGCCGGGCGCCCGTCATCCCCACCGGATGGCCCAAGGCGATGGCCCCGCCGTTCACGTTCAATATTTCCCGGTTCATGTTCAGCATCCGGTCCACCGCGATCACCTGGGCGGCGAAGGCCTCGTTGATCTCGATCAGGCCCATGTCTTTCAGCTCCAACCCCGCCTTTTTCAAGGCCTTCGGGATGGCGTGGGCCGGGCCGATCCCCATTCTCTCAGGTTCCACCCCGGCGAAGGCGTAAGAACGGATCGTACCCAGGGGCTTGTACCCCAAAGCGTCGGCCTTTTCCTTGGACATGACCAGCATCACGCAGGCGCCGTCGTTGATGCCGCAGGCATTGCCCGGTGTCACCGAACCGCCCTCTTTAAATATAGTGGGATAGCTGGCCAGGCTTTGCTCGTTCAGGGCGGCGTTGATGCCCTCATCCATGCTGACCGGCTCGGGGGTGACGGGTTTGCCCAAAACCTTCTTGGGAACCAGGACCGGCACGATCTCTTCCTTGAACTTATTCTCCCTTTGGGCCCGGAAAGCCTTTTTGTGGCTTTGGACGGCGTATTCGTCCTGTTCCTTGCGGGAAACCTTGAACTCATCCGCCAGCAATTCGGCGGTTTGGCCCATCACCAGGTGGCAATAGGGGTCGGTCAGGCCCTCCATCAGGCTGTCGATCATGACGGAATTGCGCATGCGCATGCCAAACCGCAAGTCCCGGTTCACGTAGGGCGCCCGGCTCATGGATTCGGTGCCCCCGGCCAACTGCAAGTCCGCGTCCCCGCATTGGATATTCTGGTAGGCGTTCACCAGGGCCTGCATGCCCGAGGAGCAATTGCGCTGGACGGTATAACCCACGACTTCCTTGGGCAATCCGGCCAAAAGGGCGGCGACCCGGGCCACGTTGGGCGCGTCGGAAAACTGGCCCACGCATCCCAGGATGACCTCTTCCACATCGGCGGGTTTGAGGTTGTTGCGCTTGACGATTTCCTTGATGACGGTGGCGGCCAGGTCCTGGGCCGTGACGTCTTTGAGTGCCCCGCCCAACACGCCCATCGGCGTCCGGGCCCCATCCACAATGACGACTTCTTTCACGGAACACCTCCAAATTTTCACCGCCAAGACGCCAAGTCGCCAAGAACGGCTTAAAACTCAATCAACTTCAATTTTTTTGACGCCTGACTTAAAAACTAATTATTGTTCGTCTTTCTTGGCCCCTGGTTTTCCCTGCGGTGGGAAAACCTTGGCGCCTTGGCGGTTAACTTTTTTTCAGTTTTTCCTTTTCTTCCTCCACCAACAACCGCCTCAGCATTTTCCCCACCATGTTCTTGGGGAGCGACGCCCTAAATTCCACTTCCTTGGGCACCTTGTATTTCGCCAACTGGCCCTTGCAGAAGTCGATCATTTCTTGAGGCGTGGCCTTATGCCCCGGCTTCAAGACCACATAGGCCTTGACCTTGTGCACCATGGCCTTGTCCGGCACGCCCGCCACCACGCACTCCGACACCTTCTCGTGGCGGAAGAGGATTTCCTCCACCTCGCGGGGGTACACGCTCTCGCCCCCCACCTTGACCATGTCCTTCTTGCGGTCCACCACCGAGAAAAAGCCGTTGGCTTCCATTTTTCCGATGTCCCCGGTGTAGAGCCACCCGTCCCGGAGAACCTGGGCGGTTTCTTCCGGCTGGTTCCAGTAGCCCTGCATGACCTGGGGCCCCTTCACGGCGATCTCGCCGATTTCCCCCACTGCCATTTCCTTCGTTCCAGTCTCCAGGTCCACGATCTTGCAGTCCGTGCCCACGAAGGGCACCCCAATAAATCCGATCTGGCGTTTCCCAAAAATAGGATTGCAGTGCGTGACCGGCGAGGCCTCAGTGAGTCCGTAACCCTCGAAGACCTTGCCCCCGGAGAGTTCCTCGAATTTTTTCTGCACCTCCAGGTGCAGGGGTCCCGCGCCCGAAAGACAGGCCTTGATGCTTCTCAGGTTGTATTTCCCAACATCCGGGTACTGGTTGATGGCGTTGTAAATGGCCTGCACACCGGGGAAGACCGTGACCTTGTGCTTTTGGATGGCTTCCAGGGACTGCACCACGTCGAATTTCGGAAGCAAGACCATGGAGGCGGCCTTGAAGAGGGCGAAATTCATCCCGGCGGTCATGCCGTAGCAATGGAAGATGGGAATGGCGAGAAGGAACACTTGTTCACCGTCCGGCATGCCCGGAAACCAAAGCTTGCATTGGTAGGCGTTTGCCACCAGGTTCCGTTGGGTCAAGACCACACCCTTGGCCACTCCAGTCGTCCCGCCGGTGTACTGCAAGAGGGCGATATCGTCCAACTTCAAGGGGCAGATAACGGGCTTATCAGGGGCCGCGTCCAGTTCCTTGACGAAGCTTTGATAGATGGGTTTCTCGGGCCAGGTCATCCAGGACTTCTGTATCAGGGCCCGGATGGGATAAAACCATTTCAGGGGGATGGAAAAATAATCATTGATGCGGGTAAGCCAGATTTTTTTGAGATTGCATTCCTCGATCAGGCTGTCCAGGATCGGCACGAACCGATCCAGCGCGATGACATACCGGGCGCCGGAATCCTTCAACTGGTGGGCGGTCTCGCTTTTGGAATAGAGGGGGTTCAACTGGGTCACGATGGCCCCGGCCCGCATGGCCCCGAAAAAGGCGATGACCACGGGGGGGCAGTTGGGCAGGTATAGGGCCACCCGGTCTCCCGGTTTGATCCCTTCCTGAATCAAAAGGTTTGCGAATTGGTCGACTTTTCGGTTGAGTTGCTGGTAGGTGAGGCAGGTGCCGAAATAGTGGATGGCGGGATGGCCGGGGTATTTTTGGGCGGTTTGTTGGAGCAGGTCGGGAAGGGTAATTTGGGGATATTCCAGGCTGTGCGGTACTCCCTCGTCATAGGACGAAAGCCATGGCCTATCCATTCGCGTCCCCTTGAATCCTGGAATAGTTGATGACATAACCAGTTTATTCACCCCCCTTCCATCAAACAAGTGTCCAAGCCCTCAAACCGGATGGTAAAATTCAACCCAATGCCAACCTTGAGGAACCCGCCCTGACACCCTTGCTCGCCACCCTCCTGGCCCGGGAGATGAGGACCCTCATCACCGGATGCCGCGTTTCCCACATCTCCCAATCCTCCCCCGACCAGGTGGAACTTTCCCTTTACCACCCGGACCGGCCCGGCCTGTTCCTGGTCGTTGCCCTCCTGCCCCTCAAACCCATCCTCTTCCTGACCGGCCAAAAACCCCCGGCCCTGGACCGCCCTCCCAATTTCTGCCGGTCCCTCAGGAAAAACCTCGATTACGCCCAGGTGACCGGAATCGTCCAGGTCCCGGGCCAAAGGCTCGTCGAAATCCACCTGAAAACCCGGGAGGAAACCTTCCGCCTCATCTTCGAGGGTCTGCCCAAATACCCCAACCTGATCCTGGCCGAATCCAACGGGAACATCATCAGCGCCCTGCGGTACCGTAACGATCCCGAAAGGCCGGTCCTGCCACAAGTCACCTACGCCCCGGCCCCCCAACCCGGGGATAAACTGGATCTTTGGTCCCTGACCGGGGGCGCCCTTTTCGAGACCTGGGTCCAGGCCGGCCGCCCCGCCCTGGGGTCCTGGCTGAAAACCGAGGTGCGCGGCACCGACCCCGAGCTTTGCGGCTACCTGGAAAGCTTCAGTGAAGGCGCCTTCGCCGAATGGGACCGGGTGAAAAAGCTGGCCCTGGAGGGGCCCTGGCACGACTTCCACCTCTTTCTGGGCCCGCCCCCAGTGTTGAGGCTTTTCCACGAGTCCCTCCCCACGGCCAAGGAAAGGGAAACCTTCCCCGCCGCCTACCAGGCCCTGGCCCGGCTCTTTCAGCTGGAAAACTTGCACCGCCATTGGCTGTCCCAAAAAACCACACTAGAGTCGGAAATCACCAAGGCCCTCAAGCACGAAAAGAGGATCTTGGAAAAACTGAAAAAGGACCGGTCCGAGGCCGAGAGGTCCGACCAGTACCAATGGTGGGGCGAGCTGATCATGGCCCATCTGCACAAGATCAAGATCCACACTTCCGAAGCGCTGCTGGAAGACCTGGTACGGGGCAACCCCGACTCCCAGAAGGTGCCCCTGGACCCGGATTCCACCCCCCTCCTCAACGCCCAGCGCTATTTCAAGAAAGCCCAAAAGGGTTCCCGGGGCCTGGTCCAGGTGGAAAGGCGGGAAGCCGAGGTGAAGGCCCGCATCGAGCAGTTGAAGTCCGCCCAGCGGAGCCTGCCGGCCCTCAAGGACGGCAAGGAAATGCGGAAGGCCTACCAGGACCTTTTCCCGGCGGCCAAGGCCGCCCCGAAAAAGCCCTCCAAGCCGAAGGCGGAAAAGGTGCCGACCCCGAATATCGTCAGGAAAAAAATCGGCAGGGAATTCGAGCTTTGCGTCGGTACCTCGGCCGCCGCCAACGAGTACGTCACCTTCCAGTTGGCCCAGCCGGAGGATCTCTGGTTCCACGTGCGGGACCTGCCGGGTTCCCATGTGGTGCTCCGCCGCCTGCACAGGGGGGTGGAACCCTCCGAGGAACTGATCCTCTTCGCGGCCAAAGCCGCGGCCGCGCGCAGCAAGGCGAAACCGGGGGAAAAGGTGACGGTGAGTTATACGGAAAAGAAAAACGTCCGGCGCATCCCGGGGGCGCCCATGGGCATGGTCACCCTCACCAAGGAAAAAAGCCTGACCTTGGAAGTTTAGAAAAAAAAATAAAACCCACCGCCAAGGCGCCAAGACGCCAAGAACATCAAGGCCGAATGATTAAAGCGTTGTAGAACTTATAACTTTATCGAATAGGGAAATGATGGGTCTCAATAAAATATTCTTCGGCTTTCTTGTGCCTATTTATCAAAAAAAACAATATGGGAATCGGTACTATACCGACCTCAATCAAATATTAAATGTAGGTCGGCATGGCGCCTTGGCCATCGACACTTCGGGTGCGGGCCGAAGTGTTTGGCGGTGAATATTGATTTACGTTTTGGGTTTAATAAGTTTTCGTCGTGGTGGGGGTGGGGGTAGGGGTCAAGCCGGCGCTCACGGTCGGGTCCACGGGCGATTGAAGGCTTCGCGTGGCGCAAGCCAGGGGCAAAAGCATCAAGCCCGCCGCTAAAAGGACGACCCAAATCTTGTTCATGACTTCCCTCTAAACTTTGATGTCATGAATAAAAGCAAATTCCGTACCATGAAATTGCCAATAATTTTGGGTTATGAATACGTTTTCAGGGTTTTATTTGTGATTAAACGTTAAATTTTTATCGTTCGATCCACAATAGTGTCAATTTTTGAGGCAATCGCTCTTAAGCTTTGGACCACAATTGGGCCCTTTGCGAAAGCTTAAACCCCAATTTCTTGAAAAAAGGCCCCAGTTTCCGGTCGAGGCAAACCCCATAGACCGTCTGGATCTTGGCTTTTCTTTTGTAATCCAAGATTTCCCGAACCAACAGGGACCCCATCCCCTGGTCTTGAAGATAGGGATGCACGGCGGTTTCCATCAATTCGGCGTAGGGGCCCTGGTGGCCCTGCTTGAGGATGATGAAAGCGAACCCCACCGGCTGGCCGTAAAGGGTCGCCGTCCAACCCTTCACGTCGGGGCCCTTGAGCATCTGCCTCACCCTCAACCGGGCGGCAGCGTCCGTCCATTTCTCCTGGTAGGGCTCGGCGGAATAAGCGGCCCGGTAGACCAGCGCCAGCGCCGCCTCATCGGAGGGGGCGGCTTTCCGGACGGCGATGGGCGGGCGGGTCAAAGGGCCTTCCGGTGCTGGTCGAACCAATGGGCCAGGGGGTAGACCCCCCAAAGGACAATGCCGCCCCAAGCGATGTACGTGGTGTTGGGGGGCGGGGGTGAAACCATGGTGGCGACATAGAGGCTCACCAACAGGACGGCCAGCGCCCAGGGGCCGACGGAACCGATCTTATCCTTCGCTTCCGTGCAGCCCATATAGAGGCCGAAACCCACGATAAAAAAGATGAACTCCAGGGTGAGGGTCCAGATAGGGTAGTTCCACAGACCCAAGCCCATAACAGTCTTGCCCAAGGGGGTCAGGGGGAGATCCGGCCGGTGGACCAGAAGGTCCAAAACCCAGTGGCTGACGACCAAACCCGCCAGGACCGCCGAAGTTTTCCAGTTCACTTTCAAGCCGGTACAGACCAGCCACCAGAGCAGGGCCCAAAAGCCCACCATCAACAGGCTGTGGCTGAGGGGATAGTCGTTGAATTCCAACGGGCAGAACTTGGTCCAGTTGGGCGTGATCCGGACTTCCTCCATGCCCAAGAGCAGGAAAAGCGGCCAGAGGATATCCAGCCATTGGGCCGCCGTCAGCAGCAGGCCCAGGGAAGTTTTAGGGGCGATTTTTTTCGCCGCCATCCCGATCCCATAATGTCCTAAGAACATATTTTGCTCCTTTTTTAAAAAAACATTTTCACCGCCAAGACGCCAAGGCGCCAAGAACGGCACAATCAGAGATTTAAGATTAGAAACAAAGAATCATCTTGGTTCTGGTTCACCTAATTCATTGTGTTCTTGGCGTCTTGGCGCCTTGGCGGTAAAAGTTTTACTTACGGGTCAGGGCGACCACCAATGCCCCCAACCCGATCACCAGCGCCCCGCCCGCCAGCCATTTGGAGTCGAGGATCTGGTCCAGCACGTTCTCACCCTTGACCTCGCCGCTCTTGTCCAGCTTGGCCACTTCCTGCTTCAACACGCTCACATCCTGCACGTTATCCCGGATATCCTTGTGCATGATCGTCAATTCCTGCTCCAGCTCGGTGTCGGAGACGTTCTTTTCCTCGGCCTTCTGGGCCACCTGCTCCAGGCGGGCGTCGGTCTTTTGCAAGTCGCCCTGCACCCGGTCCAGGAGTTTCTTGACCAGTTCCATCTCTTCCTTTTGGCTGGCCCCCGCCTTCTGGAGGTCCGAGTTATTTTGTGACAAATCCGCCATCTTCAGGTCGAAATTTTTCTGCATGTCCCCTGTTTTCGCGGACAGGTCCTGGAGGGTGGCCTTGAGCGCGTCGAATTCCTGCTTGGTGGGGCCGGGGATGGGCGTGGGGGTGGCGGTGGGCGTGGGCGGGGCCGGGGTCGGGCTGGCCGTGGGCGCCTGGGTCGGGGGGATGGCCGCCACAGGGGCGGCCGCCGCCGGGGCGGAAAGGGCCGCGATCATTTTTTTCAGCTTATTGTCGAACCTCCAGGACGAGACTTTCCGGGCGCGGATCTCCTCGGCCTTGTCCTGAACCAGGGCCTGGAGGGACTTCAAATCCTCAACGGAATACTGCTGGTTGCCGGGTGCCAAATCCTGGATCTTCACGCTCTCTAATCGCTTGTCGATGACCAGGAGGGCGTCGGTGATTTGTTCCTCGGTCAAATTTTCGGCCAGATAGGCGTCTTTTTGGTCCCCCAGGTACGCGGCCCGGGCCAGATGGTGGATCGTGTCCACCTCATCGGGGTCGGCGGGGGAAGGCGTCGCCACGGCCGACGCTTGGGCCATCGCCAGGGAAGCCAAGGCGGGGGAAAGAAAAAGAACCCCCGTCAAAAGAAGCGCGATGCATTTGCTTTTAAACAGGTTCATGGGTGTTTTTCCTCGGTGGTATTTCCGCTTTTGACATTACGGTCATAAAGATAATCTAAAAAGGAGACCAGAGTGAAGCCGCAGCCAATGATTAGGAAGAGGAATTCGATGGTCCCTTCGGTGATATCATCCCAAACCCCGCCGCAGACAAAGAAGGAAGCGATGGCCAGCAAGACCAGGAAACCCCAAACCAAGAGGTTGGCCTGGATATATTCCCTGACGGCTTTGGAATCCGGAGGTTCCGGTTTAGCTGGGTGGTTGGGTTTCTTCTCAGCCATGGGTCTCCCTAACGCGTTGAATCACAGACATTCCACCTCAAAGGCACAAAGAAAAACAACAGCCATTTTCACCGCCAAGACGCCAAGTCGCCAAGAACATCGTTAAGGATGAAAAAGATCTAAAAAAATCCTTTGATTTTAAAATATCATTTTGACTTTGCTTTTCTTGTGCCGATTTTCTATAAATCAATATGGGAATCGGTACGATACCGACCACATTATATATATCCAATTGAAGGTCGGCATGGCGTCTTGGCGCCTTGGCGGTTAATATCATTCTCTACTAAAACTTGGACCGGGAGCCGGGTTTCACGACGGGGAGGCCCTGCTTACAAAGGGCGCACTCCTTCTCGTCCCAGCTTTCCACCTTCAAGGAGGCCAGCGACCGGACGGGCACCTCGAAGGCGATCTCGCCCCCGCTCCGGTCGATCAAACAGCCCACCCCCACCACCTCTGCGCCCATCTTCTGGACCACCTGGTAGGATTCCTTGACCGACTTGCCGGTGGTGAAAATGTCCTCCACCGCGAAAACCTTTTCGCCCGGGGAAACGGTAAAACCCCTTTTCAGTTCCATGGCGTCGGTTTCCTTGTTGCGCTCGGTGAAGATCGACCGCACCTTCAGGGCCCGGGCCAGCTCGTGGCCTACGAAAAGGCCTCCCATGGCGGGCGCCAGGATCACCTGGGGGCCCAGGGGCCTCACCTTTTCCGCCAGGGCCTGGCCGAATTTCTCGGCGTGCCAGGGATATTGCAGGACCATGGCGCATTGGAGGTAACGGTCGCTGTGCCGCCCGGAGGAAAGGCGGAAATGGCCCTTCAAAAGCGCCTGAGTCTCCTCAAAGACTGCTAAGACCTCTTCATTCGTCATAAAAACCCCTTTTCACCGCCAAGACGCCAAGAAGTCATTTTAGGATTTCAAACTTTCGATAGGGCGATTCGTTCCAGGCCTTGTTTTAGAGTCTCTTCATTAAAGTTGATCAAGAAACCGAGTTTAAGTTTCGCCAACTTCAAATAAGTAAGGACTTGAGCCCGGTGGACCGGAAGCAGGTGTTCTATCGCCTTAATTTCAACAATGATCTTATTTTCCACCAACAAATCAAGCCTAAACCCGGCGTTCATTTGGACGCCCTTGTAAACTAAAGGCACTTCCACTTGTCGTTCAACCTTCAAACCTTTTTGGATTATTTCATAAAGCAAGCAAGTTTCATAAGCGTTTTCCAAAAGACCAGGCCCTAAATTTTTATGCACCTGAAAGGCGGCATCCACTACTTCTTTTGCAACTTTATCTGTTTCTGGATCAATTTCCTCAAAGCTTTTCGGTTGTCTTTCAAGAATCATAATTGTTTCCTTGACCCCTGCCAATTGGGTGCGGTCCCAATTGGCTTGGCGCCTTGGCGGTGGACTTAAAAGTATTCCTTCATTTCGTTCACCAGCTTCTGCGCCTGCTCGCGGGCGGCGTCGGCGTAATCGTTCTCGGCGGAGGCGTAGAGGACCTGCCGAGACACGTTGATCAACAGTCCGTAGCCGTCCCGGGCCCTTCCCTCTTTCAATACCGACTGCAGGTCCCCGCCTTGGGTTCCTACGCCGGGCACGAGAAAAACCGTCTCGGGGGCCATCGCCCGCAAATCCTTGAGGTATTGGGCCTGGGTGGCTCCCACCACCAGCCCGATCTCGCCTTTTTTATCCTTCGCCCAGCCGATGGCCGTCTTCGCCACCCGCTCGTAGAAGCGCTCGCCCGATTGGAGGGTTTGCAGTTGGAAATCGGCGGCGGAGGGGTTGGAGGTCAGGCAAAGGACGAAGGAACAGGTTCCGGGGTAATCGAGGAAGGGCTCGATGGAATCCTTCCCCATATAGGGGGACAGGGTGACCGCGTCGGATTTCAGGAGGCCGTAAAAGGCCCGGGCGTAGGCCTGGGAGGTGTTGCCGATATCGCCGCGCTTGGCGTCGGCGACGAACAGGCAGTCGTAGGGAATGGATTGGCGAAGCAGTTCCAGCGCCTCGAAGCCCCGGGTCCCGAGCGACTCAAAAAAAGCCAGGTTGGGTTTGTAGGCGGCCGCCAGGTCGCGGGTGGATTCCACGATGGACCGGCAGAATTGAAGTATGCCATCGGTGTCGCGGGAAAGTCCCTTGGGCATCTTGGCCAGGTCCACATCCAGACCCACGCAGAGGCAGCCCTTGGTGCGCTGGCAGGCGGCTTTTAATTTATCCGAAAAAGTGAGCATGTCATCCTTGTCGGTTCATTAGCAGGTTGTTGAAAAAGTCCGAAAAGCGGACTTTTTCGCATCTGGGTCGCGAATCACCCTTTGGAAAACAAGGGTTTATTCCGATTCGCTCCAAACCCGTGCCTGCTAGACAGGGTGAAAAGCAATATTTAAGCACCCTGTTAAGCAAAAAACTGGGCAATTTTTTCCCATTCCGCCGCCATTGTAACTAATCATTTTATGAATCGTTACAGTTATTTAATACCCGTCCCCTATCCTTGCACGCATCAAGTTTACGAGGTGACTTATGCCGACCCTGACCGCCGAAAGCCTTTCGCAGGAATGCGATTTTTGTAAGAAGAAGGGGAGAGTTGGAAAAACACTCATCAACAAAGACGGGTGGTATTTCTGCGTGGCTTGCCTGCTGGAGATTGAAAAAGAAATCAAGCGCCGCCAAGTCAACAACATCACGGATTGACTAAATTTTTCACCGCCAAAACGCAAAGCAAAACCCGATGATTTACCGCCAAGACGCCAAGAACGTCTTAGAATTTAGATTAAAACCTAATACCCATTATTCTAATTAGGTTTCTTTAACAGGATGCTGAAAAAGTCCCAGAAACGGACTTTTTCCTATTTGCGAACGAGCCACAACACATAAAAACCATATTTTAAGTGGCTCGTTCTATCCCATGGCTGTCGACAGGGTGCTGAAAAATACTTTTTCAGCACCCTGTTAATCTTCATTGGTCTTCCTTGGTTCCTGTTTTCCCTGTGGTGGGAAAACCTTAGTCTTTGTTAGAAAAAATTATCATCTTTTTGTTTTTAATCTAAATCCATGTTTCCGCTGTTCTTGGCCCCTGCCCATCTCTGCGGTGAGATGGGCTTGGCGCCTTGGCGGTGAATAGGTTTTTAGTCTTTATCTTTCGGCCAGCTCACCACTTCCAGTTTCACCTTGGCGGTTCCCTGGTCCCTCATGCCCAGAGCCCGGGCGGCGGTGCGGGAAAGGTCGATGATGCGGCCCGTGACATAGGGGCCGCGGTCGTTGATGCGAACCTGGGTGGTCATGCCGTTATCCTCGTTGGTGACATTGACCACCGTGCCCAGGGGCAGGGTCTTGTGGGCGGCCGTGAAGGCGTACATGTCGTAGACCTCCCCGTTGGCGGTCAGGTGCCCGTTGAAATCCTCCCCGTACCAGGAAGCGGTCCCCTCCATCTCGTTTTTCCAATCGTCCTTGCCGATGGGCTGTTCGACCCTGTCCAACTCAAGGTCCGCCGTATGGGTGTTGGAAACCTCGGGGTTCCTGCGCTCCACGTACTGACGGATGGGCACGCATGCCGTGAAAAGAAGCGAGTAGCCTAGGACGAGGGCCGGGATAATCGCTTTAAGGGCATCTCTATGAAAGACCTTTTGAGTATTGTTGGAATCAAATAAATAGGTTTTCTTGGCGTCTTGGCAATCGACACTTCGGTTGCGGGCCGAAGTGTTTGGCGGTGAATGATGAGATGTGCCGTTAAGGAACAATCATCCCCCCGATCAAGTCTTGGACCTTTAGAACCTTGTTTTCCGCCATGTATTGCGCCAGGCCCTGGACCACCTTTAGCGCCGCCAGGGGTTCCAGGTAATTGGCCGTCCCCACCGCCACCGCCGTGGCCCCGGCCAGCAAATATTCCACCGCGTCCTCGCCCGTCACGATACCGCCCATCCCCACGATGGGCACCTTCACTTCCTGGCGCACCTGGTAAACCACCCGCAAGCCGATGGGTTTGACCGCCGGGCCCGAAAGGCCTCCGGTTACTTGCCGAAGCATAGGCTTTCGGGTCTTGGCGTCGATGGCCATGCCCACAACGGTATTAATGGCGGAAAGGGCCTCTGAACCCGCTTCCACGCAGGCCCGGGCGATGATTTTGACGTTCGTGACATTGGGTGAGAGCTTGGTGATGAGGGTGTGGGAGGTGGCTTTGCGAACCGCTGAAACCACCTTGGCGGCCATCTCGGGGTTGGACCCGAACTCGATCCCGCCTTCCTTCACATTGGGGCAGGAAATATTGACCTCCAGGGCCCCGATCCCCGGTTGGCCGTCCAGCCGGGCCGCCAGCTCGGCGTATTCCTCGATCGTGCGGCCGTTGATGTTCACCACCACCGGCACCCCGGCCTTTCGGAGGAAGGGGAGCTTTTCGCTCAAGAAGGCGTCCACCCCGACGTTTTGCAAGCCGATGGAATTAAGCATCCCCGAGGGGGTCTCGGCCATGCGGGGCAGGCGGTTGCCCTGCCGGGGCTCCAGAGTGGTTCCCTTCACCATAATGGCCCCCAGATTCTTCAGGGGATAGAACTTGGAGATTTCCTCGCCATAGCCGAAACAGCCGGAAGCCACCATCACCGGGTTGGCCATCTTGAGCTTGCCGATGGTGACGCCCATTTCGGGGGTCTTTGCCTTGGGCTTGGGGGCGACGGTTTGTTTCTTTTTCATTTCAATGAATCGTTTCTTTCTTTTTCAATTGACACTAGACGTTCGTCAAGTCCACTTCTTGAAACAGCCTGGAAAAGGTAACCCCCAGGGCCCGGCTGATTTTGATCAGGAGCTTCACGGAAGCATTGTAGCTTTCATTGAACGACTCGTAGGATTCAATATAAGCGATCACCCTTTTCGCCACCCCCGCCCGGTGGGACAACTCCTGCTGGCTCCACCCCTTCTCACCCCGTAGTTCGATGACATTCCAGGCCAAGCAAGCCAGGGGGTCGGGGTTCTTAAGGGCCTTATAAATCTCGGGTTTTTTCTTCTTTAGTTCCTTGATCCGGTCCTCATAGTCGGTGAAGCCTTCCAGGGCGGCAGGTCGTCGGTGTTGGGTTTTCATGGCATACTCCCTTCTATTTCACGGATATATTTCTCAACCGCTTCCACTTCCGTTTGCCGCGGTTCCCCTTTCCGGACCAGATGCCCCGCCAGGGTGTATAGGGTATCCGTTTCCTTCTCGTAGTAATAATAGGTGATGCAAGCTTCCCCATCTTGGGTGGTCAGGGCCTTATCGCTTCTCCCGTATTTTTTGTCCGCCACAATCTCACGAATCTGAAGCCTGTAAACCAATTCCTCCCTGGGGCCAAAATGCTTACCGGCAAACTTCTTGAAGAATGGGGATTCCTTGATTTTCACGAGTGGTACCCATCGAGATTATTATAGTGCATTATAATGCACTTGTTCAAGTGCCGGATTTGGCTGGAAAAACCAATCGTTCTCATCGAGCGCCTTTTAATGTTTTAGAAATCTCTATCAGATTTATCAGGGCCCGGCGAAATCCTTGTTTTGCGGACAACTTGAACCACTTGATCGCTTGGGCCCGGTTCTTTAAAACCCCGTCACCGTGTTTATAACAAAGGCCCAAATTGCATTGAGCATACTTATCACCTTGCTTTGCCGCCCTTAAGTACCAATCAAATGCTTTCCGTGAATTTTTTCCGACCCCTATTCCTTCGCGGTAAGCGAAGCCTACCCAAAGTTGGGAAACGGCGTAACCTTTTTTCGCGGCTTTCAAATGCCAAAAGAAAGCTTTTATCAGATCCTTTTTGACGCCTTTTCCGATTTCATAGTAATCTCCCAACTGGAAGCTTGCCTTCGAATTTCCTTTTTTAGCCGCATCGCGAATAAGAGTTACAGCCTTTTTGGGGTTCTTAGCTACCCCCGTTCCCTGGGCATAACAAACCCCTAAATTAAATAGGGACTTTGAATTTCCTTGTTTCGCCGCTTCTTTGTACCAATAAACGGCTTTTCGATAATTTCTATGAGTGCCTCTACCATAATCATAGAGGAGAGCTAAATTGTGCTGGGCCCAGGAATCACCATGCTCAGCGGCTTTTGTATACCATGGAATTGCTTTCGCAGGAGATTTCCGATCATCCAGTAACCAAGCCAATCGGTATTGGGATTTTGCGTCACCCTTTTCAGCTTTCACTTTGAGTTTTTTCATTAATTGGCTGACATTTTTAATTTTTGAAGCCATGGCTAATACCCCGCTTTACTTAAAGACACACTTTCGCGGAACTTATATTCCTGCAGATAGCCGTTAACTCCTAACTTCTTTACAGCTTCTCCCAATCCACCTTGGCCGCCTCGAAGACCGGCCCCTCGTGGCAGGTGCGCAGCATCTTCACTTCCCCGTTTTCCTGCTTCACCGGGCACACGCAGGTCAGGCAGATGCCCAGGCCGCAGCCCATGTGCTCTTCCCAGGAAAGATAGGTCGGCACCTGGAACTTTTCACCCACCTTCGTGACCGCCTTGAACATGGGCCGGGGCCCGCAGGCGTAAATCACGGACCCCGGGGGGGTCTTGCCTTCCGCCAGGTGGGCCTCTAATAAGGAAGTGACAAAGCCCTTCTCGCCCTTGGACCCGTCATCCGTCGATATATATAGAGGGACTTTGAGTTTCTTGAAGACTTCCAGGTCGATCAGGTCGTCGGCCGTCCGGGCCCCCAGGAAGACCCGCATGGGCACCTTTTTCTTCGATAAAACCTCCGCCAAGAAAACCAGCGGCGCCACGCCGATCCCCCCGCTCACGATCAAAACCGGGTGTTTCTTGTCCAAAAAGGGGAAGGGTTGGCCCAGCGGCCCCAGGACATCGATGGTTTCCCCCCGTTTTTTCTGGGACAAGAGCCGGGTGCCTTCCCTCATGCGGGCGTAAAGCACCTCGACCCAAGCCGTGCCCCGGGGGCCGGGCATGATCCGGGCGATGGAAAAGGGGCGGCGGAGGAGGGGGTTCAGGCTGGGGGAGAGGCGCAGATTGACGAATTGGCCCGGCAAGGCGTGTTTCAAGGCGCCGTTGTCCTCGAAAATCAGGCGGTAATAGTTCCCCACCGGTTCGTTGACCAGTATCTCGGCGTCGAAGTTTTTGGGAGAGGCTTTCAATAAAAACCCTTATCACCGCCAAGACGCCAAGGCGCCAAGAACGGCAAAGATTTATTGTTAAAGACTAAATTGAACATTTAACTCTTCACACAAGAATTGATGTTGAACTAGCAATAAAATTTTCTTGGGTGTTCTTGGCCCCTGCCCATCTCTGCGGTGAGATGGGCTTGGCGCCTTGGCGGTGAAATCATAAAGCTTTTCGGCGGTTCCTTAAAGCTTCTCGATACTCAAATATTCCCGGAGGGCCTCCCGCCAGGGGCGGACCCCTTCGGGAAAGACCGAGCGGGCCTTGGAAAGGTCGAACCGCGAATTGGCCGGGCGTTTGGCGGGCCTCGGAAACTTGTCGCTCGTCACCGGTTCCACGGCGCAAGCCGTGATCCCCAGTTCCTCCTGGATGCCCTTCGTGAAGCCGTACCAGGTGACATATCCCTCATTGGCGTAATGATAAATGCCCCGGGGGGGCTGTTGTTCGGCCAGGAAGAGGAGGAACCGGGCCAGGTCGATCGTGCAGGTGGGGCCGCCGGTCTGGTCATCCACCACCGAGACCTTTTCCTTGGTCCGCATCAGGCCCGCCAGGGTCTTCACGAAATGCTTTCCCTCGGGGCCGTAAAGCCAGCTCGTGCGCACGATCCATCCGGGGCAGCCGGTTTTGTGAAACAGGTGTTCCCCCACCAGCTTGCTGCGGCCATAGGCGTTGACGGGGTCGGGCCCGTCCGTTTCCTTCCAGGGTGTTTCCCCCCCGCCGTTGAAGACGTAGTCGGTGGAGATGTGGATCATCCACCGGCCCGAGGCCTGGCACAAATGGGCCATGTCCCCCACAGAGGTTCCGTTCACGCTCAAGGCGGCGGGGTACTGGGCCGGGTCCTCGCAGGCGTCCACGGCGGTGAAGGCCGCGCAATTGATGAGCCCGTCAAACGGGTTTTGGATGAAGTAATTTTCCAGGGCCCGGGAATCGGTGATATCCAGGCCGGGCAGGTCCGTCGTGAGGGGCTCATGGCCCGAATCGGAAAGAAGCTTCACCATCCGCCGGCCCAGCATCCCCGAAGCGCCCACCACCGCGATTTTCATGAAAAAAACTCCCTTAAGGTGCCAAGGCGGCAAGTGAAGTAAATCTTAACTGGCGATATTTGTTGACCGTGCTATCAATATGATAATTCACGACGCCCATGATTGGGTACCGTTTCTCCGGGAACTCTCCGCCCGGGGCGCGTCCACCCTTTGTATTTATGCCCGTAAGTTGTAACCTCCGTCTTTGGATATCCTACTAAAGAATTATTCCTATGCGTAAAAGACCAGCCCCTGACCCTTTTCCCGGTTTCCTGATATCGGCCCTGCTCCTCTTCGTCCTGGGCCCGGGACTCACCCGGGCGGAGGGGTCCGACTGGGCCTTCCTGCCCGGCGGTTCCCTCTTCGCGCCCCTCCTGGCCGGCCCCCGCGAGCCCGTGATCGGCGCCGCCGCTTACCTGGACGAAAAGGGTTATGAGGGGGCCCTGGGCGGGGCGGTGGATTTTTTTCGCTGGCGTCCCGCCCCCGGCCAGGAATGGGGTTTGGGCCTTTCCGAAGGGCTGTGGATCTTGGCGGACGATCCCGGCCTGAGCCGCCTCCAGGCGGACGATTGGTACACCAGCCCCTATCTCAGTTACCGGACCGGCGTCTGGTCCTTCCGGCTCGAGTTCCAGGATCAAAAGTCCAACCTGGGCGACGCCCTCGAGGGGGTCCGGCCCGTATTCGCCTATACCCGGGATAATTTCAACCTGGCCGCCTCCTTTCACCCATCGCCCCCCACTCGGCTTTATTTCGGCGGGGGCACCCGGACCTGGTGGGACGATTTCGACCTGAAGGAAAGCAATCTCTTCGGCTTCGCCGGCTTCGAGGCCCGGTCCCAACCCTTTTCTCTTCTGGGCGCGGCCTGCCGGGCCTACGGCGCCTGCCATTTCGAGTACCAGGACCTGGCGGGCGGCACCTTCGACACTTCCCTCCAATGCGGCCTTTTTATCCCCGGAGCCGGGGGCCCTTCCTGCCGCCTCGCGCTTACCTACTACGCCGGGCATTCCGAGTTCGGCGAATTTTACCAGCAGTTGGACCGGCATCTGGGCCTCGGGGTGCTCCTCGACCCATGAGAACCATCCGCCCCCTTTTGCTTTGCGCGCTGCTTCTCACCTTCCCGGCCCGGGCCCAGGAAATTTCCACGCCCAAGCCCTCCGGCCCGCTCTTCCAGCCCCTTCTGGCCGACCCCCTGGAACCCCAAAACAGCCTGGCTGTCAACCCCGACACGGTCGATTACTACGGTTCGCTGGGGGGGAGCCTGGAAATTTTCCGGGAATCCCGTCCGGGCGGTTCCGCCTGGTCTATGGGATTCCTGGGGGAAGCCAACCTTGAAATTTTCCGCTTTTCCTGGGCCAGCTACCGGCTGGGGGATATCGACCTTTGGGCCGGGGCCTTCGTGAGCGAATCCGAGGGGGCCTTCACCAACCGGCTGGAATTCCTCCACGGGGTTTCCCACCTGGGGGACTGGCTTTTTTCCGCTTCCAGCGTTTCCAGTGAAAATTTCCCGGCCCTCACCGCCGTCCCCTGGGAAAGGGACGGCCTGCAGTATCTCGATTCCTACCGCGCCGGCTCCCTTCTTCGGCTTTACGGCGGCGGTGGTTTTTGGTTCTCCTCCACTCCCGCCGCCCCGCCCCTCTACCTGCACGCCGGGATGGAACTAACCTCAGGCTACTTCCGGACGGCCGGGGTGCCCTGGCGGGGCTATTTCGCCTACGACCTGCAGGTGGGGGAACAGGCGGCGGGAGCGGCAGACCAGCGGTTCCAGGCGGGGTTACAGTTGAATCGGGCGGAAGGGGAAACCGGCCCGGGCCTGCGGCTGGCGGTCACCTATTCCCAAGGCAACAGCCTCTACGGCCAGTTCGGCAATCAAACCGACGACCATTGGGCCCTGGGGCTGTTCTTCGACCCCTAGGTCTAGCCTTCTTCGGTTTGCCCCCCGGGCTGGGCGAATGGGTCAACGGCATAAACGGGGGAGGGTTAACGGGTATAAAGGAAAAGTGGGTAAGGTGGAAAACCAGGCCTATTAATGGACCACCAAGACCTTGCCGGTCAAGCGGCTCGTCCGGCCTCCCCCATTCACGGAGAGGGCGTAGATATAAAGCCCGCTCGCGACCAGCCCATTCGCCTGGTTCTCGACGGGCCAGGCAAGAACATTCAAGCCCGCGTTCCCCTGAAGGGTCGTTTGGTAGACCTGTTCCCCTGCGATGGTATAAAGCGCCAGGTGGAGGGTGGCGGGTTGGGGCGATTCCACCAGGAACCGGACCGGTTCCCCGGCCTTGGAAATATTCGGCGCCGCCACGACCGTCAGGGTCCCCACCGTCGCGGTGGCGGTCACCGTGGGGGTGAGCGTGGGGGTATGGGTGGGGGTGGCGTTGCCTTCCAGGGCCGGCCGCTTGGAGTTGGGCGAGGGGCCGCCGGGTGTGGGTGTCAAGCCCGCCCCGCAGGAGTAAACGGTCACGCGGTTGAGCTCCTCGTCGGCCACAAGCACCACCCCGCCGACCGCCTGAACCCCCTGGGGATCGTTCAAGTTCCCGGGCTGCGGGGTGAGGGACGAGGAAACGGCCGTCAGGCTGGTTTGCCCCAGGACCCCGGTGGCGGATGGATTGCTCTGCGAAGCGCTTAAGGGGATGGGGTTATAAACCAGGACCCGCGCGTTCCCGGCGTCCGAAATATAGAGCTGGCAATTGTCCACGCACACCCCGCTGGGCCCTGCCAGGGCGTAGGGGCTTACCCCGCCTCCCTGGTTCGCGTGGCCGCTGGTCATGTTGGCCTGGCCAATCACGACGTCGGCGGGAGGGTCATTGGAAGCGAGCGTGTCGATCCCCTGCCCCCCGTTGTTGTAGACCAGCACCCGGTTGTTATTGTTATCCGCCACGAAAAGGCTGCCGTCGGCGACCCAGAGGGCGGTGGGCCAGCTTAGGGTTTGGGAGGTGGGACCCGACAGGCCCTGGTTCTGAAGGCTGCTGGTGAAATTCGGTTGGCCGATCACGAAGGTGGCGGCGGCGCCGTTGCTGGTGGGGATGCCGTTGTAGACGAGGACACGGTTATTGTCCGTGTCCGCCACGAATAGGTACTGGCCGTCGAAAAAGACCCCCTGGTCGTAGCCCGCGTTGATGAGGCCCAGGGTATTTGCCCCGACCCCCCCGTTATTGAAGGTGTTGCTGCCCATGCCGGGCTGGCCGATGACCACGCTGGCCGAACCGTTGACGTTCGGAAATCCCGGGGCATTGAGGTAGTAGACCAGCACCCGGTTGTTGCCCGCGTCGGACACGATCAGGGTGGATCCGTTGCTCCAGACCCCCGCCGGGGCGAACAAGGAGTTGGCTCCCAGGGGCGCCGGTCCGATACTCGTGAAGTTGGTTTGGCCGAGAACCGTGACGGCTCCCGCCCCGCTGCCTCCGGGGAGGGGGCTATAGAGGAGGACTCGGCTGTCGTTGTGGTCCGCGGCCACCACGAAATTCCCGGCTTGGAACACGCCCTCGGGCGAGTTCAGGCTCGCGGCGCCGGGCACGCCGTTGTTGGTCAGGAGGTCGGGCTGGCCGATGGCCAGGATGGCGTTTTGCCCGTTCGCAAGCTGGCAGGCCGTGCAGGCGGCGGTGGGCGTCACGGTGGCCGTCGGGGTAACCGTGACGGTCAGGGTGGGGGTCGGGCTGGGAGTCGGGGTCCCGGCGCAGGAGAAGACCACGACCCGGTCGTTGCCCTCGCCGTCGGCCACGTAAATATCGCCGTTGGGGCCCACACCCAAGCCCAGGACCTCGCTGAGTCCCTGGGGCAGGCCGAAGGAGCAGATGAACTGGCCGTTGGGCCCGAACTTTTCGATCACGTGCTGCTGGCCGTCGGAGACGTAAATATCCCCCGTCGCCGGGTCCGTGGCGATCCCCGCGATCCCCCGGGAGAAGCCGCCCCCCGGAACGGCCACGTCCGTCCAGGCATTGATCAAAACGCCGTTCGTGTCGAACTCATCCACCAGGTTCGTGTTGATGGTCTCGGTCGTAAACACGTGGTTGTTGGCGTCCACCGCGATCGCGTTCAAGTTGTTAAAGGTCCCCCGGCTCCGTCCCCGCTCCAGCCCGTCAGGAAGGTCCCGGAAGAAGTGAACTTTTGGACCCTTTCGTTGCCGGTTTCCACCGTATAGACGTTGCCGAAACCATCCACCGCGATGCCCATCAGCTGGTTGAACTGTCCGTTCCCCGAGCCCGGGCCGCCCCAGGAAGTGATCAGAGTGCCCGAGGAGGTGAATTCCTGGACCTCCGTGTTCTCGGCCACGTAAACGGTCGTTCCCGATTGGTTGACCGCGATCCCATGATCCGGCCCGGCCACCGGCCATTGGGTCAAATAATTGCCGCCCGTGCCGGACACCTCCACCCGGCTGTTGCCCGTATCGGCCACGTAGACGTTGCCGTTGCCGTCCACCGCCAAATCGTAAACATTCTCAAACTGGCTGTTGCCCGTGCCGATGCTCCCCCACTGGAAGGCGAACTGCGGGCAGCATTGCGCCGGGACCGGCGGGCAGGCCGTGAACTTCTGGATCCGGTTGTTTCCCGTGTCCGCCACGTAGACGTTGTATTGGTTGTCCACGGCGATGCCCGTGGGCACCCAGAACTGGCCCGCGTCCGAACCGAACGAAGTGGTGCCGATGCTGCCGAGCGGATTGCCGTTGTTGTCGAAGATCAGGACGGAGGCGGTGCTGATCTGGGTCACGTAGATATTGTTGGACGCGTCCACCGCCAGGCCGAAACTCTCGGTCCCGACGGCCCAAGACGAGACGAATTGAAGCGAGGAATTGAATTTTTCGATCCGGTTGTTGCCGGCGTCGTCCACGAAAATGTTCCCTAGGCTGTCCACCACGATCCCCGAGGGGGAGTGGAACTGGCCGTTCCCCGAGCCCAGGCTCCCGAAAGACGACACGAAAGTCCCGTTGGCCGTGAATTCCTCCACCCGGTTGTTGTTCGTATCCGCCACCCACAGGTTCCCGGACCTGTCCAGGGCGATACCCAGGGCATCCGCGAACTGGCCGTTCCCCGAGCCCGAGCTCCCCCAGCTCGTCAGGAAGGCGCCGGACGCCGTGAATTCCTCCACGCGGTTGTTGTTGAGGTCCAGTACATAGACACCGTTCGAGTCCACGGCGATGGAAGAGCTGCTTTCCTCACTACCCGTGGCGAATTGGCCGTTCCCCGACCCCGCGCCGCCCCATTGGGTGAGGTAATTCCCGCTGGTGTCAAATTCCTCCACCCGGGCGTTGGCGGCGTCCATCACGTAGACGTGGCCCAGGTTGTCCACGGCCACCGAGCCGGGGTACTCGAACTGGCCGTTGCCGGTGCCGGCGCTGCCCCATTTTTGGACGTACTCCTCGCAGCTGGGCACCCGGGAGGGAACCGGCGTGAAGGTGGGGGAAAGATTGACCGTGGTGGAAACCGGCGTGGTCGTGGCGGTATGGGTCGACGTTATGCTGGGGGGAGGCGTGACGCTCGGGGTGAAGGTCGGGGTCACGGTGGGTACCGCCGTGGGAGTCCCGGGAGTGGCGGTGACGGTGGCTGTCAGCGTATTGGTGGCCGTCAGCGTCACCCCAGCGCAGGGACATCCGCTGATAACCGTGATCCCGCTATTGCTGGGGTTTGAGTTTCCGATGCCGATGTAGATATTCCCGGCGGGGTCAAAAGCGATTCCCCGCGGCGCCATTGGGGCGCTCCCCAGGCTGCAGGTATGATCGAATGTCCAAGTCGGTCCATTGATATCGTAGACAGTCAAAACATTGGTCAGGGCATCCGTGACATAGGCGTGGCTATTGCAAGGATCCAACCGGACGTAATAAGGATTCACCATCGCCGGCGATACTCCCGCGATCGGAGGAGTTTGCGGGGTATAGGTACCGCCGTCATAGGAATAGGCTTCCAAATTACCGGCTAAATTCGAATTGCCATTTTCCACCACGTACAATGTGGTTCCGGCCGAGTTCATCGTTAACGATGATAATCCTTGCAACCCACTGGCCGCCGTTGCCGCCAAGGTGTAAGTGGATCCCGTGCCGTCGTAACGGTAGACGAAGCCGTTCCCTGATCCCACATACAATGCGTTCATTCCACCGGCTCCCCCGCCTTGCTGGAACCAAAGGGCTTGCGAACTATCCGATCCGGGAAGGGTGATCGTTGCCAAAAGGGCATAGGGGGAACCGGCCTGGTAGATTTGCACTTGGCCGTTGTCGGTGAAGACATATCCGCTCGGGTCCACCGTCAAGTCATCTATGATGCCGTTTCCAAACTGAACTCCTGTTCCCCCTGAAAGATTAAACGCCAAGGGCCCGATAGGTCCGGGGGCCAAATCCGCGGCGTACAACGTCGAATTAGCGCTGTCATAAGCCAATCCGGCGCCGGCGCGGGCAAAACCCGTAAAGGTGACCGGCAATCCATTGCAGCTGTTACAAATAGAATAAGAGGCGGTCGGCGTAGCCGTAACCGTGTTGGTGGCGGTGATCGGGGTGGCCTGGGCGGTGGCGGTTTCCGCCGTTGCGACAGCGGTAGCGGTCTGATTGGTCGCTACAGCGGTGGCGGTTTCAGCGGTGGCAACGGCGGTGGCGGTCTGATCCGTGGGGGCGAAGGTCGCGGCCGGCGTAGAGGGGGTGTTGACCGGGGTGAAGGTTGATGTCGGAGTGGATACCTCCGTGGCGGTACCGCCGGTAATCGTGGCGGTGGCGGTGGCCTGGGCGGTGGCGGTCTCAGCCGTGGCGACGGCGGTAGCGGTCTGGGCGGTCGCAACGGCGGTGGCGGTCTGATCCGTGGGGGCGAAGGTCGCGACCGGCGTGGAGGGGGTGTTGATCGGGGTGAAGGTTGATGTCGGGGTGGATACCTCCGTGGCGGTCCCTCCGGTGAGGGTGGCAGTGGCGGTAACGAAGGCCGTGGCGGTCCCTCCGGTGAGGGTGGCAGTGGCGGTAACGAAGGCCGTGGCGGTCCCTCCGGTGACAGTAGCGGTAGCGACGGCCGTGGCAGTTCCCCCGGTGAGGGTGGCGGTGAAGGAGGAAAGGGGCGTCAAGGTGAGGAAGGGTGTGGGGGTTGATGTAACCGAAGGGGTACTGGTCGCTACCGTGCCCGTGGGCGTCACATCAACCCGGGTAATGACGGGCAGGGGGGGAATGGCCACGGTGATGGGGCCGCTGGTGCCGGACACCGACGGGAAATTAACGTCACTGACCGTGAGGGTCCGGGTCCCCACGTCGAAGAGGCTGGTCGTGTTCGCCGCCGTGGTATCCGTGAAGGTAATGGTCCCGTTGTTCGCGGAGGTGAAGGTGTAGAGGGTTGGCAGTTTGGACGCCGGATCGGTGGAGGTGAACTGGATCGTCCCATCGTAATTGGTCACCACGTTGCCCGAGCTGTCCACGGCCGTCACCGTCACGATGATCGGCTCCCCGGGCGTCACGTTGCTGAGGTTGGTCGTGACGATGAACCTCACCGCGTTCCCCGGGTCGCCCGGCGGAGGGGGAGGAACGGCCGGGGCCGAGCAGGTGCCGCAGTCGACGTAGGAAAGGGTGATGTTGTAGTCGTCGGCAACCTCACAGCAATTGGTGTCGACCGTGATGATGTCCAGGGTGTTGGGGACCCCGCATTGGAAGGGCTGGCTGGAGAGGGATCCCATGGTGACCACCGCGTTGGGGCAGGCCGGGTTGGGCTGGGGCCCGTTCTTGGGGTTGACGCAGGAATAGATCGTTTGAGCGCTGTTGAGCACCACGTAAATGCCGTCGTCCACGCCGGTGCAAACCGAGAAGGTGGAGGCGGTCAAGTCGATGTTGTTGGGGATGGTAAAGGTCCGGCGGTCGTCGTAGGAGCAATTGGTGCAGGTCACCCCGTTGAACTGGTCGGAGGCCTCGGGGTCGTTCGAGATCCAGGACGAATTGGGGCAGATATCCGCCCAGCATCCGCAGTAATATTGGGAAGACCGGGGGAAGGAATAGACGCTGACGCCCGCCCCATAACCCAGGTTGTCCCCGCCGTCCCCGCTTGTGAGGGTCTGAACCATGGTCACCGGCACGCAAACCGTGTTGGTAGGAGTGGACGTCGTGGTGGAGGTTGAGGTGAAGGTGGAGGATAGGGTGGGGGTAAAGGTCAGGGTATCGCTGTCGGTTGGGGTGACCGTCGGCAGGTTGGTGGGTGAACTGGTTACCGAGGGGGTGGGGGTGAGGGTTCCGCAGAAGATGTCGAAATCCAGCCCCGTGAAGCTGACCTGGGTGTCTTCCACCACGATGGAAATCGTATTGGTTCCGCTGGTGTTCAAGCAGGCCGACGGGATGGTCAGGGTCCCGACACTCGGTTTCGAGAAACTACCGTTGCCGGGCATGACACAGCCGTTTACTGTAATGGTCACCACCTCGTCGTCCGCGGAGGCTTCGATCGTGTAATTGAACCCGGGGGAGGTCGCCGGGAAGGTCCCCGTATAGGTATAGAAGGTGCCCGTGAGCCCGTCATCCGCCCCGTTGGTAGCGATGCCGATCCAGGAGGTTCCGGGGATGGGGTTGGGCCAGCTGGCCGCGAACAAATCGCCGGCGGGGACGTTGTCCGTCGGCTGGGTGAGCAGCGTCCCCGAGGGGTTGAGGTAGGACACCGTCATCGGCAGTTGGCCGCTGGCGAAATTAAAGTCCGAGCAAGCGATGGGGGTCGAGGTCGAAGTGGAGGTCAAGGTTGAAGTCGAAGTGGTGGTGGGCGTAAGGCTGGGGGTGATGCTGAGCGTAGGCGTCAAGGAAAGGGTGGGGGTCGGGCTGAGGGTGGAGGTGGCGGTCGGGAAGGAGGTCGCCGTGATGACGCACCCCTCAAAAGTGTCGTTGACGTTGAGAACCGTCGCGACCCAGTCGCAAACCACGCAGCCGCAGGTTCCCAGCAGGACGGTTCCGGGCTCCACCAGGAGGATGTCGTATTCCGTGGTGTTGTTCTGAAGCGCGGCCAGGATGGAGGGGTTCGAACTCATGGTGACGCCGGACATGTTGAGGTCGATGTAATAGCCCTGGGCGGTCGTCATAATCAGGTCGTGGTTGACGCCTTCCTTAATGCTGGTGATGTCCAGGAGCGGCAGGTTGGCCGGGGGCGAAAGCACGCTTCCGATATTGAGCAGGGGTTGGAAGGCCGTCCAATTAACGCCGTCGGTCGAGTGGAGGACCACGTCCACCCCGGCCGTGGTGGTTCCCACCGCCCAGATATCGTTGGAGGCGCCGACATAGAGGTCCGTGATCGTGGAGCCCGATAAATTGAGGGGTCCGCCGCCGCCCAGGACCGGGACGGACGTCAGGCTGTCCTTCGTGAAGGTCCCGGACCGTTGTCGAACAGGATGAGGCCGTTCTGGCCGATGATCCAGCGTTCCGTCCCGAACAAGACCAATTTCTGGGCCTGGACGCCGGTGAGCCCGTTGGCCTGGCAGGACCTGCTCGCGACCGCCGCCCCCCCGCCGCTGAGGTTGAGGGTGACGATATCGCCGTTGCTGGCCAGGATCTGGACGGAGGTACAGCTGTTGTTCGAGGTAATGTAGGTAAAGTTGTCCGATGCCGCCGAGGGAGGCCTGGGCGGGGGTGAGGCCCGTGACACTCGGCCATTGAACCTCTTGCCAGCTGGCCCCGGCGTTGGTGGACCAAACCACCGTGCCGTTCTGCCCGACCACCCACAAAACATTCGCGCTGCAGGTAGTCAGGGAATTAAAGCCCGTCACGAGCGAGCCGTTGACGGTCACCGGCACCGCTTGGGACATGGGCCCGTTCCCCGTCTGTGACACCGCCTCCAAACCGCCGTTGCCCACGAACCATTCCACGGGACCGGTGCAAACGAATTGTTTGTAGGTCGGGGTTCCCGGCCCAGCCACCTCGATCAAGCCCCCGCAGCAGCCGGACGATCCGGTGCCGATGCTGCCGTTCCCCGATCCCAGCTCGTAATAAAACCCGTAGGACCCGGAACCACCCGGGAGGATGAGGGACCACCCGCCCGTCCCGAAGCTTCCGGTGCCACCGCCCGAAATCGACACCCCTAATCCGTTACAGGCCGTTCCCCCGCAAGTGACGGGACCAGTCAGGGTAATGGGCGGCCCGCCCGGACAACCCGTAATGTTGACGGTAAAGGCTAATACCGTGGAGCCGGCCGACGCGGTTTGAAGGGGCGGGATCGAGATTTGGATCACGGGCACGCAAGTCGGCGTTGCCGATGGGGTCAGGGTCGCGGTGGGGCTGGCGGTGCGGGTGGGGCTGGAGGAGCGGGTGGGCGTGGGCGTGGGGGAAGGGGTGGGGGTGGGCGTCTTGGTCCTGGAAGGGGTGGGGGTGGGCGTGGGGGTCAAGGTCGGGGTGGGCGTGGGGGTAGGAGTGGGCGTATTGGTCTTCGTGCGGGTGGGGGTGGGCGTGGGGGTTTGGCTGGGCGTATGGGTAAAGGGCGGCGCCGGGCAGGGATCGAACTCGTCGGCGATGACCACCATCCCCAATTGGCCGGTGACGGGGTCTTGGGTGATCACCACGGCCTTGTTGTTGTTCATGACCGTCTGGACGGACAAGGTCCCGGTGGCCTCATTGAAGGCGTAGACCTGGCCGTTGTTCCCGCTGAACACGATGTTCGAGGGGTTGGTCCCGTCCACCGAATTGAGGGTCTCGCTGGTAGGCACGCCCGCGTGGGCGTTGGAGAAGACCGGCGGGCTCGTGCCGTCGGTGGAATAGAAGACCTGGCCGCTCGTTCCCACCGCGACGATTTGGCCCGAGTCGATCTGTTTGATGGAGTTGATGCTCCCCGTGGGCACCGTGCCGTCGCTGAAGGAGACCGGGGTGAAGGTAGCGCAGGCGGTGGAGGAGTTTTGCGGGAAGCTGGAGATCTCGAACTCTCCGTTATTGCCCCCGATCAGAAGCCACTTTCCGTCGACCACCTCCACCGTATTCAGGGGGGTGGTGTCGGAGGGGCAGAGGGACCCGCCCTTGATCACTCGGAAATTGCTCCCGTTGCCGGAAGTCAGGGCCGCCGAAATGTTGGGGCTGTAGAGGACCTGCCCGTTGCTGGTGGTGAGATAGGCTTGCTGGCATCCCACGATCTTGCAGGAGGTGAAATCAACTTCGGTAACGGAGTCGGTTTGGGAATAATCCACCACGGGCGTGTCCCAGTTCTGGCAGGGGTTCCCGCATCGGGTGGCCCACATTTCCAGCCCGTCCATTTCGCCGCCCACCGGGATCGTGCCCGCGGCCCAGGCAAGTGAAAGGGTGGCCTGCTGGTTGGCCTTGTGGGTGGCATCGGCGGCGCAGGGCCCGAAGGAGGAGGCCGCGGTCTGGGTCGAGGGGGGATTGAGGGTCGCCACCGTCCCGCCGGTGGAGTTGCGGACGATGCCGTTGCTCCCGGACCATTGGGTGGTCACGGTGCCCGACTGCTCGAACCACATCTTGATGGAGAGGTTGGCGAGCGTGATGGCGGAGGTGTCCTCGTTGACGATCTTGATCTTCCAACGGCGGCTCTGCGTGTTCGAGGCCGAGGGATAGACCTGCAGGTCCAGCTTGGGGCTGGCGAGGGTGCCGACCGTGCCGCAGGGGGGCAGGCCCGTCTGGGGGTCGGGCAGAGTGGAGCTCACGAACTCCTTCAACAGTTGGCCGTTCTCGTAAATGGCGAAATGGTAGTCCTCGCCGTAGGGGTTGGCCGGAAGGTCCAGGGTCATGGTGACCGGCTGGAAGTGCAGCCCGTCCGTGGAGGAAAAGAGCGTGCCGTTCTTGCCGCAGACCAGCTGGTCGCCGTAGGAGGAACCCGGGCAGGCGGCGATGCCCAGCAGGTCGTTCGTGGTGGAGCAGGGGATTTGGGTCACCGTGCTTCCGTTACAGTGGACCAGGACGCCGCAGGAGCAGCCGACCGTGCACTTGGTGATATCGCGGTTCGGGCAAACGCAGCAGTTCCCCTGGACCGGCTGGGTCTGTCCCCCGGTCTCGATGGTGCAGGGGTTGTTCGGCAAGGGTGTGGGTTGCGTTCCCAGGCAGAGGCCGCCGAGGGATTGGGCGGAAAGGGGGGCTTGTAATAAGAGGGCGAAGAGGAGGACGGAAAAATATTTTCGCGGAGAATTAAATAGGCAGGAGGTCACGTCCCCGAAGTTCAATGAGATAGGAGATAAATGGCATCCTCAAACCCATTTCCGGTAACATTCACGCTTACAGTTTTGACGACAGCAACACGGACAAGTTTGTGGCCCAGGTCATCAATGAGTTTTTCAAAAATTACCGCGACGTGAAATTGCCGGACGGTTCACCGGCAAAGCTGGCCTTGTATTTTCCGCAGACTGACGACCTTGAAAGTTTTCGCCCGGTCATCGAAACCACTCTCGCCAGTCTCGAAAGAATCGCCGTCGCTCACGCTCCGCAACACCAGCGAATCCAGCAAAGAGGAATTGGACGCCTTTGAACGGCTTAACGATCCCGCCGCGCCGCATCGCGTGATTCTGCTCGTGAACAAAGGCACGGAAGGTTGGAACTGCCCCAGCCTGTTTGCCTGCGCGCTCGCCCGGCGTCTCAAAACGAGCAATAATTTTGTTTTACAGGCGGCATCGCGTTGCCTGCGCCAAGTCCCCGGCAATCCGCACAAGGCCAGCATCTATTTGTCGAAGGACAATCAAAACACGCTCGACCGCGAGTTGGCCGAAACCTACGGCACGTCCATCGCCGAATTGAGTCAGGCCAAAAGCAAAAGCCGTAGCACCATCATCCGTTTGCGCAAAATCAAACTGCCGCCGGTCGTGGTGAAACAAATTGTCCGCAGCGTCGTCCGCAAGCCGGTCAAAGATTCCACGCTCACACTGGCAAAGCCAGCTGCGATCACCGCGCCCAAACTCGAACGCCAGACGTTCGACATCGCGCAACAGGAATCCACACGTAGCCTGCTGAAACAAGTTTCCGAAACCGTCGAAATCAAATCCGAACCCGACACGCTCGACGCCTACACCGCTGCCGTCGAACTGGCGTCCGTTTATCGTCTCGACCTCTGGCAAGTTCACGGCGAACTCACGCGCCTGTATGCGGGCGACGGCGTTCCCGTGCATCATCTCACAGACTTGGCCGGGCAAATCGAAAAACAGGTTTGCTGTTACGAACTGCGCGAGGAAACCGTCGAAGTCGCGCTGGCCTTGGTGAAGCCGGACGGATTCGAGCGCGTTCTCGACGCGGACGGCACGGAGTTTTACACTGCTGAAATCAGCTACCCGATTGACCGCGAATCATTGCTGCTGAAATTCTCGGTGGACGAAGCATGGGATGGCAAGGCAGCGTAAATTCGGTTTCCACTACAATCCATACAATTCCGACTCAAACCCGGAAAAAAGTTTCTTCGAGCAACTGCTTGAACACATCGGCCTGCACCCGGACAAGGTGGAGGATATTTATTTCACCGGCGCGATCACCGACCCGCGCAAGACGGATTTCTTTGTCGAATACAAGGACGAGGACGGCAAGTGGCATCGTTACACGCCCGACTTCATCATCCGGCGCAAGGATGGCAAATGCCTGATTGTGGAAATCAAGGCCGAGGACGACCGCGATCCACGCCATCAACGGCGAGAATGGCCGCAAGGCGATGGCGCTCCGGCATTGGGAAAATCTCAATCCCGACCGGCTCAAGTATCAAATGATTTTCGTGGACGGCAGCACCGTGCCGCACGACCAAACCGAAATCGCCCGCGAATTTGTGGAGGCTTAAACCGTCATGCCAGCAACCAAGAAAACCAAAACGAAGAAGGCGACCGCAATGCGGCCGCAGCGACAAAACCAGCCGCACCTAAATTAGCCGGCGGCAAAAAAGCGCGGGCGACCAAGCCGACGCCTGCCGCCGAGACACCCGCGCCGCCGAAGCAAACGACCGTCAACATCACCGCCGCGAAGGGACGACCGATGTTGTCTTGGGTTGGCAAACGTCCGCTGCGCCATGTCACCGCGTTTCCGGCGCAGCACGTTGAAACTTTCAATCCCGACTGGCGAACCATCCGGCAAAAGTGGCTTGCTTTTTCACGGCGACAACAAGGAAGTCTTGGCGCATCTGCTCGCAAACGGATTTCGCGGCAAGGTTAACCTCATCTACATTGACCCGCCGTTTGACAGTGGCGCGGATTATGTTCGTAAAGTTTCAGCTGCGGGGCGCAAAGGACTCCCGAAATTGATGGCGAAAATTACACTCTTGGAGAGCAAATTCAATACACGGACATTTGGGGGAACGATAATTATCTCCAGTTCATGTTTGAGCGGCTGATGTTACTGAAGGAATTGCTTGCAAATGAAGGGAGTATTTACTTGCATTGTGATTGGCACAAGAGCCACTACTTGAGATGTCTAATTGAAGAAGTTTTTGGCGCGGACAACTTCAAAAATGACATTGTGTGGCAACGCTTTAATTATCGTGCGGACGGTCGCAAATTCGGCACTGTCCATGACACGATCTTGTTCATGACAAAATCGAATGTATTCACTTTTGAAAAGCCCACGTTTTTTTAAAGCCAAGCTATATCAAAACCCATTTCAGGCCTAACGAGCCGGAAATTTTTCGACTGGATAATCTTACTGCACCTGCGCACGGAAAGACCGGGAAACCTTTACGCTTTGGAGAAAAAATGGTTTCTCCCCCGCCGGGGGCAATGTGGCGTCATGCCCAAGAGGGGATTGATGATTTATGGCAAAAGGGATTAATTGCAATTCCAGAAGATGGCGTTCCACAGGTGAAACGTTATCCCGACGAAATTGATGGACAGGCAGTTCATTCGATTTGGACAGACCTTAGCCCCATCAATTCTCAATCTTCGGAGAGAGCGGATTACCCGACTCAGAAACCGAAATCGTTGTTATAAAGAATAATAGAGACTTCCTCTGAGCCGGGAGATGTCATACTTGACTGCTTCCTCGGTTCTGGCACAACCGCTGCCGTTGCACAAAAATTAGGCCGCCGCTGGATTGGTTGTGACATCAACAAGGGCGCGATTCAAACGACCGTCAAACGTTTTGAGGGCATCATTACCGGGCAGATTGAACAGACCAAACAAGCTGGCCAGCAAAGAGATTTGATTGCCGACGACAAGGAAAAGTTGCCGACGCCCGCGCAACTTTCCTTTGCCGTTCATCGCGTCAACGATTACGACCTCGCCATCCAGCACAATGAAGCCGTGAATCTGGCTTGCGAGCATATCGGTATCACCCGCACCCGCAACGATTCATTTTTCGACGGTGCAATCGGCCAGCGTCTCGCCAAAATCATCCCGTTTGGTCATCCGCTTTCAATGCCGGACTTGGAGGATTTGAAAAAGGAATTGTCCGCGCGTCCGGATGAGGAGCGTGACGTGGTGGTGGTGTGCCTCGGCAAAGAGTTGACCGTGGATGCGTGGCTCGCGGACTGGAATCGCCTCCGGAAGCGCGGCGACGTGCCAAACAAAATCGAAGTCATCGAACTCCGCACCGATCCTAAATACGGCAAGTTCATCGCGCACCAACCCGCCCGCGCCAAGGTGGACATCACCCGCAAAGCCGGCAAGTTGGTGGTGGAGATCAAGGATTTCATTTCGCCCAGCATCATCGAACGCCTGCAATCGCAGGCCGGCTTACTGCAACCAAAAATTGACGATTGGCGCGCGATGGTGGATTGCGTGATGATTGACCCGGCGCACGACGGCAAAGTTTTCAACATCACCCTCGCCGACGTGCCCGAAAAGAAAACCGACTTTGTTCAAGGCCGCTACGATTTGCCGACGCGGAAAGGCAAAACTGTGGTTGCTGTGAAGATCATAGACATGCTGGGTGAAGAGGTGCTGCTGACAAAGCAAGTGTGACATGCCTGCCACCGACAAACCGAGTGTCCGCGAGGCATACGAGGCGGTAACGAACCGTATCCTGGAGTTGCTGGATAGGGGGGAGATTCCGTGGCGGAAACCGTGGCGCAGTGGTTGGCCTCACAATCTCTTTTCCAAACGCGAGTACCGGGGGGATCAATGTATTTCTGTTGGTCAACGCGGGCTTCGGTTCTGCCGGCTGGGCGACGGCGAATCAGATTCGGAAGCACGGTGGACGGATCCGGGTCGATCAACTGGAGAAACCGTCGCGGGTGTTCTTTATGCGGCCCAACGCGTGGTGGACGTGGAATGAACCGCAGCACATCGGTTGGCAGGAGGCAGGTATCCTGTGCAAGGTGTACGAAGTCTGGAATTGGGAGCAGACAGAAGGGCTGGATGACCGTGCGCCCAAGCCGAGCCAGACGAAGCCGGTTGAACTGGCCGAACAGTTGGTGAACGGAATGCCGTGCCCGCCTGGCGATTAAGCGCCATCCGAGCCGCGCTTGTTACTACCCCCGCGAGGATATTGTGGCGGTGCCACCGGACAATCAGTTCCAGCAGAGAGAGGAGTACTACTGCACTTTGTTTCACGAGTTAATCCATGCCACCGGGCATGAGTCGCGGTTGGACCGCGCCTCGCTGAAGCAGTTCAAACAGTTCGGTGATCACGATTATTCGCAGGAGGAACTGGTCGCGGAATTGGGCGCGGCGATGTTGTGCGGAGCCGCCGGGCTGGCCCCGTTGACCATCAAGAACTCCGCCGCCTATATCCAGTCGTGGCTGAAAGCGTTGAAGAATGACCGGACTTTTGTCATTCGTGCTTCCGGTCAGGCGCAGAAAGCGTGTGACTACGTTCGAGGCGTCCCCGTGCTACCTCCCGCACCTCCGGCCAAGCCACCCCCGCCCAACCCGGTACTGGCTTCACATCGCAATCCAACTCCTGATGAGTTGGAACAGCGAATCTCCGCAGAAGCCCTCGATGTGGACGATCTGAATGGCGGATTAGCCGAGCAACATCGAGCTGATTGTGGAATGACATCTGGTATTTGTGACGCGGAAAGTGCGCGGCAATTGAACGAACTTTGCCGCAGGGGACGACTGTATGAAGTCGAGGCGTGGGTTCGCCAGGGCAAGCCGGTCAATGTGCCGCCGACTGAACGAAAATCCCCCTTGCTGATTGCCGTCGAAAAAGGATTTCACAGTCTGGTCGAATTACTATTACAGAATGGCGCCGCCCCCCACGCCAATGGCAATGCACTCGAAACGGCTGTCAAACGCGGGGACTCCGGCATTGCCCAACCGCTGATCGACAACGGTGCCGACCCTAATTCCGTGCGCGCGGAACTTGTCTGCATGTGCGGCAACCTGGATGTCGTGCGGCTGTTCTTGGATCGTGGCGTTGATCTCACACGGGGGAACGGTTTCGCCATCGGGTTGGTCGAAACCAAGAAGGCACTGTTGGGCATCTATCGGTCATACCGCGACAAGATTCCCGCGCTGCAAACACAAGCCGACATTGCCCTGTGTTACTGCTGTAAGGAGGGACGCATCGGCGGCGTTTACCGACTGCTTTGGGCCGGAGCCAACCCACGAGCAAGGGTTCCTGAACTATATGAATGCCGAAGATGATCCCGATATGCACGGCACCGCGCTTGAGGCAGCCGTGTTCAACGGTCACTTTGACATCCTGAAGCGCATTGGTGTCGATCCGGCGCAGGATGACTTGAACCACCTGCTACAAACCTCCACCTTCTCAGCGCGACCGGAAATCATCCGGTATCTCGTCGAGCGCGGTGCCGACATCAACTCCCGTAGCGGCACGGATCAAACTTGTCTGGTGCAACTTTTCCACACCCTCCATTGGTGCAATGATTCGCATTCCGCTCCGGGGTCCTTTTTCGATTCGTCCCGTGCGCTGGAGGCGATACGGACGGCAGTTGAACTGGGAGCGAAGTGGGAACGAGGAGATGCGCAGGCAACTCATCTGGTGCGCTTGGGATTCTATGCAGCCAGCGAGTATTCGTTGCGGTCCATTTTGGAGACCTTCCGGAAGTATGGTGCCTGTCCGGATGCCGAATTGATCCGCCTTCTGGACACCCCGCGAATGATCCGAAAACTGGAGAAGGATCTGAAACCGTTCGTCAAGATGTTCCCGAACTGGCGTCGGGCACAGCGGCGCTATACGGAGATTGAGGAAAAGGAGAAAATGAAGAGATGGCCCCGCTGATCGAGCATTTCGTCTTGGTAAATGTGTCGGATAGCGCACCACGCCAGACGCGGGCGTTCTGAATTTCCAACGTCCTGACCTATCGAACGCAGTCGAGATCGTGGCGCAAATCGAATCCTGCGAAGCCGTTTTCACCTGAGATGGGCTGTCAGTGCCATTTTCGGCAATGTCAGTGCATCGACAGTGAGATCGTCGGCTCGCTGGCGGGGCGTATGGACGCAAGCTGTTCGCCGAGGACAACACCAATGCGGTAGGGTGGATTTCATTCGCCATCGTGCGCCTCAAAGGCGCATTTTACAAAAGACGCCCGACCCCTAACTGGTGTTAGAAGTTTGTGTACCACCGGGATGACCATCACATGTGCCAATGAATGAACCGTCTACGTCCGACCAGACGAACCACCGATTTGCCGAGGCCGTGCGGGCCTATGCCCCAACTGTGCCACGGAAGTGGCAGAAATTTCTCAGGCTCAAGCCGGGGATTGCCGAGCGTTGACGCAAGGGCGCGTCGTACCAGGCCGTCACGGAATATCTGCGTGCCGCCGATGTCCCGCGTCTCGCACGCGACTGTCGCGCGGTTATGCCGGGGTGTGCTGCGTCCGTCCCATCGACGGAAGCAGCGCCGTCCCCCTTCCGAAAATCGCCGTGTCAACCACAGTCCTCCTTCGTGGCGCCCGTGAACACTAGCGGGCCACGGATCGCCGATCCCCGGATCATCTAGCCATGGAACGGCAGCTAAAGATCGTCTCGGCCTCAGCACGGGTTGCACCCGATTGTAGAGATCGACGGCTCTAGTGAAGCTGCCGCGACTCCCCGTCACCAAGAGCCTTTCCCTGACAATACGCTCAGTGTAACAGTGAATTGAGCAAGGACGGAAGGTGCGGGTAACGCAGTCAGCGTGTGGAACACGGCAAGCCGACACGCAGCCGACCGGGAAGGCCCAGTTGGTTCGTATATTGGCGCGAGTGCCGCCGGTGAAAAGCCTGTCTTCCGCCTCGTCAAAACAGTGAATTGAAGCGGGGGTGTGTGCGGCGGAAGAATCCAAAATGGCACCATGACACTTACCCCGCCTGAGAGCGGTGCCCAAATTACTCGGCGGATGCCGGTCTGGTCGCGTGGTGGACTACGCATGACCGCATCTTGGATTGACGGACGGATACCGCTCGGATGCCGGTAGGATGTCGCGTGACCGCACGAGTCAGCGAATGTCTCACCGCCGGAGTGACGAACGCATCCGCATTGGAATTTTGGTCGCATACTCGACGGTCGGATGCTTGCAGACCCGGCGCGGCGGACGCTCTTTTCGCGCCCCCTCACCGCGTCTGCGGCGCTGGCAGGGCGTACCGATGGCACGTTGCTGTCGGTGGCTGCGCGGTGCTCGCCACCGGGACACAAGAGCGACCGCCAGTTGCCGCTCAATCGGTCACCGCATGAGCGGGAGATACGTCAGAGGGAGCGCGTGGGCAAGGCGTGACCCCACCGACCTGGCGCTGCCGGGCCGCGGCGCGCAGCGGAGGGGAAGAGAGGAGCGGAGCCACCCGGAGCCACGCGCAGCGCGATCTTTCGCGCGAGCATGGCGAGGATGGCGAGCGCCGGACCTTCCCCGAAGCGAGCACCGTGGCATACTCCGCCCCAGTCGGACGATCGGGCCGCCGCCGCTCAAAGCGATCATCTATCTGCTCGCCGGAAAACTCGATCTCCGGCTGCCCGGATGATCACGTTACTATCCACGTCAAACAGCGAAGAACCGCGATTCGCATCATCATCTTCCGGCTACAGTATTTGCCGACGCGTTCGAGCGCTTCGACTGGAGCCGGAAAGATCGCGATATCGTGACGGGATCGCAACCCTCCGATCAGAGGAGTGTCGTCGAATCGGGCCTTGGCTCAGCGGTCGCGCGTCGCCTGATCGCGGCCGGGGTGCGATCGTGACGGTGCATCGATGATCCCGAATGCGGCTGCCACGGCGGTCATTTCCGGACGGGATCGCACGTCCAGCCGCGCCTTGGCTTTTTCGATGTATTCGTGGGCGGTTGAAGCGGCAATCCCGAGGGCCTTGCCGATCGCACTGTCCGACATGCCGCGGGCAACGAGGCGCAGACAGTCGAACTCACGTTCCGACAGCCCGAGCGGCGGCGCGGGAAGGCTGTCGCTTGCGCCAAGGGCGCGGGTGCGGCCGTGCAGCAAGGCGGCGATCATGGCCAAATAGGTGCGTATCGCCGGGTCGCGCGTGGCCGGGCCGTTGCTCGACATACTGACGATCCCGACCCAGCTTCCGCCTGCCGGCAACGGGATGATGAACGCATCCTGCAAGCCTTGTGCGGCGAGCATTTCGAGTGCGTCCTGCCCGGCCCTGGCGAAGCTGCGGTCCGCGCGCAGGTCGGCCCAGGTGAATCCGGCCGGGCGGAGGATACGGCGTCGAAGACCGGGTTGCGGTCTGCGAACCCGGATCGTTGCTGATGGAAGCGCTCCACCGCCGGCGGCCAGTGCTTGGCGTAGAACACGGTCCGGCTGCGGTTCATGGTGTCGATTTCGCGGCAGGCGAAGGCTTGGAACCGGAGCGGCTCGATGGCGGTACGGAACAGGTCGGTGCAGGCGCGGAGGGTGGCGCATCGCTGAAGATTCGCATTGAATTCCATGGCATTCTGCATCGGGTTGTCCATTCCGTTCGGGCGCCGTCATACCATCGCCGGAGCCGCGCTTGCGGCTGTTTTGGTGAGGCTGCCGGCGGCGTGCCGGCGGCGTCTGGGCGCGCGGCTGGTCCTGATGGCGCCGCCACCCGGGGCGGATTGGCCGGACTAGGGGGCGGGCTGCGGCGCGTCCGGAAGGTCCAGCCGCCACGGTTCCGCCAGACCCAGGCCGCGAACCCTGATGCCATTGGGCAGCGTGGCCGCGTAGGACTGGTGGTGGTGGCCGTGGACGATCAGGCGGGCGCCGCAGGCCTCCGCGAGGGCGTCGATCGCCGCGAAACCGTGCGGGTGTGTGGACGGCGCCTCGTGGGTGACCAGAACGTCGAAGTGCTGGGCGGCGAGTTCGACAAAATCCTCGGGAAAAATCGTGTCGCGGTGCCATAGCGGCAAGCCGCCGCGCCAGAGTTCCTGCGGGCGCAGGGCGGCCTGGAAGTCGGCGCGTGTGTGATAGGACGGCGGCCCTTCGTGCGGGTGCCAGACCCGGGGTTTGAACACGCCCGGCAGGCCGGCGACACGCAACCCGCCGATCGTCGCGACGCGCAGGCCAAGGTCGCCGTCAGCGGTGGTCAGGTTGTCATACGCGGCCTCGGTTTCGGTATCGTGATTGCCGAGGATCCAGCGCACGTCCCAGCCCTGCGCGATCGCGGGCGCCAGAATCTCCGCCAGCGGTGCGGGACAGTCGCAGTCTCCCAGCAGCACCAGCGTCCCCGCCTCCAAAGCGAGGCAGGCACGCAGGATGGGCGAGAAATTGCGGTGCGGGTCGCCAGCGAACAAAACCGGCCGTTCAGCCAATCGCAGCCTCCACCCAGCGGGCCCAGGCCAGCACGGCTTTGTCATCGCCCCGGCGGCCGACGATCTGAATCCCCAGCGGCAACCCGTTGGGGCCGCGACCGGCGGGCACGGTGACGCAGGGGACGTGCAGCGACGTCCAGATGAAGTTGAAGGCGGGGTCGCCGGTCCACGCCAGGCCTTTTGGCGCCTCGCCGGGGGCGGACGGGGTGACCAGGATGTCGAGTCCGTCCATGGCGCTTGGGAAGGCGCGCTGGGTGGTGTCGAACACGGCGTAAGCCTCCGCGATGGCAGCTTCGGGCTGGTTCAGGCCCCATTCCAGACGCTCACGCAGGCCGTCGCTGATAAGGGCGGGATGGGTGGCGAGTTCCCAGCCCAGGGCGCGGGCGGATTTCGCTGTTCATGACGATGGGATGGGCATCGATCAGGGCATTGAAGCTGTCGGGCAGCTCGCGGTCGCTGACGGTGGCGCCGCGCGCGGGCCAGTTGATCGGTGACCCGGGCCAACAGCGCCTGGGTTTCCGGGGCGGCGCCACCCCAGCTGGGGGAGCGGCAGATGCCGATGCGCGGGGCAGTGCCGGGTCTGGCGTCGGGATCACCAAGGTCTCGGCCGGACACGGCGCCGGCGAACAGGGCGCAGTCGCCGACAGTGCGGGCGATCACGCCGACCGTGTCGAGGCTGTCGGCCATGATCTTCATGCCGATGCGGCTGATCAGGCCGAAGTGGCTTGTAGCCGACCGCGCCGAAAAAACGGCGGGCCGGATGACACTGCCGGCGGTTGAGTGCCATACGCGAGCGGGAACAGGCCGGCGCCGACGCCGGCGGCCGACCCAGAAGACGAGCCGCCGGGGGTATGCTGCGGATTGACCGGGTTACGCGTCGGCCCCGGCTTGCGGGTCGCGAACTCGGTGGTGACGGTCTTGCCGATCACGACGGCGCCGGCCTGTCGCGCCCAGGCCACGGCGGCGGCATCGGCTCGGGGTTGCCAGTCGGTCCAGATCGGGGAGCCATACTGGCTGGGCATGTCGGCGGTGTCGAGCACGTCCTTCACCCCGATCGGGATGCCTTGCAGGGGGCCGATGGGCGCGGTGGCCGCGGCGGCTCGCGCTTGGGCGGGGTCGCAATGCGCGAAGGCACGAACTGTCGCATCGCGGCTGGCGATGTGGTCGAGATACGCGTCCATCAGCGCCTCGGGGCGCAGCTTGCCGTCGCGGATCGCGCGCGTCGCCTGCACTGCTGTCAGGCTGCATAGGTCGCCCGAAGGTGCCTGAGGCATGGCTGAGGTCTCCTGCTCGAAAACACCTGACACTGACGCCGCGCCGCAGGATGGTCCATCCCCCGCTTTTAGCGCGCAGGACAGGTGGGTCCCGATTGAACGCAGGACCGTCCTCAAGACCTGACGAAGAAATACAGTGCGACACCCTCGGGGCGAGACGGCGCAGCCTAACGGGTGGCGAAAGCTGCAGCGCGTTCCTCCTCACGCATCATGTCGCAGCGTCGTGAACACGGCGTCACCCGTCATACGAGAGGGATCGTAGCCGCTCTGATCGGCGATAGCGCCGTACTGTTCGGTCTCGGTGACCGACTCGCCGACGAAGGCCATCGACCACCGGTCGAGGAACGATCGGCAACCGGGCCAAAACTGAGGACGGAGACATCGCCATGGCGCTCGTCTTGTTGAATACGCTCGAATGTGTGCTCGATGCCCGCTTTCGGTCCTTCGAGCACCTGTGCGAAGCAGCCGGCATTGACATCAGGGCGCCGGTCACCCCGACGCTGGGATTGTTGCGTCGCGACGCTGCCAGAATGGCCTGGATTGTCGTCGCCATGGTTGCCGGCGACCCGGCAGCCTTGTTGCGACTGTAATAAACCAGCCGGTAAATACCATCTGTCATGGGCCTATCCTGACAGTTTGGGGGGAAGGCGACCCGCTCATTAACAATGCAGCCGCCGCAGCGGGAAGCGGGCGCCCGGTCAGGTAGCCCTGGACGACGGTACAACCTGCGGCGCGTGACGGGATCTAGCTGCTCCTCAGTCTCCACCCCTTCAGCGACCGTCGTCATACCGAGGCTTTTGCCCAGTGCCGCCACGGCGCGCACGATGGCGCCGGAGCCCGCGCTGTGGTCGGCACCGCGCACAAATGACTGGTCGATCTTGATCTTGTCGAACGGATATTTCTGCAGGTAGCTCAATGATGAATAGCCGGTGCCGAAATCATCCATCGACAGCAGGATACCCAATGCCTTGAGTTCGCGGAGGACATTCAGTGACTCTGCGGTGTTGTCCATCAGCGCGCCTTCGGTGATCTCCAAATCCAAACGCGACGCATCCAGACCTGATGCTGCGAGCGCTGATACCACCTCCTGCACCAATTTGCCGTCGCGGAACTGAACAGGCGATACGTTGACGCTGATCGACACCGGTGCTGGCCAAGAAGCAGCCTCATGGCAGGCGGTTCGCAGCACCCAGTCACCGATCCGCCCGATCAATCCGATCTCTTCGGCCAGGGGTATGAACACGCCCGGTGAGACCAAACCGCGTGCCGGGCTGCGCCAGCGCAGCAGAGCTTCGAAACCGAGCAGGGTTTTCGTATCCACATCAACTTGCGGCTGGTAAAAAACTTCAAACTCTCGCAGGGCAAGCGCTTTCCGCAGGTCCATCTCAAGCAACCGGCGAGACTCCATGCCGGAGTCCATGCCAAGCTGGAAGAAACGGAATTGGCCCCGTCCATCGGCTTTGCCCGGTGCAGCGCCAAATCGGCATATTTGAGCAGCGTTGCGACGTCATCGCCGTCATTGGGTGCCAGCGCCACACCAACACTGGCTCCGATCGAGATCATGTGGCCGGCCGCGATGTAGGTGCGGCCCAAAAGGTCGACCAGACGCGCGGCCAGGGCCTCGGCTGCAGGCTGCTCACACGCGGTTTGTATGACGGCGAATTCGTCGCCGCCCACACGTGCAATCATGTCGTCCCCGCGCACGACGGAGCGGATACGTTCGGCGACCTTGACCAGCAGCCCATCGCCGACCGGATGGCCCAACGTGTCGTTGACCACTTTGAATTTATCGAGGCCGATGCAATGGATGGCGATCGGCGTGGTCTCACCCTGCCGTCTCGAGGCGAGCAGTTCACCGAGACGCCGCTGAAAGCTGGCGCGCGTGGCCAGTCCCGTCAGAGCATCGGAAACGTCGCGTTGAGCGCTTTCGATATGGCCGGTGATGTCGAACAGCGTGATCACGGCGCCGCCATTGGCCAAAGGCTGGCACCTGCTGTCGAAGATACGTCCATTCGGCAGGCCGAGACGCATTGGTTCGCCTGGACGACACGCTTCCACGGCAACAGCCAGTTCGCCCCCGCCGGTCGCACCGGAGAGTCCAAGCAGTGCGCGAAGGCCGAATTCAGCCGGTTGCAGCGGCGCGAATACATCGCTCGCGCAAGGGTTGGCATAAATGACCTGACCGTCCCTGTTGGTGATGACGACCCCAACTGCAAGGCAATCGTACGCGTCTGCCCAGCCATGCGGCAAAACCGGGTCCATCGGCACATACAAGGCGTTTATCCTCGTATCAGGTGACATCGTCCTCTCAATGCCAGTCAATGGTTAAGAAGCCGTTATCTTTTACGCGATTGCGCCAATTCCCAGCTTCAATGACGGTGCCGGCGGGTCCATCCCGATGCGTGGCTGGCTCGACAGGCGGGCCGCGGCGGCAGAAGCTGGTTCGGTCAGGGGAGACGCCGGATGAGCGAACAGGTTGCACAGCATTACGGCAGGGGCGGTCTGCTCGATCGCGTGCTTGGCGCGTTGCGTCAGGCAGGCAAGGATTCCGGAGCATCTGAGCATCGACGATCTGGCGCCGGTGGATGAGTTCCACTCGCGCCGCCGGCTGGCCACGCAGGAACTGGCGGCGTTGCTGGCGCCGGCGGCCGAGGACCACGTCATCGATATCGGGTCGGGGCTGGGCGGACCGTCGCGCTATCTGGCGGCGACGTACGGCTGCCGGGTCAGCGGGGTCGACCTGACGGCGGAATTTGTCGAGACGGCCACCGCCCTGACCGTTCGGGTCGGGCTGACCAAACAGGTGGACTTCCGCGTCGGTTCGGCGCTGGCGCTGCCGTTCCCGGACGCCAAGCTCGACCGGGCCTGGTCGCAGAATGTGGCAATGAACATCGCCGACCGGCCGCGTTACTACGCCGAGATGCACCGGGTGCTGCGTCCGGGCGGGCGCGTGGCGATCCAGGACGTCGCGACCGGCAACGGCGAGCCGTTGCAGTTTCCGGTGATGTGGGCGGACCGGCCGGAGATCAGCTTCCTGCGCACGCCGGCGGAAACGCGGACGATGCTGCAGGCGGCCGGCTTCCGCGTCGTGCACTGGATCGACAATACCGAAGCCGCGCTGGCCGAGGCGGAGGCAGAGCGGAAGCGGCTGGCAGCGGTTGCCTCGGCCCCGCCGGTGCTGGGTATCCATATGGTGGTCGGACCGAGCTTCCGGGAGAAGATGCGGAATGCGCAGACCGCGATGGCCGCGGGGCGCACGCGGCTGATCAACGCGGTGCTGGCGAAGGACTGAAAATGCAAGTCGCCGTTGGGGCGTTGGCTGCCCGGGACCACGGTTTAATTCTCGCTGTTGAAACCATGCGACACTGGCGCGGCGTCGGTTACGGGTCCATCGTAAGACGAATGAGTGCGCACGCGCAGAGTTCGAGCCAGGATCAACCGAACGGATCGATCCGTGTGGGCGGCAGTCCGGACGGCCTGATGACCTATCTGGTGGACCTGCCGCCGGAGGCGCTGCCGAGTGTCTGCAAGCGCGACCTGGAACGGGCGTGGTATGCGGCGCGGGAGGCGGCGATCGCGGAGCACCACGGGGCGGTGCGCGGGTTCCGGTTCAACCGCCCGGACGGCAGCTATACCGATCTCGCCCTGGCGGACCGGGACGCGCAATGCTGGGTCGGGGCGGTGGACCGGACGGTGGGCATCGCGCATGCGTCCGGGCTGTCGCTGTGCCTGCGGCTGCTGGCGTTGATCGACCTGCTGGCGCGCGCGCCGTGGGCGCGGCCGCTGTTCCACCTGGCGCGCGACGGCGCGGAGTTCCACCCTGCCCTGCTGCGGGCCGCCGCAAGCCAGCCTTTGACCCGGGAGGCCCGGTTCGACGAAGCGGGCTTTCGGGCGCGGCTGTCCCGATTCGGCAGTGGGTTTCAGATCGAAAGCCCCCGGGCGGCGCAACGCCTTTCAGGAGCTCGTTCATGAACCGCCTTCGCCTTGCGTTTCCGATCGGTTTCGCGGTCCTGCTGGGGACGGCAGCATTGTCCGGCTGCGACCGGCCGCCGCCGACCGGCCAGGCGCAGGCCGACGCGGCGACCCGGGCCGCCTGCGAGAGCGCGCCAACGAAGCCTACGACCGGCAGAATCGCGGCGAGATTTATGCGCCGCAGTCGCAGGTCAACACGCCGTACTCGACGAACTACATCCCCGGCGATCAGAACCGGGGCCTGTCCGACCTGTTCGTGCACGATCGCATGGTCAGCGATTGCGTGCGCAACACCGGCACCGGGACGGACCGCGATGTGCCGCCCGAGGCGCCGCCTCCCTCGCCGCAACGCTAGCGCGCCGGATGGCCGGTCTGTCGGCGATCGGCGGCGTGCTGGCACAGCGGAATGCCCGCATCTTCTACTCCGGCAGCATCGTGTGCTGGACCGGATCGTGGATCCAGCGGATCGCGACCGACTGGCTGGCGTGGGAACTGACGCACTCGGCACTGTGGGTCTCGATCATCGCGTTCTGCAACCTGGCGCCGTCGGTGGTGATCTCGCCGATCGCCGGGGCGGTGGCGGACCGGATTGACCGGGTGCGCCTGACGATGGCGAGCCAGTTCGTCACCGTGGCGCAGGCGGCGATCCTGGTGACGCTGATCCTGACCGGGTTGATCCGGGTCGAGTTCATGGCCTTCCTGACGCTGTGCAACGGCGCGGCCGAGACGTTTGCGCAGCCGGCTCGGCAGTGCCTGATTCCCGGGTCTGGTGCCGCGGTCACATCTGCCGGGTGCGGTGGCGCTGAATTCTCTGACCTATAATGCGGCGCGGTTTGTCGGGCCGGCGATCTCGGGGCCGATGATCGCGCTGTGGGGCGTGGTGCCGTCGATCGCGGTGAATGCCGTGGCATTTCTGTATGCCAGCCTGACGATGTACCTGCTGCGGCTGGATCCGTCGATCCGGCGCGGCAAACCGACCGGTTTCGGCGTGCTGCACGATGCGATGGACGGGATCCGGTATGTCACCCGCCATCGTGGCATCGGCCCGCTGATGCTGTTCGCCGCCACGGTGGGGATGACGTTGCGCTCGGTGCCGGAGATGCTGCCGCCATACGTCGCCGGTCAGTTCGGCCGCGGGGCGGAAGGCCTGGCGACACTGGCCAGCACGATGGGATGCGCGGCGCTGATCGGCGGGTTGATGGTGGCGCTGCGCGGCCGGATGGCGGGCATGAGCCGCATCGCGGTGGCATGCGGACTGATTCTGGCGCTGGCGACGGCGGGGTTCGTGGCGACTCCGGTATTTGCCGTCGGCGTGGTGTGCATCGGCGCGATCGGCGCGGCGACGACGATGCACGGGATTTCCTGCCAGACGCTGCTGCAGAACGCCGCCACCCCGGGGATGATCGGGCGGGTGCTCAGCACGTGGGGCATGATCACGCGGGCCGCGCCGGCGATGGGCGCCCTGGGCTACGGTATCGCGTCGGAGTTCCTGGGGCTGCAGATACCGGTGCTGATCGGCGCGGCGGTGTGCATCGTGGTGTGGCTACGAACGTGGCGGCACCTGCCGCATATGATCCCGATCCTGGAAGGGGCCGGCGCCGGATTGTGATGTCCGGTAAATCCGTTCGTGATACGCATTGATCTCGGGCGCAACAGGATCGGTTTGCGATATGGCGCAGGCCGGGGACACCGCGGGCGGCGAATTCTGCCGAGTTGTCGCTGATTGCATCGGAAGATTATCGATTCCGGTGACAGGGCGATCGGTGCTACGCTATATCTACAACCAACGCGGGCAAAGGGCGGGTCGTCCGGACTGCCAGCGCGGGAATGGCTGGATGTTCGACTGGCTCGATCCGAAGGAAACCAACGTTGAACCGAGCCGCTTTGGCAATGATAATAGGGTGCGTGATGCTCGGCGGGGGCGTCGCGGCAGCGGCCGGCGACGGGCCCGCCGGCCCACCGCGCGAGACCCCGACGGAGATTTTCGCCGCGGTTCTGCGTCAGTCGATCGGCGCGCCGGCGCGCGCCGATATCGGCGATCAGGCGACGGAGCGCCTGTCGGACGATCTTATCCTGGTCCCGGGTGACGTCGCGGTCAAAGTGCTGAAGATGTGGGGCCGGCCGTTTCCGGCCGATATCGTGGCGCTGCTGATGGGTGCGGAAGGGGTCGAGGCACCCGGGTATATCCGGGTGGTGCCGGCCGGATTCATCGATGCCGATACGGTGACGGCCTGGTCCGACGCGGACCTGCTGGCGAGCCTGGACGCCACCGTGGCGCGCGGCAACACGCAGCGGGTGAAGCAGAACCTGCAGCCGCTGGAAGCGCGCCGCTGGGTGCTGCCGCCGCACTACAATCAGCGGCTGCATCAACTGACCTGGGCAGCGCTGGTGCTGCCGAAGACCGAGCCGCGCGAGTCCGATGGCGTCGTCAGCTACCACGCTGTCGGCTTCGGGCGTGACGGCTATATCGAACTGATGGTGGTCTCCGACACGCAGAAGGTCACGCAGATCAGCCATATGATGGAGCTTTTCCTGGCCGGGCTGAATTTCCGTCCCGGCAAGGCATATGACGATGCGGTGCCGGCGGACAAGCGGGCGCCGGCTGGCCTGGCCGGTGTGGTGGGCGCCGATTCGCTGCGCAAGGCAACCGAGAACAGCTCCTTCCTGGCCGGCGACCGGGTGGTTCCGGTGGCGGGCAGCATCGTCGCTGCGATCGGCGGGCTTTCCCTGCTGGTCTATGTCAGGCGGCATCTGCGACGGCAGGCGCGGCGGATTTAGCGGTCCGACCAGAACCCCGACGGACAGGAATCGCTGGAGGCCGGATCGGGCAGGCACTATAGGGATGCCATGGACCTCACCGTCATACCGGGTTCGCGCATCGTCGAGGTTGCCCGCCTCGCGTTCTCCACGCCCGATGTCGATTTCCTGTGTTTCGGTGAATCGGATCAACCCAGTCCTGCGGCGGCGCGGGATGCCGCGATCCAGGCGTTGCACGACGGCCAGACGCTGTATCCCGATGTGCGTGGGCTGCCGTTGCTGCGCCACACGCTGTCCGGCTACCTGAGCGCGCTGCATGCGAAGCCGGTGGCGGAGAGCCGGATTCAGGTGACGGCGTCGGGGATGGCGGCGGTGTCGATCGCCATGGCGGCGGTGCTGCGCGCGGGGGACCGCGTGGTCGTGCACAGCCCGACCTGGCCCAACATCGCCAGTGCCGCCCGGCTGCGCGGGGCGGTGGTCGAGGAGCTGGACCTCGATGCACAGCCGGACGGCGGGTTCCGGCTGGATCTGGATCGGCTGGACTTGGTGATGGCCGGCGCACGCGCGTTCGTGCTGAACTCGCCCGGCAATCCGACCGGCTGGACGGCGACCCCGGACGAATTGCGGGCGATCCGGGCGATCGCCCAGCGCCACGGCGCCTGGGTGATTTCGGACGAGGTGTATTCGCGGCTGGTGTATGACGGCCGGGCGGCGGCACCGTCGATGCTGGACATCGCGGAGCCGGACGACCGGATCATCGTGTGCAACAGTTTTTCCAAGACCTGGGTGATGACGGGATGGCGGCTGGGCTGGCTGGTGGCGCCGGACCGCGCCAGTGAGGCGCTGGTCAACATCGTGGAGGTGACGCACTCGGGCGTGGCGCCGTTTATCCAGCTTGGCGGGGTCGCGGCGATCGAGGATCATGCGGCAATGCAGCGGTTCCGAACGCACTGCGCGACGGGGCGGGATTTGGCGAGCCAGGCGCTGGCCGGGTTGAATGGCGTCCGCTACCAACCGCCGGCTGGCGCGTTCTATGCGTTCCTGGCGGTGGAAGGACTGCATGACAGTCTGGACCTGGCAAAGAAACTGGTGACGCGCCATGGCGTTGCGGTGGCACCGGGTGTGGCGTTCGGGTCCGCCGGGGAGGGCTGGCTGCGGGTTTGTTTCGCGCAGTCGGCCGGATTGATGGAGCGGGCGATGCAGCGGTTGCGCGACGGCATTCGGGCGGAGATGGGATCATGAGCGAAGCGGTCTGTGGGGCTTGCGGGGCGACGGTGCGCGCGGCGTTTCGGGCGCCTCAGCCGGAAATAGCCCCCGATCTGGACATGCGGCCGGGGGAGCCGGCGCGCTCCACGCTGCGCGACTGAATTCAAGTGTGCCCGACCTGCGGCGCCGCCGCGCCCGACCTCTCCGCATTGCCCTCCGCCGCTCGGGCGGTCGCGGAGTTCGGACGAATACCGGAAATTGAGCACCTCGGTGCTGGAGGAGACGCTGCCGTTCCGCCGCTGGGCGCTGATCTGCGAGCGGACCGGCGACCCGGCGCAGCAGGCGGAGGCGCTGCTACAGGCGGCCTGGGCGGCCGACGACGCGGCGGCAATGACCGAACCGGCGAAACTGCGCGCCGAGGTGGCGGCATTGTGGGACGGGACGGCCGATATCGAACTGGGGCTACGGCGGCTGGACGTGCTGCGCCGGGCCGGGCAGTTCGAGGCAGCCGAGGCGTGGGCGCAGGTTCTGGCGCAGCGCGGGCCGGACGGACTCGCGGGCAAACTGATTGCGTTTCAGCGGGCCAGGATCGCGTCGCGGGACATCGGGCGGCACCTGATCAGCAGCGTGCTGCCGCCGCCCTCGCATGCGCCGCACGTGTCGCATGGCAAGCGGGCGACGACGGGGTTCTGGTCGCGGCTGCTGCGGTCTTAGCTCAGATCATAAACATACGCAGGATCGCAATGCCGGCCAGCACGACGCCGATGCCGAGGAAGACGAACGGGCCGTAGGGCGGCAAGGTGTCGGTGACGCCGAGGATCAGATAAGCGAATGCGGCCGCCACGGTCAGCATCGCCAGCAGGAAGCTTGGCTGCCCCATCGAGCGCGCGCCTTCCCGGTTGTAGAATCGCAGGACGAACAGCAGAAACGCCAGGATATACGGCACCAGGAAAAATGAGGTGGTATTCGTCATGAAGGATGATACTCGCGCCGGTTGAATCCGGGCGTGATAACGGAAATCCCGGCGCGGTAGAAGGCTTTGTCGGAGTTACTGGCGCCAGGCGGCAGGCGCCATTTCGGAAATTCATCATATCGCTGTTGCAAGTGACTCGCTGCGCTCCCTACACGGCGTCGTGAAGCGAGGCACGCATGGCGGATCGGGACTGGTGGCGCGGCGCGGTGATCTATCAGATCTATCCGCGCAGTTTTTTCGACAGCAGCGGCGACGGGATCGGCGATCTGCCGGGTGTGACGGCGCGACTGGAGTATGTCGCCCGGCTTGGCGTCGATGCGATCTGGCTGTGTCCGTTCTTCGTCTCGCCGCAGCGGGATTTTGGTTACGACGTCGCGGATCACGTCGCGGTTGATCCGCTGTTCGGGACGCTGGCGGATTTCGACGCGCTGCTGGCGCGGGCGCACGGGCTGGGGCTGAAAGTGCTGATCGACCAGGTCTGGAGCCACACGTCCGACCGTCATGCCTGGTTCCTGGACAGCCGGGCCGGGCGGACCGGGGCGAAGGCGGACTGGTTCAGGCGCAGATACACCGGCAAATATCCGGCACGCCGAAGATTCGGAAATACGCCCGCATTCAGCAGCGATGATTTTCCCAATCCGGACTGGCCGACGAGACCGCATCACAGGTCCGCGCTCGATTTTGACCGGAACAATACCGGGCCTGTTCTCCAGCTGGCGGCAGTGAAAGTACATCGACGTCTCGCCCGAGGCGGTCGCCGAGGCCACGGTAACCTGGTGGACGTCAACCTGCTGCGGGAACATTCTCCAGGTATAACATCTCGGCGGCGCGGGCGGTCGGCGCGAAATGCTGATCGGCGATCTGCGTGATGATCTTCCGGTTTACCTCTTCCGGCCACGGCTCCTGAATGTTGCCGCTTCGAAGACCTGCCTCGATGTGCGAAACCGGAATGCGGCGATAATAGGCGGCGAGCGCGCCGATCATGGCGCTCGTCGTGTCGCCCTGCACGACGACCCGATCTGGCCGAGCGCTGTCGTAGACTTCGCCGATCGCAAGCAGAGCCGCGCGCTCAAATTGGTTCAGCGACTCATTGGCTCGCATGATGTTGAGATCGAAATCGGGCGACAGAGAGAGAGAGAGAGAGAGAGAGAGAGAGAGAGAGAGAGAGAGAGAGAGAGAGAGAGAAAAAAAAAAGAAAA
>CAWKIF010000076.1:0-11754 GCA_963849485.1 candidate division FCPU426 bacterium | reverse complement strand
ACCCCAAAACCCCAAAACCCCAAAACCCCTTTTTTTAAATAATAAAGATACATAGAAAATCAATAAATGTATGCTTTTTAGTATGTTAAAAACAATCGGAATATTTCCAGAAGCTTTTCAATTGTTATTTTTGCTTATTAACCAATCATCAATCATGAGCATTTCCTCTTGGACATTGATGTTAAATAAAGAAACTATGAAAAACAAATAATGGGATTTTTAAAAACAGCAGGAGCACCACTCACTTATGAGCAGCTTCAAAAAGTAATTCAGTATGTTAAGAAACATGGAATCATGCAATTCCTTAATCTTTATCAAACATTCAAGGATTACAAAATTCCTAGACCTCAAGCATTGAAATGGGGAGATGAAATGGAATATCACCTTATATATTTGGATCATGCTTCAAAGCAAGCAAAAGTGTTACTCAATTCCAAGGAAATACAGGATGGCTTTAATTCATCAGCTAACACAGGTAATGTATTCACACAACCAGAATATGGAGCATGGATGATTGAGGCAATTCCAAAAGTGCCATTTAGCCATATCAATCTTGCTGATGTCTCTCAATTAGATGTTCACTTTAAAAGCAGAAGAAACCTGATATGTAACTATTTATCTTCTTTTGGACCAATTTCATTAAGTAGTTGTCCTTCTTTTCCGATGCTTGGAGTAGGAGATTATGCAATAAGAATGCCAGAATTTGATGCCATTCATGATATTCAAAAGGTTGAAGAGAAATCTGTAAAAAACAAAGAAGAAAACAAAGAAATACATAAACTACCATTAAGTACTTCAGAAAATAAATATTCAGAGAGTTTATTTACATTTGATGCCGCTATTAATTCACATCCACGTTTCCCTACTCTATCCCAAATAATTAGACAAAGAAGATGTGAAAAGGTCTGTATAAAAGCTCCTCTTTTTATAGATTCAAAAACTATTGTCCCCTCTCCTCCTACACCAGAAAATCCTTTCTTAGGTGAAATTTATATGGACTCGATGGCTTTTGGAATGGGATGTTGTTGTCTTCAGCTTACTTTTGAGGCTGAATCGATTGATTACGCTCGCCATTTACATGATCAATTATTAGTGTTAGCTCCAATTCTCTCTGCATTATCAGCCACTTCACCAATTTATCGAGGAAAACTCTCAGACATTGATCTCAGATTTAAAATAATTTCCCAAAGTGTTGATGATCGGACAAAAGAAGAGAGAGATCCATCAAATGGCAAATACATTCACAAATCTAGATACAGCATGAACAGTCATTTTATATCAAATAATCCTTCAATAATGCCTCATCATAATGATTCAATTCCACTGAAAGTGGACCCCGATATAATAAATATGCTTAAAGAGGGAGGAGTAGATGATAGATTAGCTTATCATATAGCAGGCTTATTTGTAAGAGATCCATTAGTTGTTTTCGAAAAGGCAATTTATGTAGACGATTCAAAAGAGACAAATCACTTTGAAAACTTGCAATCCACTAATTGGAATGCAATCAGATTTAAACCTCCACCCAGTTTTGATAGTACAATTGGGTGGAGAGTGGAATTTCGTCCTATGGATATTCAGTTAACAGATAATGAAAATGCAGCTCTTTCCTCATTGGTTATTTTATTAGTCAAGCTTATTATTGAATATGATGTCAATTTTATTATCCCTATTAGTCTGTGTGATGAAAATATGGAAAGAGCACATAAAAGAGATGCAATTTTAAATGAGAAGTTCTTCTTCAGGAAAAACATTATTTTTGATGAAAATTATAAAAATAAAACAGTTGGACATACTGAAAAAGAAATTGTTGAAGAAATGAGTTTAGTTGAAATTTTGGAAGGAAAAGCCGCAATAAATTATAAAGGAATATTTCCTTTAATTGAAGAGCTTATCGCAGAACAACCGGGTAGTTTAGAAGAAAAAAATAAAATAAGGGAATACCTTCAATTTTTAAAGGGGAGAGCTAGCGGTCAATATAAAACAGGAGCTAAATTCATTCGTGATTTTGTGTTAAACCATCCAAATTACAAGCAAGATTCTATTGTAACTCATGAAATTGCATATGATCTACTAAAATATATTGATTATCAAAATGCTAATAACGTTGATGCTAGGGAAATGTATAAAACTTTTGAAGCAATAAAAGAAGAAGAATTTCAAAGTGTTTTTTTATGGGGAAGTGACATGTTATCTTGCTATTAATTAAATTAAAATAATGTTAATAAATAAATACAGAATTGATATTTAAGTTCAATGAGTGGGGGTTTTGGGGTTTTGGGGTTTTGGGGTTTTGGGGGCCAGTTCCTTGCCCATGCGTTCGGTCATGTACTTTACGCCTTGCACATCGCCTTCCATATGAAGGTAATCCGCGATGAGATAGGGTGATTTGTCCCTGATCCAAAATTCCAGCCCGTTATCGAGAATATGGGTCGGCGCGGGATGTTGTTGGAGCAAGTCTTCTTCCGAAAGACTCAACCCCGTGTTGTATTTGAAACCAATTTCATCGAGCCTATAAAAGCTATGGGTGCGTTCATGGTGAAATTGCCCTGACCTTGCGATATCCCACGAAAGATTCCCCATTCTTTCTTTCAGCCTTTTGAACAATTCCGCGCGATTCCCCGGCACCAGGTCCAACGCCATATAAAAGGGCAGAAGCGTAGAACCCGGAACCTGATGCATAAAATCCATTAAATTTTTTGCCGTTATCAGTTTTTCAGGTGCCATGGTGTTCTTCCGGGAGGCTTTATAAACCAGCGGGTGGTCCGCGATGGGTGCTTAAGGTGCAAGAATTCTACCATTCCCCCTATGAAGCCATTACCGATCGGGGAGAAATGCTTGGGTAAGCGGATCATTTCACGACCCGAAAAACTCGCTGGGCTTTATACATAGAAACTGAAAATGCCCACCTTTTCCTTCCCTGATCAAAGCCTTTCGGATGATCTTAAAGCCGGCCTGGAGGAGCCATTGGTGGTAGGTCTCCTCGTTGGCATGGCTCCAGAACATGGTGGTCCCGTGCCAATTCTTTTCCCAGCCGGTCCACCGGCCCCAGCCCAGGATGGACAGGAACAACCCGCCGGGTTTCAACCACCGGAATATCTTACGAAAAAGGGGCTTTTGCTCACCCAAGGGCAAATGGATGATGGAATAGAAGCTGAGAATGGCATCAAAGGTTCCGGGTTGAAGCCTGAGGTGGGCCATATCCACTCGTTTGAATTCAGCGGCCGGGACCAGTTTTTTAGCCCTTTGGATTTGAACATCCGATAGATCGATTCCTAAATAAGTATGTTTACGGCAGAAATAACTCGCCACGGGAACGCCCATCCCACAACCCAGTTCCAGGATACGGCTTCCCCGGTCCAATCGCCGGTCCGCCTCCCGGAGCCAGTACCGGCGGTACTTGGCGTCCAAGCCCGCCCCTTGGTCATCCCGGTAATGGCGGGAGATGCGGTTGTATCCCTGACGCACCATTTGTTTGGAACTTGTCATCGCGGATCCCTGGTTTGCTATTAGCTGTAAGTATTTTGGCTCTTACCTGATTTTGCGGTTAAGGTTACCACCCCCCTTCCCCCATGGCTCTTTTAAAAAAACCATGATGCATGGAGACGTCCCCATTTTCATTTTTTAGATACTTATAAATGAAGAAATGGGGGTGAAAAAGGGGGGAAAGGGGGGTATTAGCTTCTGTTGACCGCCTTAAGTATTTCCTCTAAAACCGCTTCCGTGTTCTTCAACACTTGATGGTTGTCAAAACGAAAAACCCGAAAACCACGTTTCTTAAAAAAAGAGTCACGAACGGCATTCTTTTCCTTCACTTCACCATGGAAATGCTGCCCACCGTCCAATTCATTGACCAGAGCGGCTTCCCGGCAATAGAAATCCACAATATATTCACCGATAATTCTTTGCCGGTAAAAACAGGCCCCTGCAAGCTGCCTGCGGCGAAGCTTGGACCAGAGAAGCCGTTCAGCGTCCGTCATGTTATGACGGAGTTTTCGGACGACTAAAGTCATGCCCTTTCGATAAGGCGACATCGAATACCCTCCTATTCCCCCTTTTTCACCACCATTTCTTTTTGCCTATCCGTAAAGTTCATCTTACAGATGGTTGTTCCCCTCTTGAAAAAAAGAATGGGGGCATTAGTTTTTGTTCGGAGTAGTGTAGCGAGGCTAACTCCCCCTTGTTCCCCCTCTTTCAGAGGGGGAGACGGTGTGACCCGCGAATTGGAAATCATCCAACGCCATAGCGGATCGGTACCGAATAAAAAAAATCCCTATCCTTAAATTCGAGAAAGACCCGGATTTCGCTTTTAGCTAAAGGCTTACAGCCAAAAGCTGAAGACTCTACGGACAACGAGGCCCGGGCTTCTACGGGTGGTCACCCTCCTCAGCCGGGATCGGCCGAGTGGGCCGTCAGCCCGTTTTTCAGCGGGAGGCGCACGGTAAAAGTGGTCCCCTTCCCCACCTGGGTTTGAACCTCCAGGGTTCCCTGGAAGCACCTCACGATTTCGCGGCAGATAGGCAGTCCCAGGCCCGTCCCCATACCGGCCGGTTTGGTGGTGTAGAAGGGCTCAAAGATATGAGCCAGGACATCATCCGGGATTCCCTTCCCGGTATCCGTGATCTCAACAAACAGGCTTCCTTCCTTCAGCCCCGTTCGAACGGTGATGACATTCGCCTCCGACTTATTGTTCTCAAAAGACTGGGACGCGTTGATCAGGAGGTTGACGAGGACTTGTTGGAGCTTTCCCGGATTGATCGCCAATAAGGGAAGCCCTTCCGCCAATCCCCTGACCAACTTGGCCTTATACTTGAACTCGTAGAGGGTCATATGGATGGCTGACTCAACAATCTGATTCAGGTCCACCTCCGCCACTTCTTCCACGCTGGAGCGCGAGAAGGATTTCAGGCCCCGCACAATATCCCGGATCGTTTCACCGCCATGGGTGGTATCGGCCAGTTCCTCGCCGATTTCCGAGAATAATTTCCCGCATTGATCGTCCGTGAACCCCTTCGCTTCCATTTGGCTTTTAAGCGCGTCGTAGTTCTCGATTAAAAAAACCAGGTTGCCGAGGATGATCCCCAGGGGGTTGTTGATTTCGTGGGCGATGCCCGCCGTCAAGGTGCCCAAGGTGGCCAATTTTTCGTTGTCGATCAATTGCCTTTCGACCAGGTTTTGATGGGTCCGGTTGCGCACCACCACGATGAAGGCCTGTTGCCCGTTGAATTGGATCGAGAAGCTGGACGATTCGACATCCACCCGCTTCCCATCCTTGGCCACCATTTCATAGACCATGACGGGATTCACCTCCCCACCAGCGGCCCGCGCGAACCTTTCCCGCAACTGGGAATGGTAAGCCGGGTGGATGAAATCCAACATCGGCCGTCCCTTCATTTCCTCAGCGTCGGCGAAACCCAAAAGGGCCATCAGGGACGGGTTCACGAATAAGACCTTTCCCTGGTCGACGATCGCCACCCCCTCCGGCATTTTCTGGATGATGGTTTGGAAACTCGACTCCGAACTCCGCTGGGCTGCCTCGGCCGATTTCCTCAAGGTGATGTCCCGCACCACCGCCAGGACCGCCTCTTTCCCCTCGTAAACGATGGAAATACTGGAGCCCTCGGCCACCAGTGGCGTACCGTCTTTTTTGATCCATTCGTATTCCAGGTTAGGATTGTGGCCCCCCTGGCCGTAAATATTGACGATCCTTTCCCGGATGGAGGCATGGAACCTGGGGGCGATGAAATCAAAAGGGGATCGACCGACAAACTCCTCCTCTTTTTCATAGCCCAGCATCTTGATCAAGCTTTGGTTCACGAACAGGATTTCCTTCGGTTGGTCGATGAGGACCCCATCCGGCATCTGCTGGATCATGGCCTTGAAATTTTCCTCCGACCGGCGCAATGATTCTTGGGCTAGTTTCCGCTGTCCGATATCGTGAAAAAAAATCATGACCGCCGGGATCCCCTGGTGGATGACGGCGATGGATTCCCCTTCTATGTAAATTTTATCGCCGTTTCTCTTAATGGCCGTCAGCTCAATAGGCGAGTTATAAAGACTTCCCTCTTCAACCAACTTATTTAATCGCTCCCGGATTCTCGCGTGTTCCTCAAAGGGGAAAATTGACAATGGAGACTGGCCAATGAACTCTTCCGCCTTTTCATACCCCAGCAGGTGGAGCAAGCTTGGATTGGCGTAAATAATCATGCCGCCCCGAATGACCATGAGGCTGATGGGCAATAGGTCCATGAGGACCTTGAAATCCCCACCCCCCGCCCCCAAGGATTTAATCAGGTCCGTATGGAGGTCAAAGGTAGGATGCCCTCGGAATGATTCGGGCGAAAGATCATTGGGTTCGTTCATAACGTCGCGCCTTCTTTTTCGAATAGACCTTTTCGGAAGATCCGTCTTTTTAACTTTAGCACCATAAAGAGGGCGAAACCCATCTTTGGAAAATATATTCACGAATGAACGGGTGGACCGTCCAGGATTATTTTTCCGCTATCAATCTGATAAAAAGTTGCGGTTCGAAACGGCTTGAAAGAAATCAGCCACTTTATTACTTGAAGGATTTGACTCAACGGATGGGGTAGTCCTGCCCGTTATAGGGGGAGTTGTCTTGCGGGGTGGGGATGGATTCCTCCGGGGGTGGAGCCTCGAAGGGCTTCAGGGGCCGGAGGCGGACCATCCAGTTGTTATTGACGTCCGTCACGTAAACGCGGTTCTCCCGATCGCAGGTGATGCCGCGGAACCGGGGAGGGGTTTTCAAACCCGCCCAACGGCTTCCCGCCTTCCACCGGCCCATATACTCAAATTCACCGTCGTCGTCGTTGTAAAATTCTACCTGGTCGTCGTTGGCGATGGCGACGAGGCCCGTCCGGGTGACCGCGACCCCCGCGGGTTCCTTGAACTGTTGGGGCCCCTCGCCGAACCAGCCGATTTGGGTGACGGGAACGGCATCGTCATTGAATACCTCAAACCTGAAATTTCCCGTGTCGGCGATGATCCCCTGGTCGATGGGATTAACGGCCATCCCCAGGGGGTTATCAAGGAGGTAGTCGGTGCTTCCCTGGGAGCCCCAAACGTAATTGAACTCGCCCATGGGGCTGAAGATCTGCACCCGGGAATTTCCCGAATCCAAGACCCATAGGTTCCCGAAATGGTCCTGGGCGACCGTGCGGGGCATGTTAAAAAAGCCCTTATCGGTTCCCTGCCCTCCCCAAGAGGTCACCGACATTCCGTTGGCTCCCACCACCACGACCCGGTGGTTGAGGGTATCCCCCACGTAAATCCGGCCCGATGGGTCGGCGAGCACCCCGCAGGGCTGGTTGAACTCGGGCGGGTTGTATAAATTCGCCCTCGAACCGGGACTTCCGATGGTCCGCAGGACTTTCCCATCCGGCTCCCACTGGACGATCCGGCTGTTTCCCGTGTCGGCGATATAGAGCGTGCCGTCGGGGGCGGAGGACAGGGCTTCCGGGTCTTTCAGGTTGAGGTTTCCCGTTCCGTCCGCGTGCCACACCTTGTCCAGGACGTAAACCAGGTTCAACCGGGTGCCGGGCGTGGGGGTAGCCATCGGGTTTTGGGCTTTGATTGGAAAGGGCAGGAAAAAAAGCGCGGCCGCCATCCAGCGACGCCATCGAATCAGCCGTTGAGAACCCATTGAAAATACCCCGAATTCCAATAAACACAAAAACAGTGAGTATCCCATCCTAAACAAGCCCTCGGCTTTTTTAACACCTCAAGCACTCTTTGAACTGCTATTTCCCCCTTTGAAAAAGGGGGACAAAGGGGGTATTAGTCTTTGTAATTGTCTCACAAAAGGCTAACTCCCCCTCATTCCCCCTCTTTCAGAGGGGGAAGCGTGAATCGAAAAAGTTGTATTACATGTCATGAGGGGATACTTGCCCCAAAAAACCGCCAGGATGACTGGCGGTCTTCTCCAATCAAAATCTTATTGCTGTTCGCAAACCTTTAGTTGGTCCAGGGCGGCGTTGATGGCCTGGATGGCCTCCGCCTTGTGGCCGTGGAAATCGTCCCGTGCCTGCCAAAGGGTGTGTTTTGCGTTGCGCAATTGCTGGGCGGCCCGCCAAATTTTAGGATGGTGACGCCCCATTCCCCCATTGAAGTCATAATGGGCCTGGTCGTCCCCCCCGATATTCGCGTTGAGGCTAAACCCATCGGCCCTCACCGCCATCGGCATCATCAATAAACCGAGAAGCCCGAATCCCCATCCCAGCCGGCCCAAAAGATTTTTCTTTTTCATGAATCACTTCCTTCCAAAATCATTTTTTTACCGCCAACCCTTCGGCCCGCAACCAAAGTTTCGATGGCCAAGTTCGCCAAGAACAACGAAAGGCGCGAAAGTTGGATAAACCTGAAAATTCTTAATGGCTCTTCGCCTTTCTTGGCGGCCTTGGCGTCTTGGCGGTGAAATAGGTTGTGTTTCGGTTGTTTAACGCGCCGCTTGGATCAGTTCCTTGTGCGCGTCCACCCAGTCCGTCAGGGAATCACCAGGGGGGCAACCCCGGAAAATCCATTTGTAATAAGCGGCGGTTTCCACATGCTCCCTGGTGACGTAACTTTCCAACGGAACTTCCTTATCGGTCTCCTCAGACATTGCGTTTCCCTCCCTAGTTCTTCGGCCAAAACCCTTCATTGGTGATCTTCAACAACCGGTCGATCTTCTCGGCGCAGATGAAGTCGTTTTCCGACAACCCCTCCAGTTCAGGGGTGAAATAACTCACCCGGCAGGCCTGGGAGCTGACTTCCAGTCCCGGGGAATGTCCCTCTTCCTGGGCGATATAGGCCACGGCATTGACGAAAGCCATAGTCTCGTAAAAATCCTTGAACCGGAAAGTCCGGGCGATTCCCTTCCCGGAACGTTTCCAGCCCGACAGCTGGGAGAGGTAACCCGTGACCGACTCCCGGTCCAAGGGCTGTTCGCCCTTTTGGACCGGTTTGCAGTATTGCGTTTCCAAGTCCAAGTCCATGATGACCGGATCCCGCAAGGCTTGAGACCTTCGTCGCAATGGCGTCCGCTCCTTTTACGGTTGGCCTACCCCCGAGGGGGGCGTCCTAGCCGTTCTTCATTTTCCTGATAGTCACCGCCAGCCAAACCTCCACCTTATAAACCCAATTCTCAAAATTTCGGGTCATCCGGTTCAAAAACGGTAAGTTCATGGGTGGTCAACCGTTGGCTTGGGCGTGGGCTTCCACGAACCACAAGTACTTGTCCGCGCTACGGGAAATCCCGGTGAGGAGGTCCGCCGTCGCGGGGTCCCTGAATTCGGCCGCCTGGTCAAGGGAGATCCGGATGGATTCGCCATAGGTCGCCAAGGAATGGGACAGGGCCGCCACATGCTCCTTGCCGGTGGAGATATTCAGGGGATAGGCGGGGAGGGAAGACTTCTCGTCCAACGCGCCGAGGGTGCCCATTGCGATCCCTCCCAGTTGCACGATCCTTTCCGCGATCAAGTCCGCGAAGCCCCCGGCTTCCTCGGTGACCTTGTCGAACAGCTCATGCAAGGCGATGAAGTTGGGCCCCTTCACGTTCCAATGGGCCTGTTTGGCCTGGAGCGTCAGGTCGATCGAATCCGCCAGCCGGCCCTGCAAAAGCCCGGCGATCTGCATCCTGACCTTCTCGGGCAGGCTGTTCTTGGTCGGGTGGGCCAAACCCCCGGCCGCGGCCGTTTCGGCCGGGTTCGCCTTGGCTGGAAAATGGGTTTTCCCATTTCCGTCGTGGTTTTCCGACCCCTTCGATGGCGGACTGATGGCAAAGCTATTCCCGGCGTTATCGGCTAAAGCACCCTTGATTGGAATCATGTGACTCTCCTTGATTTTTATTTCCAACTATGCGTTTGGCAATCTTTGCAATAATCCCTCACCCCTTGGGTGGGAAGGTGCCCTTGTTCCACGTACCAATCGGGCTCAGCCCGATCTTAAAAATACGGGCAACCCAGTGTTCTTGGCATCCATTCGCACATTCCATGTTTTTGTTCAGTCTTCGTCCACCAGAACGAATTGCGACTGGGGGGCGCTGCAGGAAGGGCAGGGCCCCAAGCCCCATCCATTCCGCTGTTTCAGCTCCCCGCAAACCAGGCATTTCCAAAGGATTTCCCTCTGGTCCGCCGGGGCGTTATAAAGGTAATTTTTTTCCTGGTAATTCGGTTCTTGAGACTGCATTTCACACTTCCAATTTCCGGGCGGGGGTTGTTCCGCCTTATTTTTACGGCGTGGAAATTTATTAAAAATCACTCAACCGCCCTTTCTTCGCCATGGATAGCCACGATGCCGCCTCCAATAGTTTTAAGACTTGGAAGGTTTCGGCGTTTTAAGTTTCTTTTCCGATGTTCCAGAGTCATAGCTGTCCATTTCCTCGAAGAAACCAGGCTCATGGGCCGGGTCTCCCTCCCAACCAATGCGGGGCGGGGGAAGCAACGGTGAAACTTTCCTACTGGAATCAACCGTGACGGGTTCCATCGAAACGGCCTTTTTCAATTGGTTTTCTCCTCCGGCGATTTGCCTTTAAACATTCATGGAGTTTCCTCATCAGGCGGTCTTGGCCGCGGGCGAAAAAACGCGGTAGGCGGTTAAAAGAAACACCGAACCCATCATCGACAGTCCGGCGTCTTCCCAAAAACCCATCACCTCGATACCGGCTTGGTGGGACAAAAACCCGCCCAGGAAGGCCCCGATCACCCCGACCGAGATATCACCTAGCGTCCCCCGACCCGAGCCCTTGATGAAAAGACTCGTGAGCCAACCCATGAACCCCCCCAACATTAAAATCCAGGCGAAATCTGGCAAAGGCAAGAGGTTCAACATGGGGCCCGCTTTCTTTATTCCCAAAACCTTGGGTCCGGATATTCCGGCTCTTAATGTTGAAAGGGAATAAAGCAAGTTCCATACCCCCTCCAAAAGCCGGGAATAGATTTCTCAACCTGTGTCGGCCTCTATAAATACCTAGATTTTTTCCAAGGAGTGAAATATCCAAAAACAACAGGACGATCAAAATGATCGGTTCAAAATTATCATTTCGATTCTGACCGGACGGTTCATTACACTAACACCGCCAAAAACAGTGCAATGGAAGCTTTTAACAAGCGGCCCGAATCTTGCCTCTTTTTGTAATTCTTAGTAAGGGTTCGCCGTTCAACCATTCTCTTACAACGAATGGTTTCGAGGAAATCGCCTGAACAGTTGCGTTTCTTGTTCTTTAGACCATGGGCGCGGCCCATTCACGACACCCAGGAGAAGGAAATGATCACCATTCGAAGGTCGGAAGAACGGCACCACATCGCCGGCGAGAACCAAAAAACCTGGATGACCTTCGACTCGGAAAACAAGGCCGATCCCCTACGGGATGGGTTTGGAGCGCTGAAGGTATTCAACGAGGAAGTCCTGAATCCGGGCCGTTCCTTCACCCTCCATACCCACAAGGACATGGTGGTCGTGACCTACGTCAACGAAGGGATCATGATCTTCAACCGGCCGAGGCTGGGAAAAACCGGGCTCATGGAAATGGGTGACTTCCACCACTCCTATTCCCTCTCCGGCTCCAAGCAATACTCCCTCAACGCCTCACCCTCGGACGAGGCGCGTCTATTCCAAAGCGGGTTCACCCCGGCACGGGGGTGCAGGAACCGGGCGGGGAAAAAAAGCACTTTACCCTCGCCGAGCGCAAGGGCATCCTGAAGCTCATCGCCTCCCCCGACGGCAAGGAATCCTCGCTCAAGATCCAGCAGGATGTGG
>CAWKIF010000075.1:0-58247 GCA_963849485.1 candidate division FCPU426 bacterium | reverse complement strand
AACGCCGGTCCAATACTGTGACGGTCTGAGGGGCCAAAAAGGCGGTCGAAAAGTGTGACACTCCCCGAATATCCGGGAAGATGTGTGGTTTCAACGATGAAACCACGCCACCGGAAGGAAAAGGAGTGTTCAAAAACATGGACCAATGGACGGAAATCCGCAAGAAAATCCTGGTAGATGGGGTCTCCAAGCGCCAGGTGATGGAAGAAGAAGGCATCCACTGGGAAACCCTCAAGAAAATACTCGCCCATAGTGAGCCGCCAGGCTACCAAATGAGCCAGGAGAGGCCCCAGCCCAAGATTGGGCCCTTCCTGGGCCGTATCAAGCAAATCCTAGAAGACGATAAACACACCCACAAGAAACAGCGCCATACCGCCAAACGTATTTTCGAGCGCCTACGCAAGGAGGATGGCTACACCGGCGGATACAGCCAGGTCAAAAAGGCCGTCCGGGGAATCAAGCGAAGGAATAGTGAAGTGTTCGTGCCGTTGACGCACCGGCCCGGTGAGGCACAGGTGGACTTTGGGCACGCCCTGGTCAAGCTCAACGGCGTGTTGGTCAAACGCCCCTACTTTGTAATGGCCTTACCCTATTCGGACGCTTTCTTCGTGCAAATATTCGAACGGGAGAGCACAGAGTTCGTCTGGGAAGGTCACATCCGAGCCTTTGAATATTTCGGTGGCGTGCCCTGGCGGATCAGCTACGACAACGCCAAAACCCTCGTGAAAAAGTTGATCGGGGTACACCAGCGGGAATTGACCAGGAGTTTCCAGCAGTTGGTGAGCCATTATCTTTTCGACTACCACTTCTGCACCGTACGCCGGGGAAACGAAAAGGGCGTGGTGGAAGGTGGAGTGAAGTATGTCCGGATGAATTTCATGGTGCCGGTTCCACAAGTGGGAAGTTTGGAGGAACTGAACAAAAAGTTGGTGGTGAACTGCGATGAGGATTTGGAACGCAAATTACGTGGAAAAGGAGCGGCCAAAGCCAAGCTTCTTGAAGAGGACAAAGCCCGTTTCCGGCCTTTACCGGCCACTTCTTTTGACGCCTGCCTGAAACAGTCCACCACGGCCACGTCCTTGTCCCTGGTGCGCTTCGATACCAACGACTATTCCGTGCCGACGGAATGGGCTCACCATCCGGTGGTAGTGAAGGGATACATCGACCGGGTGGATGTCTATTACCGGGAAAAGCGGATTGCGACCCATGATCGTCTGTGGTGCAAGGAAGGCGTGGCCTTCAATCCGGTTCATTATTTGGCGATTTTAGAGGGGAAACCTGGGGCACTCGATCATGCCCGGCCCCTGGAAGATTGGAATCTGCCGGAGAGTTTCGCTCTTCTGCGCCGCCGCATGGAAGGCAAGGAAAATTTTCACGGCGAGGGAACACGGGAATTCATCAAGACGCTACGGCTTTTGGAAAAACATTCCATGGGCAGGGTCCACCGGGCGGTGAAGAAGGCGGTGGGAATGGAAATCTATACCCGCGATGCTGTCGCCCAACTGCTCTACTCCAGGGAAGATTTCAGACTGACGACCTTCAGCTTGGCCGGTCGTGAACACTTGCGGCGAGTTCAGGTGGCCCGAACGGATCTCTCGGCCTACCGCGAACTGATGGCGGTTGGAGGTGAAGCATGAGCACTTCCAAGAACACCCTCCTGCTGGAACATCATCTCAAGAAACTCAAACTACCTACGATGAACCGCGAGTACGACAAGGTGGCCCAGCTCTGCCGCACCGAGCGCAGTGACTACCCACAGTATCTGCTCAAACTGGCCGAGCTGGAACTTCTGGACCGAGAGCGCCGGGCCAAGGAGAGGCGCATCCGGGATGCTGGTTTTCCCGTGCTCAAAACCTTGGACACGTTCGACTTCAAGGCTCAGCCTTCGATCAACCAGGAATTGACTCGGGAACTCATGCGGGGCGAGTACATCGACAAAAAGGAAAATGTCCTGCTGATCGGTAATTCAGGAACGGGCAAAACCCACTTGGCCACGGCCTTGGCCTTCCAGGCATGCTCCCAAGGCCGGGCGGTGCGCTTTTTCTCCGTTACCGGCCTTGTAACCGAACTTTTGGAACGCCGTGAGGAAAAACAATTGGCCAAGTTCCACCGGCAGTTAGCAAGGCAGCACCTGATCGTCCTGGATGAACTGGGTTACGTACCTTTCACCAAAGCCGGGGCCGAACTGCTATTCGAGGTGGTCAGCAAGGCCTACGAGCGGACCAGCCTGCTGGTAACGACCAACCTGCCATTCGAAAACTGGGTGGAAATCATGGGTTCCGAGAGGATGACGGGGGCTCTTATTGACCGTTTGACCCATCGGGTGCATATTTTGGAGGCCAACGGCCAAAGTTTTAGATTAACAGAATCGAAAAAAAGGCTAAGGCACAAAGACAAGAAGGATGGATAAAAGCTAACCAACGACCATACACCCTAAAGGCGTATGGAAGGCGGGGGGTGTCACACTTTTGGACCGCCCACCGTCACACTTTTCGACCGGCGGGGACACGCAAATCATCAAGGATTACCGGGCCGATAAGCTGGATAAGAAACAGGCCAAGGAACGGATGATGTACCTGAAGCAAGTTCGGGGCAAACAACTGGAATTCTCCCGCAAGAACAGCGGGGCGGATTTAACCCCGGACCAGAAAAGCCAATTGGAAAAAATGCTGGAGTAGCGGGACCTACCGGAAAATCGAGGCGCGGCCCTTCGGAAAGCGAAGGGTCAGACCCTCTCCCTTGAATGAGCCCTTCGCTATCAGTTGCGGGGTTTGATGTTGTTCTCTTTCGAAAAACACTCGGCGGCTAAACCTGCCTGTCCCATTTTTTCATAGGTCATTCCAAGTTTTTGATAAAGATCGGGGTTATCCGGCTGGAGATTCAAGGCTTCCCGGAGCGTCTCCACCGCGTTGGGGAGTTGGCCGGTTTGGTAATAAACGTACCCCAACTCAGTGTAAAGACTTACGTCCCGGGGGTTGGCCCCGATCGCCTCCCGGCAAACGATGACCGCTTGGGGAAACTGACCGGCCTGGAGATAAACATCCGCTAAATTCAGCGCATAGAGGGAGTTTCCCGGGTCCAAGGCAACCGCTTGCCGGTATGCCTCAATGCATTTTTCTGGCTTTTTTAAATACCAATAACTAATCCCCAAATCGTTGTAGGCGCCTGCAAAACCGGGGTCCAGTTGAACCGCCTTTTCAGCTTCTTCCAGGGCTTCCCCATACCTTCCCAATTTTTGATAGGTCGCCGAAAGATTCGCGTGCGGGTAGGCGTCCTGGGGGTCAAGGACAATGGCGGCCCTGAATTGATCGACCGATTCCCCAAGGAGGCCCTTGGAATAGAGGGCGAGCCCCTTCCAATCGCATGGGACGGACTGATGGGGATCGATCTCGAGGGCTTGGTCATAGGCCCGAATGGCGTCATCCCACCGGCCTTCGTCCTGATAGGCGATCCCCAATTTGGTATAGCTCAGGACGGAAACTCGCGGGGATACCCTGTTCACGTTTTCCCACAATGTGATGGAATCCCTCCAGGTGACGGCTTGGCGGAGAGTGCCGAAGGCCAACGCGGCCGCAAGTCCCATTGCCAAGATAAGGAGGCTCCAGCGGCGGCTGGTGAAAAAAAACACCGCCATGGAGGAAACGAGCAAAAAAGGGCCGATGCTGGGAAGGTAGAAGTATCGGTCGGCGGCGGCGTGCGAGCCGATCTGTAGGATACCCAGCACGGGAGAGAGCGTGAGGAGGTAATAAAAGCCTGCCGCCATTAAATAAGGATATTTCCGACGCCAGTGAAATAAAGCCCCAATCACTGCTATCCAAGATAACGCCGACTAAACTCTGAGGCCATCCCCAAACAAGCGATTTTGGACAGGTACGTGCATTCCCGAGGATGAGCCCCCTTTATTAGGCAGGATGCTGTCCAAGTCACGAGGGGATCAATTCCATTTGTTTTTCCATCGGTTCTAATAGAGGAACATGGAATGGTGCGTCCAACCAAGCCCACAAATCGCGGTACGACATCAGATTCATCCTCAGCATGGCCGCCAGGTTCGAAAGACTCCAGGTGATTCGACTCTTGAGTTGCAGGAACTTCAACATAAGCATGGCAATCAATGCTGTCCAAATCTGCGTCTGGACGGCGTTCTCGGTGGTCCCCACGAAGGTCTTCACCCGCAGGTTTTGCTTCAGGGCTTTGAAAAACAACTCGATTTGCCAGCGGTCCTTGTAGATGGCAGCCACCGTCGAGGCGGCAAAACCCATGTGGTTGGTCAGGAACACCAGTTCCCGGTCCCGTTCCTCGTCCCACACCACCACCCGCCGAATCTCCTTCGGGTAGGCTTCCTTCGACCGATACACGGTTAATCGGATCACTTGATCCTTCAAAATGTTGCCCTTCTTCAAGACCGGCAAATTTCTCACCACTTCGTAGGCCGTGTTGGTCTTGGCTCGGGTCACCCACCAAACACCTTGAAACGTCCAACGGGCCAAAAGGAAGAAATCCAAGTACCCTCGATCCACCACCACAATGGAATCTGCTGGGAAATTCAACGTTTGGGCCACTTTTACCTCATGGACCGACCCATCGGTCACAAGGCCCCAGCTGGGTAAATATCCCTGGTGATCCAGCATCAAATGAAGCTTGATGGCCCCTTTCGTCCTTCGGAATTTTGCCCAGTCAAAAACCGACAGGCAGAGATCGATGGTGCTGGCATCCACGCTGTAGAGGGAATTCTTGAACTGAAACTTTCGCCTGTGAGTGGAGGCTAAAGTCTGGCATTTCAACAACAGGTGGTCGAAAACCGACTGGTATAACTCCCACGGCCTGACGGCATTGGCGTAAGAGAGCGTCGATTTTGCCGGAGCGGCCGAGATGCCAAGATGGGACAATTTTCCTAGGGCGGTTTTCAGTCCACCACAGATTTCAGAAAGGGAATGGGCTGCGCCCATCTGGCAGAAAAGCATGGCAACGAACTGGTTCCAGCAACTATACCCCTTGGCGTCTCTTTCCGCTTCGTGCTCTCGTACAAGCCGCTCAAATACAGGGCGATCAACAAGTTTCAGAAGTTGGGCGAAAAGGCTGGTCGGTGGTACCATAAAAACGCGCCTCCGGATGTTTGAAGTAGCGGCGGCTCGTAACCGCCGTTTTGGGCATGTCTAAATCCATTCTACTTCAGTCGGAGGCGTCTCTTTTTAGACCGCTATTTTGGACAAGAGTGAGCCCCAATAAAAAACAAAACCAGGACGGCCAAGCAGGCATTTTCCCAGGTCACAACCCGGGCCTCCGCCGGGATCGGATAAAAAGCGGCTAGATTCGTAGGCAGGATCATCTTTTCCAGGTAAAAAACGACGGAGTGGAAGGCGTTCAAGACGCGCGCCAGGATTGGCAAGGTCTGGATGGGCATGAAGGCCTGGGCTTGGGATTCCGCGAGGATAGTCAGCCAACCTCCTGCGATAGCCGCTATAAAAAAGGGGATCTTATCGAAAAACACCCTCGCCCCTTCCCGGCGGTACCGGCCCAGGGGCCATTGGTCCAAAAGAAGTAAGACGAGAGGCAGAGTCACCGCCATGGGTTTCGATAAAAGAGCCATTACGGAAAAAAACAGGCTGGCCCCATATCGGAAGGCTTTTGAATGCGGCCGGGTGACATAGCCCAGGTAAAAAACCACGGACGATAGGAAAAACAAGGCGCACAAGAGGTCCTTGCGTTCCGTCGCCCAGGCCACGGTTTCCACGTGGATCGGATGGATCCCGAATAGGACCGCGGTCAAAAACGCGGCCCAACGGGGGCTGATTCTCCCCGACCCCTTTTTTTCAGGTGCGCCGCTTTCCTGGACGAGGCACAAAATTTTGAGACTGATAACGAATACCAGAGCCGTGTTGGCGCAATGCAGAACCAGGTTATCCAAGTGATAGACCCATGGATTCAACCCTCCCAGGCGATAGTCCAGGGCCAGGGAAAACCAGGTCAATGGCATGTACATGCCATGGAAAAAATGAGTGACCATCCATTGGAGAGACGCAAAAGAAAGGGAGAAGATATGAAAATTATTTTGAATATGCTCCGGGTCATCCCAATTCACGAATTGGTTTCCCAACGACGGGAAATAAACCAGGAATGTCAGAAGTACCACGGTTACAGCAGGTCCTGAATTCCGGGCGCCGCCCCCCCACCCGGCCTTCCCTCCCCCCGACACCGCGCCGCCGGATTGATTTTTTTCAATGATTTTACGGACCTTCCGTTGGGGGAGGCCGCTTTGATTGGACAATTCCTCCACTGAAAGATGCCTATTCTTAAGTATGAATTCTTTTATTTCCTTTTCGGGCAAAGGTGTCTCCGGCTCCGCGTTTTATTCCTAATTAATGCCGGACATTATAAGCTTATTGGTGGGGGTGTTCGGGGAGAGATTAAATCAAATCGCGGTAGACCAAGATGGAGGGGCTTTTATTCAAATAGGTGTTTTTATTAACAGTGATGGTGTGTTGGAAAAGTTGGAGCACTCAAAACGTCCCTTGTCCCAGGATCCTCGGAGTTGAGCTGGATCTCTATTCCGCATAGTGAATAAAGCGAACTTTAACCTGGATAAATGGATCTGAAAATCATTGGGGCGTTTTTGGGGATTTCACAATCGACCCGCCCCCGGCGGCGATCTGGTCGGAAGGCCAAACGTGATCCCCGTGAAGGCCCGCCTGGGCTGTGCGCACCATGGCTTTGGCGATGGTTTGGGCCGAAATGGGTTTGTATTTCTTGAGGGGACCCGCGAATAAGAAAGAAAGTGGGGTTATAGACCATTCCATCACTTTTTCCATCGGTCTTCTTTCCTTGCGGTCCTTTTCCCCGGTGATGAAGGAAGGCTGGAAGATATGCAGGGCCTCAAAACGCACTTCCGCGACCGCTTTTTCCATTTCACCCTTCAGACGGGTGTAGGGAAACGACGAATCCGGGTTCGCCCCCAGGGAGGAAACCACCAGGAATTGCTTGGCCTTGTTCTTATGGGTGGCTTGGGCCAGTCGGACCACATAATCGTAGTCGATTTTCCGGTAAGCTTCCGGGGTGGGGGATTTCTTTCGGGTCGTGCCTAGTGCGCAGAAAACGTCATCCACCAGGACGCCTTTCAAAGCGGTTTTGAGGTGGTCGAAATCCAGGACCATCTCAGTCAGCTTGGGATTCTTGAGGCCCAGGGGCGACCGCACCAGAATCGTGATATGGGAATATCCCGGGTCTTCCAGCAGTTCCTTGAGGCAGAAGCCCCCCACCAGACCGCTGGCCCCCGCTAATAACGCCGTTCGTTTCATAGATCGCCTTCCGAGTTCATTTGTTTATCGGGACATCTTACGAAATAGCGGGCTGATCAACATCATCGGATTTTCACGCTGGGTTAGGCCAACCCTTAATTAGCGCTTGTTCTTAATCCTCAGGTGCTTTCCTGCGCCGGGGTTTTCAGGAAAGACCGCAGTGTATCCAAATAAAGGGCCGCGGAAATTCCCAGTGGAATCAGGTAGTAAACGAGCCTGAAGATCAGGGCCGCCACCAGAGTCGACTCAAACCCCACTCCAAGATATTTGAAGGTAAAAGCTAAAAGAGATTCGCTGACCCCCAGCCCGGCGGGAACCGGGTTGATGTTGGACGACAGGTACATCACCGTAAAACCCACCATGAGAAGACCCGGGGGTAAGTCCAGCCCGACCGCGTGGAAGCAGGAATAAAAGGCCAGGGCCATGAATAGCCAATTCATGGATACCCAGAAAAAAACCTCCAGCAGCCGGACCCAGCCCCGCCGCAGGAAGACCAGGGTGGTTTCAAGCCTTGCCAGCGTAAGGGTTAATCGCCGGGCGGTGGCCTCCCCCCCCGAAGCACGGCGGCTGGCCCAATGGCCCGCCCCCAGGATGAGGCGAAGGGCCCACCGTCGGAAGGCGCGGTGGAAAAAGAAGATCATCATGCCCCCTACCAATAGTAGGAGACCCGCTATGAAAAACATGAGGACGCCCGGTTTCGGGAGGCCCGTCATTTCAGGATGGGAGTGGAGGTAACCCAGCTCGCCCAGGCATACGATTGATAGCGCAAGGTTGAAAATCATGTTTTGGGCGAGGGAGAGGGGGACCGTGACCGAAACGGGCACCTTTTCACGCTTGAGTAGGAAGGCCCGGTTGGCGATGCTGGACATCCCGGCCGAGGAAACGATGAAATTGACCGTGTCCGAAATGAACATGATGGAAAAGAACTTGGGGAAGGGGATGCGGTAGGGCGTCAACCCGAACAGGGCGCGGAAGGAAAGGGTGGTCGTCAAGTAGGCGAGGCCCGTGGAAACCAGGGCGCCCAGGAAAGGGCCCGGATTCAAATGGAGCAAAACTTCCTTGATTTTGGAAAAATCACTGAGAAGGGCGGTGGCCAAGGCCAGCACCATGACCCCAACTAGGATCAGGAAAACGGCCGCGATTACTTTTTTATTCGGCGGGTTCATGGGGTCGTCCCTTGAGGCTGGGTTTCGCTTGGAATCGGACAAGGAAAACGCCCGTTTGCCTTGGGAAAACCTTCTGTCGGAACTATAGGCGCATTTATTTAGAAAAGAAATAAGGCGGGAAATAACGGGGAGAAAGTTAAAAAATGTTTTTTTGGTTCTCGTTTTTGGGTTTTTACTGAAAATTAAAGATTTTCTTGGCGGACTTGGCGTCTTGGCGGTGAAATTTTTGGGTTTTCAAGGTTTACGACCTATCAAAATGATAGAAGCCGGTTAAAGATTAGATGCGACCATTTGGATGGGTGGAATCGAAATAGAAAAAGCCAGTCCTTACCGAACCACCACGATCTTGAGGATCTTATAACCGATCAGGCCGCCTTGAGGGTTATAGGCGTCCACTACCGCGAAATAGAGGCCGCTGGCCTTGCCCGTCGTGTCCCACTGGGCGCTACTGGTCCCTGTACCCCCGGGCGCTTGATGCATGACCAGCTCCCCGGCTGTGTCATAGACCCGATAATCCAGAGTCAACCCCGGCACATTCGAGGTGAAGGCTACCTGGTACCCTGTCACCCCATTGAGAACGTTCGGCTCCGCCAAGATGTTGCCCATTCCCGCATTCGCCGTATCCGACACCACCATGACATGGGCCGTCATCACCGTCTCACCGCCGGTTCCGTTCTGTTCGCTCGCCTCGATGAAATACTGGCCCGACGGCACCACCCCGCCGTTGTCACTTGTCCCGTTCCACACGATGGTCGTGCCGTTATTGAGAGTGATGGTTAAAACCGCGGGGATCGTTCCCGATACCGGCCCGCTTGTGGGTTCAATGCTCGAGGCGGACAACAGCAACTGGCTGGCCGTGCCTGTCGTCGGGTTGCTCGAGTAAACGTACAGGGTCTTCACCACTTCCCCCGCCTCGTTGTAGATCTTCACCGCCACCTTGTACAGGGTCCGGTTCACGATGACCGGCTGGGTCACGCTGGTGTCCGCCCCCATGTTGCTGATACTGTCCACCTTCACGTAATACTGGCCGTTTCCGACGGGATTTCCCGAACCGTCCTCCCCATTCCAAACGCCGATGGGAATACCCCCGATGATGATGGTGACCGAGCCTCCGGGGCCGCTCGCTTCCGTGATCGATCCCGAGCTCAAATTGAACGAATTAATCGCCTGCGAGTACTGGGAAACCGGCAGGGACCCGATCAGTTCCCCCGCCTCGTTGTAGACGCCGATCTTCACGGTGTATTGGCCGGTCGTGACCGTGGTCACGCAGGCGCTGGCCGTGCCCCCGAAGTAAGTGGCAAGGGCGCAATTCTGGATATTAAGTCCGGCCGGAACCAGGTTATTCACCGTCGCTTGGTAGGTCATCTGGTATTGGCCGGGGGATAAGGGGGAGGGCATCGCCCAGGTCATGAGCGAGGCGGCCTGGTTATAGAGAGGGGTTAACCCCGCGGGGGATGTCCCGAAAGACTGGAAGGTCAGGTTCGCGGGCAAGGGGTCCGTCACCACCAGGTTTTGGGCGGCAATGTTCAGGATATTCAAGGTGAGGGTATAAACCAAAGGTGAGCCCGCGCCCGCATAGGGTGCGGAGACCTGCTTGCTGATCGAAACGACCCCCGGAGGGGTGAAGGTCGCGGTGGCCGTGGAAGTGGTGGTGGAAGTGGCCGTGGGAGTGGACGTAATACTCATGGTGGGCGAAGGCGTAGCCGTAGCGGTGAGGGACGCCGTAGGCGTCATCGAATCCGTCGTCGTCCGGGTGGAAGTGGCGGTCGCGGTAAAGGAGGCTGTGGCGGTGTTGGTGGGGGTGCTGGTCGCGGTGGGAGAATCCGTTGAAGTTTGTGTTTCCGTCGGAGTAAGAGTCGGGGTCAAACTCATCGTGGAAGTCGGGGTATGGGTAAGGGTAAGAGTGTTGGTGGAAGTGAGGGTATTGGATTGGGTCATGGTGTTGGTGACCGTCAGGGTCGGGGTTGCCGTGTAGCTTTGCGTGGGGGTGATACTCATGGTGGGCGAAGGCGAAGCCGTAGGGGTGAGGGACTCCGTCGGCGTCATCGAATCCGTCGGGGTGTCGGTGACGGTGTAAGTAAAGACAGGGGTTTGCGTCCAGGTCGGGGAGAGGGTGGGTGTCAGGGTGACCGTGATGGTTGGGGTGACGGTCGAGGTGGAGCTATTGGTTGCTGTGAAGGTGTTCGTGGGAGTCACAGTGTTGGAATTAGTGGGGGTCACCGTGGGTGTAAAGCTTGGCGTTACCGTAGAAGTGTTGGTCGGGGTATTCGTGGGCGTTTCAGTCGGGGTTTCGGAGAAAGTATTGGTAACAGTGATGGTATTTGTCACCGTCGGGGTATTGGTGATGGTATAGGTGAAGACGGGGGTTTGGGTCCAAGTCGGGGAAATGGTCGGGGTCAGGGTTACAGTGACAGTGGGGGTGACGGTAGAAGTAGAGGTTGGGGTTGGAGTAAAGGTGTTCGTCGGGGTCACGGTAAAGGTATTCGTGGGCGTGACCGTATAGGTCCGGGTGGGAGTCACGGTAAAGGTGGCGGTGGGTGTGGCCGTAGGCGTATAAGTCGGCGTAACCGTAGTGGTATTGGTAATGGTGATCGTATTCGTTACCGTCGGGGTATTGGTGATGGTGTAAGTAAAGACGGGGGTTTGGGTCCAGGTGGGTGTGACGGTGGGAGTCATGGTGATGGTTACGGTGGGAGTAACGGTGGGCGAATAGGTTTTGGTCTGGGTGAAGGTGTTCGTGGGGGTCACGGTATAGGTGTTGGTGGGCGTGACGGTGGGGGTATAAGTGGGGGTGACCGTGTAGGTGTTGGTAGGAGTGACCGTCGGGGTATAAGTGGGGGTTACGGTGTAGGTGTTGGTTGAAGTCGCCGTAAAGGTATTGGTGGGGGTGACGGTGGGCGTAAAGGTCGGTGTCACGGTGAATGTATTGGTGGGGGTGACCGTGGGCGTATAGGTGGGTGTCACGGTGTAGGTATAGGTCCGGGTAACAGTATTGGTGATGGTCGGTGTCAGGGTGGGGGTTGGGGTATTGGTGATGGTAAAGGTGAATACCGGCGTTTGGGTCCAGGTGGGTGTCACGGTGGGGGTGAGGGTGACTGTAACCGTAGGTGTGACAGTAGGCGTGAAGGTCTTGGTCGGGGTCACTGTGAAGGTCCAGGTGGAGGTGACGGTGGGTGTATAGGTTGGGGTCACCGTGAAAGTATTGGTGGGTGTCACCGTAAGCGTATAGGTATTGGTAGGCGTGACCGTCGGCGTCACGGTGGGGGTGTTGGTGGGAGTGGGGGTGCGGGTCGGCGTGACGGTGGGCGTAAAGGTGTTGGTCGGGGTCACGGTCGGTGTCACCGTTGGCGTAAAGGTATTCGTGGGGGTTACGGTTGGGGTCCAGGTATTGGTACGGGTCGGAGTGGGGCTAGGCGTGGGAGTATAGGTGGGCGTGACGGTGGGGGTGTAAGTCGGGGTCACCGTGGGTGTATAGGTCGGCGTGACCGTCGGGGTGTGGGTGGGGGTGACCGTGGGCGTGAAGGTCGGTGTAACCGTTGGTGTGTTGGTGGGGGTCACCGTTGGTGTAATGGTGGGTGTCGGGGTGAGTGTATTGGTGGGAGTGTAAGTCGGGGTGTTCGTTGGGGTGACAGTGGGTGTCACGGTAGGCGTATGGGTAGGGGTCACCGTGGGAGTGTTGGTCGGGGTCGGCGTAAAAGTAATCGTGGGAGTGGGAGTCGGGGTATTGGTAGGGGTGCGGGTCGGTGTGAAGGTGGGTGTGGGCGTAAGTGTGGGTGTCAGCGTAAAGGTGTGCGTGGGGGAAGTGGTGTTCGTAAAGGTGGGGGTAATGCACAAACAATTGGAGGAAGCGGCCAGAAGGTTCGCCCACCACATATCCTTGGTGCTCATAAGGTTGTCCCCCAGGCCCCAGGTGATTTTTCCAGCGCCGGAGGTTGGGACGTTCGCGTAGGAATCCATGAAACTCCACTCGCCTCCTCCGCCCCAGGTCGCGGAGAAAACCGGCCCATAGGAAGCCGCGGGGGTAGTGCCGCTATTGGGGTTGGTCACCCCAAAGAACTCGTCGGTGAAGTCGGAGACGAGAACCGGGTCTTGAACGCCCCCGAAATCGGTGAACTGGTTGTTAGCGCAGGATTGGCCCTGTACGCACCCGAAATCCACCGTGGGCGCGAAGGGGGTGACCCCGTAATCCAGGTAGTTGGGATTGCCGGTGGCGGTCATGGGATCTCCCTGGTCCCAGACGAAAAGCCCGTCGGAGAGGCCCACTGCCCCGCAGACGCCGGTCGCGGGGACGGTGTAAACCACGACCAGGGACTCGCTATAGGGGGTGTCCCCCGCCGAGCTTATGGCGGAGTAATTGATGGCGTAGGACCCCGTTCCGGCTGTCACCAGGGAAGTTACGTTGTACCGGACATCGGCGAAAAATTGGGGCCAGTACCAGTTACCGTCCAGGCCGAAACGGGGGTCAATCCACTCATTATCGAAATTGCCCTCGCCAACGATGGTTCCGGCCGGCGAGGCGCCGAGGGGAAAGGTGACGGAAGCGGTGCTGAAAGAGTTGCTTCCGGCCCATTCCACGATCTCCAAATAAGCCGCCACGATGGTGGCCGTGGCGGGAGCGGTGCAGGCGAGTGTGATGGTGGTGGTAGTCGTGCTGGTGTTGGGGTTGGTGTTGACCCCGCCGCAATAAAGAACCGATACACCCGACGCGCCATATTGATAGAACTGGTTGAGGGATTCGATGTTGGGGTTCGGCGGGCTTCCGGGACAGGAATCCGTGCTATTGGTTTGTGTAAAAGTACAGCCTCCCGCGCCATAGGTGCATTGGGAGTGAGCGGGTAAATTGATAAAGAAGAATAAAAACGCGCATAAAAGGCTGACAAGATAATTTGGGTTTATCTTGTATCGTTCGTAGTGGATTAAAATATTGTTCAAAGGCATCCTTGTACCCATATATGGTTGATCCTTAAACCAATTTAAGTATATCGTTAATTTTCAGTGGAAAAACCATATGACAACGTAAATGTAAGTGATAAGGATTGTTGTTTAACCTTGGCAATTTTGAATGGTTTTCATACTTGAATGTTTTTTTGAACTTTCTCGGGTGATTTTTTTCCACTCGGACCGAAGATTTCTTAATTCTTGAGTTTAAAGGGTGAATGATTCGATGGACCGATATCCAGTGGCGGGACTGATTCTGAAAAATGTTAGGATGAGGCATGTTCCCTTTTAGAAATTGTTTTTTTCTCTTTCTCCTATTGGCCGCTTCTGGAGCTTGGGGAGATTTTGGGAACTGGTTCGTGGCCAACCAAAGGGTCATCACCCCTCTCGACTCCACGGAAAAGAAACTCTCCTACCGGTTCACCTGCCAAGAAAACATGAGCCTGTCCGCCGTGGCGGTTTATTGCGTGGAATCCAAGGAGTCGCCGTCGTACATCGTCAGCCTGCAGGAAGATAAGAAGGGTTTTCCTTCGGGGGAGCCCTTGGCTTTTTCCAGTTACGTCCCAAGAGCCCAAAGTTGGACGACCATTCCGCTTCTCTCGACCCCCCTGGTCAAGGGCCGGGTCTACCATCTGGTGTTGGAGCACGACTCGAACCGGGGTGGGATCCACCCTGTGGGTCGGATCGGGCCCGCTAACTTTTCTTCATTCGTTTCGACCGATACGTTAAATCACCGGCACCCCAACGACGGAAGCCCCGACCCGGAGGCCAACATGCTTCTGCTCGATCAGGGAAAGTGGAAAGAAATGAATCGGGAACCGGTCTACGTGATTTATGGGGAAGGGAACCTGTCACAGGGTAATCCCTATGATGATCCGGGCGTCCGCCCCATTTATGCGGGTGGAGACCAGAATGATAAAACTCACCAGGTTTGGCAGGGGGAGGCTCTGCATTTTCCTTGTGGCTTCCAGGCGGTGAGCCTCGTGGCTCGGGTGAGAAAGCAGGGCCATCCCTCCGCCCCGCTGAATTATTTCATCGTGAAGAACGAGTACATGATCCACAAATGCTACCCGGTCCACTCGGCGGTGTTCCTCGCGCCCGGCCAGGTGGAGGATGGCTTTCGGTGGGTGACGGTGGGTTTTGACGACGCCCGGACCTCTAGCTTTTCGCCCGAGGCCTGGTATCTGGTTTTCCAAACGGATTCCGGGCGCCCTTCCAAGAACGCTCCCGGCTGCGAGGACTGCTACCTGCTTTCGGATGACGGCAACTCGGGTGGCCTGGCCCAGGCCGCCGACTTGACCTTCGACAGCGGGCCCCATCGATCGCGGGAAGTCTATTCCCGCGACGGCGGCTCCCCGCTGGATTGGCTCGATGAGTTTGAGCGGGACGCCAACGTGGCCGTCCTTGGTCCGCCCTGCCACTCTGTGCCCTATACCGAGCAGGGGTCCTTGATCCCCACGCCTGAACCGCTAGACGGCGGAAACGGCGGACAACCTTGAACCCTTTCCCCGAGCGGTCATGAGAATCCACCTACTGAAAAACCTCACGGCCTGGGCCTTGTGCCTGGGTTGGGCCATCTGCGCGGAGTCCGGATTAGAAAGCGGAGTTTTCGGGGTATCGGGTGCCCAGGCCCTCATCCTCGCCAAGGAAGGGAAATTTCATGAGGCCCTCATGAACGAGGAGAAAGTTTATAAATCCGCCCAGGACCGGTTTGGCCCCGCCCATCCCGCCTTGGTGCCCATCCTGGATAACCTCGCAAGCCTGCACCGTTACCTGGCCGATTATGGTAATGCCGAGGAGGAACTGAATTGGAGCCTGGCCCTTTTGGAAAGAAGTTTAGGCCCAGAAGACCCTGTTGTGGCCGATGCCCAGGAGCAACTGGCTTCCCTCTATGTGGATCTGGGACGCTTCCAAGAGGCACAAATCCTTGAGAAAAAGGCCCTTTCCATTCGAGGGGATTTAACCCCGTCAGAGCCCGAAGCCCTCACCCGAACCCTGGATTCGCTGGGTCGAATCGAAACCAGCCTTCATGAATGGCCCTCAGCCCAGTCCTATTTCGAGAAGGGCTTGGCCCTGCGGGAACAGAATCACAAAGATGGTGATGCCTTGACCTTTCGTCTTTTGACTGGGTTAGCGGATATTTTTCGATTAGAAGGGGATCACCTGAAAGCCGAGGCCGCGCTTCAAAAGGTTTTGGCGGCCGCACAAAAGAACTTCCCGTCCAAGGATATTCAAGTCTCGGACGCCCTGGAAAACCTCGCGGACTTTTACCATTCGCAGAAAATGGACACCAAGGCCCAGCCTCTCTACGTTTCCGCCCTGGAAATCGACAAAAGTTTCGTGGGGACCTATACCGGGTATTCGACCCTGCCTTATATGAAAAGACTCGCCAAGGATGACCAGGGCGCCGGTGACCTGGCGGGGGCGAAGAAATGGCTGGAAAAATCGCTGAAAACGGAAAAGGAAGTTTTTGGGCCCCAACATCCCCGGGTGGCCCTGGGGCTCATTCGGTTGGCGGGGGCGGAATCGGCTTTGGGAAAGAAAGACTTGGCGAAGGCCGATTTAGAAAAAGCTATTTCGATCTTAAGTTCTTTCTTTAAGGACGGCCATCCGCTTCTCGATGAGGCCCGAACGAGCTTGGAGAATCTCTCGAAGTAGAATCCATCCACGACGGACCGATCCGATCTGTTTCTATAGCTTATATCTGTATCTTCGAGAAGAGATACCCCCCCAACGTCAGCAATAGGGCCGAACAAAGTCCTAATACCGCCAGGTCCGTCCCCAAGCCGTAAAAAGATACCTGCCCCAAGGCTGTCCGCAAGCCGTCGACCCCATAAGAAAGCGGGTTCAGGGTGGTAATCAGAGACATGCCCGGCGGCAGGCTGGCGAGCGGGAACATGGCCCCGGACAAAAAGAATAGGGGCATGACCAGGAAGTTCGTGAAGAGGGGAAAGCTTTGCATGTCCTGCATCTGGGTGGCCATGGCCGTTCCCAAGGCGGTGAAAAAAACGGCGATCAGGAACATGAAGACCAAGGCCAGGGGAAGGTCGCCTAACGAGGGGCGAAACCCAAAAAGGGAGGCCAAGCCCATCACGATCAGGCCCTGGAAGAGGGCTACGGTGGCGCCGCCGAGGGTGCGGCCGATCATGATGTGGAGCCTCGGCACGGGGGCTACCAGGGTTTCCTTCAAAAACCCAAACTGACGGTCCCAAATGATTTCGATCCCCGAGAAAACCCCGGTAAAAAGGATGGCCATGGCGATGACCCCCGGCGCCAGAAACTGCAAATAGTCCCCCTTGCCGGCCTGGGAATAGATCCGCCCAAAACCAAAACCGAAGGCCAACAGGAAAATGAGCGGCTGGCCCAGCGAGCCGATCATGCGGGGCTTGGAACGGAAATACCTCTTCAACTGGCGCAGCCACATGATGTAAATGGTGCTCATGTCATCGCCTCCACATTTTCCGGAACGCCCGCAGGCCCTCGAGATCGGTGGCCTCCTCGTCCCTTAAGGTATGGCCGGTGAGGTTGATGAAGGCCTCGTCCAGGGTTTTGGCCTTGGCCTTTTTCTTGAGGGCCGTGGGGCTGCCCTGGGCCGCGATCTTACCGTGGTCGATGATGGTTACTTCGTCGGCCACCCGATCGGCCTCTTCCATGTAATGGGTGGTGAAGAAAACGGTGGTTCTTTCTTTTTTGTTGAGGTTTTGGATGTAGCTCCAGATATGGTTGCGGGTCTGGGGGTCGAGCCCCACGGTCGGCTCGTCCAGAAAAAGGATGCGGGGGTGGTGCAAGAGGCCCCGGGCGATTTCGAGGCGGCGTTTCATCCCGCCGGAAAACTGTTTCACGAAGTCCTTTCGGCGGTCCCACAGCTCGACGGTCTTGAGCAGTTCCTCGGTGCGATTCTTCCTGATGGAAGGGGGCACTTTATATAAAACGCCATGAAACTCCATGTTTTCCAGGGCTGTCAGCTCATCGTCCAGGGAAGGGTCTTGGAACACGATGCCGAAGGTTCTGCGCACGCCGGTTTGGTCGGTCGCGGGGTCGTTGCCGTCTAGAAGAATTTGGCCGGAAGTGGGTTTCAAGAGGGTGGTGAGCATCTTGATGGAGGTGGTCTTGCCCGCGCCGTTGGGGCCGAGGAAGCCGAAGATGCGGCCCCGCTCCACCGAGAAGGAAATATCGTTCACGGCGGTGAAGCCGCCGAATTTTTTGGTGAGGTTTTTGACCTCGATGATGGCGTTTTTCATGGCGGCCTTTTTAACATAAAAGCCGCCCCAGGGCCAAGGGAACAAAGATTCATTACGTTGTAGGGATCAATTCCAAGCTTTCATCTTGGTAACCATTTTCCGCGAAATTAACGATTTTCTCCCCTCCCCCCGGTAGCAATTCTCCGATTTCCACTGCTATAAGTTCTTCACTAAATAAGATTAAGGAGCCGCATGAACCTCTTTTCCCCCTTCAAGTTAGGCACGCTGGAGCTCCCCAACCGCATGGTCATGTCAGCCCTCACCCGTTGCCGGGCCGTGGAGGGCAACGTACCCAACCCTTGGCGGTAACCTATTACACCCAAAGGGCCAGGCGGGGTTCATCCTCACGGAAGCCACCCAGGTCACGCCCATGGGGCAGGGCTATCCCAATACGCCCGGGATCCACAGTACCGATCAGGTCAAAGGCTGGATCAAGATTACCGACGCGGTACATCAGGTGGGGGGGAAAATATTTCTTCAGCTCTGGCATGTAGGCCGGGTATCGCATTCAGATTTTCATAACGGGGAATTGCCGGTGGCGCCTTCGGCCCTGCCGGTGGATGGACAGCTTTACACTCCCAAGGGCCATAAGCAAATCGAGACGCCCCGGGCGTTGGAACTTTCCGAAATCCCCAATGTCGTGGAGCAATTCAAGGAGGGCGCCGAAAACGCCATGGCGGCGGGGTTTGACGGGGTGGAGATTCACGGGGCCAACGGTTATCTCTTGGAGCAATTCACCAAGGACGGAACCAACCACCGCACTGACGCCTATGGCGGCAGTTTGGAAAACCGCCTCCGCTTTCCCCTGGAAGTAGTGGACGCCGTAGTAAGGGTTTGGGGAGAGGACCGGGTCGGGTACCGGGTCTCGCCCTACTTCGATCACTACTCCATGTCCGACTCGAACCCCGTGGAAACTTACACCAAGCTCGGCCAGGAGTTAGACAAGCGAAAACTGGCCTTTTTAGACGTGGTGGAAGGAGTTTCGGGGCCCCGGGTACCGCCGCCGGGCACAACCTTGTTGACCCCGATTCTTCGTAAGATTTTTCACCAGGCCTTAATGGTGAACGGAGGCTACAACGCCCAATTGGGAAACGACATTATCGAAAAAGGAGGGGCGGACCTGGTTGTTTACGGAACCCTCTTTTTGGCCAACCCCGATCTTCCCGAGCGCTTCAAAAAAAACGCTCCGCTCAACGCGCCGGACCCCGCCACCTTTTACGGCGGCGCTGAAAAGGGATACACGGACTATCCCGCGCTGGGATAAAGGGAAATGTTAAGGGTAAAAGGGAACAGGCTGATCCCTTATCTGCTATTCCTGTTCTCGGGGGCCGCTGGGTTGGTCTATGAGGTGCTTTGGACCCGGCAGTTTGAGCTGATCCTGGGGGCCACCACCTATTCGGCGGGGGTCGTCCTGGCCGCCTATATGGCCGGACTGTTCCTGGGAAGCCGATGGGGCGGCCGGGTGGCAGGCCGAAACGGCCGGGGATCACCCTTAAGGTTTTACGGTTTTCTGGAATTGGGGATCGGCCTTTACGCCTTCCTCTTATCCCTTTCCTTTCATTGGGTGGATATGGGTTTCCTCTTGCTGGAGACCCATTGGCCTTTCCCCCACTCTCTCTTCATCCTGCCCCGCTTCCTGGGGTCCTTCGCGCTTCTCATGGTTCCCACCACCCTGATGGGGGCCACCTTGCCATGCCTGTCGAGCCTGGAGGAAGATTCCAGATCCAAAAGTTCTTCGTTTGCCGGGACCCTTTATGCCATAAACACCGCCGGTGCTGTGGCGGGGGCGGTCGCGGCGGGTTATTGGCTTTTGCCTACCCTAGGCCAACATGAGACCAACCTCATCGCGGTTGGGATCAACCTGGCGTTGGGCCTAGTGGGATGGACGCTTGGGAGGAAAACTTTAGTCAATGCTGCGGATCTTTCAAACCAATGGGAACCCCCATTGATCGGTTCCTTGGACCCGAGGGTTGAAAATGATCCGAGGATCATAACGATCCTGCTGGCGGCGGCCAGCCTGGCGGGAACCGCGGCCATGATGGAAGAAGTCGGCTATAACCGGGTTCTTGGCATGGTCTTGGGAGGCTCGGTCTACGCCTTCAGCGCCATGTTGGCCTCTTTTTTAACGGGGATCAGCGCGGGGTCTTTTATCTTTTCCCGTTCCAAAGGGAAGGCGCTAACCCATTTAGCCTGGGTTTTCCTCGCCTCGTCGGTGGTGGTTCTCTTGACCAGTTATTCATTCGACAGGCTCTGGTGGGTTTTTCTCAACCTGTTCCAAGCCGCCTATCAATCGCATTTGGATCTGGACCAATGGCAAAGGGGAGTCCAGTTTCTGGTGGCCTTCATTGTTTTGTTTCCGACGGCCTTCCTCTCGGGATCGGTTTTCCCCTTGGTTCTAGGGTCGCATGGTTGGTTTTCAGCGAAGAAGGGCGAGAAGGTGGGGGTGGTCTATGGCGCCAATACTCTCGGCGCCATAGCTGGTTCTCTTTTCTCGGCATTCTGGCTCATTCCACTGTGGGGCGTTCGGACGACCTTGATAGCTGCGGCCTGCGTGAACTTGGCGGCATCGGGCTTGGTCTTTCTAGCCCAAAGGAAAACCAGTTTCATGACCGGCTGGATGGGGGCGGCCGGGGTTATCCTGATTCTTCCCGCACTGTTGCTTCGCCTCTTGCCCGGATGGAACACCCATAACCTGGCGGTAGGGCCTTTTTTCCAGGCCATCTCGGCTTGGGAGGATTATGTCCCCGCCTATCAGGAGCGCCTTGCTGATTCTAAGCTTCTTTATTACAAGGAAGGCTTGGTCAATACCGTGACCGTGGAAAAGGCCTTGGATATCGGCGTTCTGGTGCTTTCCAATAATGGAAAAGTGGAGGCTTCCTCGAAGGGGGACCTGCCCACCGAGCAACTGGTATCCCACCTGCCCCTGGTTTGGCGCCAGGCGACCCTGAACCGGCCAGCGCACCGGGTGGCTCTGATCGGCCTGGCCAGCGGCATCACCGCCGGAAGCGCGCTCCAACATTCGATGGACCGGTTGGATGTCATCGAGATGGAGCCCGCCATGCCCCAAGCCGCGGTCCTGTTCAAGGACTTTAACTTCAATGTCCTGGCCGATCCGAAATTTCATTTCATCGCCGACGACGCTCGGCACTACTTGAGGGTGACCCCTGAAAAATATGATGTCATCATCTCCGAGCCCAGCAACCCCTGGCTTTCGGGGGTTTCCAACCTCTTCACACGGGAATGTTTTGAGATCGGGAAAAGGGCGCTAACGGAAGATGGGGTCTACTGCCAATGGCTCCAGATTTATGGGATGCCGACGGAGGATGTGAAGTCCATCTGCCGCACCTTCGCTTCGGTTTTTCCCTTTGTCTATCTTTTCGGGGTGCCCCCTTGGGAGGGCCAAATTAGGCCTGTGCCCGATTTCTTTATCCTGGGTTCGCTCAAGGAGCTAAAACCCGACCCGGCGGTCATGGAACAAATAGTGGGGGAAGAAAGGTTGAAGAAAGCGCTGGCGCGAATCCACATGGGCCGGGCGGGGGTCCTGGCGTCTCTTTTGCGAATGGGCCCCGGGGAGTTAGCGGATTTTTGCTCGGGCGCGCCCATCAATACCGATGATAACGGGTTAGTGGAGTTCTCGGCGCCTCTGCATCTTTACGACGGGCAATGCTATATCTCGAACATGATGGAAATTCGAAAGTTTCAGGCCGACCCGGCGGATTATATCGGCGGGGATTCCTTGCCGGCTTTAAGAAGGCTTCTTATAACCGCCGCCGGGGACTTGAGGGAGTATTGGGGTAGTGATTTTGCTGATGGATTGAAAAGAGAAGCTGAAGGTCTTTGAAAGGGTAGAGAAAAGCCCCCCGTAGGCCGGAGGGCTTTTGTAAGAAGATTCAAATTAACGAATAGATTAGTGGTTGGTTTGAACGGCGGGTACGCCCCCGATATTCGACTTTTGCATTCCGTTATCCATCTTGATGAAGGACTCGTCCGCCTTGCTGGGATCTTTTGAGGAGCCGTCCGTGATTCCTCCCTTAGTCCAGGTGTCGGCCTTCATGGTTCCTGTCTTGTCCGTTCCAGGGGCAATGTTTCCTTTGACGTAAATATCCGCCTTGTCTTTTCCGGCTCCCCCGCCAGGGCCCGCGACGGCGGGATTTTCTTTGTAGAACGCGGAATCCGATTTTACTGTCGAGTCCCCTGGTTTTCCGTTCCCGCTCAATTGGTTGGTGAGCTGGGTCTTGTCATGGGCGGTCATCTGGGTCCCGCCGGCTTTTCTCTGTTTGTGGACTGTTTTGTGCTGGCGTTTTCCGCTGGCCTGGCCACTGGCTAATTTGGGGCTGGCGACGTCCGCCCATGAGTTCAGGGATAAACCGGTGATGACCAACCCAAAGACAGCCGTTAAGATTTTATTCATATATGAAAGCCTCCCCTTTGATAAGTCACTTCCCCGCCTATTACGCCTCTTGTCCCGGGATGAAAGCAAGAGCTCTTGAAAAAAATGAGACTTGGCTCGACGTTTACCCGGTAAAATTTTACGTGGATTTTCATGAAATTATTTTCACGAAACTTTGATATGCGAAATTCGACTTTTGTTTTTTGCCCTTTACCTTGCGGCCTGAATAATAGCTGGTGTGCCAACTTCACTCTTGTCCTAAATAAAGGACTAAAAAAAGACACCTCCGACTGAAGTAGAATTGGGTTAGTCGACAAGCCCAAAGCGACGGTTACCAGCCGTCGCTACTTCAAACATCCGGAGGCGTATTTCGATGGTACCACCAACCAGTCTTTTTGCCCAAGTGTTGAAAATTGTGGATCGCACGGCTTTTGAACGAATTGTGCGGGAGTTTGAAGCCGAAAAACACGCCAAGGGGTTCAGTTGCTGGAATCAGTTTGTTTCCATGCTTTTCTGCCAGATGGGAGCCGCCCATTCCTTGAGGGAAATCTGTGGTGGCCTCCACACGGCCCTTGGGAAATTGACCCATTTGGGTCTTTGCGAAGCACCCACTAAATCCACCTTGGCTTACGCTAACGCCAACCGTCCTTGGCAGGTTCAGCAAAGTCTTTTCTACCATCTGCTATCGAAGTGTCAGCTACAGGCGGCCATCTCGAAGAGGAAATTCAAGTTCAAGAATCCCCTCTACAGCCTGGACTCCAGCACCATTGATCTTTGTTTGTCAGTCTTCGACTGGGCAAAGTTCCGTAGGACCAAAGGGGCCATCAAACTCCATCTCTTGCTGGATCATCAGGGATACTTGCCCTGCTGGGGACTCGTAACGGAGGGAGGCGTGCATGACGTGAAAGTGGCTCAAAAGCTGGATTTTCCGGTGGATTCAATCGTAGTGATGGATCGGGGATATGTGGATTTCTTTCTTCTGGCCCGATGGACGTTCCAAGGCGTGTGGTGGGTGACCCGTGCCAAGATCAACATGGCCTACGAGGTGGTGAAGAACCTGCCGGTTCCGAAAACGGGCAACGTCCTGAAGGACCAAGTGATACGGTTAACAACGTTTCGGTCACAGGAAGCCTACCCGAAAGAGATGCGACGAGTGGTGGTATGGGACGAAGACCAGAAGCGGGAACTCGTATTCCTTACCAACCACATGGGTTTTGCTGCCTCGACGGTGGCGGCCATCTACAAGGAACGTTGGCAGATCGAGTTGTTCTTCAAGGCTCTCAAGCAGAACTTACGGGTGAAGACTTTCGTAGGGACCACTGAGAATGCTGTTCAGACGCAGATTTGGACAGCATTGATTGCCATGCTGCTGTTGAAATTCCTTCAACTGAAGAGCCATATCGCCTGGAGCCTGTCCCACTTGGCGGCCATGCTGCGGATGAATCTATTGACCTACCGCGATTTGTGGGCTTGGTTGGATGCACCATTCCTGGTGGCGAGATTGGAACCGGCGGAAAAACAGATGGAATTAATACCCTCGTGATTTGGACAGCATCCGGACGAAAGGGGGGGGCTTATCCCTGGAAATTCACAAACCTGTCCAAAATCGCTTGTTTTTCTTGGGGGGCAGCGGTCAGATTGAGTTGTTTAGGATAGCAGTGTGCCAACTTATTTTATTCCTATAAATATGTCGATTGTCATGAAAGCCCCCTTATGACAAACACCCTATGTTAAATATTCTCGTCTGACGTTTCGTTTTTCCGCGCGGAGTTATAATGACCCGGTTGTTTTACGAGGTGCCGACATGAAATTTTTATTCATACCCAGCAGAATTTCCCCCTGTTCCATCACGCCACCCTGAGTCGTCTTTCTCCCTGCTGAATTCCTCTTCTATTTTGACCCTTCGTCGCACCTGTCCCAGCGGCCGCGGGAGGAAGGGAACCTTCGGACGAAATTCACCCACAATTTATGAAAGGATTGGTAGGAAATGATTATCAATACGTCGGATGTCGGGAAACTGGTGGTTTTGTCGATCAAGCAGAATTGGGGGCCGGGAAAGATCACCAAGATCGAGAAGGGCTACGCCTTTATCCGCTTCCGGGACTGCGGGGACACGATGGCCCGCAAGTACCCTTTACAAGAGAACCCATTGATCTGGGCCACCGCTCAGGCGGATGAGCGCTTGGACGAGATGCTGGCGGTCAAGCCCAGGAAAAAACGCGAACCCGCGGCGCCTTTCCGCTTGCTTGATTTCAACCAGGCCATGGACATCTTCCAGGCGCGCTATCCCCAGGCCTTTTCCGACCCGCATTACCACGGGGGGCGGGGAGAAGGCGGGCAGTACGCGATCGAGGATGCCGCCCGGGAGGTTCACTCCGCCTTCGGGGACGGGCAACTGAAGAAAATGGTGGAAAACCATTCGCTTCGAGTGATCAGCGACCGGACCGAGGCGATTCTCGAGAAGCAAGACCTGGTTTTGCGGGCGGAATTGAAAAGCTTCATGCAACTTTTGAGGGACGAGAAGGAAACATTCTTTTACTTCAAGGCCCTTTCCCAAGTCCTAGGGCCGGTGGAGGTCAACGAGAACACGATGAGGCCCTATTTCGAGACGGTCAACGCCTGCCCCGTCCAGGGGTTCGGCAAGTGGCCCAACGCCACCCTGTTTCCCTTTTTGGCCCGGCCCGAGTGCCACATGCTCGTTAAATCCAACCTGACCAAATCCTTCGCCACCCACCTGGGGCATCCCCTGGCCTACGAGCACCATCCCAATTGGAGGACCTATTCCGCCGTTATGGAAATGTCTGCGGGATACCTGGTGCTTTTGAAGCCCTTTGGGGCCCGCGACTATCTGGATGTGTTTTCGTTCATGAAGGTGGTTAGCGAGGAAGTTGGTCAAAAGACCACGATTTCTTAGGTGGATCAACCAGCAGATATACAACAGCCCCCGGTATGAAAGTGCCGGGGGCTTTTTTTGTAAATTTTTATTTGGCTAAAAATTAATTGCTTCAGCGGAAGTCAACATTACCTTCAGCTCTTTTTCCCAATCCTTGCCGCCTGCCCGGCGGGCCATTTCCACGGCCAAGTGTCGGGGTTTGACTCCTAAAGCGGCATTCCGCCCAAGCCCCTGCAAACAGCTGGGGCAGTTGGTCAGCATGACCCCGTCGTTTTCCCGCCCGATTAAAGCTTCCTTCACCGCCTGGGTTTTTTTATCCAGCATGTTATAGGCGATATCAGGACGGCTCATGGCGAGGGTGCCGGCCTCGGAACAGCAGTGGTCCACGGGCGTTAGCTTGATCTCGGCGGTCTTCTTGAAAAAAGCTTTGGCCGTACCATCCAAGGAATCGTGGCAGGGCTTGTGGTAAAGGTAATCGCCGCCCGATTCCATCTTCAAGCCGTTGGCCAGGGCGTATTTGCTGACATCCTCCAGGGGCGCCTTGAAAATTTCCACCGCGCCCATGCTATGAAGGGCTTCCTTGCAGGTTCCGCAGGAGACTACACAGGCGTCGAAGGATAGGTGCCGGAGCATCTCCCGGATCTGGCTGAAGATAATGGTGTCTCCCAAGACTCTCCGGTCGTTTTCGGCCACCTGGGCGTTGACGTTGATGGGGAAGCCGCAACAAAGGAAGGGCGGGGGAAGCACCACCCGGATGCCCGCCTTGAGCATGAGATAGAGGGAGGCTTTACCAACTTCTGAAAACAATCGTTCCGAACCGCAGCCGGGGAAGTAAAAGACGGTTTTGGCGCTTTCCACCGTACTCGAGTTCTTGGCCGGGTCGATCACCAAAGCCTGGTGCATTTCCAATTGGGGCAGAATGGAGTGCAGGGTTCCGGCTCCCGGCCGCGGGCATGGGGTTTCGGAGCATGTTGAAAGGCCAAAGGGTTTTCCAATTGCGGATGTTGGGAACCCATTTCAAGATTCGGGCGCCCAGGCGCTGGAAGAACAGGCCCCAAACCAGGACGACTTGCCGGAAGAGCGCGTTATAGAAACGGCTGCGGCTCTTGAGGTAGCCCAAGGACATCTTGGTGGCGAAGGCCGTGTGTTTGTACTTTCGGGCGGCCAGAATGCGGCGTTCCAAGATGGAAATCTCGCCGGTGTCGATATCCACCGGGCAGGGTTTCAGGCACTTGTGGCAGATGGTGCAATGGTCGGCGATTTCTTCCAGCTCTTTGAGGAACTCGAATTTGGTCGACCGGGACCTTTGGGCGTCGTAAAGAAGGGCCTCGATAATAGCCCCGATGGCCAGGTTCTTGTTGCGGGGATGGTAGAACATGGTCTTGCCAGGGTGAAAGACGCAACAGTCGGGCTTGCACTTGCCGCAACGAACGCATTTTGAAATCTTGTCCGCCAGTTCGTAGAGGGAATCGTTCTGCAGGATGCGGGCTTCCAGCTCCAACAAGTTGAAGGAGGGCGTGAAGACCTTGTCGGGCACCGAGAGGTCCGACAATTTACCGGGGTTCATAAGGCCCTTGGGATCCACCAGGGCGCGGTAGGCCGTCAAGTCGGCCAGGAGATTCTTGTCCAAATGCTTGAGCTTGGTGACACCGATACCGTGTTCCCCCGAGACCACACCGCCTAGTTCCACCACGTGGCGCATGACGGTGTCGGCGGTGTCAAAGGCCCTTTTCAGCATCTCCCGGTCATTGGAAAAGACCGGGATATTCACGTGCACGTTGCCGTCGCCCGCGTGCATATGGGTGGCGATGACGATGAGCCGCGAGCGGGTTTCCTTATAGATCTTCTCGATGGCCTGGCCGGCCTGGGCGTATCCCTGAAATAACTCCAATAGTTTAGCCTTTAAATCTAGGGACCCCTGGCCCTCCCGGGTTGGTTTAGCGTCGGCTTTAATTATTTGACCAAGTGCCTTATCGCAAAGCTTCCGGGCTGCCGGAACCTTGGCGGCCAGGCGGTCGGCGTCCTCGCTGTCACCGGTTTGGTCGAACCATTCTTGGATTTCCTCAACAAACCGGGTTTGGTTATGCCGTCCTTCGGCCACGTTGTATTCGTCGATGTATCGGGCGAAGCCGGCGAGTGCCTCAAGGGGAAGTACAATATCCTCATTCAGCTTGAAGGCGTTGGTGTGGCGGCTGATGGCCCCCAGGCGTTTGCGGTCGCCCCAGAATTTCACCCCCTCCTGGTCGTCCTTGGCTTGGAAGATCTCGGTGTTAGGGTAGCGGTCCACCAGGGTTTGAAGCCGTTTGAGGCCGGTATTCACGTCGCCCAAGTCGTGAGCGACCAGGTCAATCAAAAGCACCGCCTTGGGGAGTTCACCCCGGTCGGACTTGACCTTGTAGCCGATGGCCCGCACATATTCCTGGTCGAAATGCTCGAGGGCCAGGAGGGTTTCCTTGCCCTTGTTCTCAAACTCGCGCGAGAGGTCCAAGATGACCCTGCCCGCCTCGTCCATATTTTCACCGTAGAATTCTAGGCAGACGGTGCGCAGGTACTCGTATTCGGGGTAGAGAACGAAAGCCGCCGAGGTGATGACCCCGTCGGTGCCTTCCTTCTGAAGGCCCGGCAGGCCCTTGAGGGCCTTGTTGGTAATGTCTTTCCAGACGCCTTTTTTGCGTATTTCCTCGCCTCCCAGTTCCACCGTGCGCAACAGCTCGTTGGTGGTCCCGTCGCGGACTAGGAAAGTGACCTTGTCGGAATGGAGGATCTTACGGAGGGGATGGTGCTTCCGCTTGACCCGCACCGTTTTGCCTCCCGGCAGGGCCATGCGGAAGGAAAGCACGTTGTCGATGGCGGTGCCCCAGAGGACGGCCGTCTTGCCCCCGGCGTTCTCGGCCAGGTTGCCTCCGATGGTCGAGGCCCAGGCGCTGGTGGGGTCGGTGGCGAAGACCCAGCCGATCTTCTTGGCCGCGTGCATGGCGTCCTCGGTGACCACCCCCGCCTCGACTTTTATGATTTTGGCGGGGCGGGTTCCGCCGCCTTCCAACAGAAATTCCTTATCCTCGATCGAGCGGATGCGGTTGAGTTTTTCCAGGTTGATCATCACGCAGTTATCGGCGACCGGCACGGCGCCGCCAGTCAGGCCCGTGCCAGCCCCGCGGGGGATGGCCTTCAGGCCCAGCTTCTCAATGGCGACCAGGAGGGGACCCACCTGGGATTCCTCGGAGGGAAAGACCACTACGACGGGGACAAAAAGACGCCAGTCGGTACCGTCAGTGACGTGGCTGACCAGGCTGAAGGGGTCGAAAAGAACATTTTCCTCACCCACCACCGCGCCTAAAACCCGGCGGACGCGGGAACGGCGTTCTTTGGAAAGGGTGAGCTCCACTTTGAGGCGGTTCAGGTAATCCTGGCACTGGGCCAATACCCAGACGACATCCGGGTCCCCGCCGGTGGATTGATTGAGAACATCCAGGTCGGCCTGGTAGGCGTCCAGGTATTCCTTGCGGGAAGAGGCCGAATCGACCATTTCCTGGTAGAGGAAAGGGTTTCGGCGCAGGATGAACATATCGCCGATGAAACGCGACAATAGGCGGGCCGAACGGCCCGTGACACGGCGGTCCCGGAGACGTTCGATCTTTTCCCAAACACCCTCGCCAAAGAGGTTGCGGACAACCTGTTCGTCCTCCGCCGAGGTGTAGTTATATGGAATTTCCCGTCGAATTTGGGTTTTCATGGGCCTAACTCCCAGGTTATTGCCGACATCTTCAGGGATTGAGGTCCATCTCGATATGACAGCAGTCATGTTAATTGGCGTTGGAAAGAATGAAGAAGCTAAAATGCATGAAGTTGATTGGATGGGGCATTATGAAACCTATTTTTGGGATCAGCCTTCTAAAAATACTTAGGTGGGCCATTTGGCGAAAATTGAAGCCATTATTTTCGATTTGTTTGGGACGTTGATCCACGACAAGTTTTCATCCTCCCGGTATCCGGCCATTCTTTCTCGCTTGGCTTCTACCTTGAGAATGAGGGAAGAGGATTTTGTGCCGCTTTGGCAAAACACCTACCTGGAACGTTCAACTGGAAAATTTCATACACTTCAGGACAATATCAGGTGGATCGCGGAAAAATTGAACTGTCCTATAGAACTTTCCGCTTTGGAGGAAGCAACTTCTCAAATCATAGAGTTGACTCGTCAGTCTTTTCTACCGCGCAAACATGCCCTTGAAACTTTGGCACAATTTCGAAGCATGGGTTATAAGACGGGATTAATATCCGACTGCGGACCGGCGGTACCTCTGGTGTGGCATGAAACCCCCTTCGCGCAACTGTTCGACGCTACGGCCTTTTCCAGTAAGGAGGGTATGAAAAAACCCAACCCTAGGTTCTACCAACTGCTTTTAGACCGGCTTCAGGTAAAAGCTCGAAATTGTTTTTATATCGGGGATGGTAATAGCAATGAATTGGAAGGCGCGGAGGCGTTGGGCATGAAAACTGCCCTGATTTGGAGTTTAATCGATCCGGATGAACCGGAAAAATTGAACCTGAAGGATTGGCGTGGAGTGACTTTGGTATCATTGAAGGAAGTTTTGGATCATGTGGATAAAAGTAGTAGATAGAGGGAGAAACATGACTTGGAGTAATAGCTGGCTCTTTTGGGCCCTGGGCTCGGCTTTTTTCGCGGCTTTGACCGCGCTCTTTGGCAAGATTGGCGTGGCGGATATCAATTCCAACCTGGCCACCTTTATCCGGACAGTGGTGATATTGGGGATGACGGGTCTGATCGTCTTTTTCCAAAATCAATGGAAACGCCCGGACAGCCCTTCGCACCAGGGGCTTCTCTTCCTCGTGTTATCCGCCTTAGCTACTGGTCTTTCCTGGCTTTGCTATTACCGGGCTTTGCAACTGGGGCCTGTGTCCTCGGTGGCCCCCGTGGATAAACTGAGCGTGGCCCTGGCGATGCTCTTGGGCATTGTCTTTCTTGGCGAGATGGTGACCCCCCGGTTAATAATGGGCGGGGTCCTCATTGTGACGGGAACGCTCCTCGTAGCCTTTAAATAATGAATCTTGGGTCTTATTTTTAATTTTCAATAACTTTCTAAAACCTGGAGAAGCCCTATGCCTCACCTTTTTGAACCCTTGAAACTTCGCAATGTGACCCTCAAGAACCGTATCGGCGTTTCCCCCATGTGCCAATATTCCGCCCAGGATGGCGCCGCGAATGAATGGCACCTGGTCCACCTCGGTTCCAGGGCCGTCGGCGGGGCAGGGCTGGTTATCGCCGAGGCCACGGCCGTGGAGCCGCAGGGCCGCATCAGCCCGGATGATCTGGGCCTCTGGGATGACCTGCAGATCGAGGGCTTTCGCCGGATCGCTTCCTTTGTAAAGGCGCAGGGGTCGTTCTTGGGAGTCCAATTGGCCCATGCGGGGCGAAAGGCATCCACCTATTCCCCCTGGAAGGGCACGGGTTACGTTCCAGAATCCCAGGGTGGTTGGAAACCGTGGGGCCCTAGTCCCTTACCCTTCGACGATAAGGCACCCACGCCCCAGGCTTTGGACGAGAAAAGAATCGTTGAGATCGGTGAAAATTTCCGCAAGGCCGCCCGGCGGGCCCATGAGGCGGGCCTGGAGGTTCTGGAAATCCACGCCGCCCACGGCTACTTGATCCACGAGTTCCTCTCGCCCATCACGAACCGTCGCAGCGACGGATACGGGGGACCCTTTGAGAACCGTACTCGCTTATTGAAGGATGTCGTGTCGGGAGTGCGCGAGGTTTGGCCGGAGTCAAAACCCCTGATCGTGAGGCTGTCGGTGACCGACTGGCTCGAACCGGAGGGCTGGACCCGCGAACAATCGGTCGAGCTGGCCAAGATTCTCCGCAAAATGGGGGTGGACTTGATCGATTGCTCCTCGGGAGGCCTGATTCCAGGAGTCAAGATTCCTATCGGGCCCGGTTACCAAACATCGCTGGCCGAGAAAATAAAGAAGAGGAATCCGGGATTCCAACCGGGGCCGTGGGCATGATCACTTCGTCCGTCCAGGCCGACCATATCATCCGCACTCAACAGGCGGATATGGTGTTCGTGGCCCGGGAGCTTTTAAGGGACCCCTATTTTCCCCTGCGAGCCGCCAGGGAACTAGGGCAGGACGTTTCTTGGCCCAGACAATATGAACGGGCAAAAAAGTAAGTCATGGTCAGGCTGAAGTGTTTTGCGATAGGCCGGAAAAGATTTTTGCCTTTTCTCTGTCATAATCATCCGATGGCTCAATTTGATTCCCGGGAATTGGCTTGAAACCCCTATCGATTCTTCGCCCCACATCGCCCTGGCTTCTTTTGACCGCTTTTCTAGTTGTTAACGCGGTTCTTTCCTATATTCCACTTGAGCTTATTTCCAAAGGACTTCTATGGACCCTGCTTGTGTTTTTGCTTTTTTATTGTTCCAATCCCCTTACCAAGGGTGGGGATGAAACCGCCGAACCAACCGGATTTCATCCTCCGCTTTGGACCTGGTTGTTGGTGGGCCTTATAGCCCTCTTCTTGCGTTTTTTTATGCTCACCACTTTCGAGGGTTGGCCCGGCGGGGATGAGGCCCTGCAAGGTTTCTTTGCCATTGATCTTTGCCGGCATTGGAACTGGCAAATCTTCTATACCACCGGCCAGCATCCGCCGCTTTGGATCTGGCTTTTGAGCCTCTTTTACCGTTTTTCCAGCGATTCGGCTTTTAACCTTTGGTTTCCATCCGCATTGGTTTCCTCACTTTTTGTCCTGGTGGCGGCCCTGGCCGGGCGAAGTTACCTTCCCAAGGGAAGCGCATGGGTTTGGTTTCTAATTCTTGCGTTCGGTTTCTGGCCCCTGCTTTTTGGGAGGGCTTGTGTCCAGGCGGACTTCGTGCCGCTTTTTGAGGCCCTTTGTTTCCTTTGCTTGGGGGCTTTGGGAAAGGTGAAAAATCAATTTTCTGTAAACCTATTGATGGCGGTCTTGGGTTTTTTCACGGCGGCAGGAACTTATAGTTACATGGGGTTTCTATCGGTTCTATTGGTAGTGAGCCTGCTGGTGGCCGCCTGGGCCTGGGGGAAACAAGAAAGGCTGAGACCGGCGGTCTCTTACTACTCGACCCTTTTGTTCCTTTGCGTCCCCTGGGTCCTCGCGGCATTCCGGGAGCATCTGGGGGGGTATATCCAGGGGGCGAGCCCCTGGGGAAGCCTGTTCCATTGGAAGGACACAATTTCCCAAGCGGCTTCCTACTTCACGGTCTTATTTTGGGGCCCCCTGGGGTCTCCCGCTGGCTATGGCCCGGTTTGGGGAGGCTTCCTCAACCCGGTTGAGACTTCCTTTTTTCTTCTGGGTGTCGTTTATTTTCTTCAAGAAAAACGTTGGGCCATATTGGGGGCCTTTTTCCTCTTTCTCTTGCCCGGTTTCTTGACGGCCGACCAGGTGGAGATGCTCCGGGTGATCGCAGTGATGCCGCTTCTTTATTTGATTGTTTGCGCGGGATTTTTTTCAGTTTGGCGGCAAGCGGGAAAAGGGGCTGGGAAAAGCGCGTTGATTCTCTTGGGCATCCTTTCCATCGGCTTGAACCTGTATCACCTGGCGATCGGGAGGTCGCCGGATGGGCCCTTCTCCCACAAATACTCATTGCAGGAGCGCGTGAATGAGGACTATTGGGCCTACCGCCGCCTGAAGGAGGAAGCCCTTTCCCTCGGTCCCGGACTGGTCTATTCGGACTTTTTGCTATTGGATCGGACCCACGCCCTGGAAGTCATGACCTACCCCTTCAACGCCCTCCTGAATTTCAGGCTGGACCCGGCTCAAACCCAATGGGCGGGCCTGCCAACCAATTTCCATTACGGGGTTTTCCTCCAAAGAAGGTTTCCGGACAGCCAATGGGCCTATGTGACTCCGCCCGGGGCCCCGCCGGAAAGGAAAGTGGACGGGGGATCGGTGGTAGGAATTTTCAACCTCACGAAGGAAAACCGCGCGGTTTTTTGGAAATGGTCTAAAGCCCAGTTGTTTTTCCATACCCTGGGCCTGGAGGCGGAGAACTCCATGGATGACCTGGAAAAATACTCACGCCAGGTGGCTCAACTACCCTCCGGATATGCCTTGATGGAGGGGGACCCCTTCTTGGAATCGGTTTACGGGGAGTGGGTGGCCCAATACCACATGGGCTTGAACTTGAAACCCAATGAGGCGGCCTTGGAAAGGGCCGTTCAAAAGGGATATCCCGCTGCGAATCTTTACTTCAAGCTGGGGACTTTTTTCGAGACGGACCGGCGGAATCCGGAAGCGCGAATGGCATTCTCCCAGGCCCTGCTATGCCAACCGAACCGCACCCAGGCTGCGGAATACTTAAGAGCCTTGAACCCTTAACATCGGGAATAATTTTTACAGGCATCTTTCGGAGGTGGGGTGGGAATGGGTATATTTTGGACCAGTTAGAAGGTTTTAACCAATGAGGAAGGTATCCATGAGAGTTTTCGCCTGTTGGCTGGTCCTAGGTTTGGCGGTGGGGTTTTGGCCGGGAGGTTGCGCCGCCCCACCCGAGGATCATGTAAAGATCCTGCTCAAAGTCGCCACCTGGGACAGCACGAGGATGATGCCGGCCCTGGAGGGCCTGACGAAAGAATATGAGAAGACGCATTCAGGAATCGCGGTTCGGATCCTGCGTATCCCTTATAACGAATACTTGGACCGTTTGACCGCTTCCCAACCCGCCTCCCTCCTGCCGGATCTCCTGCTGGTATCCACGGCCCAAGTGGCGGAATTGACCGCCCGGAACATGCTTCAACCCCTCAAAAAACCCCAACCCGCCCAGGGATTTAACCCGGGCCTGATGAAGTATTTTTCCTTCAAGGAGCGGTTGTACGCCCTGCCGAGGGATTTGGCGCCGGTGTGTCTCGTTTACTACAACAAGGATTTGTTCGACCGGGCACATCAGCCCTATCCCAAGGACGACGAGGATTGGGAAACTTTTCTTCAAACCGCCAAGACCCTCACCGACACCCAAGGTGGAAAGGGCCGGAAAAGAGTTTGGGGTTTCGTGGACGACTGGCCCATGCTGGAACCCTGGGCCTATGGCCAAGGGGGAAAATGGGTGAACGATGTGCTCCATCCAGTGAAATACGAGGCGAGAGATAAGGCCTGGCGGGAGGCCCTGGCTTTCCGGGACCGGATGATCCGTAAGGAGAAAATCTGCCCCTCCCCGCAGGACCTGGTTGCTGAAGGCCAGGTGGGGGGAGCCGACCTTTTCCTCGACGGCCAGGCGGCCATGTTCCTGTCGGGACCTTGGAAGGGGGTTGAGTGGAATGAACATCCCGGCCTCAGGTGGGGCGTCATCTTGATCCCTCGGAAGGCCGGGGACAAGCGCTTTTTCCAGGTCAGCGGTTCGGGATGGGGCATGGCGCGTACGAGTTCCCATGGGAGTGAGGCGGAAGACCTTTTACGGTTTCTCTCAAATGAAACCGCGCAGGAAAAATACATGGCCGTAGGTCTGGCCATGCCCGCCCGGAAGATCCAAGGGAAGACCTTGGCCCATCCCAATGAAGCTTTAGTAGCCGCGGCCCTGGCCCTGGAGCAAGGGGAGGGAATCGAGGACCCACGGTCCTGCGATTGGTCTGACACAAAAGCCAACCGGATCAATCCGGTGTTGGAGAGGTTGGGGGAGGGGGGACTGACGCCAGAGAAGGCATTTGAGGAATTGGGCCGGGATCTCGCGTCACATCCGCCCAGTATGAACCCGCCTGAGCGGAAACCCCCCGCCCAAAACAAGCCCCAAATGTTTTTGTTCTAGAATTGGGGCTCGTTTAAATAAAGGGTTTGTCCAAGACGACACTTCGGTCATTCGTCACGGTCCAAGGGGTGGTCGAGACAGGGGGCAGAAGTTCTGTCGAGTCCAAAGACCCTTTAGTGGAATAGGATGATCTTCTTCAGCTTTCGGCCGTTGGGTTCGACCAGATACAAAAGATAAACCCCGCTGGCGCATTTGTCCCCGGCTTTATTGGTTCCATCCCAACCGACTTGGCCCGGGCCCGGATAGGTGATGATGTTATTTGCGGTTTGATCCGGAACCAGAGTCTTGATGAATTCTCCCGCCGAATTGTACACCTTGAAGGAATAGGGACCGGGGTATTGGGTGTCGAAAATATAGATGGATACGGGCCCTTGGGCGGGGTTGAAGGCGTTTTGGCTGACGTAAAAGACGTCCTCAAAGGGGATGGGGGTATTAGTGATGGTAGGCGTGAGGGTGATCGTGGGTGTAAGGGTGATAGTCGGAGTCAAGGTAATGGTGTAGGTCTGGGTAATGGTAGGGGTCTGGGTGATGGTGGGAGTGAAGGTGGAAGTGAAAGTTATAGTGGGTGTGAAACTGTTGGTGGGGGTGGGAGTGACCGTGGGAGTAAAGGAGGCTGTGGGTGTGAGGGTGATCGTCGGGGTCGCGGTGAGGGTGGGGGTTGGGGTGCTGGTGTAAGAATGGGTGGGAGTGAAGCTGTTGGTGACGGTCAAAGTGATCGAGGGGGTAGGCGTGACAGTGGGCGTGGAAGTGGCTGAGGGCGTCAGGGTAACGGTCGGGGTTTGAGAAGGAGTGAAGGTCTGGGTGGGGGTCGAGGTGTTGATGAGGATCGTGAAGGATGCCGAGTTCGATGTCACGGGGGCCGAGGCATCGGGCCAGGTGACCACCCCGTAGCTGGTAACGGTTTGGCCGTAATTATTCGGGTAATAGTTATTTATGAGATAGAGGGTCGTTGCTTCGCAGGCCGCCCCGGGAAATCCCACGGGGAAGACGACATTCATACTGGTCCCGTTACATTGGTATTGGGGAAGGCTGGGTTGGCTGGAGTTGTTGGGAATACTGTTGGAGTCGCACTGCATGGCGTTATTGAAGCTGTCCGTCAGGGTGACGGCCTCCCCTTGGATGGGAGACCCGGTATTGCAAACGGTCACGGCGAACTGGGCCGAAAGGACGTTGCCGGCGATGGAGAAGGGTGAGAGGTAGGTGGCCGTGGCCGTGAGATCGGTGGGGCCCAATTCCGTGACAGGGGCGGGCATGGTCACGACCTGACGCCAATAAAGGATGCCGCAGCTTCCGGCCGTCGCCGAGCTGGAGAAAGACATGGGGGAGATTTGGGCCCCCGTGACGGGGTTGTAGATTCGGGTCGTGTAGGTGAGTCCGGTTACCGGAACCCCTGCGCCCAACGTAAAAGGGTTGGGGGAGGGGGCGTAATTATAGGATGTCCAATCGTTACTGGAGGAATCGTTCCCCGGCGGAATGGCCCTGGCGCAACCGCCGTTGGGGTCCCAATAGAGGGAGTAGGTCGAGGGGTTCTCGCTGGTGACGACTGAGTGGCCGCCCCCTTGGCAAGTAATATCCAAACTCCAGGAACTGAAGGCCAAGGTGGGGTTGACGTTGGTAGTGGCGATGGAAAGCACGAAATTTTGGCCGTCGTTGAAGTCGGTGATGGGAACCGTTATTGGCGAAGGCACGCAGGGAGGCTGGCAGTAGGAGGAGACTCCCGGAACGGCGTTATCGTTGATCCAGAACGTAGTGGTGTCATCGCCTGAGGAGAGGATTTGGGCCGAGATGGGCGTGCATTGGGCCCAAAGAATGCCGTGGACCCCAACAAAGTATAAGACCCAGCAAAGGATGAGGCGCTTCATCAGGTTGGTTGGCTCCTAGGAGAATGTGGGATCGACCTTCAGACCGATCCTCCGACCCGTTCATTTTTGCACCCGATCGGAAAATTACACAAGGGGAAACAAGGGAAGTATCAGTTCCTGTCGTGGAAAATCGCCGGGAATAAATAGATTAGGAAATAACTTCAGCTTATTCGTTTTATTTGAACCGGTTCAGTCGAATCCTTACAAGAATAAAAGAATCCCGGGGGAGGGTTAGTGGATAAGAACCACTTTTTTCAAATGCCGGTCGAAGGGCTCGGTCAAGTAGAAAAGATAAACACCGCTCACGCATAGGTTGTTCCCATAATCGGTCCCGTCCCAGAAATAGGAATGGGTGACAGGCTTGGATAGGGTCGTCTGATCCCCGTAGTCCTTCGAGAGATCCCTTATGAATTCTCCCGCGCTGTTATAGACCCGCAAGGAATAGGGGCCGGGGTACTGGGTACAACCCACATAAATAGATAACGGCGCGTTAGGCGCGGGGATGAACACGTTTTTGCTGATGTAAAAGTTATCCTGGGGGACCAGGGTGGCCGTGGGGGAAAGGGTGACCGTGGGGCTAATAGTGACAGTTGGGGTCAGGGTGATCGTGGGGGTGGTGGTGGGGGTGGAGCTGACTGTTGGCGTAGGAGTTTGTGTCGGGGTGGAAGTCAGGGTGGGGGTAGAGGTCTTCGTCGAGGTGGGGGTGACGGTGTAGGTCGGGGTGGTAGTCGGGGTTTGAGTAGCGGTAAGAGTGGTAGTAAGGGTCGCGGTCAAGGATGGCGTCGAAGTGGCTGTTTGGGTATTGGTGTAGGTCGGGGTCAAAGAAAGGGTAGGGGTAAGTGTGATGGTTGGAGTAGAAGTGATAGTTGGGGTGTTGGTGTTGCAGCCGGTAATCAAGGTCGTCACGGCATTGGACGTGACTGGCCCGGGGCCGTTGGAGCAAGTGATGGCGGCCGCATTGATGATGTTGTTTCCGCAGGCTCCCGCCGTACCCCACCAGCTCACGGCCGAGGAATTACCGCAGGTCGTGTTCACGTTCCAAGTAATTAACCCTCCCGACTGGCTCCCGCTGTTTCCGGCCCCTACAAAGGAAACGTTGGAGGGTACATTATCCGTTACCACTGGGGCAGTGGCGCCCACCGTGTTGAAGACCAAAAGGTTCGCGAAACCCACCGGCCCCGCCGTTGGACTGGAACCCGAAATTACCAGCGACGGCGGGGACATTGGCGCCGGTGTAGTTGATGTCCCAGGAGCCGGGTTCGAGGGTCCCCCTCGGCCAGACCTTCATCATGACCTGGCCGGAACAAACCTGGATTTTTACGGTGTACCAAGCGTTTTCCTGTGGAGTTCCCATGTTGGGGGGGGACTTGAACGCATTCGAGGTGCTGGGGTTACCGCCGACACTCTGGTCGTAGGAGAGGGCGGCGCTGTTCCAGCCATTGTAGCCTTTGTTGGCGGAAAGATGGGCTTGGTAAACATAGGTGGTGCCCCCGGAAACATCGATGTTGAAGTTGAATACGGCCTCGAAATTATTGCAGTCCGCAGAGTTAATCATCATATCCACCTGGTAAACCCCGTCCAGGATGGGTGTTCCTCCCGTATCCGACAGGTAGGGATAGCCGGTGCAGATCGAACAGGATTGGTTTTCCTCCAGATAGCCGGGAGTGGTGTCCCAACCGCATCCGGTCATATTGCCGCTGGTGGTCCAGCCGGGTGGGATCCCATTGGCGAAATTTTGGAAAGTATTCAAGGCCAGGCCGGTATTAGTGTAGTTGAGGACGTAGGTTATCGGTCCCCCGACGGTCACGGTAGAGGGGGCGCTCTTGGAAATCGTCAAGCCGGGCTCATCCACGGTCACCAGGGCGGTGTTGGAAGCCACGGCGGAGGGAAGGCCGCTGCAGGTGGCATAGGCAGTGTTGGAAATAACTTGCCCCGAACTCTGGGTGCCGGTCAGTTGGGCCAAAAATTGGACAGAACCTGTCTGGGGCGATGAGATGGTGCCAAGGTTCCAGGTGATGTTTTGGACGAGGGCCGTTCCGCCGTTGAAGACCTGAACAATGTTGAAGTTGGGATCCACCGAATCGGTGATGCTCATGTTCGTGGCCGCGCCCGCGTCGTAGTTGATGGTAAAAAGAACGTCATTGCCTGGGGCGGTCGGAAAAGCGGTGGGACCGTCCGCAACTTTGCTGAGAGTGATATAGGGCGGGGGAAGTGGGATGGTAAAGGAAATGCTAGTTTCGGAGCCCGGGAGAGGGTCCAAAGTGACAGCTGGGTTCATATATGCGCCGCCGCTCGCCCTCATCCCCACGATGATGTAATAGGTCATGCCTGGAGTCAAACCAGCGGGAATGGTCACCGTCGTGCTGTAGTTGGTGGTAGTGCTGTTGGCGGGCCCGACATAACAACCTCCTCCGACAGTTCCGGACTCTGGTGCGCACCCATCCCCCAATAAGACCCATTGGTTGGCGGTGTTGGCGGCCTGCAGAGTGTTGGAACTGCTGACGGCGACAATGGCATCGGGGCTTGTGCCGGCAAAGCTCGGGATGGTATAGGTCCAAGAGATCGTAATTGTTTGGCCTGGGGTGGGATTCAAGGGGGATATAGTTAAGTTGGTAATCGAGGTGACTTGTTGCTGGGAGAAGGTGATACCGCAAGTTAAAATCCAAAGAGCAAGAACGCTCAGAAAACGTTTTAAAATTGGGTTCATTTATTTCTCGTTAAACCGCTTGTATTTAGGGGTGTATTAACCTCGTAAATTATCCCACTGATTTTTAATGGTTACAAGAAAAAGCAATTGAGGATCCCTCTGTGTTGATGGTTTTAAATTTTCCGGCATTGAATTTTTGTCGCTCTTCGAGGGAATATGGCCCCCCGATGAAGACCCTCGCACACCAATTTATTTTGAGGATATTTCTGATATTTGGTTTTTTATCCCTCCTCCATTTACAAGCCAAGGATTCTATTGGTTGGGTGAAGGAGCCCCATCTGAATGTGAGGCTGATATGCGAAGAAACCGCTTTCAACCCAGGCCAAACCGTCATGATTGGGGTCTATTTCGCCATCGATAAGGATTGGCATCTCTATTGGAAGAACCCGGGAGATTCGGGTTTAGCCCCATCCATCCGATGGATACTGCCGAAGGGTTTCAAGGTTGGGGATTTGAAATGGCCCCTTCCCGAGAGAATCCAAATTCCATCCCTCACTGATTACGGCTATCTGGACCATTTACTTCTCATGGTTCCTTTGCAGGTGCCCAAGAATTTGGATGAAGGTTCCCCAGTGACCCTCCAAGCGGAGGTAAATTGGCTGGTTTGCAATGAAAGCTGCTTGCCGGGAAAGGCGATGGTAACACTCCGGCTGCCGGTGGGTTCTGGAAATGACTTGAAACCCTCCAAGTTCAAGTCGCTTTTTGATAGCGAATATTCCCACCTGGCAGGCCCTTTGCCTTCGGCTTGGACGTCCAAAGGAAACCCGAAATCCGATGGGTTCCAAATTCATTTCACCACCGGGTCCATGATCGTCAAGAAGGCCGACTTTTTCCCCTCCGATCCCGGCGTAGTTAACAACAACACGCCGGTGGTTTTTGAAAGCGGGGAGTCCTGGTTTGATTTGAGGTTAAAAAAATCGGACGAGCTTCTGAAAAAGCCGGCGAGTCTCAAGGGCCTGATACTTGTTTGGAACAAAAAGGGTCAAAAGCATGGTTTCGAGGTGGAAGTACCGTTGAAATAAAATGAGGGAGGCTGAACATGTTGAAAAAAGCAGGCTGGATGGGGTTGATGCTGGTAGGTCTGTTGTTCGTGGGAGCCCAGGCCCAGGCCTTGACCATAGGCCAAAAAGCGCCGGACTTTACCTGCCCGGACAGCAATGGAAATGCCGTGACCATGTCCTCCTACAAGGGCAAATTCGTGGTTCTCGAGTGGCACAACCGGGATTGCCCATTCGTTAAAAGCCAATACCAGGGAAAGATGGAAAAATACCAGCAGATCTGGACGAAAAAGGGCGTGATTTGGCTGTCCGTGATCTCCTCAGCCCCCGGTAAAGAAGGCGCGGTGACCAACGATATGGCTAATGAGGACGTCAAGAGCCATGGTTCCATGCCGACCGCCACCTTGATGGACCCTTCCGGCAAGGTGGGTCATCTTTATGGAGCCAAAACGACCCCTCATATGTTCGTGATCGGCCCCAAGGGAGCCCTTATATATGAAGGTGCCATCGATAACGCCCCCCTAGAGGACGCCATATCCGACAAGAACAAAAATGGGGACGCTTACGTAAATTACGTGGACCAAGCATTGACCCGGGCTACAGCCGGCCAGGATATAACCGTTAAGGCCACTACGCCCTATGGCTGCCACGTGAAATACAAGGACTAAAAAAACTGCTAACACTTATCCCCTTGGGGTTGATCGGCCCCGAGGGGAATGAGTCCTATCGGTCAAAATTCCAAGAAATTTCTTAAGTAGGCCCAAAATTGAGGCGGGTTTTCAAACCGCAAGTTGATATCTTTCCCGCTGATTCGGCTTCCGACCCCTATTTTTAGCCCTTTTCTACCCACAACCCTCATGGCCAATAGGTCCGCACGGTCGTCCCCCGCGATGATGGGGAGATATCCGGGATAGGCCTTCAGTATTTTGGCCACCGCTTTCGCTTTGGAAAAACCTTTGGGTAAGGCCTCAATCATATTCTTGCCGGGATGGAGTTCCCAGGCCCCGGGCGTAGTCACCTTCTTGAACCTTTTCCGGTATTCCCGCCAGATGGCTTTTTCCTGACCCTTCTTAAGTTGAATGCCCCGGTAATGGAGAGTGGAGGAATAGGGTTTCTTCTCGATATGAATTCCCGCAAAGAGCCAGGTCATATCCTTGACCGCTTTCCACAGCCACCCGGCTTCCCGCTGATAAAGCTTTTCCTGCGGATGAGTTGCGAATCGCAAACCCATGGGAAGGCGGCTGGCCTCAAATCCATGGGATCCCACGATGGGCAGTTTCTTCAAACCCGAAACCCGGCGCAGGGAGGCGGCGTAACGGCCGCTGACCAGGATCAGGGGAAATTGCCTTGCCAGTTTTTGGATAAGGTTGCGGCGGCTGTTGGAAAGGTTGGATTTTTCTGGGTCATGCGTGAAATCAGCCAAGGTCCCGTCGTAGTCCAGCAAGAATAAAAGCTTGGGATGGTTTTTTTTGTGGGAACTCAAGGCAGGAGGACGATCTTCCCGTGGGCACCGGGTGCCATAACGTCCCCATGTGCCTGTGGCGCCTGGGAAAGGGGAAACTCCTTCCCCACGACAGGCTTGATGGAACCCTCCGCCAATCCTCCTGCCAGGTCCTCGTGGATCGCCCTTAAATCCTCCAGGCTGGCGTTTGCCAGGGTCATGCCCAGGAGGCTGGCGTCTCGCGTCATGGTGTCGCGGGGGTTGATTTCCACCGGGCCCCGGCTTCCGATGATCACGACCCGGCCGAATTTGGAAAGATAGGTAAGGTCTTTCCCCAGGTTGATATTGGCCAGCATTTCCAGGATCACCTGGACGCCTTTGCCTCCCGTGATTTGGGAAAGCTTTTGTGAAAAGTCGGGATCGTGGTGGTTGAGCGAGTGTTGGGCGCCAAGGGTTTGGACCAATACCAGCCCCTTTTCGGTTCCGGCGGTACCGATCACCGTCAGGCCGGCCCGGCGCCCTAATTGGATGGCGGCGGTCCCCACGCCCCCGCTGGCCCCATGGACCAGAAGGGTTTCACCCGGGTTAGCCTTCGCCCTTTGGAACAGGGCTTGATGAGCCGTGCCGTAGGGCACCCCCAGGGCCGCGCCCTGTGAAAAACTCGCCTTCTCGGGCAGAAGGTGAACGTTGGATTCCATCACCAGGGCCAGCTCGGCGTAGGAGCCGCCCAGGGCGTTGTGGAAATAAACCCGGTCTCCGGTCTTGAAGGCCTGGGCCCCGGACCCGAGGGCTTCAACTACACCCGCTCCGTCCGAACCCGGGGTATAGGGAAGGGAGGGTTTCACGGCATAGGAGCCCGAGCGGATATAGGTGTCGACGGGGTTGACCCCGGCGGCCTTGACGCGCACCAGCACCTGGCCCAGACCGGGTTTGGGATCGGCCAACTCGGAAATTTTCATGACCTCGGGACCGCCGAAATCATTCACTCGGATGGCTTTCATGAAGGCTCCCTGGGATTTTTGAGAGTCATGATAGACAGGGGGGACCCGGCTCTCAAGGCCCGGCGGCTCAATTCAAACCGAGGGGCAGGGTCTGGAAATAGCGGTCGAAATAACGGGGGACGGTCCTGCCTTGGACCGCGTCGGATTGCGCGTTCACTCCACCTTTCCATTCTCGAAGTAGAGCCTTTAATTCGATGGGGGCGGTGGTTTCAAAATCTTCCCTCAAAGATTGTTCCTTCGTTTGGATCTCGTTCATATTTTCCCCCCTTTTGGAAGCAGAGACGGTTCGGTTCGGGAATCAGTTCTTTTTGCCCTTGGGGAAAGCTAAGAATCCAACTGACAAATATCAATGGATCGTTAAAGCTGGGTATCGATTTGGGTAAATCGGGCTACTTGAACGAAATAATGGCTGCAACTTTTTGAAAGGCGCGTTCGTCATATATTGCGGGAAGTAAAAGATCCCAAATCTAAATTGAAGTCACTTGGAGGACTCAGATGAAAAAGTTCATGGTCGCTTTGATGGCAGTGTTGTTCCTCGGCAGCACGGGCATGGTTTTCGCCGATGCTCCGGCCGCCGCTACTACGCCTGTTGCGAAGACGATGAAGGCGAAGAAGCATGCCAAGAAAATGAAGAAAGAGAAGAAGGAAGCCGCTGCTCCTGCCGCTGCTGCTCCGGCCGCCGCTTCGACGACTCCTGCCGCGAAGTAATTTTATTCTTTAGCTGAGGTGGAAAGCCCGCTGGGCTTTCTCCCCCTGACCCTCGCTCCCCTTGTTGGGGAGCGGGGGTTTTTTGTTTTGTAAGCCTTCTTTCGATTCAATATTTGATGATGAATCCTGTTCGGGAGTCATAAACCATTTTTGGGTGGTTGCTAAATCTTTGACCTTCGAAATAATTCCTAAAAGCAAGATAACGATTTTAGTGAGAGCTCGCTTTTAATGGTTATGTTTAGAACAATAAAATCTATTTTTTTTGGGAGAACGATTTAACTTTTCGCTAATTTGATTTTTGTAATGAAGAAAGCGCTCACAAGAGTTTGAAACCGGAATAAAAATCGATTTAAGAATATTTTATAAAAGGTTTTCGCCCTCCGCCTTTAGGAAACGGTTTCTAATCTTCATCGTTTCTATACGCCATCTTTACTGCATCTTTACCGGATTAAAAAAGATTCAACGGTAATCTTTATTCAGATGAGGCACTTCCATTTCCACCTAACTTTTCCGAAACCGATTACATACGACTCGAGGTTGTTGAATGGCTGTTAAGGGGAATCTCACGCGGGTCATTCATCCACTCATATCCGTTTTAATAAATGAAGTCATTAACCGCTGGCTCTTGCCTGTTGGCGTTGTTTTTTTCGTCCTCTTCATTCCATCCCTCATTAACGCGCAGGTTTGGCCGAACGGTTGTTTCACCAGCGGCACCGCCGATTGGACGTCGGTCGCCAACGCCGGACCCACCGCTACCGCGGGCGGCGCGGCTGTTCAGGGCGGAGCCCCCGCCAATGGGGATTGTATGCCGCTGGTACTTCCGGTGAGTAACACCACCGTCTATCCGGGTCAAACGGCGGCAGGCACGGCCCCCAACACCGCGGGGCGGCTTCCCATGGTCCCCGCCGGACAGGCCACGGCCATCCAGCTCTTTTCAGGCCATGGAGATTCCGGGCCCGGGGACTGGGCCCGGGTTTGCCAGACAGCTACGGTCCCCACCGACGGGAATACCTGCCTGACCTTCGACTTGGCCGCCGTCATTGAGAATTATCACTATGAGCAAGCCGTTTTATGCGGCGGGAACGATCAAAACGGGGACGCTTTCCTGGAGGTTCGGGTCCTCCTGGGGACGGCCAATTGTCCCGACCAGCCTTCCCTCCTCCCGGTCATCGACGACATCGTCATCAACTGGACCTATCTGGTGGGAAGCGGGTTGATCCAATATTCGGGTGTGGTGGGAAACAACGCGGGGTCTTTCGGGGCCGCGACGGGATGCGTCATCAACCCCGCGGCCCAAAACTGCGGGGCGAACGCTCCGGTAAGTTGGGGGTTTCTGCCCTGGACCCAATATTCGATGAATCTTTGCAAATACGCCGGACAAAACATCACCCTGGAGGTCACCCAATATGACTGCAACGAGGGGGGGCATTACGGTTGGGGTTATTTCGACTGCCCGACTTGGTCTTCCTGCGCGCCCGCTTCCATCACCTTGACCAAATCCAACAACCCCGCCGGCCAGGTCGGCGAGGGCCAAACTATCACCTATACCCTCAGCTACAAGAACAACAGCGCGAGCTACACGGATGGGGTGGTGATCTACGATACCATCCCCACGGGAACAGGATATGTTTCGGGGTCCCAGACGAGTTCGCCCTTCATGCCGGAAACTTTCACCATGCCCGCCGCCATTGGAAGGGGAGGCGGCTCCGTTTCGTTGGTAGGTTGGGACATCGGCTACTTGAGCGCTGGTTCCTCCGGTACCCTTTCCTTTGAGGTGACCGTGGGACCCCTTCCCTCGGGGGTCCTGCGAGGAAGTCCTTGTCAACCGGGCCTCGGAGACCGACTTGCTCACCTGCTATTTAACCCAGGGACTCCTGACCTCCAATGCCGTTACTAATCTCGTTGGATTCACCTGCACCCCGACACCCTCGGTTACACCCACGCCTACCAAGACGCCCACCAAAACCCCCACCCCTACCATCACCCCGACCAATACTCCCACGCCCACCCCCACCCCTACCCGAACCAACACGCCGACGAATACTCCTACACCGTCACCTACTAATACGCCCACCAATACCCCTACCCCCACGCCTACCCCCACACCGACCAACACTCCAACGAATACACCCACCCCGACCCCGACCCTTACGCCAACCATTACTCCTACGCTGACCCCCACCTATACACCCACTAATACTCCCACGACCACCCCAACGAACACTCCAACCAATACCCCGACCCCGACCCATACACCTACGAATACCCCTACGCGCACCCCCACCCATACTCCAACGAATACGCCGACAACCACCCCTACCAATACCCCCACCAATACCCCGACTCCCCCACTCAAACCCCTACCTCTACCCCCACGCCATACTCCTAGCAACACGCCCACCAATACTCCCGACCCCTACCCCACCAATACCCCCACCAACACGCCGACACCAACCAATACTTTGACCCCAACCTCCACGCCAACCCCCACCTTATGCCTACCTAGTACCTATACGCTAACGCCCACCTCCACTTGGACGCCCGTTTTTACTACCACTCCCACACCCAGTCCAACCGTGACTTCTACAAATACTTTTACCTCTACCTGGACCGCTACAAACACCGATACCGTCACCCAGACCTCGACCCCTTCCCCAAACCCGGACCCGTGACCTGGACTTCAACTTATACAAATACCCGACCCATCCCCTCACTTCGACATTGACCTGGACCTCTACGATGACCCCTTCTTCCACCTTTACTCCCACCCCCACCCCAGTCCCTCACCTCCACCCTCACTCCCTCGAATACTTTCACAACGACCCCCTCTTCGACTTTGACGGAAACATTCACCTTCACGGCTACGGCCACTTCCACGAATACGCCCACAATCACCTGGACATCCTCTTTCACGTCCACCCCAACCCATAGTCCAACCTCGACTTCCACTTGGACACCAACCGTGACCTATACCGCTACACCCACCCTTACCGCGACCCACACTCAGACCTTGACCTGGACCCAAACCCCGACGAATACCTTGACGATTACTTGGACCCACACTTCAACACCCACGCTTACTTTCACTGCCACCTCGACGAATACCCCCACGGCCACGACGACCTGGACGCCGACGATGACCGCCACGGGGACTTCGACTTCAACCGGCACGGCCAGCTCCGACGGTCACCCCGACCTCGACCCACCGACCGCCACTTCCACGGGCACCTTTACCCTGACCCCGACCATCACCCTCACGCCCCTCACTCTTTTCTCCAAGCAGGCTTCCACCTCCCTGGCCACCTCGGGGAATACGGCCAAATTCCAGTTGAACCTGGTTCTTCCGGTGGCCTTGCCCGCCGGGGCCGTCATCACGGACCAGCTTCCGCCGACGTGACCTTTTCCGCTTCTCGAAGCCCCTCCGCACGGCCACCGCCCAGTCGGGTTCGAACCTCACCTGGACCTGCCCGATCTTGTCCCGCGACCCACGCCCCAACTACTCGGTGGTCCTGAAGAACTTCCTTCCCGATCGGGAAAACTGGTCAACCAGGCGCAAATCCAGATCCCCTTCGCTCCCGCCGCTCTCGACGCCGCCACGTTATGGTCAATGGCAGTACTCCATCCAGTTGGGTGTTTATAACGTGCGGGGATCGATTGTACAGCTTCCGGCCACCCCAGTGACCCAGGCCGTCCCGTCGCTCCAGGCCCCCGCCACGCTCATCCAGGTCGTCGGGGATACGGTTAAGATTCTACACCGACGGGTACTCCTGGGCCAGGAGCGGACCACCAAACGGGGCACCGCGACACGCAACGGCACCTCTTCATCGCAGCGGTCAGTGTCGCCAACCAGGGTTCCAGTACGGTCCACCGCGCTTCCGGTGGAGGTGGACTGGTCCCTTCGACGGTCTCGGTGCAGGTATTCAATGAGGCGGGGGAGGTGGTCCGAACATCTACACCACCTTGACGGCCCGGTGGAGCGCGCAAATGTCGTCCGTGGTCCTGTCCAACAGCTCCTTGAACCCTACTCGGGCTCCCCCGAACCAACCAGACGGTCCTCACCGTTACCGATACCCGGGGTGGCTGCCGTGAGCCTCGCCTGGGACGGGAGGTCCGATAACGGCTCGTGGTGGTGACGGCAGGGCGAGTCACCTCCTCTCCGTGCGTTAACGAACGGGAACGGGTGGCGAACAGGTCATCACCAAGGTCCTCACCGTCATGGATAACGGCGGCCCCTCCGGGCATCGCGGCCCGCCCGAATATCCTCAAGGGGGAGGCGCCAGCACCCTTTTCGTTTCGAGCCAGCCGGGTTTGAACGTCCATGCCCAGGTTTACGACCTGGCCGGGAACTGGTCTACGCGGCCACCGGCGGCCCGGAACGAGCGAGGCGGGTGCGACGCGGGCCGGCTGACGGCCAGCGGGTATTACCTGGCGGTGGTGGAATTGACCGACGGCTCCGGGAACGGATCGGCGCCGAGACCTGAAGCTGGCCGTGGTCATTAAAGTGATCGTCGAGGGAGCCGGTACTGGAAACCAAATGGGACAAAGTGGGGACGGCTCCAGAACCGATCTGGGCTTGGACAAACTCTACGAGGAACTTGTCTATTCCGTCGCCAAGGAAATCGAGTTGGAACGCCAAAAAATCTCGATGAATCCTGTCGAGCAGAAGGGTCTTTTACCACCTTCCTGATTTTTCGTGAAGGTTCGTTGTTCCAAGGAAAAAACTGAATTTCGGCCTTCCCTATTCCCTGAAACCCCTTTTATCCCTTCATTTGGTCCGAATCAAAGAAAATCCATTCTCCGGGGAAGGCAAAGGTTATACCGATTCTTTACTGGAACGGGTGCGAGTCTCCTGTGAATCTATGAGGCCGTATTTATAATGCGGTCTGAGATATCGAAATCCGCGGTTATGGGGTTTGAGCGATGAGAGTTTTGCCGAGTGATCCGCCGATAGGGTTGGCTGGGAAATTCGTTGGTTTTCTGGGGATGGTTTGGGCCACCGCGTCCCTGTGCCTGGGCCAATGTCCCGATAACCCGATATTCACCCCCACTTCCTGGAGCGATCATAACGGAAGCGCCACCTCCGGCTCCCCCTACACGGTGGTGGGTCAGGGGTCGAATAGTGCCGGGCAATTCTCCGAAAGCGGTTACGCCGATTTGACGACCGGGGTGGGAAACGGCCAGATCCTGGCCGAAGTGGTGGCCATCACGGGAACGATGTCCACGGGTTCGGCCGCCGGCATTTTCATCCGCAGTGATGTCACTCCCGGTTCGGACGGCCCCCTGCTGTGGATCGACGGGCCGCTCAGCCAGTTTTACCAATTCGACGCCCGGATCAACGACGGGGGCCTCACCGAAATTCAATCCGATTCCTGCGTCCTCCCCTATTGGCTCCGGCTCCAGAACTCGGGTAATGTTTTTTATCCCTCGGTCTCCACCAACGGGTCCAGTTGGGCCGCCTTGCCGGCCCTGGATTTGAGTTCCGATCCCCGCTTTTCCGCCGGCACCACCCTCGCCTACGGATTGTTTGCCTGGAGCGGAAGCAACTCAGGCTCCACCACCGCTGTTTTTGACAACCTCTGCTTCAACGACTCTTTCACCCCCTATCCCACCCTAACCCCAGCCATGACCCCCACTTCGACTCTCACGCCCAACACGACCCCCACCCCATCCCCCACCCCGACTGTTTCCCCAAGCTTGACCCCCACGATGACGGGGTCTCCTCTTTTAACCGCCACCTGGACCCCATCCCCCACCCTGACCGACACCCCTCTAACCTCCAACTATCCCACGCCAACCCCCACCCCGGGCCTCAAGGTCTGGCCCAACCCCTTCACCCCCCAGCTGCCTTCCAACAACACGGCCCATTTTTCCCTCCCTTCCTCCCACGGATCCGGCAGCGTCCTGATCGCCGATTTGTGGAGAAGACAGGTTCGGTCCGTTCATTTCCAGGCGGGGTGAGTGTCCAATCGGGATGGGAGGGACAACAACGGAAATATCGTCACCTCGGGGGTTTACCTCTACCTGCTTGAATCCGATGGCGGGGTGAGCCGGGGAACCGTTACAGTAATGCGATGAATCAAAAGCCGATATATAAAAACAGGGTCGATCCCCACCTATCGACGAGTCTTTTCGTTTTAATGATGGCTTTGAGCCCTCTCGTTTCGGCGCAATCGGCCTTTTTAGATTTCAGCGCTCCCGCCCGGGAAGCCGCCCTGGGGGGAACGGGCGGCCCTTCCGAGGCACTCCAGCCTGGCTTTCAACCCGGCTGGACTGGGGGATGACGCCATTTTCAAGGTCTGCGCCCGGTACGAAAACCTTTTTTCGGGGATCGGCGGGGATGACCTCTCCACAGGGAACCTGTCGGCGGTCTTTCCCCTGGAAACCGGGGACGGCCTGGGTTTTTCCCTGGACCATTTCGGATCGAATAATCTGGAGCAAGACCGTTTGCAGGCGGCCTTCGGGAAAAGCTTCGGGTGCGATTCCCTTTTTAAAGCCCCTGAAGTTGGGAATCCAATTGTCCTACCTGCGCGAGCAGTTCACCCTCTCGGCCCCCCTGGCCGGTATCAACCCCGGTAATCTTTCCTCCGGAGCTTTCTCCGTGGGGGCCGGGGCCCTCCTCGAGGCATTTACCTGGGCGACCCTGGGGTTTCCGCCGAGAACCTGAACCAGCCCAACCTGGGGGTCGTTGGAGTGGATGAGGTGCCCCTCTTTTTGCGCTATGGTGTCGCGGCCCGTCCCCCGTGGGATCGGACCGGCTTTTCCTTACCTTCGCCCAATCCCTCGAGCCAAGGGAACCTGGACAGCCAGGGGGTCGCCGAGTGGGTTTTCACCGATTGGGGGGTGGCCCTGCGGGTGGGGGGCGACGCCAACATGGGCGTGGTGGGGTTCGGCTGGGAAAACGACGGATTGTCCATCGATTACGCCTATCAATTTTCCTGGAACCAGGCCCCTCCTTGGGCGGGGTGGGATTGCCGGAAAGCCACCTCTGGAAGTGGGTTTCGCCTGGGAAAACCCCCGAAGGGAGGAAGATGGCTGTTTGCCAAGCTGGTTTCCCAGGCCCAGCGGGCCCAGGGGGATACAGAGGTGGAAGGAGGCCTACTGGGATTACCAGGAGGCCAGCCTCCTGAAACCCGCCGATCCCTTGGTCATCCAGGAGCGCGCCACGGCCTTGAAACAATACAATCTCCAACGCGCGGAAACCTATTTCCAGCGGGGAGGCAAGGACGAGGGTCAGGGCTATTTCATGGAGGCCAAGCGCGATTACGAATGGGCGGTTTCCCTGGGCCCGGCCATGAGCAAATACGCCGAAGCCCGGGGACCGGATGAAAAAGGCCATCACCCGGGGCCCGGGGGACCCCGAGGTGCGGGACCTTGCTGGAAAAATCAGTGGCCTTGTTGAAATAGGACGAAGCCAGGACGCAATGGAAACAATCAAGGAAGCCCTGGGGCTTTATCCCGAGGACGCCTTTCTCCAATTCGTCGAGAAGGCCTTCGCCCGGAAGGACGCCACCCGGCCGAGAGGGAGACAAGAAAATCCAGCAATTGGCGGCTGAAGCCGAGATTTTCCGCAGCAAGGGACGCATCGACTTGGCCCGGGAGGCCTGGCAGGAAATGTTGAAGAAGGACCCGGCCAACTCGCTGGCACAGGAGAATCTATCGCAAACCAACCGGCGGTTCCGCCCCGGTCCTGACCGAAGCGCAGAAAAACCAGGTTCAGGGACTGCTTCAAAAGGGAGTGAATCCTATGCCGACGGGGATACGGAATCGGCCATGAAAGATTGGGAGGCGGCGCTCCAGATCGACCCTCAAAACGTGAACGCCTTGAAAACCTGACCCGCGTCGAAATGGAAGAAGGGGGGGCAAGAAATGAAGCTCACGACCCGGTTTTCCCTCAGCCATGGCGGTGGTGGTAGTGGTCCCGCTGACCGTTAGCTTCTTCTGGTCTATGAAGGGGCCCGGCTCCTTTACCTTGGCAGGCGAGGGTTTCTGAAGCCAGGAACTTCCGATTTCGTCCTTGCCGCCAAGGAATCCCTGATCCAGCACGAGGATGTGGCGGTTTTGAATTTCATGAAGTCCGCGATCGCACCCCACCCTGGCCTATGTGGCCTATTCCAACCCCGCCACCGGAATCAGTGGTCATGCCGCCGGAATTCCAAAAGGAAACTTCACTCCTTCGGAATCCGGGACGGGATCCCCGTCCGGCTGACCGCAGGGTCTGGAGGTCCGAATGGCGGACTCATCCCCTTGGGGGGAGGCGGGACGGGACGCGTTTGGCTGGGTTATTCCCTGCCCGCCATGGAAAAGGATCTGAAGGAACAAACCTCCAGGTGGATGCATTTGGAATGGAGGCGGGGGCGGCCGCCCTTCGTGGGGTTGTTCGTCTCCTTCATCTTGGGCCGGCAAATGGCCGCGCCCTTGAAGAAGATCCGGGAAGGCACGCACCTGGTGCGGGAGGGCCAGTTGGGATCGCTGGTGGAGGTGAAAGGCGGGATGAGATCGGGGACCTGGCCCGGGATTTCAATGCCATGGTGGTTCAGCTCAAGGAACTGGACGAGATGAAACGGGATTTCATGGCGGGCGTCACCCACGACCTGGGCACGCCCCTGCACGCCATCCGGAGCGCCATCAATTACCTCCAGGCGGGGGACGCGGGCCCCTGACGGAAAAACAATCCGAGTACCTGCTGATGGTCTCCAACAGCACCGCCCACCTGACCGCCTTCATCAACAACCTTCTGACCACCGCCCGTATCGAGGCCGCCAAGGTGGACCCCTCCGGAACCGGTGGATGTCTTCGCCCATGTGAAAGAAATGGTGGACCTCTACCAGCCCCAGGCTGCCGAGAAGGGGGTCAAATTACACTGGTCAAAGAAGACCCATACATTTCACTGGTCGCGGATGTGACCATGTTCCGCCAAATCGTCCTGAACCTGCTGTCCAACGCGGTCAAGTTCACCCCGAAAGGGGAAGTGGAGGTGATTCTTTCGGAGGAAGAGGGGAACTTTATCCTGGAAGTCAAGGATACGGGCATCGGCATCGACGCCAAGCAAAAGCTGATCTTCGACAAGTTTTATCGGGTCCACCAGCCGCCGGGGATGCCCGCCCGGCAGGGAAGCGGCCTGGGTCTGACCATCGTCAAGGGTTTGGCGGAAGCGCAGGGCGGCCGGGTGAAGGTTAAAAGCGCCTTAGGGAAGGGAAGCGTTTTTAAGGTGATCCTGCCCAAACAACCGAGGCGGATTTGACCCGCCCCCTTCAATGAAGAAGGAGATATGAAACAACCTTCGATCTTGATTATTGAGGACGATCCATCCGTTTCCACCGTGACCCGGGACCTCTTTATGAAGGAGGGGTACGAGGTGAAGGGTGTTTCCAGGGCCTGGACGGCTGGGACGCCCTGCAAAAGGGTGATTTTGACCTGCTGGTGCTCGATTTGGGGCTGCCCGACATGGATGGGTTGGAACTTTGCGCCAAGATCAAGAAGGACCCGGCCAAGGGAGCCATTCCCATCTTCATCCTGACGGCCTTGGGTTCCTCGGAAGACACCGTCAAGGGGCTGGAGGCGGGGGCGGAGGATTACCTTTCCAAACCTTTCAATGAGCGGGAATTCCTGGCCCGGGCCCGGGCGATCTCAGGCGCCGGGAACCCTTGTTTAGGAAGGAAGAGGAGATCATTTCGGGCGCGATCCGGCTCTCCCCTGATTCCCATGAGGCCTGGCGGGGGGAAGAACCCGTCCAGCTCACCCTTCGGGAATTTGACATCCTCAGGGTTTTTCTGGCCAACCCGGGTAAGACCCTGACCCGGGAGGAAATCGTCAAGATGGCCTGGGGGCCCACACGACCATTGTGCCCAAGGTGGTGGATGTGCATGTGGGCCACTTGAGGGCCAAGTTGGGACCGGAGGGGAAACGGATCGCGACTGTTCCGCAGGTTGGGTACAAACTGGTGCCTCCCAAGGCTTAAAGACGTAAGGTGAAATGTTTTTCTCCTTCTCCCCTACGAGGGAGAAGGTTGGGATGAGGGGAAGGGTGTAAGTAAAACACCCCTCACCCTATCCCATATTTCCCTTTTGGGGATATAAAAAGGACATATGGGACCATACCGACCTCCATAAAAGCTAACTCAATGGAAGGTCGGCATACCCTCTCCCTCAAGGGGAGAGGTTTCGTTTTATATGTGTTTGCCGATGGTAGGTTTCTGGTTGAAAATTTAGCTATAATCCCACCCTCCAAATAGCCTCGAAGGGAAAACCATGACCTATCGAAATGTCGTACGGCATCTGCCAACGCTGGTCTATTCATCCATCCTCCTCCTTTCGGTGAACGCCCTCCGGGCCGAAGCTCCGGCGGCTTCCGGAATGGACCTGCCGGTCATTGAAAAAAACCTCAGTAACGGCCTCAAGGTTCTGGTGGTGGAGGAACCGGGCATTCCGGTCGTCTCCTTCTCCTATATGCAGCCCGTCGGGGCCCAGGACGCCCCCAAGGGCAAAACCGGTCTTCCCCACATGCTGGAACACATGATGTTCAAGGGCACCCAGACCATCGGCTGCAAGGATTTCTCGAAGGAAGAGCCCATCCTGGAGGCGCAGGACCAGGTGGCCCAGGCCACGAACGAAGAAAACGCCAAGCTCGATCCCGATCCCCAGAAGCTGAAAGACCTGGCGGAGAAAATGAAACAGCTCCAACTCGATGACCGGCAATGGGTGGTGAAGGACGAGCTATTCCATCTATACCCAAAACGGGGGCCAGAGCCTGAACGCCTGGACCAGCCAGGACGCCACCAATTACACCGTGACCCTGCCCGCCAACAAGGTGGCGCTCTATGCCGCCATCGAGCAGGACCGCCTCACCCACCCGGTTTTCCGCGAGTTTTATTCCGAACGCGATGTGGTGGCCCAGGAAAGGCGTTGGCGCTCCGAATCCAATCCCGAGGGCAAGCTTTACGAGGCGCTGGAATCCACCGCTTTCGCCGCCAGCCCCTACAAGGACCCCTCCATCGGTTGGATGACCGATATCCACAAGCTCATGCGGCCCGACGCCGTGAACTTTTACAAGAGCACCTACCGGCCCGACCGGGGCGTCCTGGCGGTGGTGGGCGGGGTGAAGGCGTCCGAGATCTTTCCGCTCTTTGAGAAGACCCTGGGCCAGGTGCCCAACCCGCCGGTCGCGCCTTTGACCCAGGCTTGGACCCAGGAGCCCCCCCAGGCGGGCCCCGGAGTCGGTCCGGGTCCGATTTGACGCCAACCCATGGCGATCCTGGCCTGGCATATCCCCAATTTCCCCCATAAAGATTCGGTGACCCTGGACGTGCTTTGCGACATCCTCACCAGCGGCAATACATCCCGGTTGGTCAAAAACCTGGTCCTGGAAAAGAAAATGGCGACCTCCATCAGCGCTTCCACCGGGTTTCCGGGCGACCGGAACCCCGATTTGATGGGATGGTTCGACCCGGCCGCCGGGCAAAAGAATGAAAAGATCATCGCGGCCATCGAGGCCGAGATCGCCTCCATCCGAAAGAAGGGTGTGACCCAGGAGGAATTGGACCGGGCGCGCCGAGGCGCCGAATCCTCCTACCTTTGGGGCAAAACCAGTCCCTCGGGCCTCGCGACCGACCTGGCCTACAACCAGGCGGTGCATGGGGATTGGCGTTATTTGAAAACCTACATTGAGATGGTGAGGGCCACGACCTCCGAGGATATCAAGCAGGCCGCGGGGAAATACCTGGTGGAAACCAACCGCACCACCGCCACCCTGGAAAGGGGGAAGTAATGAAAACCATTATTAAAAAAATTAACCCACAGCCAACGCAAAGCCGCAAAGCCGCAAAGAACGGCCTTTTATTACTCGAATGTCTTTTCAATTCTCGTAACGTCTTTACGGCTTTCACCCTTAACAGAGGTGTTCGTCCTTCTTGGCGTCTTGGCGTCTTTGCGTTGGGATTTGTGGTTTCGTCTTTCGCCTTTGCCAATCCGCCCCAGTTTCCGCCCGAGAACCCGTTGGAAATTCAAGTTCCGGCCTTCTCCTTTAAAACCCTTTCCTGTGGGATCAAGGTCCTCTATTTGCATGACGACCGGCTTCCGATCGTCTCCGGGTCCCTGCGTATTCCCGGGGGGAACGTCACCGACCCGAACGGAAAAGAAGGGCTGTCTTCCTTCACGGCTTCCTTGCTTCGAAACGGCGGCGCGGGAAAGTTGAAACCGGGGGCCTTTGACACGGCCCTGGAAAACAAGGCGATTTCCCTGGGTTGTTCCAGCGAGCAGGAGGATTTCAACGCGACCTTCTCCTGCCTGTCGGAGGACCTGGAAGCGGCCTTGGCGATTATACGCGGATATGCTTCGTCGGCCGGGTTTCGAGCCAAGCGGCTGGCCGCCGAAAACTGGACCAGGCGGAAGCCAACCAACGCGTCGAGGACACGCCGGACGCCATCACGAGGGTGCTTTTCACCAAGAGCCTCTTCGGCCATTCCGCCTATGGGCGGTGGGGAAGCCCCGCGACGGTCAAGCGCTTCACGGCCCAGGACGTGAAAAGTTTTTACAGACCCATTTTGGGCCCGAGGGGGCCTTGCTGGTGGTGACGGGGAAGTTCTCGGAAGAGGAGGTTTCGGCCCGGCTGGAAAAATTGTTCGAGGGATGGAAGGCCCAGCTAAACCCCGCGGCCTTCACGGACGCCCAGCCCCTGGGCCCGGCGATCTATTTCTTCCCCAAGGACGTCACCCAGGTTTTCATCCGGTTTGGCCTGCCGGGCTTGAAACGCCACGACCCGAACGACATCCCCCTGCAGGTGGCCAACTACGTGCTGGGCGGCTCCGGTTTTACCTCCCGGCTCATGCGGGAAATACGTTCCAACCGGGGGTTGGCCTATTTTGTGGACAGTTACTTCCTGCCCTATAACATCCGGGGTCCCTTCCAGGTGGTGGGTGGAACCCGGCCGGACTCCGTCAAGGAATCCCTTGACCCTCATGTTCGGCCAATTGGCCCAATACGCCAAGGAGGGCCGACGGATGCGAAATGGCCGCGGCCCAAAAGGGGATGATCGCGGAATACGCCTATAACTTCGAATCCTTTTCACGCTGGCCAATTACGAGGGCTCCCTGGCCTTCAACGGATATCCGGATGATTACCTCGCCACCTACCGGGACCAGGTCGGCGCGGTCACAAAAGAGCAGGCTGCCGCGGCGGTTCGCCAGATCCTGGACCAGAAAAATTGGGTGCTGGCGGTTTGCGGGCCGGCCGGGTTGGAGAAAGACCTGGCAGGGTTTGGGAAGGTCGTGACGGTGAAGAGCGTTTTCGATCCGCTTCCCAAGATGGAATAGGGAGTTTTAGGTTATTGAGTTCGTGAGGCGGTCCCGGCGGGAACCGCGACAGGCGCTGCCTTGGGTTTGGACTTGTGCTTGTGGGTCGCTTGGGTTCCCGGGCAAGGGATGGGGGTTCCTTGGGCGTTCAGGCAAAGGGGTTGTCCATTGGGGCCGGAACCCGGGATGATCGTGTAATCCACATGCCCAAATTGGGGCGTGGAGGTGGGAACCGGAACGGCGGTTGAATTCGGCGCGGGAATGGCCCATATACTTCCAATGACCATCCCTAAAATGGATAAAACCAAAAATAGTTGAAGTTTCATCGTCCATCTCCTTTTCGTGTCGAAGGGGTCATTAAAGCCCTGCCCCAACCGCACCATTTTGACACCAATCGCCGCAAAGAGAGAAGCATCGTTCGAAAAAACACGGGCGAATTCTTTGATTGATAGTTGGTGGGGTTTTCCCTAAAATTCAGCCCTCTTATGGCTTTTGACGGGGCCCCATCGTCTAACGGTTAGGACGGATGGTTCTCAGCCATTAAATCGGGGTTCGATTCCCCGTGGGGCTACCAAAACAAATAACCCGGGTTCATGAAAATGAATCCGGGTTTTCTTTTTGTGGGACCCCACGGGGCCGAAGGGTGCGGGAAACAGAATATTTCCCGGTCGTTGGATGGGGTATATAGCGGGTCATTTCCCCTATAAACGGTGCTACCCCGGGGTGGCTACCAAAAAATGAACCCAGGTTCGCAAGAACCTGGGTTTTCTTATTTTTGCCCCACGGGGTGGGACGCCGGGGCCACTATGCCCCGGCACAGACAAGATTAGGCCGAGACTTGCGGTCTCGTCCTAGTCGAAAGCTTGAAAACGGGAGTTTTCCTCTCTAGATAATCTTTTTCTGAAGGGTACATAGGGGTTCTACCCTATGGGCGGTAGCCAAGAGGGATGGGGGGAGATAGCGGGGGGTTTTTCCCCTGTGAGCGGTGTTACCCTGGGGTGGCTACCATATTTGTTTTTTCACCCTCAGAAGTGCTCAAAAGCTCGATGAACAAAGTCGTTTCGGCGGTTCCAAATTCTCCATCCGAAAATTCATTTCCTCCGGGGAACAGTTACCATCCCTTGAAAAAATACCGCATCCCCCTCACCAATAGCATACTTTCCGATAAGGAGATTTGGGGCGACCGAGGCAACCAACCCATAATGCTTCGCCCTAACGACATGCCCCTCTACGGTCTGCCTGTTGCTACCATTTACGACATGATTTATAGGGCATCTGAGACACAAGACCCGATCCCTTTTATAAAACTAGGTCGCAAAACCCTTATGGCGATTGGAGAAGATGGTCCTTAAGTGTCAAGTGTTGTCCTGACCCCATTTTCATAATTATTTAAAAACGCACGGTGAAAAAGAAATTTCTAAAGACATTGAATTTCATAGGGTCGAAACGGGCATCAAAATGGGTAACACTATTCTTGGGTTGGGAAAAGATAATTTTATTTATCTCAATTTTGCTTTCATTGGAGAAGAATATT
>CAWKIF010000074.1:0-37677 GCA_963849485.1 candidate division FCPU426 bacterium | reverse complement strand
GCCTTCTCTTTTATTTATCGGTCCACGGTCCTGTTACCGAGCTTGCCCGTTGCATCGAAAAAAGCTCCTCACTCAACAAGCGAGGATCTGGTGGTGTCACACCTTTGCTTGCCGCAGTGCATGCCAATAATCGCTCGACAGTCGCGGTCCTGCTGGAGCACGGCGCCGACGCGTCAATAGCCGACACCATGAATTTTGATCCCCTCTACTGGGCTTTGCACATGGGGTATTACGAGGTCGCCGATGTTCTCCTTATGCACGGCGTGAACGTCGACCGGCCAAATTCGCAGGGGAACTCGCCCCTGATGTCGGCGGTGATGCGCCAACTATTTGCAAAGGATCAAAAACAAGAAGGAAACCGTGACATTTACCCGCACTCAGCCCGACCAGTTCGTAAAAGCGGATTCCCGCACGGATGAATTCAAAGTAGTGGGGATCGTGACCCGCAAAAGCGACCTGCATACCCCGGGGGAACTCGTTGCCTCCGAGACAGTGGCCTTCCGTATCGGACTTCGGCCAGGGTCCAAGGGCGTGGTGGTATGTAAAGTCGATAGGTGCTCGCCGTGAGTGGTGAAAAAGTTGGTTATTTAATCCAAAAGCTTTAGGAGGCAGATCAAAACAACGCGACAAGAGACACGAAAAGTGCATTTTTTTGTATAACGGGGAAGAGAAACCGAAAATGGATTTGCGGGAGTGGAAAGAAAAGGTGCTGGATTCATTGGCTGGATAAAGGGCTAAAAGCCAAAAGCTTGGAGGGGGCATGAGATCCACCAGGGGTGGATTCCATGCCCCTTTTTATTTGAGGGAGTCGAGCCGCTTAAGAAAGTTGGAGGGCGATTCAATAACGATCCCTTGAAAGGGATTTAGGGGTAAAAGGTGTTTTTTATCCCCCGTCACCAGCACGTCACACTTTCCCATAATTGCCACTTCTAAAACCTTGCTGTCGGCTTGATGAGAAATGGCTTTAAGATTCCCGGCTGGGTTTAAATATGATGAGTTCTCTATAACTTCCCGAAGAAACACATCCGCCAGAAACGGGCTCATTTTTAATTTGTGGGTAAGGTTTCGGCGTACTTCCTCGATGATATTTGGGGCGGTAACGTGTAAAAAGTCCTCCGCAAAGAGACGACGCAGGATTTCACCGGGAATGCCACCAAAGGCGGCGGCGGAAATAATGACGTTTGCATCCAAACAGACTATCAGGGAAGAATGCTTACTTGGCAAACGGGCCGCCGAAATCATTCTCGGTCAGCTTGTTTTTGCGGGCCAGTCTCCGACCTTCCTTCATAACCATTTGAAGGATTTTTTGGGACCGGTATTTACGAAAGGCATCTTTCATAACGGCATTAACGGTGCGGCGTTCTTGTTTGGCGAGAGCTTCCACTTGTTTACCAAAATCATCCATTGGAAAAACGACGTTGAGAGTTTTGGGTGATTTTATAAGCGACTTCATGTAAGCCCCCTCCAAAAATTCGTGAAAACATCTTATAAAGCCTGGGAGGAAGAAACAAGGATAAGAAACGTAACGGAAACACCAACGAAAGCAAAGGCCGTGCCGCCCGTAGTATGAAAATATTCAAACTGCAATTTCTCCTATTGGTTGCATAGTGTTTCCAGTATTTTGGACGCGGAAATAAGAATTTAACAAATTCCCGAGCCGCGATCTTTGGGCGATTTTTCCTTCTGAACTTCCAACGTTATCTTCAGGACGTGGAAAGGGAATAACGTTCCCGGTGCCTTGATGGCTTTGCTCGTGATGGTAGTACTCCACAAATGCTTTTATCGAATTACTAAGCTGATTTTCACTGGTAATGATAAGTCTCGATAAACATTGTTCCTTGACGGTTTTAACAAAGCGTTCCGCGTAAGCGTTCAAGTTAGGGCTTTCTGGCGGAAGTTTTATGGTTTCCACCCCGACTTCATTCAATAGGCGACAGAAGTGGGCGGTGTATTTGGCATCCCGATCATGGAGCAACATAAGGCTCATCCCCTTTGATTCGGCGGGGATGGCTTTGCCAGATGGGATGTTATTTGATTTTGAAGCCGGCGAAGTCAAAAATCCCGTATAAGGGTCGGTCAGGTTTCGGGCCATCTGCCGCATCCAATTCTCGTTTGGGTTTGTTGTAATCCCCGAAATGTGGACTTCCCGGGTTTTAAGGCGGATGAAGAAGAGGATGTAATATGTAACCAGGCCAAAAGGCGTTAGGACTTCCCAGGTGAAAAAGTCGGTTGCGACCAGGCTTTCCCAGTGAATTTTAAGGAATTCTTTCCAAGTAAGTTGCTTTTTCCTATCCGGGGCGGGTGGAATGCCGTTTCGTTTTAGGACATTTTGGATGGTTTCGGCGTTGGATTCAAAACCGAGTATTTTGAGCCTGCCAACCAAGGTTTCGTAACCATCGTTTGGGTTTTCCAAGGCCAGTTTGACGATTAAATCCTCAATCTCCCGGTTGATCCGGGGCCTACCAGACCCTTTCCTGAGATAAGAATAATTCCATTTGTCGCGATCCAATTCCCGATACCAGCGGTAAAGCGTAGTTGGGGTAAAAAGATTGAAAGTTTTTTCGAGATAAACGGGATCAACGGCCTTTGCGGCACGGGCTAGGGCGGCCTTCTCCATGCTGTTGGGCATGGGCCTGCGGGATAAATGGGCCAGGAGAAATTTTATTTCCTGAGTCAAATATTGAATGACGGATTCTTGGGAAGCTAGAAATATAAGCCTCAATTGGTTGAAAAATTTCCGGCGGGTCATAAGTTGCTCCTTTGAGAATGGGATAGCGCCAAAAATCCAAGTATTATGTGTCAATGAAATAAATTGTCTTATGAGGTAATGGCTTGAAAAACCCCGTCATCACCCTGCTCACGGATTTTGGCACCAAGGACCCCTTCGTCGGGACAATGAAGGGGGTCATCCTGGGACTTTGCCCCCGGGCCCAATTGGTGGATCTGACTCACGAGGTTCCTCCCCAGGCCGTCTTGACCGCCTCGTTCCTCCTGAAATCGGCCATCGGCTATTTCCCCAGGGGGGCTGTCCACTTGGCGGTGGTGGACCCCGGGGTGGGGAGCCGCCGAAAGACAATGGCTTTCAAATCCCAGGGCCACTATTTTGTGGGACCGGACAACGGGCTCGTCCCAGCGGCGCTGAAGGGTTGGGAGATCGACCAAGCTGTGGAATTGACCGAAAAGAAATACCGCCTGCCCAACGCCAGTCCCACTTTCCACGGGCGGGACGTATTCGCGCCCGCCGCGGGCCACCTGGCCGCCGGTGTTCCCCTGGCCAAGCTGGGGAAGAAAACCAACAACTGGGTTTGGGGGGAAATCCCCAAACCTTACCGCACCCCAAAGGGCTGGGCGGGCGAGGTATTGTGGGTGGACCGATTCGGTAATTTGATCACCAATCTGGAAGCCCCCCATCTGCCCAAGCCCTTCCTAATGAGATTGGGAAAAACGGTGGTATTGAATTTCATCACTCATTACTCGCAGATCAAGAAGGGTGCCATCGCGGCCTTGATCGGTTCCTCGGGCCAATTGGAGATATCGGTGAGCGGTGGAAATGCTTCTCAAAAGCTTGGTGTTAAAATAGGCGTTGCCATTCAGCTCTATTAATAATTCTCTATAAAAACCCACTCTTGTCCTAAATAAAGGACTAAAAAAAGACACCTCCGACTGAAGTAGAATTGGGTTAGTCGACAAGCCCAAAGCGACGGTTACCAGCCGTCGCTACTTCAAACATCCGGAGGCGTATTTCGATGGTACCACCAACCAGTCTTTTTGCCCAAGTGTTGAAAATTGTGGATCGCACGGCTTTTGAACGAATTGTGCGGGAGTTTGAAGCCGAAAAACACGCCAAGGGGTTCAGTTGCTGGAATCAGTTTGTTTCCATGCTTTTCTGCCAGATGGGAGCCGCCCATTCCTTGAGGGAAATCTGTGGTGGCCTCCACACGGCCCTTGGGAAATTGACCCATTTGGGTCTTTGCGAAGCACCCACTAAATCCACCTTGGCTTACGCTAACGCCAACCGTCCTTGGCAGGTTCAGCAAAGTCTTTTCTACCATCTGCTATCGAAGTGTCAGCTACAGGCGGCCATCTCGAAGAGGAAATTCAAGTTCAAGAATCCCCTCTACAGCCTGGACTCCAGCACCATTGATCTTTGTTTGTCAGTCTTCGACTGGGCAAAGTTCCGTAGGACCAAAGGGGCCATCAAACTCCATCTCTTGCTGGATCATCAGGGATACTTGCCCTGCTGGGGACTCGTAACGGAGGGAGGCGTGCATGACGTGAAAGTGGCTCAAAAGCTGGATTTTCCGGTGGATTCAATCGTAGTGATGGATCGGGGATATGTGGATTTCTTTCTTCTGGCCCGATGGACGTTCCAAGGCGTGTGGTGGGTGACCCGTGCCAAGATCAACATGGCCTACGAGGTGGTGAAGAACCTGCCGGTTCCGAAAACGGGCAACGTCCTGAAGGACCAAGTGATACGGTTAACAACATTTCGGTCACAGGAAGCCTACCCGAAAGAGATGCGACGAGTGGTGGTATGGGACGAAGACCAGAAGCGGGAACTCGTATTCCTTACCAACCACATGGGTTTTGCTGCCTCGACGGTGGCGGCCATCTACAAGGAACGTTGGCAGATCGAGTTGTTCTTCAAGGCTCTCAAGCAGAACTTACGGGTGAAGACTTTCGTAGGGACCACTGAGAATGCTGTTCAGACGCAGATTTGGACAGCATTGATTGCCATGCTGCTGTTGAAATTCCTTCAACTGAAGAGCCATATCGCCTGGAGCCTGTCCCACTTGGCGGCCATGCTGCGGATGAATCTATTGACCTACCGCGATTTGTGGGCTTGGTTGGATGCACCATTCCTGGTGGCGAGATTGGAACCGGCGGAAAAACAGATGGAATTAATACCCTCGTGATTTGGACAGCATCCGGACGAAAGGGGGGGGCTTATCCCTGGAAATTCACAAACCTGTCCAAAATCGCTTGTTTTTCTTGGGGGGCAGCGGTCAGATTGAGTTGTTTAGGATAGCAGTGTCTTGATCGGGGTCCAATAAAACTCGTGCCAACCCTGTTCCACCGACGCCTCATAATCCGGCACCGCCGTATGGGTCATGGTCAGGAGGGTGCCCCCTTTTGATTTCTCCAGGGTCAGGACCAGGATCGAATCGTGGTCCCCTTTCTTGAACTGGCTGCTCCTCCAGGATTGGACGATCAATCTTCCCGGGACGAGGGCCAGGTTTTTTCCCTTAAGCTCGCCGCCCCAAGCGGTAAAGGAACCGCCGACCTTTCCGTTTCCCGTGGCCTTCCCGCCCGTCGCCTCCGAATGCTTCTTGGGGTCCATGAAGATTTCATAAATTTCTTTCGGCGTTGCCTTGAATTGGATCTTTTGCACGAACGTTTTCATCGTTTCCCCTTTCCATGACCAGGATGACCGGAAGCCCTTATCCTCCATGAGGCCACCCGAAATATCAATTTGAGGGAAGTTTTTAAGGCGGGGCTTGGGCCGACGGGATTAACGAACGGCCCAATTATTGATCTTCTTTCACCTTATTCTTGTTGGAGACGTAGAGTTCCAGATCCCCCGAGGCGGTTTCCGAGGAGAAATTAACCCGCGTGTAATCCTGGTCCAGGTCCTGAAGAAGCCAGCCGGGGACCGGCGGCACCTGGGATGAATGGGACACGACGCAAAACTGGGGGGCTTCCCGGTCGAAACGGTCGGGGGCCGATTCGGCGTCCAACGTGAGGTACCTCAGGTGGTTGATGACCGGCGACCTCACGACGGCCATGGGAAGCCCGGCGTAGGCGAAGAGGGAGGGTTCGCAGGCCCAGCAAAAGAGCCGGTCGCCCGGCGCGGCGTTTTGGCGCAAGAGCAGCCCCAAATCCCGGTCCGTCTCGTAGCGGGCGGTGGCGTACTGGCAAACCGAGAAGATCCGGTCCCCCACCCCGCCCAGGTTGAGCCCCGAGGCCAGGGCCGCCCCCAGCGCCCAGCCGCAAAAGACCCCCGAGCGCCAAAGCTTTCCCTTCACCCCCCGCTGGAGCCCGTAGGAGAGAGCCAGGCAGACGGGCGGCAGGAGAGCCAGGAAGTAATAAGAGAAGAAATAAGCGCTTAAGAAACAGGACCCCAAGGCCCCCAGGAACCAAAGTCCCAGGAAAAGCCGGGGCGAGCCGGGCTCCACGGCCTCGGGTTTAAAAACCATGAACAGAAAAAATCCCAGGATCGGCAGGCCATAGACCAGGCCGAAATACATCAGCCATTGGAGCTCGAAACTTTGGTAGGCCGGTGACCGAAGGAAGAAATCCCAACTGCTGGCGACGTAAAAGTGGTTGAAACGGGCGAAGGCGTCCCAAAAATCCGGGAACCGGCCGTCGAGTAGGATCGGAAGCAGGACCGCGAAGAAGGTGAGGAGCACGCCCCCCGCCCAGAGGCCCGCGCTTCGGAGGCTTCGGAGATTGCGCACCGTCAGGAAGACGGGAAACACCAGCGCCGCGCTTTGCTTGGTCAGGAAGGCCATGGCGAAGAGCGCCCCGGAAAAGAAAAGCGCCGCCTCGCGGGTGGAATGGGCCAGGAGCAGAGCCGCGATGAGAAAAGGCAGACCGAGCAGGTCCGCTTCCGCGGACCAGGGCTGGAGCAGCGCCGGGTAGAGGAACAAGGCGTAGAGAAACGCCGCCCCCCAGGCGGCCGGCCGGGTGAAGCCCAGCCGACGGCCCAGGCCCATCAGGAGGACCGCGTTGAGGATATGCACCAGGCAAACGAAAAGGCGAAGGTGCGCCTCGTCCAGCAACAGCACCCGGCCCAGGAGGAAATACTGCAGGAACAACCCGGGCGGCTTGTGGTCCCAGAGGTCTCGGTAAAGCCGGAGGCCCTTGCCCATCTGGGAGGCGTAGTAGCTGTAAAAACCCTCGTTGTCCCCCAGGGGATAGAGCAACCGGGGCTCCAGGGAGAGGAAGACGACCAAGCCTAAGGCGAGGATGGAAAGGAAATTCCAGGCCGCCTGGAAATGCGGCCCTTCCTTCTCAGGGATCATTGGGTCTTGAAATGTTCCACCATCTGGCGCAGTTCCTCGGCCATGGCGGAAAGTTCCTTGAAGGTGGCGGTGACCTGTTCCATGCTGGCCGTCTGTTCCTCGGTGGAGGCCGAGACCTCCTCGGTGGAGGCGGCCGATTCCTCGGAGACCGCGTTGATGTCCTGGATGCTGGTGATGATCTTGCTGTAGCGCTGGTTCTGGACGCTGGTCAGCTCGCTGATGCTCTTGGTGAAGGTCACCACGTTCTCGATGACGGCCACGATCTCGTCCAGGGCGTGCTCCATCTTCTTGATGCCCTCCCGGCTGAGCTGGATCTCGTTGGCGCTCTTTTCCATGGATTGGACGGCCTGCTGGGTGTCGTTTTGGATCTCCAGGATGAGGTTCCCGATCTCATCGGTGGCCTTGCCCACCCGGTCGGCCAGCCCGCGGATCTCGTCGGCCACCACGGCGAAGCCCTTGCCCTGCTCCCCGGCGCGGGCGGCCTCGATGGCGGCGTTGAGGGAAAGAAGGTTGGTCTGCTCGGAGATGCCGGAGATGATGTCCACCACCCGCCCGATCTCCTTGCTCTTGGCCCCCAGGTGGTGGATGCCCTCCGAATTGAGCAGAATGGCCTCGTTGAGGGTCGTGATGCGGTCGATGGTTCCCCGCGCCAGTTTGCCCCCGACCTGGGCGGTCAGGGTGGCCTTGTCCACCGCGGAGGCGGCCTCGGCAGCCTTCTTTTCCACTTCCTTCATGGACCCCTGCATCTCCTGCATGAGGTGGTGGACCTCGGCGATCTTGGCGGCCTGGTCCTCGGCCCCCCGGGCGATCTGCTGGATGGTGGTGGAGACGTCCTCGCTCATGGCGCTCACTTCCGCCGTGGACTGGGTCATGCCCATGACCTGCTCGGACAGTCTTTGGGAATGCTCGCTCACCCGGGTCACCATGGCGCGGATTTTTCCCAGGAACAGGTTGAACTGGTTGGCCAGGTCCCCCACCTCATCGCGGGAGCTGACCCGGATCTGGTAGGTCAGGTCCGCCTCGCCCTTGGCCAGGGCGGTCATTTCCGCGCGGATGGCATCCAGGGGCTTGACCACGAAAAAGACCAGCAGGGCCGTAAGGATCACCGTGATCATCAGGGCCTCCACTCCCGCCTTGAGGAAGGTTTGGACCACGATCTCGTGGATTTCCTGATCCACGCTGGAGAGGGGGGTCTCGATGCGGAGGCCCGCCACGAGGTTGCCGTCCTCGTCGGTCAGGGCGGCCACGTATTTCAACACGGTCCCGGAGGGCGTCTGGAGGGTCTTGAGGGTCGGCTCTTTTCGGACCTGCACCTCGTTCAGGTCGTGCCGAAGGTCCACCAGCGAAGTGGAGTAGGAGGGATTGCCCAGGTTATGGACGTAAGCCTCGCCCTGGGGATCAAACAGGGTGTAGGCGTAGATGCCGTACTGGTTCGTGACCTCGGAAACCAGGTGGGAGAGGGCGGTGAAATTCTCGCGATGGATATCCCTCACAAACTCGGGAGTCAAAGCCTGGGTCGTAGTGAGGATGGAGCGGACCTGACGGTCAAACAGCAGCTTGCGCTGGCCGCTGACCTCCAAGTAGCCGAAGAGGCCCTCCAGCAGGAAAAGACACAAGGCCACGCAAGCGGCGATCTTGAAAGTCAACTTTTGGGTGATCAAGGGAAGCCTTTCCGCCCGGGCAAGGAGGGCGGGGGTATTTTAACAGATGAAAAGGGCTACAGAAGGACCGCGTTGCCGCGGTCAAAACTTTTCCCCTCCCGGACGATTCTAAGGGAAGGACCGGCGGGGAATCCGATTATCTCGCCTTGCCGGGTTCTTTCGGGGTTTCTTCCTCGTTAAGAAAAGAACCCAGCTCTTCCAGCCCCCGCACCACCTCGGGAAGGACCGACAGTAGCGCCTCCAATTCCTCGCCCCGGTTGTGGCGCCCGAAGCTGAAACGCAGGCCCCGCCGGGCCTCCTGGGGGGATCGGCCCATGGCCAAAAGCACGGGGGAAGGCGGCGCCGAGCCGGCCGAGCAGGCGGGGCCGGAGGAAAGGGCGAAGCCCCGGGCGTCCAGGCTGTGCACCAGGGTCTCGCCCTCCAGTCCCGGCAGGGTCACGTTCACCAGGCCGGGCACGCGTTCCCCCGGGTCCAGGGGCCCGTTGACGCGGGCCGAAGGGAATAACCCGAGGAACCGGTTTTGGAACAGACGGGCCAAGACCCTCAGCCGTTCCTGTTCCACGGTGTCAGAGAAGATAATCCTGGCGGCCTCGGCGAGTCCCACGATGCCCGCCACGTTTTCCGTGCCCCCCCGCCGGCCCCGCTCCTGGCCCCCGCCCTTGATGAGGGGCACCAGTTCCACCCCCTTGCGCTGGTAATGGAACCCCACGCCCTTGGGCCCGTAAATCTTGTGGGCCGAAACGGAAAGAAAATCGATCTTTTGTTTTTCCAGGTCCAGGGGCACCTTGCCGTAGGCCTGCACCGCGTCGGTATGAAACAGGGCCCGGTGCGAATGGGCGACGGCCCCGATTTCGCCGATAGGCTGGATCGTGCCCACCACGTTGTTGGCGGCCATGACGGAAACCAGGAAGGTTTCACCGGGGCGGATGGCCTTCTCCACCTGCCGGGGGTCCACCCGCCCCTCGGAATCGACCCCCACTTCCGTGACGCTGAAGCCGTGGCGGCGCAGAAGCTCCGCGCTCTCCAAAACGCAGCTATGCTCTACGGCGGAGATTACCAGATGGCGGGAAGTCGGGGGCGCGGCGAAGGCGGCCCCCCAGAAAATGGATTGCGCGCTTTCCGTGCCCCCCGAGGTGAAGACGATTTCTTTCGGGTCGCAGGCCAGGGTGAGGGCCACGGCCTCGCGGGAACGTTCCACCGCCGCCCGGGCCTCCCGTCCCAAGCGGTGCACGCTGGAAGGGTTGCCGAATTCCGTCGTCAAGTAGGGCCGCATGGCCTCCAGGACCTTTTCGTCCAGGGGCGTGGTGGCGGCGTGGTCGAGATAGGGCATGGAGGCAGTCTAGCGTCCCCGGGGGGTGAAAGAAACCCTCCCTGTCCAGGCAATAAAAAACCCTTCCCCCAGAGGGAGAAGGGTTTTTTATTGTTGTGTTGTTAAGCCTGACGTCGAATCTTAATGCCTCAACTCGGCCATCCCCATATCAACTCCGATGAGGCCGCCCCTGACGCCCGTGGTGCTGTTCACGGTGGTGGTCCAACCCACCGTCTCATAAAGTGAGAGATAGGTTGCTGGCGAGGACAGGGAATAATCCCCTGTTGGGAAAGTGAAAGGATTCCCTGAGGGAGAAGTAGACTGGTAGGTCAAGGCGCCGGTGGTGCCGCTAAAGCCGTAGAGGATCGCGGCGTTGAAGGGACCTTGGTCGGTGATGGTGACTGACGCTTCGCCGGAATTGTAAGCGAAACCAAACCCACCCGGAGCCGTCAAGGAGCTGGTGGCCGTACCCCCGATATTGGCCACGGTCATTGTATAGGAGACATTCGGTTGGTAGGTAATCAACCCGGGGAAGCTCACGCTACCCGATCCATAGAAGGAAAAATTGTATCCGTTATAGGAACTGGATGCTAAATAACTGAGCGGTATGGGTGATCCTACGCTGGGGACCAGGGTAACGGCCGCTGTCGAAACGGCTGTATTGGCCACCGATAGGTCCACCATTGCGTAACCCATGGACGAAGGCGCTCCATAGCCCAAGTTTGATTCATCAATATACATTCCCATGATCATGCCGATGGCCCAGGTCCCGCTCCCACCGGAGGCAAAAGGGGAAACGGAGGAAAAGGCGGGCGAAAAAGCGGAAGCAAATGCGTTCGATATGTTGCTGGAGCTGCTACCGGAAGCTCCTAACGAGTAACCGGAGGCTTGGCTGGTGATACCCCCGAAAAGGTTGGCCATGGGAACTCCGCTACTGGTGTTATTATTGGCCGAACTGGGAGAATTCGAACTTCCACAACCCCATTGGAAGGTCGCTAAAAAACCAATGGTTAAGAGGGTTAAAAAACTTTTATTATGAAGTTTCCTCATTATTCCAACCTCCAGATAAAATTATCGATCGCGAATCGAAAGGTTCTCACCGGGCGGCACTAACCTTTAGCATTGCCCTAAAATCGATTGTCAAGGATTATACCATTTTCCAAAACTTTCACCCCATTGCGGATTCAATCTAAACCAATGATATTTATGGTAATAACCATTTAAATTGATCGCCCCCAAAGGAATAACCTTGCTGGTTCTTTTTTTACCCTCTCCTCGGCGTCTTCGCCATTTAAGAAAACTGGGGGTGTTGGTTTTGTTGGCATTCCTTCATCCCGGCAAATCGGTTTGGGCTGGCCCGAACTTTGATCTCGGGGTGGAATCCTTTGTTGCTACCGGCAACACCAGTTACGACACCACTTTTTCAGGGGTTAATTCCACATACGGCATTTACAACGGCGAGAGCAAGCTCGAGTACAACTTGAACGCGGAGATGTTGGGGCTGAGTTGTGGGGTTTCATTGGATCTTTTCCCCCTAACCTTGGGGGTGGAATACGCTTTTTCAGTGTCGGGGGACGGCCAAACCTTATCGGACAGGGATTGGGTTTACGACCCGGCCTATAACCCCGCCTATGGCACCCTGGTGGGGGACACTCTTTCCATGGGGATCAATACCCCGGCCCAGTTTTTCAGGCTGGCTCTTCGACTCCCCCTCGCTTCGCTGGGGAGCGGCAGCGCCCCCCAACTGGGAGCTGAGGCGGGGTTTGAATCCAGGCATTGGGGTGTTTTCGACGTTTACAACTATTCCGGGAACTACCATCAATTCTTTACCGGCACCGGACAAAGTTCCGTCAGCGTGGTTTCCCCGGCCCCCGTCCTCAGCTATGAAATCACCACCCATTCCTATTTTGCCGGACTCAACCTCAAGGCGGATCTATTCAAGGATATCCGGGGTGAAATCGAAGCAAGGGCCGGACCGGCCGATTTCAACGACATCGACGATCATTTCCTGAAGCAGGTGATCGCGACAGCTACTGGTAGCGGCTTCGCCTGGGATTTCGATTCACGGTTGGCATGGGACTTAGGCGGCGGCTGGACCCTGTCCGGCGATGTCGAGGCTATGGGCTTATCGGCTTCAGGCACCCAGACCCAAACGTCACAAGACCTACCCTTTAGCCTAGAGACCAACGACCAAGTGGAAACCTTCCAGCTGCGTTTCGGCCTAGGAATATCTTTTTTGTTCAATCCGTGAATTAAATAGGACCGAGTCAAGGCGCAGCCCAAGAAAATTAAAGTGCGCGAGGGTTCAATATTCTTTCCGCCGGCGATTAACTATTTCCAAATAGCGCGATGGCCGGCCACGTTGTGTAGATAACGCTTGAACAATTACTACCCGAAGTAATGTAGAAGTTGACGTTCGAGGTCGTGGAAGACTGCAGGCAAAAATTGTCGGCACCCCCGCTGGTGGAAGCGGAAAAAGAGAAACAAATCTTATCGCCTTTCGCCACCCCCGGATTGCCGTTGAAGGTAAAAGTCACAGGTGAAAAACTACCCCCTCCAGGAAAAGAAACTGGTCCAACAGAAGCAATCAAGTTGGAACTGTTATTGGTGATATCGGTCGCCGTAAGGGTAATGCTTGCACTGGACCCCGTGATCCAGAGGATAACGCTGGAGAGGCTGGTTCCGGGATAAGGTTGAATGTAAAAACCATATCCACTTGTAGTGGGCACATCCGTCACGGAACTGCCATTAAACGTGTTAACGATCAAACCCGTGGGTCCGTTGGAGCTGGAGGGAGATTTGGGGCAACCCGCCAAGGCCAACACCATCGGTAAAAGCAAAATCCAGGAGTAATTTTTCATCCCTTATCCTTCGAAATCATTTTTTCTTCCCGCCAGCAAATGTCCCAATAACTCATTCCATTCCATCACCTGGATCTGGGTTAAGAGCCGGTATTCCGGTGATTCGAACTTATCTCCCCGATGGGCCTCTGCTTGATCCACGAAAGCTTCGGGCTCCCAAGATTTAGACGCCGCTAACCGCTTCTGGAGGCCCTGGAGTTCCGGAACCGGATTTTCTTTCAATACCTTCAAGACTTTTTCATTGATGTTCTTACTGATTTCCCCGGGCCAATGGACCCGGTGATACCAATATTTGGAGTTCCCCGCGTCCGGCTCCCGGCGGTGGAGGATGGCGTGGATCCAATTGCCTTCCAACCCTTCGTGGTCCTGGGCGATCTGGTGGGCTTCCTCGAAACCGTCAAAATAGAGGTAGAGGGCGGCTTTTAAAAGAAGAGAATTTGCCCCATCCAGTCCCGGGACCTCCCAATCCGAAACGGTCCTCATCCCTTCCTTGACTGGTTTCCCCCGCTGGAGAAAATCAAAGGGCCTGGGATGCCCTTCCGGTATAACCTGCAGGATCTTTTGGATTTCCTTTTTCGATGGCATGTCAGGGCACCAGGAGGACCTTGCCCAGGTTCTTCCTTTCTTCCATGAACTGGTGGGCCTGGGCGGCCTCGGAAAAGAAGTAACTACGGTCCACATGGGGCTTGACCCAGCCTTCCTTGACGCCCTTGAGGATTTCCATGAACCAGCCCCGGGTCTTGTCGGCCTCCTCCCATAGATGGCCCAGGTTGACCCCGAAGACCCCCTTGTTTCCGTTCATCAAGCCGATGGGCTGGTAAAAGGGAACACGGGGCAGGAGGCTCAGAAAGGCTAAAAGGGGCAGCGCTTTTTTCTCCGAGGCGGCGGAAACGCCGAAAAATCCAAGGCGGCCGGTGGAGCGAAGAAGCCGGTAGTTCTTTTTCCAATTGGCCCCTCCGATGGGGTCCAGGATCAGCTCGACTCCCCTGCCCCCGGTGATCTCCCGGACCTTTCCCTCCCAATCCTCCGAGCGATAATCGATGGCGTGATCCAGGCTCATCCGCAGGAGGGTCGGGTGCTTGACCGCGCTGGCGGTTCCCAGGGTCACGGCCCCGAGGTGCTTGGCGATCTGCAGGGCGGCCAGGCCCACGCCGCCCCCCGCGTTGTGGATCAACACCGTCTCACCCTTGCGAAGGCCCCCCATGACCACCACCAGCTGATAGGCGGTGAGGTAATTGACCGGCAGGGAGGCCGCCTGCTCGAAGGTGAGGCCGGCCGGTTTCTCGAAGATCTGTTGGGAGGAGAGCGTCACCTTCTCGGAATATCCCCCGAACCGGGTAAAGGCGACGACGCTTTTCCCTGCCCATTGGGGGTCGACATCCTGCCCCAGGCTCTCCACGACCCCGGAGATCTCGTAACCCACCACGCAGGGGGGCTTGGGGGCGTCCGGGTAAAGACCCTTGCGGGCCATGAGGTCGGCAAAATTAATCCCGGCGGCCTTGACCGCCACCGTCACCTGCCCCCGGCCGGGAGGATCCATCTCCCCCTCGCGCAGTTGGAGTGTTTCCGGCCCGCCATATTGGGTGATCCAGATTTGTTTCATCCCGTTTTCCCCCTCTCCCCTTGGAACGCCCATTATGGCCCAGCGGACAAAAAAAATCCCTCCCGCGCGCCGCACCGCGGGAGGGATTCCTGCCCGAACGCTTAATCCACCCTTTTCATCCTCACTCCAAAATCCACGTTATTCTTGACCCATTTCAAGAACCGGTCCTGTTTGTCCATCCCTTCTTGGGGCAGGAAGATTTTCGGGTCCTTCCAGGTCTCCATCACCGGGGCCTCCTGGGTCCAGATCCGGACCCGCTTTCGAGGGATCAGGGTCTCCCATTTTTTCCCGACCGTGGGGTTGGTATAGAGCAGCCTCAAGGTCACGTTGCGGGAAAGTTTTTCCATGGCCGAGAGGTGGATATCCCGGTAGTTGTAGTCGTGGCGGCCGTTGGTCCCCGGGGCGTCGAGCATTCCGTCCGAGACCATCACCACCGACAGCGGCCTGAGGACCATCTTGCGGTCCTTGACCATCTCCGTCACCTTGTCGAAGAAGGCGTTGTAATCGGTGTAGGCGTCCACCTTGGTCTGCGGAAAGATCTCCAAGAGCTTGGCCTCGATCTCCTCAGGGGAGCGGTTTTGGAAGGTCTCTATGGGGTAAAAGACCTTCGGCTGCCCCTTCTGGTCCCCCCCGATGGAACCCACGAAAAGCGCGGCGGGTTTTTCCATCCCCTCCAAACCGTTCAAGTGGGAGTAGAGGTAACGGGCCAGAAAATGGATGGAATCGTTAAAATCCTTTCCCTTGAGGAAGGATCCGCTCACGTCCACCCCCACGAACATGACGAGGCGGGGCTGGGGCGTGAAGTCGAACCAGGAGGTTTCCGTCGGGACCGCCGGCGCGGCCGCCGCCAAGAAGGCGCCCATCAAGGCCCAACGGATCAAAAGGGGCCCAGCGGCCCGAACGGGCCTCATGGCCGCACCTGCGCTTGGGACGGAACCGGTGACGGGACCGCCGCCAGTTTGGGCGGCCGGCTATTTTTCTTTCCCTTGAGGACAACCGGTTTGGCCTCCAGCAATTCCCGGGAGCGCATGATGTCCCTGAAATTCTTGAACGGCAGGTCGAAGAGGTGCCGGCTCGCGAGGAGAAGAACGAGGAAGTTGACCACCGCCGAGACCACCTGCAGGGGCGGAAGGATGAAGGACCCCAACAGCTCATCCGCCCGGTCGTGGACCCATTGCGCGTCCGATTTGAAATGGAAATAAAAGCCCACCGTGTAGGCGAAGGCCTCGTCCTGGGGGGCCTTCTCCCCCGCCGCCGGCCCCTTGATGCCGGCGCCCTGGATGACCGCCGTCAATATGGGCACGCCGTGCGAGGCGAAGAGGAACCAGGTCATGCCCCTCACCCCCAGCCAGGCCAGGAAGCCGATGGCCAGCGTGCCGGCGATCCCCAGATCGAAGTCCCCGCTCGTGTGCTGGGCGAACCAGGGCACCAGTGAATCCACCAGTTCGCGGTAAAGGAAGAGCACTTCCACCAGCGCCGCCACCCCCTCCACGAGGGTGATCTTGAGGATGGCGCCGACGTTACGCGTGGCCAGGGCCTTGGTCCAGGCGGCCAGGACCGCGTAACTGCCGAGGATGAGGAAGAGCATGAAAAGGAAGAGGGGAATGCGCACGACGCCCTCCGACAGTTCCCCTCCGGTCAGGTTGGCCAGGGTGTCCATCACCAGGGGCGTCATGACGTAGGTGAAGACCACCGCCTCCACCAGGCACCAGAAAAAGGTGAGCGAGACCGCGATCCAGGGCACGCCGGGGGCGGAGACCCGCCGGGCCACCCCCCGGATGAGGCGGAAGGGCACCAGGAGGATATCCTGGATCACCAGCCAGAACCCCACCACCATCAGGCGCAGAAGCCCATAGAGCGCTCCCGTCAGGACCCAGAGGAACTTAAAGAATCCGCCCCAGAAGGCGAAGATGCTCTTGAACAAGTCCCACCAGGTGATGAAGAAAGCCTTGAGAAAATCCACCCTCTTCTGGCGCACGATCACGGTCAAGAGGGCGAGGATGCTGATCCAAAGGCAAAGGATGACGGCCGCGGTGGGCAACAGGAGCAAAACCCGCTTCGCCGCCATGAGCCAGGGTGGATCAGCCGCCCCCCAGGCGAACTCCAGCACCGAACGTTCGAAAAAGGTGGGAAAGAACAAAAAGGCGAGAACAGCGGAACCCAGGCTATTGGCGGTTTGATCCATGACGGACCTCCGATACCAAAAGGGAAGGGAGCCCCCTGTCACCGGCACTGTTTGTCACCGGCTGCAACCGGGGACGGTCAACCTTGGCCGGTAGTTCTTCGCCGGCCAAGTGGCGAAGGGTCCTTCAATTAAATGCTAGGCCTGGCGCGGCAATAAAACCAGAGGGACTCCCGTTAAACCAGGGTCGTTGCTTTACCCCGGGCTTTTTCGCTTGGTTTAACGGACGGTGAAAAACGGATAACGTTTGAAGGTTTCAACTTTTTTCAGCGGGTTCAGAAATTTAAAAATATCGGACTGTCGGGAAACTTTTTATTATTCCAACCGAAAGAGCGGGTTGAGGTCCCGGTGCCCAAAAATACATTTCTTTCACCTTCAAAAAAATTTATTCCGCTGTTTCTTCCGCTTTCGGGAGGTGTAAGAGCTTGATGAAATAATCAATAAAATATTTGTGTTGGAGGTACATGAACTCAAAGAGGGTGTCGCGCAGCGAGAAATTATCCTCGTTTCCCAACCGCCGGAGGACTTCCTTGACACAGTAGTACCTCGGCCCGGGCCCCTTCGGGTCGTCGTCATTGCGCCAAAAGATCTCCAGTTCACCGACGATGTAGAGAATATCCACGCACCTTTCCATGATCTGGGCGCCATCCTCCAGCACGAGAATCCGCTGGCGGCGGAGGGTTTCCACCACGTAGTCGTCCACGATGTCCAGCTGGTCGTCCGGCATGAGGTTTTTCTCGATGAATTCCTCCTGCATGGTCTGCACAAGGTTGCAGGCGCTCAAGGCCAGCAGGAGCTTGAGCAGTTCCCCGGGCGGGACGGTCTGGGAACGCTTCACCGATTCGAGCAGGATCAGGCTGTCTTGGAGGCCGGTTTTCTCGATCAGTTCCTTGGCGATACGGAGGCTGTCGCCGTTTCTTAATAGGAGCATCGTAGAGATTCGCCTTCCTCATTCCTTCCCGGATTCCCCGGGACGAATGAAGTCAAAGGATTAAGCTTATTCTCAAAATTAATCGGGGCAAAGACCCGGTCAATGAGGACATCCTCCATTTTACTTGAATAACAGGGCTTCTTCCAAAATCTCGTCGGGAAGTCCCCATTCCCGGTAACCTTGGCGGATCTGCAGGAGATATCCCAGGTTGGGGGCGCCCGGCAAGGCGGCCGGATCGGATAGACGGTAACCGACAGCCGCGACCCTCGAACCGTCGTCCATTTCCACCTCCACGTCCATTCTCTGGTAAGTGCCCTTCTCCACCGCCTCGGCCCGGTCCAGGTACTGGATCATGACCTCATTGAGCTCATAGAGGGTCCCGGGGACATAACGGGAGGGGTCGGGGACCAGATTCACCACCGCCCCCCTGCGTTCCGCAGATTGGCCCATGAAAGCTAATCGGTATCCCTTGAGGATGGCGCGCGTATGGGGCCGGTTGCCCATGAGCCTCCGTTCCATTTGGGCGCGCAGGAGGCTGCTTCCATAGGCGAAATAATAGGGCATCAGGGCTCGGGAGCGGGGGTGGAGGGTGCGCTCATCCCGGCCGGGGCTAAGAGGGCGCTGGTGGCCGAGATTTCGCTTTGAAGGGAGACGATGAGGGGCGCCCCATTCTGGCAAAGCTTCAAAAGGGCGAAGCGGTCCGGGCCACTATTACCGACCCCGAGAACGGCCTGGTCCCCTTCCGCCCGGCCCAGGTCGAAATCCCGCTTGAAAAGCGTCCCTGAAAGGGGGGCCCAAGGCGGGTTGATCTGGGCGATTTCGGCCGTCAAGTGACCCTTCTGGGTTTCGGTCCGGTCGGCCGCGGTGAGAAAGGCCTTCCAATACCATTGGCTGGGAACCTTCAGGATCAGGAACCGGCACTCCCCCCCCGCCAGGACCATGTCATATTTGGTAAAGGGGTCCAGGACCCCGGGGTTTTGCGGGGTACCGGTGATGCCCTCCCGCTGTTCTGTTTCGGATTTCGAGGCGGTTCCCAGTTCCTTTGAAATCTCAGAACAAGAATTCGCCAGGAAGAGGAAAAAAACCAGCCCCGCCCCGACGGCAAAGGGTCGGTACGAAAGGGGTGAACAAGATCGCTTCATCATCAATGACACTCCAATAAGCAGATGGGATGGGTGAACCCGGAACGCCGGTTCCCTGATAAGGACGTTGGAACAATCCCTTTGGGCCGTCCGGGAGATTAATAAGCCTCCATCCCGGGGGTGCCTTCCGGCTCGGGTTCGGGAGTCTCAACGTAGCGCTTTGGTTCATAGGCCGTCAACTGGGCCAGGGGGAAATAATGGGTTAAGATCTCCTGGCTTTTCTTGCCCGCCAGGGCCATACCGCAGCAACCGACCTGGCAAAGACCCACCCCATGGCCCCAGCCACCGCCCTCGATGACATATTCCACCGGCCATCCCCGGGCGTCGCATTGGGGCTCGATCCAAATAAGGCTCGAGCGAAGGCCCCCCAGAAACCGCCGGATGATATCCCCATGCACCCATTTCACCCCGCCTGTTCCTTCCACCCGGATCCTCTCGGCCCAGCCGGCCACGGAACGCTTTTCCACGACCAGCCTTCGGATGCGGCCCACCTCAGGAAGCCTTTTTTGGAGATCCTTCGCGGTGATGAGGCTTTTCCACCGGTAATTCGTGTAGCCCTTCAAGTTCGGGAGCCGACAATAGGTCGGGGGACTCTCCCGCACCCAATCCCGAAGGCGGGAGGGGGAAAGGGGGAACTCCAAGCCTGGGTTGTCGGAAGGATCGTAATCGGGTACCCCCACGACCGGCGCCTTGAAGCCCCAAGCTTCCTCGTAGTCCTGGGTATGGCCCCCGCATTGGGCCGAAAAGGCCACCGGCACCACCTGTCCGCCCTTCGTCAGGATTTGTCCTGCGGTGGCAAGGACCGCCTGGTTGGTGGTTTCCTGCTCGGCCCGCAGGCCCCGGTAAACCTCGCAATGCACGCTGTCACAGACATCAAATCCCTCCGCGTTGTGCCTTCCCATTTTTGAGAGGACATAGGTTCGCGCCACGATGGCCTGGGCCTTCAGGGCCTCCATGGGCCAGAGGTAGGACATCTCGGCGGGCAGGACCCCGGCCGTATAATCCTCCAGGGACACCCGGTTGATGACCTGGAACCCCGCCCCGGAACGGGGGGAGATTTCCAAAAGACCCCGGTAGGCCCGGTCTTCCTCCCGGGCGTAGAAATAGCCGGTATTGGAAGGGACGGCATGGACCTCGAAGGGCACCCGGGATTCCCGGGGCGTGAAATATAGCCGGTTCTTGAATTTCAGCCAGGTTTTCCCGCAGGTGTCGGAGAGTGTCCATTTTTCCCGGCCCTTCCCCGATTTAGGGGAAGGCAGGTAGAAAACCTCGTACTCCCCCGAGGGCAGGAGGGTCACCGCCGTCCCGGCGGGCGTGGCCACCTGAAGGTCGGTGGCGCAGCGGAAGAGCAGGTGCTTCAACCCCGTGAAGAGCCCCACGCGGATGGTGACCGGGGAGGAGGCGAGGGGCGTCTCGGAGGGGGCCTTCCAACCTTCCCATTGTTGCAGCCGCTCGACCTGCCGGTGAGTGACCACGCTGGGGGCCATTTTCTTTTCCAAGGCCGATTCCTTGTTCAACTCCGGATCGTCGGGCTCGATGGCTTGGGCCTTCTCGAACATCGCCAGCGCTTCCGTGTGCCTTTTTTTCAGGGCGAAGAGTTCGGCAAGGTAACGGTAGGCTTTTTTGGCGCTGCCGTCCCTTTTGAGCGCGGCCTGATACTCGGACAGGGCGCGGTCGGTGTCGCCTAAGGCGCGGCAAACTTCCGCCAGCTCAAAACGGGCCAGGGAGTTGTCCGGCTGCAGGTGGGCCAGGTGGGAAAAGAGGTCCCGAGCCGAGGCCAACCGTTCCTGCTTGGTCTTGCCCGCCGGGATCTGCCGAAATTGGGCTTGGAACATCCGGGAGCGGGCGAGGCCCCAAAGGAGATCCGGATCATCGGGATGGGCGAGAAGGAGGGATTCCAGGGAATCTTCCGCCTCTCCCCAGCGGCCCATCTGAGCGAGGGCCAAGGCCCAGCGGGCCCGCACGGTCCACTCCTCGCTCCGGGCGAGGTAACCCTGGTAGGCTTCCACGGCACCGGGCCAGTCCCCCAGACTTTTTCTCAAGTCGGCCAGTTCCAGATAGAGGGAAAGCTGGGCGGGGCTTTGGTCCAAGGCTTGGAGGAGGGCTTCCTGGGCCCGGTCCGTTTCCCCCTGGGCAAACAAACGGCCCAGTTGCAAGGGAAAGGATTCCGCCGGCAGCAAAGCGGGCAGGAAAAAAAGCAGGAAGAGGGGGAAAAGAAAAAGCCGGATGCGGAAAGGACCCATTCCCCGGGAAAGGAATGGGCGGGTAGCCGCCTTACTTCTGGGCGTACTCAAGGCGCTTGGGCGCCAGAACCGACTCATCCCTCGTGGACCAATAACCCGTATTGTCGATGACTTCCAGGTTGGGCACGTAGCGTTTTTTCACATGGTCCAGGAGCTTGACCAGGGAAATGTGTCCGGCGGCTTCGGCCGAGTTGAGGGTGGTGGAAGTGTGGACCTGGTGAAGCAACTGGCGCGCGGCGGCCTCCTTGCCACGGCCGGTAGGAACCTCGGAGCTTTTCTCATAATAGATATGGGAAAGGTAGCCGTCCTTGTCGAAGGTTAATTGAAGGGGGCTAGTGCCTTTTTGGAGGGTCATACGGATGCCCTTCAGACTCAGGCGGCCGGGGGCCTTGTCGCCCTCGCGAGAATAGGAATGGTCCACCATTTCATGGGTCCAACCCGAGACCTGGGCGATGTCACGAAATTCGTCCTGAAGTTCTTGGATCAAGTCGAGATTTTTGATCTTCCCGAAATAATGTAATGTGGTGGACATCCCCCCCCCTTTCTCCTGGCTGTTGACCGGCCCTTATCGACCAGCCGTCACTTCCGCGTCCCGAGATTCCTCCTGGAACATGGGCATTTCCAATTGGCCGTTTTTTAAGACCTTGGGCTCATCGGGCAGATCCCGAAAGAGCTTGCGCAGGTTTTTCCCCGCCCTGAAGGAAACCTTTTTGTAGGGTGGAAGGGTGAGTGTCAGGTTTCGGTTCAGGTCGCGGCCTTTTCGGCCGGACACGATTTTAGTCTGAAAAACCCCAAAATTCCTAAGTTCCACCCTTTGCCCGCTGATCAGGCCCTCTTCCAATACCTTGAGGATACGGCGCACAACTACTTGTGCGTCAGGCCGGGCAAGTTTTGTGGTCTTCTGGACGGCACCCACGATATCTTGTAGGACGACCTTCATGTGCGGATTATACGGATGGCGTTAATTCCATGTCAATAAAAGGAAAAATCGTTTTACGAATCAAGGGGTGGAATCGATCAATTCATGTTTTTCCATCGGGAGAACCAATAGGCTCCGGCCCATCCGGCAAAGAGGGTGAAAAGGGCCACGGGGAGCAAATGGGCCATCCAGACATGGCCCGCCTCCAGGTTGGGGCAGTGCATCTGCACCGTAAGCGAGCCCAAAAGAAAAGCCGAAGCGCCGCTCCAGGCGCCGGTCCAAAGAGGATGGAAGGCGGCGTTTTTGGAAAGTCTCCATCCCAAGAAAGCCCAGGGCAGGAGCCCGATCATCGAAACCGCCCGGAAACAAGCCCATCCTTCCGTCATTTCCTTCCAGGGATCAAAGGCATGCGAGCCTCCGCCCAACAGGAAAAAAGGGAGCGCGTAAACCAAGGCCAATAACAGGAGGGACAGGGCCTTGCGCCCCGGCCCCTTCTCCCGGCCCGGCAGGCTTGAGGCGATCGCTTCCCAGGCGGAGGCTCCCGCGCCCAAGAATAGAACCAGGATAAAACCGGTTCCCCCAGGCAGGGCGAGGAGGCTTCCAGCGGGGTCCCGGCCCATCACATCCAGGGCGATCACGGAAAAGACCAGAGAACAGGCAAACCAGATGAGCCATTGCCTGAAAGCGGAAGCCACGGGCGGCGCGGGCGGCGCGTTGGACAATATTTTCCCTACCAGTTCATCGTGGAACTTAGTGATGCCTTGTGCGGGGCGGGGGGTTTTGGATGCTTTCATGGTTTCTCCGTCAGGATCTTCCGTAATTCCTTATAGCCCCGGTGCGCCCGGACCTTCAAAGCTCCTACCTTGATCCCCAGTTGGGCCGCCGCTTCTTCCAGGCTCAAGCCGCGGATTTTCAGCATCTCCACGGCCACCCGGTTGTCCTCCGGCAGGGCCTGAAGCGCCCGGTGAAGCTCATCGCCCAAGCTATCGTCCTTTTCCTCCCGCGCGGGTTCGGGTAATTCCTCGGTCGGCACTTCCCGCTCGGCGAACCGGCGGTTGCGTTTCATGGCGTCGAGCATGGAATTGCGGGCCACCGTGAACAGCCAGGGCCCCAAGGGGCGGCCGGGTTCGTAGGAATGCCGTGCCTTATGAAGCGTCAGCAGCACTTCCTGGTACACATCCGCAACCAGTTCCTGGTTGAACACCCTGCGTCTTACAAAGTTATAGAGGACAGGGCCAATCTCGTTGAGGAACTGACGATAACATTCGTTATCCCCAGTCTGGATTCTCACCATCATCGCCTCCCAGGAAACCCACTGGGCCTGGTCCCAGGGATCCGGTCGGGTCTTATCGGCGGAGGTTGTTTTGCGGGAGGATGCCAAGAGTTATCCTATGAAGTACGAGCTGATTCGTTTTGAAGTTACACCCTGTCTAAAAATAATCGGAACGATCTCTTCTGGCGCCGTTTATCCCAGCAAATCGAGCGCCTGTTCGGGTTCATGCAAACGGCAGGTATAGATGGGGGTATCCCGGACGGTGTACTTGGAACCTTGGGTTTCCCTCAGCGCCATTACCAGGTCCAAAAAATCCTTGGGCTCGTCCGACTCGAAGGCCACTACAAACTCCTGGTCGTCCAAGCCGAAGCTGTAGGTCGTGTTGAGCTTCACCGTGGGATAAAGCGACCCCACCCGGATATGCTCGTCCATGACCCTTTGGCGCTCTTCCTTGGGCAGGAGATACCAGTCGCGGGTTTTCACGAATGGATAAATGAAAATATACTTGTACTTGCCGGGGATGACCTGGTTTCGGGCGCCGTCCTGGCCCTCGTGGGCGTGTTTGTCGATGTAAATGCTTCGCTTGGTCATGGCCAGGTAGGAAGCGGGTGTTTTCAGGTAAGGTCCCATCGCGCTCTTGATAAGTTCCGCGCTGTTGCGCTGGAAACTGTCCAGGTCGTAGCTGATGCGCCATAGCATGAGATCCACATCCGCCCGGAAACCGAGGGTGGAATAGGTCAGTAGGATGCCGTCTTTTTTAAAAGCTCCCAGGGCTTTGAGGAAGGATTTCTTGGCGGTCCGTCGTTTGGATTCGGACAGGGCGCGAAATTCCTCCATAACCTTGTAAAAAGCGAAATTCACGAACTGCTGCTTGACAGGCGGGGCGGTGGCCCCCGGGCCAGTTTGGCCGGGATGGGAGGATTGGGCAGAGTGGGATTCGGTCATAGGTTTCCCTTCATGATTGGGTTTGCGGGCCGTATTGTAGGGGGCAGTCCCCCTAAAAATCAAAAAGAGATGGAAGCTGGCAGGGTTTTCACTGGCACCCAGCCCCTATTCGCATTTAAATAGGCGGGAAGGACCCTTTCCAATTTTCCTGGATCCGCCCTTTGCCCAGCGCTTCAATTGATGATTTCAGAGATTCGGCTTTCCAGGAAATAAGGAGACACGAGTGAGGCGGATCATACCCCAGGTATTGCTGGCCTTTGCCTGTTCCCTGGCGGCCTGCACTCCCAACCCCAAACCCGCCGAGCCTCCCCCTCCCGCCTATCCCCGCCATCACCAAATCAGCATGAGGCTCCAATACCAATGGGACCTCACGAAAAAAAATCTGCACGAAGGCAAGATCTCCTCTCAAACCGCCGACGATATCCGGCACCGGCTCAAAAGTATCCAGCTCCAACAAATCGAAAATTACAAAAACAATTCCGGGCACGAATTAACGCCGGACCAGCAGAAGGACTTGAACGCCATGATGGACATGAACTCCCAAATTCTGGAAGAGATTCCCACCCCCATCGAATGATCCCAACCATTAAAAACATTTCTTTGAACCGTTCAAATTGGGAATATTTCCTCTATTTCCTTTTGGTCAACACGGCGCTTACTCTCTTCAAATTCTCCAATGATCTGGAAATTCTCCTGATCGGTTTTTGCGTTTTCGCCCCCTTACTATTAGCCGCGTTCGACCGCTCCAAGGATCCAATCCCCGAACCTCCCGCGCCTTTCCGGGAATTCCTGCCACCCTTCTCCCCTTGGGTTGGGTTCGCTTTGGCCCTCGTTACCCTGGGGATCCACTTGTATCGACTGGATGACCCGATCCCTCTCCCCTATGGGGATGACAGTCTCGCGGCCGTCTTTTCCATGGATCTCAGTCAAAAGTGGGACGACCGACTCTTTTACTTTTCGGCTCAGCATCCCGCGGTTTATTACTGGCTCACCAGCCTATTCTTCCGATGGGTCCCTTCAACTTTCGCGGCGTTACGCATGACGTCGACCTTGAGCGCCCTGCTGTCCGTCCCTTTTTATTATTGGGCCTTGAGCGGCGTCTTCTCCAAATCGTTCAGTCTATTGGGCGCTTTCGGAATGGCCTTGAGTCTTTGGTGTTTTGATTTCGGTCGGATATGCGACCTGGGAGCGGTCATCCCGCCCTGGGAATTGGCCTGTTTTATCCTTTTGGGCCGGTATCTCCGTTCAAACACACACACCCAAAAAACTCGGATCCTCGCCGGTTTGGGATTCATCGCGGGATTAGGCTCCCTCGACTTTCCTGTTTGGCCCTTTGTCCTGCTGATCCTCCTGATCACCCTTTTCGCAGGAGAAGGGAACATCCGCCGTCCCGCCTTCAAGACCCTGTTCCCAATTTTTTGGTTTATTCTTTTTTTCCTATTGGCCTTTTCTCCGCTCCTGGTCGCCATGGGATTGGGTGACTACAGCCTTATGGGGAGATTGACTTCGGCCTTTTCGGGCACCGATCCGAAGCAAGTCAATTTCCCAGTCGTGTTCTCGTATTTTTCCGCGCTCTTTTGGGGTCCCCTGCAGGGGGTGACCGTGGGTTATCCGGAAAATTTTGAAAAATTGAACCCCCTTTGGGGGGCGCTTTTTTTCCTGGGTATGATCCAACTCATCCGAAATCGCTCTCATCCCTTAAGCCGTTGGATCCTGCTTTCTTCGTTGATTTTATTCTCACCCGCTTTCTTTTCCACCTATCTGGAAACCTTCCGGATATTAACCCTGCTGCCCTTGTTGCTGGTTGTGATCGGTTGGGGCGCTTCGGACTTACTGCTGAATCTACCCAACCCTCGCAGGGTGCTGGCGATAGGTCTTTTCCTGGCTTTTTCAACCGTCTGGGACGGAGCCAGGGTATTTTCCTATTATTTATCCCCCGTCCAAGTCGCGAACCGCAATTCGATCCAGGCTTTGAAAAATCTTTCCCTCTCTTCGGGTCCCGCGCTAGTACTGGCCGATTTCCTTCCTGAAGGCAATCCGAACCTATTTATGGATAGTTTTGACTTTAACGCGAACCAAAACCCTCGCCTAGACCCGGCCCAAGCGAATTGGGCCCTGCTTTCTTTCAATCGGCATTATTTCCCTTTCCTGACCAAACTTTTCCCGAAGGCCCAATGGATTTTTTCTGATGTTCCGTCCACCGGCGGGGAGGGAATGCTCGCCATCATTCCAATCGACAATTCCAATCAATCCCTCCTAGGGACCTGGGCCACCGCTCAGGATTATTTTCACGGTTTAAACTCTCAGATCGTCAATATCAACCTGCCCCGAACTTACCAGTCAACCCTTCGAGCCTTGGCCAAGGGCCAAACCCTTGTTCAAGGCGACCGGTTTCTCGAGTCCTGTTATTGGGAAAAAGCCGCCGATTTTTACTACAACCATGACTTCAAGAACCACTACCCGCAAGTGGTGGGATCCCTCCAGCAGGCCATTGATCGAGGCTTTCCCGCGGCCCATTTATATTACGATTTGGGAAGCCTTTATCTGAGAAAGAGGAACTTCAAGGGAGTTCGCCCAGCCTTCATGAGGGCTTTGACGCTTGAACCTCAAAACCAGGCCGTCCTCCAAGCCCTGGCTTTCATGGAAAAGTCGGAGGGAAAATCCGCGGTTTCACCCCGCGCAGATCCCCGATAGAGCCCAACCCCGATCAGTTTTTAATTTATCCCACTTGGAATTAGACTCGCTAAAGTTTGTTAACTCCGCGCTTCCCAAATATCCCCCCGGTTGTTATCTTCGTTGATACATTCTCGTTTGGCCTCCATATCCATTCACGGATGACAATCCTTATGTTTTCTGGAGAAAAAAAACTTTTTCAAAGTTACTGGTTTTATTTTCTCATATTCGTATCGGCGAACTCAGTGCTCTGCTATTTCGGCTTTTCCAACACCCTCCAGTTGGGCCTCATCGGGCTCTTGGTACTGGGCCCCCTCCTGATGGCTTTTCTTCTCATTCCCCCCGCTTCTTCCCGCCAGCCTTCGGTCCTATACGAGGAGTTCCTCCCATCCATTTCTGGAATAACATGGGTGTTTTTCGCGATCCTGCTTGTATTTATCCATTTTTATAAGTTGGGGAGTGAACATCCCCAACCTTTCGGGGATTTAAGCCTCTACGCGAGTTTCGCCATCGACTTGACCCACCATTGGAATTGGAAGTTGTTTTATTTCCCGGGGCAACATCCCCCCCTCTACATCTGGATGACCAGCCTCTGTTATCGATGGATTCACTCCTCCTTTCTTTCCATGCGCTTGGCATCGGCCCTCCTGGCGATCCTCCTCGTTCCCTTGAATTATCGGGTCCTTCGAAACCGTTATTCCTCCTCTTTCAGCTTTATGGGCACTTGTTTAATGGCCCTTAGCTTGTGGTGTTTCGACCGCGGCCGCGTCTGTGAGGGTGCAATCACGATTTTGCCCTGGGAGCTGATCTGCATTTATTGGATGGGCCGTTCCTCCCAGGAATCTGTCCCAAACCATAAAATCCTGAAAACAGCTCTCTTGGGTGCTTGGACCGGCTTGTGTTACTGGACCTTCCCCACCTGGCCCTTGGTGGTTTTATGGGTTTTCTTGGCGGTTTATCTCGAGAGTCGTTCCAATCGGAATATGGCTCCGTTATGGGGTTATCTGACGGGATTCTTCATCACTTTCTTGCCGTTTTTACTCCTTATCTTCCGGGGGGATTACGATTTATTGAACCGCATCTCCTCTTCCTTCGTTCCAGGAGGATCATGGTCGGAGAGGTTTCTAACGTGTTTTTCCTATTTCAGTTCATTGTTTTGGGGAAGGATGAATGGCGCGTTGAGTTATTACTGGTACAATTTCGAGAGACTCAACCCGGTTTGGGGGGCGGGTTTCTTTCTCGGATTAATCCAGATGTGGAAATACCGTCACCATCCGTCCTCCCGGAGGATGGCTCTGGCTTTCCTGATCTTTTCATTGCCGATCTACGTCTCCAGCTACGTGGAAATGCTGAGAATCCTCGATCTTCTTCCCTTCATCCTCTGGGTGACAGCCTGGGGCTTGGGGGCCCTTCTCACAGAGGCACCCCTGCGGCGAAGGGGGCTTATCCTTTTTATTTTACTGGCTTTTTCGACGAGCACCGATATTGTCCGAATCGCTCGTTCTTATTCCCGGGAAAATCGGATCCAAAGCTATCCTTTCTGCAAGTATCTCTCAGAAAAATTAGGCCCGGGCCTGATTCTTTCCGATTTTTCCCCCTCGGGGGACGCCGATTTTTTTGTGGAAACCTACGATTTTAACGCCGTTGAAAATCAAGCCCTGGATTCCAGGGAGGCGCGATGGGTCCTGATCCCCATCAACTCCCACTATTACCCTTATTTACGGGAAAGGTTTCCAAAAGCCCGACTTTATCTCCCCGCCGACGGGCCCTCCGGGGATAACACGATGCAAGTGCTCCTCTCCCGGCAAGAAATCGACGAATCCACTTTGGATCGCTGGGTCTCGGTTCAGCGTTACTTTCATCAGTTGGACCTGCAGGCCGCCAACATCAACCAACCCCATAGTTATGAAACCACGGTCCAGACCCTGGTCGACGGCGAAGCGCGGGTGATCGGGGACCGGTTCCTGGAATCTTGCTATTGGGAAAAAGCCTCGGAATTCTATTACGAGCACTATTATCAGAATCATTACGAGGAAATTATCCGTTCCCTGCGCCAAGCCATCGAAAAAGGTTATCCGTCAGCTCATTTGTATTACAAACTAGGTTGTTTGTATCTTCGCAAAAATCATGTTACGGAAGCCCACCAATCCTTCGAGGCCGCCTTAAGGCAAGAACCGCAATACAGGGAAGCTCTCGATGCCGAACGCCTCTTGGTTGGTTCATTAAAACCTTAACCTTTTTTTAATGAAGCAAAATCGTCCCTTGGGAAATTTACCGATTCTCCTCTCCCGCGGGTTGGACAATTTTAACCCGGCCCGCATCGGCAAAACGCCAGTCCCCGTTAAACGCGCCCCCACTCGTCAAGGGCCAGAAATCATCCCCGCCCTTACCCGCTTCAAGGCTGAATTGGGCCAACGATTGATTCGCGCCCCGTCCCATGAATTTTTCAAGATTTTGGGCCGAGGCCCTCTCATAAAATTCCTGCCGGAAGGACTCCTGCCCGCTCTTGATTTGGACTGGGGTCTTTTGCAAGGCCACCACTACCTGGTAATCCCCCGGCGGAAAATCCGAGGGGATCATCAGTACCCTTTCCTCGTCGTAAACCTTGCCTTTTTCCAGGCGCGTGAAGGAATAAAACGGGGGCTCATGGATATCATGAAGCCAAAAAACGCCGTCCTTTAGTGGGTAGTTTCCTTGTTCGTCCAGGAATAAAACCATCACCTGGCTTGTCCCATCCTCCTCCCCCGGCCCTTTCCTTTCCCAAAGATAATGCAGGGTGAGAATTTTTCCAGCGGCCACTTCACCGGGAATTACTTCCATTTTTCTTAATTCCAATTGATGCCAGCAAGCCAGGGGTAACCCTGTCACCAACGGCCGGTTGGGAATCGGGGGGACCTCTCCCCGGACCACCCGGTAAAGGGGCCCCCAGGTTTGGAAAGAATACCCCGGCGGCAGGTCATATTGCCGGGTCACGAAAAAGGGCCTGCCGGTCAGAATGGCCTTTTGAATCTTCGGTCCGATTTGGGAAGGCGGAGTCCCCGGCTCGATCAAGTCCACCCCTGGATGAAATCCGAAGGACTGTTGGTAGCCGGCGAGGGGAAAATACTCGTTTTCCTCGCTGGGATAATAGAGGGCGTCCGTGCCCATCAGCGACAAAAGATTATGGGCGTAATCCTCCGCGCTCCGGTCCGACTTGCGCTCCAGCAAATGGCCGAGGGAAAGGGCCTGTGCCCCCAACCCCACGACCAGTGCCGTTAAGATCAGCCGTCGGCCGAGGATTCGCTGTGAAAGAACCGGTTCCAGGCGGCCCAGACCATAGGCCGCAAAAAGGCCCGCCACCGCCCAGCTCAATAGCACCTGGTGCGACTCGAATGCAGGAAAAGGGATGGTAAAAACAAATAAACTTTCCAGGACGGCCCATCCCAGGGAGGCCCAAAGTAAAGCCGGGGTTTCCCGGTAATACCGAAAGGCGTAGATCAAACCAGCAAGGGCGAGGATAACTCCCAGGGGAGTCAGGTCCGTCCAATAATGTCCCCCCATCTGGGACAGGACTGTCAGGATATTCCTCACATTCACCGTTCCTACATAGTGTGAAAACTTGAGGGCCAATACCTGCCGGAGAAAAGGAATCCCCCGGGTGAGGACGCCGAAAGCGATGGGAGGAATCAAGTTGGAGCGAAGGGGCAGGTAAAGGGCGGTGCTCCAACCCAGAAGAAAAAACGCCAACCCCGACGCTAATCTTTGGATCGTTCCCCATCCCGTTCCTCGTGCCTGGACGAAAAGTAAAATTCCCGCGAATGGCATGGCGAAAAAAAGCGTGGGCCGGAAAACGACACCCAATCCGAGGACGAATAGCGATAGGGCTTCCCGTCGGCGGTTCTGACGGATATCCCCTTCCCCCCCCAGGATCCAAACCAGGAAAAGCGCCAAAAACAAATAGAGGGCATAGACTAAGGGAACGAGAGAATAACGCCACCAGGGCAGGCTCAGACTCCAGAGGAGGGTGAGGAGCAAGTTCCAGCCCAGGGTTCTGCTGCGGGGAGAAAGCCGACAGGCGATCTTGTAAAAAAGGACGGATGAACCCGCGGCAAAAACAGCGGACATCCACCCCAACCTCCAGGCCGGGGAGGAAAAGGGGAGGAGAAGAAAACACTTGCCGAGGAGATGGAAGAGGACCTGCCCGGAAGGATGGGAAATCCCCAGGCAGGCGGTGGCTCCCACCATCTCTCCCGAATCGTACCAGCCGATAAAAGGGGAGACCAGAAAACTGTTGAGGGCCAGAAGCCCGAGGAAAAGGGCGAGGGGGGCCAGGTTTCCCGGCGGCTCTCCCGGGCCCTTGGAGGGTGGGGTCATGGACTTTTTTTAAGCCGCTCGATGCTGGGTTCCACCTGTCTGGAAGGATCCGCCACGCCCAGCCCCTTGAGCATATCCTGTGCGGCCTGGTAAGCGAGCAAGGCTTCGGCCTTTTTCCCGCACCGCTCCAGGGCCTCGGCCTTGAAGAGATAAGCGGGCAGGAAATTAGGAAAATCGTCGATGGCCTGCTGGGCCGGGCCGATGGCTTCCTTGGCCCTCCCCAAACGCAGCAAGAGCATGGCTTGGTTGGTGAAACCCATGGGAAGGCGGGGACCGCTTTTCAACAGTTGACTTTCCAGACTCAGGGCTTCCTCCAAGTGGCCTCGTTTAATGAGGCTTTGAACCTGATTGTCCCTTAAATCCAGATCATAAGGTGAGCAATCAATGGCCCTTTGGAAGTCGTATTGGGCCTCGTGGAAGAGTTTTTCCCGATTTTCCGGAACCGGGCTTTGCCCGGCCCGGCCATCCTGGATCACGCCCAGGAGATTCCAACTCTGGCCATCGTTGGGCCGGTAAACCAGCGCCTGTCGCTCGAGAGTCTCGGCCTTGTCCCAAAGGCCGGCTTGGAAAAGAGAAACCGCCTTCACGTCCAACATCCTCGCGCTGTAATCACGGAAGCTGCCCACCCCCAGGCACCAGACCAGGAAGACCAGGAGAACGGCGCTTCCCCCCAGGAAGGCCCGCAGTGAAAAATGGAACTCAACCTTCAGGTCCTCGGCTAGGGTTTTTTCGCCCAGGGCAAAGGTGACCGCCGAGAGAATCACCAGCCGGTGGGACCATTCGTGAAAGGTGAAGTCCACGAAATTATGGGCGCACTCGAATAGCATGAGATAAAAAGCCGTCTCGACCGCCCGAAGAGTGGGGGTCAGGGCCTGGAACGCGGGTGTCCGGCGGGCGGTCTCCCAAAATTGCCTTCCGGCCGACCAAAGAAAGAGCAGGGTGATTCCCAAGGCGGGCCAGCCGCACTCGGCGGCCACCTGAAGGTATTCGTTGTGGGCCGCCGCGGCCGTCGAGTTCCATAGGAAATCCGCCCGGAAAGAGGGGTAAACCGACTGGAAGGTGCCGGGGCCAAAACCCCATAGGGGCTGGTCCAGGGCCATCTGCCAGCAAGAGGACCAAACATCCAGGCGAAAGAAAGCCCGTGGATCCAGTTCCAGGGCGTGGAATAGACGGTTGATCATGAAAGAAACCGAGAAGGCCAGAAACAGGACAAAAAAGCCGAAAAAAAACCACTTGCGGCTGCCCCATCGGTGCATCCGCTCCTCGATTTCCTCCATATGAAGCACGCAGAAAAAGACCACGGCGATGACCATGGAAACCAGGCCTCCCCGGCTTTCCGTGAGTCCCCAGGAAAGGAGCAGGAGACCCATGGCCAGGGAGGAAACTTTCGCTCCCCGGATCTTTTTCAAGCCGAACCAGAGGAGAGCCATGCCCAGGAACCCCGCCGCGATATTCTCGTTGGGGAAAAGGCCCGCGCGGGGATAAATGAAATCGAACCGGCCGGGAAAAAGGCCGTGAAGCGAGGTGGTGATGGTCAAGTAGGCGGAAGCGGCGAGGGACGTCCAGAAAAAGACCCTCTCAAACCATTCCCAAAGACCCGGCCAGAATTTCCACGCCGCCCTCAGGGTAAACCACCAAAGCAGGAGGGTCAGATAGCTTTTGAAGGAATAGAAACTGTCGAATGCTTGCTTGGAATTCTTGACCGAAAGCAGGATCCAGCCGGAAAGGAGAATCAGGATAAAATCAGGTAAATCCAGCGTCAGGAGGGATCGGTTTTCACGGCGCGCCCAACCCGCTCCCAGGCACAAAAGGAAAGCTCCCAAGGTCAGCCATCGCATCAGCCAATCCTCGGCCAGCCAAGAGGAGACGGGTGTTACCGGAACGAGGGTGACCAGCGGCACTAAACATAACAGCACACCGCCGACCAAACGGCCGGCCGCATCCTTGGGAAAGGCGGCTTGGGTGGATATGGGTTTCATGGTTCTTCGAGGCCTTCGGGCTTAAGATTCGGGGCCATTCTACTTCTTTCGGCAGGACGGTTCACCTGGGAAAGGGTTCAACCCCGGGCCCTTTGGCATCCACGACTTCCTGATAAAGGGCCTCGATCTGGGAAAGCATTTCCCCTATCTGGAAGCTACCCTTCAAACCTTTTCGTCCCTCCTCGCCCATGCGTTTGGCCAAATCCCTGTCTTGTAAAATCCGGGCAAGGCTTTGGGCCATGCCCGCCCAGTCCTGGGGAGCGTGCAGGAACCCCGACATGCCGTCCTTCACCGCTTCCGGCGTGCCCGAAACGGCGGTCGCCACGACCGGTTTCCCCGCGGCCATGGCTTGAAGAATCACGCGGGGCAGGCCCTCATAGAGGGACGTCAAGAGCAGGCAATCGGAGGCGGCCAAGAGCGCCGCCACATCTTCCCGCCACCCCAGAAGCCGGATCTGAGACCCCAAACCGCGCTTTCGAATCTCTTTCTCCACCTTCCCCCTCAAGGGGCCGTCTCCCGCCCATAGCAGGAGAAATTCGGGACAAAGAGTTTTCAAGGCCTCCGCCGTCTTGACGACATCCAGGGGAGATTTTTGATTTTTAAGATTGGACAACACCAGGAGGGTGGGCCTTCCCAGAAGCCCCAATTTTTTTCTGGCTTTTCGAGCGGCAGTGGAAGGTAGGTGATAAAGCCGGGGATCGATGCCGCTATGGATCACCCGGTATTGCTCTTCCTTGCCGATACCCGCCGCCAGGCCGGCAAGTTTGTTCTCCTCGCTGACGGCGATGATGCGGTCGGTGAGCCGGGCGGCGCCCTTTTCGAGGGTCTGGTAAAGGAACCGGATAGGTGGGAATTGGCTTGGATGAAAACCCCAACCATGAACCGTATGAATAATGTGGGGAACTCCCGCGCTTCGCGCCGCGTGGCGGCCCAGGATTCCGGCCTTGGAGCTGTGGGTGTGGACCAGGTCCACCTTTTCCTCCATCAGGATGCGCCGCAGGGCCCCATAGGCTTTTCCATCCCAGGCGGGGGATATCGGATGCTTTAACTCGGTGAGGAAGTAAACCTTCACGCCCGTCAATCGGCGGGCTTCCTTGTCGAGATAGCCCCCCAGGCCCGTCAGGAGGAGCACCTCGTATTTTTTCCGGTCATGATGGGCGCAACAATAGAGGGTATTCTGCTGGGCGCCGCCCAGATCCAACCGGGTGATGATGTGGGCGATTTTCAGGCGGGGGGCCATAAGAAATTCTATTCGGATGTTTCCGAAGAACCCTCTGGTGAGGCTGGGGTCTCTTCCGGAGTCTCGCTCTTCGTTGCGTCATCTTTCTTTTTCCCGGATTTGGCCTTGCGGGCGGCTTTCTTGGCCTGTTTTTCATCCTCTTTCGCAGCTTCAAGAGCAGCGTGGTCCACACCCGTGATGGGTTGTACTTGGGATTTGATGGTTTGTTCCTCGTCTTCCGCCGCCACGAACCCCTTAAGCCACTCCCACTCGCGGGAAAGCCCTTCCCTTAAGGGAGTATGGGGCTTTACCCCGAATATTCTTTCCAGTTTCGAGGTGTCCGCACGAGTGGAATAAACATCGCCTTTTTGGCGCTCCAAGTAAGTCTTGGGACAGATCTTCCCGCTGACTTCCTCCAGTAAACTTACCGCCTCCATGAGCGTGGCCGGGGATCCGCCTCCCACGTTGACCACTTGCCCCACGGCCTCGGGTGAAAGGAGAGAGGCAGCGATGATCTCAACGACATCCTCCACGTAGGTAAAATCCCTCACCTGCTTACCGTCGCCGTAAATGGTTAGGGCGGCTTCATGCAGGATGCTGTGACAAAACCGGTTGAAGGCCATGTCGGGCCGCTGTCCCGGGCCGTAGACGGAGAAAAAGCGAAGGGAAACCGTGGGAACTTTATATTCCTGGTGGTAAAGCTGGCATAGGTTTTCCGCGGCCAGCTTGGTGACCCCGTAGGGGCTGCGGGGCTTGCAGGCCGTTTCCTCGCCGAGGATGGCGATGGTTTCCCCCGGCGCGGGGGCGATATCCCCGTAAACCGAGGAGGAGGAAGCGTAAACAAACCGCTTGAGCCTGCTGCTTTTGCATTCTTCCAGGAGCCTTTGGGTGACCTGCAGGTTGTTGGTGACATAACGGTGGAACGAAGCTCCCCAGGAACCCCTCACCCCCGGCTGGCCCGCCAGGTGCACCACCGCTTCGGTACCCTTTAAGACCTTGACCAGGGCCATGGTGGCCAGGTTGTCCTCGACCAGCTTGAATTGGGGGTGCAGGAGGGTCTGGTAAAGGTTTTTTTCCTTCTGGGAGCGCGAATAATATACATCGAAATTGTCCACTCCCGTGACCTCGTGGCCCTCCTTCAAGAGCCTCGCCACCAGGTGGGACCCGATGAAGCCCGCGCAACCAGTTACCAGGATTTTCATTCTTTTTCGAACCTTTCCAATGAGAGTCAAAGGGCGGCATCTTCAACCCGACGCTTCCCTTTATATCAAAAACGCGTCAAGAAACGGGGGTCATCCGCGCTTGAAGATTTTATTCAGTATTTTAATTCTTCCAAAATAACCGTCCTCAGGTATTCCGTTTCCGGCACGCCCAGTACGATGGGATGGTCGGCGGGTTGGGTCAACCTTTCCATCAATCGGAACGAACGGCCCGACTTCTCGGCGGATTCCCTCAGGACCCCTTCCAGGACATTCCAGGCAAAATGGTGGGAACAGGTGGCCACGATCAGGAATCCCCCCGGGTTCAGGATTTCCAGGGAAAGGGAAACTAACCGGGTCAGGGCCAGTCTTCCCTCGGGCACCTCATGGGCGCTCTTGGCTAAGGGCGGCGGGTCCAGGAGGATGCCGTCGAAAGCTTCCCCTGATTTACGCAGTTCCCTCAAGGCCTTGAAGCTGTCGGATTTCTCAAAGCGGATCTTCCCCCCCACCCCGTTGGCTTGGGCGTTCTCCTGAGCTTCTTCCACGGCCTGCTGGGAGGATTCCAGTGCGACCACTTCGGAGGCCCCTCCCAGGGCGGCCTGGACGGAAGCCGCTCCGGTATAGGCGAAGGCATCCAATATTCTTTTACCCTTGGAGAGCGAACGTAATTTCTTGCGCCCTTCCCGGAAGTCCAAGTAAAACCCCGTCTTTTGTCCTTGTTGGGGCCGGGATTGGAAAAAGGCGGAGCCTTCCTTGAAACGGAGAGGGAAAACACCGGGTTCGGTGATCCAACCCTCAAATTCGGGCATTCCTTCCTTGTGGCAGACCTCCCCCACGCTTTTCTCGTACACGAATGGGAAACCCAGCTGAACAAAGGTATCGCGGACGACGGGAAGGAACGGTTTTAACCCCGCGCTAAAGCAGGAGAGGACCACCGTCGGTCCGAAGGCGTCCGCGATCAGGCCCGGCAGTCCGTCGCCTTCGCCGAAAAGCAACCTTACCCCATCGGTTTCCCCCGACTCTAAAAATGGGCGGCGCAAAAGGACCGCTCCCTCCACCCGGGACCGGATCAGGGCGTCATCCACTTCGGTTTGAAACCCGCGGGTCAGCAAGCGGATGAGAATCTTGGAGGCGGGGTTAGCGACACCCCGGCCCACCGGCTGTCCCTTGGAAGTAACAACTTCCACCAAGGTTCCCGGCGAGAAGCTTTGGGAGGGTTTTTCGACTTCATTGGCGAAAACCCAGGGATGTCCGGCTAGGAGCCGCTCTTCCTCGTTCGGCTTTAATTTGACGCGAATGTACATGGACAAAAAGACCTCTTTCAGGGGGAGGAACGTCTCGCCGCCCTTAAATTGAGTGGGGTTAAAACTTGAGGGAAAAAGCCGTTTGCGTGGGTCGGAAAGCTTGGGAAAGCTGCTGGCGGGCGGGGTCGAGAAGCCAGGCCTGGTTGCTGCGCAAGAACTCCGTCTGGGCCCTTTGATCCACCTCATAATCCTGGGGCATGATGAGTGAACCTACGATCACCCCCGCGCAAAGGCCTAAAGCCCCCCCGATGAACATATTAGCCATATAGGAACTATCACCCGAGGGCGTCAGCCGGTCGGCGGCGAGAAGCCCCAAACCCACCCCGACGGCGCCGGAGGTAACGATGAGCCAGGTCCTTTTGTCGTTGTTCACGCTGGGCCCCCGGTCATGGTTGTCCATTTTCCGGTATTCCTTGACCTTGGCGTCCTGATTCAGGTCGCCCACCCAGTCGAAAAGGCCGAAATGGTCCGGCCGGCTCTTGACCTCATTGGGATCGTTATTGCCGTTGTCATCCTCCCAAAAAAGGGCGTTGGCTTTGGGAACGAGCGCCGGGACAAACAGGCCGGATAAACAAAGGACGCAGGCCAGGGCCAGGGTTTTTTGCAGGAAGGAACGCTGAAAGATCATTTGAAAATTATACATGCAAACGTTTTGATGAAAAGGACAAAAACCCCGGGCACCCGCCACCACAAGATAAAAGGGTCCGGGTCGGGTGGACCGCCTAGGTTTGGGGTTTTCACGAGGGAGAGGAAAAAATCACGCCATGAAAGATGAAGGAATCCGGACTCGTTCTTTTTGAATGACCCCCCCCGCCACTACCGCATCCGCCTCGTAAAAAACCGCGGACTGTCCGGG